>JANXCQ010000003.1 GCA_025060195.1 Gemmatales bacterium | reverse complement strand
ACAGACCGTCATTGGTTGCGGCTAATCACCCTCGGCTTATGGCGTCAGGGCGTTGTCCCTCAACGCCGCTCCGACTTAGCCGTTGCCACCGCGAATCAGGTCGTTGAACACCTTTTGCCGCCCCAAGTCGTGGCTGCCCAGCTGAACAAGGCCTTATCTAGTTTATTCGAGGACCCCAAGTTTCGTGAGAACCTGCGATACTTTATCGGGCCTATTATCCGCGCCAACGTTCAAGGCTTAGCCGACCGACTAACCCCCGAAGTCATGTCGCTGTTACGCGGTGCCTTGCGCCAAGGGATGAAAAAGGAAAACGTCATCCACTTCGTCGAAACCGTCCTAGGCCCATGGCTGCAAACTCACGAAACACGTCAACAGTTCGTAAACAAGTTAGTTCAAGCTTTACAGCAACGTGTTCCGGAACTCGTCAGCTATCTTCGGGACGCTGCAGAACGCTACGCACAAGGAAGCATTCTTCGGAAAGTTTTCCTGTGGATCGCAGAATTTACCAGAGCTATCGACTGGTGGGGCGTCCAACAATCCTTAGCTGCCGAATTGCAAAGTGCTAACACCAGAAGACGCCTATACGACATGGTGGGAGACCTAATCGAACAACTGTCCCGATTAGTGCAGCAAACCGAATTTGAGCCGATTTTAAATCGCATGCAGCAGAGTACCTCCGATTATCTCGCGGACGCTGTGGAAAAGTTTCTCCAGGAAAACCTGCCCGACGTCGTTAACCGTTTATTAGATGCCCCGGGCTTTTGGCGTTGGCTGATTGACGAAGCACTGCCCAAAGCACAACCCTACATCAGCGAATGGATCAGCCGCTACGGCCCGGAAATCGCTCATCGCCTCAATATCCGCGGACAGATTGAAAACGCCCTCAATGAAATGGACGTTGCCCGCATGCACCAGATGGCGAACCAAGTCGCGGGACAGGAACTCGGCGCCATTCAAGTACTCGGATTCATTCTGGGCGCCTTCGCAGGCCTCGGCTACAGCATATTGTTGCGCTTGGCCTAATCCCCTGCATCCTCGCGACTAACACTAATACTCCGCTCAATCCGCTCAAGCCAAAAATCCAAACCTCTTAGCAATCCCCTAGGCCGCACACGCTCGAAGATGTCATAATTCACATAGAATCGGTCATCTCGGTATGCCTTAAATTCCTTAGGACGATCTTCAGGCAAGAGCGACCCCGCTGTAGCCAAGTGAAGTTTATCTCCTTCCACTTTCATACTGGCCAATAGAAGGACATTCCGCCGCTTGCCTCCTGAATTGGAGATAATGTCGCAGGGCACAGGATCAGTATTAGTATCAGGAAGGATATCTAATGCAAACGGCGCAGGGTTACTAAGACTGCCATCTTCCAGCACCTTCCGAAATATCCCCCGACGACCTACGAACTCGAGCAAAACCACAGGGCCTTCGACGCCCGCGCGAATTACTCGCACCTTCTGCGCCGGATCATTGGGAGGTATCCAATGAGACTCCACCAATCGTCATTTCCCTTGCACCTGAGCAACTACGGGATTAGGTTGGTTCATGGGAATGGCTTCGTTGTCGCCGCAATTCATACTCACTGTGGCCGTCGCACCGAGGCAAATGAGCAACATGGCACATCTCAGCTTCATATCTAGCCCTCCTATCAAGTTAGTGACCCTGGTTTTTCTTATGCCCTATCGAGTTAGTTAGGGAGCACATTTCACATAAAATGTGCCGACATAACCTACTTCCTCAAAATTTCCAGGCGGCGCTAGCCACGACCAGATATAGAAATAAACCTCCTTTCTGTCACCATCCCAGGAGGCACCGGTATGGCCATGAGATCCCGAAATGGTGCGGTCAGGATTCGCCGTGAGCGTGAAAGTTCCGTGAGCACGCCCATCCCCGCTTCTAGTTCCATCGGAGCGAACGGTTCTTGTCAAATGTAGTCGAAGGTGCGTTGGAGCGCCTAAGGGCCCTCAGATTGGTTATGAGCAGCAGTCTGAATCGCTAACTTACCCACCAGTATTTATACAATGCATACTTTATAGTAATCCTTTATGCGAGTTTTCACAACCTGACGAGAAAGAATAGGCCTCGACTTAGTAAGCCTAAGAGCCAGAAATAACAGGGACCTGTTTATAATGAATTTATTCTCGGCAGATAGGTATCAAGGCAAGAAATAAATCCGTGAGCCTGTCACTTCCAAATGCTTTGCTCGCGCTTATACACACTCAGCCATACCCACATATCGCGTTCTTTGTCAATCTCGAAACTCTTAGGCCGCCTTTCAGGCTCGCCAGTACATATATAAAGCATATCGTTTTCCAGCTTGAAGATACCCTTTATCAGGACACGATCGATGTCATAATCTGATACCAAGTCAAACCATGGTGGCTGTTGGTCGGCATTGATGCGGAAACGCCACGGGGCTCGACGCCAAGTATGTTTCTGGTAGAAATATATCCGATTTCCGACAATCTTGATCTTAGCATCAGCCGGAATCTCGGTCTCAGGCCAAGGTTTGCCATCAGGTCTATGACCGGCAACCTTTACTAGACGCCATTCTCCCTGAAGAGACCACATTAAATCGCTGTTTTTATCCTCGCCGAAACGGAAAACACACACGACTAAGTAAAGTGGAAGCCCTAAAGCTAGTAACACTTTAGTAGCACGGTTCACAGACATGCGCAATTCTCCCGCAAAACTCCTCTTTGTCTTAGGCTATTCGCTATACCTGCTCAGGTGCTCCGTAAGCTAGCTGTAATAGTTGCACGTCTACTTAGACTAATGATATAGGGACACGTCGCCAGAGACAGCTGATTTGTTGCTTAGGGGGTTACTTGAACATAAAATACCGACGTTTTAGTGCTCCGGGGGGCAGAGGATACCCCAGCCACGTTCCACCAGATGTAGAGAAACAGTTCCTTCACATATCCTTCACATGTTCCTCCCGACCCACTGCCTCCGGCAGCTCCTTGGAGATCACCATTGGGCAGACCGATCAGGCTAAAAGAGTCAACACCTTCCCAATGACCAAGGAAGACAGCTCCAACTGGCACCGGACGAACTGGTACGCATGTGTCAGGATGCAAAAGGTCGTCAAACACTGGATCATCATACACCGCATATCAGATTGCTCCCATCCAAAGAGTATGGAAGCCTACGCCCATAAATTTGACATCAAAGCTCAGCCAGCCAAGCGCCGGACTCACGATGAAAGGGGACACCTCAGTGCCGAGACCTGGAACTCCAGCGGGAGGAATAACCATAACGCCGGTTACGGTCGATGATTTCACCGACAGAACGACAGACGGAGCGCCTTCCTCGAAGCGATCTACGGCGCAGAAATTGACAGTATAGTACCTCGTTGTCTCATAGGGATCTCCATGGTCGGCGAGAGTGGCCTCTAAGAAGAACTTGCTATCCCGATACTCGGAGATGTACCATCCATCTACGGCCTGGGGTGATTCACCGCCTATTTCCAGGCGTAACTGGTCATTGCCTTGATCGACGTCCATATCATCGTCCGACACCAGTACATGAATGGCCACCCTTTGCCCAACGAGGAAGTAATAGATGCCGTCTTCCAACGCTTGATAGCCCTCCTCCACAAGAATGCCCGTAACTACGGGCGGAGTGTTGGCCACTGTGGTTTCCGCGTATTGTGCTTCCCCATAAGTTTGGCCATCCGATGGGGTGGCAATTACCGTAATAGTCTCTCCGACGTTTCCTAAACCAGGTAAGCCCAGGTCAAAATTCACTTCGGTTGATCCCTGCGCGGGCACGATGATGGACATAACTGAGCGGCGAACGAAGGAAAAAATGAAATGCTCATAAGTGTGGCGCGGTTCCATAGCCTTCGGCCCCAAGGCATCGATTAGCCCGGCACTTTATAACACTTAGTTAACCTTGCGATAGCGCCTCAGAAAGCATTGTTTCTCCTTTTCCACGTCGAATGATTTAGGTCTTGGTACTGCGGGAAATCCTGCGCAGTCTCGGGGAATTGAACTCATCACCAATAGGTCGCCGTTCTCATCAAGGCGTAGTATTCCGTAATTGTAACACCATACTGCACATCCTATGAAAATGTTCCGAAAACTGTTCAGATAATACGTGTCCATCAGATAGTAATCTGCGTCGGGAGCCTTTCTAATTCAGTGAACTGCCCCCAGCTTCCATTCGCTGGGCAGCCATTCCCAGTACAAGTCTGGAAACGGCAAACGCCACAAGTGTATCACGTTCAATGAGGAATGAAGTCCGGGGAAGGGTAGGTCTTCCTTTTGGTGCACATGTACTACGCAGTTGCGTCCAAGAAAAGAGGCTTCTTCCATTCGCCAGCGCCCTCACAGCTCGATATCGCTGGGCAACAAATAGCCTAACACTAACGTTAAGCATGTTCCACCGGCGACGACCTTACGCCATCTTTTCCCTCTCGGTTTGGCACTCTCTTGAACGTCTAGAACTTGAGAGGATGCCCAATCACTCATCTGCCGCTCCACCATTGGAAAGTGAAGATCTAAATTCGGAATTCCACCTGAAGATATTATTCCAGACAGCGAAAACGAGCAACACGATGGCAGACATTAGGGAATCGTCCTGGGACCAGCGTAGGCTGACTAGTAAGCGCTATCGGTCGCAGCTAATTAGTCCAAATGACATACCATACCGGCGAGTATTCCGTTACCTTACTATCAACCAAGCGGTAGAACCAGCCTTCAGTGCGGGAGGTATAACGAAGCTCGAGATATAGTTCATGGCTATCGGTGTCCGCACTGTTGCCCAGAGGCCCAGAAATTCTCCCATCCGCCGTAGCTTCGACCGTAACATCTATAGCAACCTCCCAGTCGCCCCAAACGAAGTTTCTTATTCTACCATCCCGTTCGATGTTTACACTCCCTGAGTTAAGAGTGTCGTTATTGCTAACGCATTCGCGAGCGAGAAGCGGTTTCTCAATAGTCTAGTGATTTTGTGTGCAAGAGATCGAGAGTCTATTTCAATCGCCGGAGCACGGTTAATATACAGGAATTATCAATAGGAGAAAAATCTTTTGGTCGACCGCCTGGCCCTTCAGGGTTGTGCTTAATCACCAGAACATACTGGCCAAGGTCATAGATACCAGGCCCTATCCACTTCGGGTCGTCAGGGTCGAACAGATCTATAGCTTTCGGTTGTCTTAAGGGGTGCAAACGCAGCCTCAATCGTTTCGGATACTCAACATATTTGCCTGTTTCGTCCAAGGTAAGGAGGATCCATTTTTCGCCCTTAATCACAAAGTGCGATGAATAAAGCCGACCTCGATCCTCGCGCCGAAGCGCACCCTCGATGAAAATGGGTTCCCATCTCCCTTGCATCAAGGCTAAATCCCTGCGAGCCAACATCTCACTGTAACTCATGTAAAACAGACTCAGACAGCATAAGACTAAGCTGTTCACCATCTCGGTGCCCTCCTACGCATGCTTCTCCTTTAAACATATTAGTCTTGCCTAGTAGCTCTTGGAAGAGGGGCCTGCAAAATTACCTTGCAGTGATGTAAAACGTAACACTGGTCCCTAGAGGCCTCCTGATAAAACCCAAGGCTTCATATGTACGTATTTCAACTTGTAGATCAGCTTCGGGCCCAACCGCTCTCTCCCCACCTTCAATGTTGCCCCGCTCGTTGACGAACACCCAGAAGGGGAGTTCAATTTCCCATTTGCCATTCGGGCCCTCTCCAGGCGGAATGCGCGCATAAACTCCACTGTTAAGGTATCGCCCAGTCTTCAAATCTTTGACATACCATACGATTTCCCTGCCGCCTTCGGGCGAACCCACGCCGGCGAGTTTGAGGCCCAACCTTCGCACGTTGTTTCTGTCAGAGCCAGCCACCGAAGTGCGATTGTTAGGATCAGTGCTGGCAGCCATGCTAATTGTCTGAACCTCAAACTTAGTTGCTCCAACCTGAAGCAAGCAAGATTGTTCAGATGGACCTACCCTGTCCCAGGCTTGCAAACGCGTGATGTAATATCTTGTGATTTCTTCACGTTCATGTCCTTGAATGGTGCCACTAATGACCACTTCGCCGTTCCCGCTGATATAAGAATGCCCGTTTTCAAAGTCCAAACCAGGCGGCAATGCCCCACCTACTAGCTCTAGGCGCGCCATCTCATCGCCAGCGCTTTGTTCCCAGTCATCATCGTGTATGCGTATCCGTATAGTTACATGTTGCCCCTCGAGAACATAATAGGTATCATTGTCGAAAGCTTGATAGCCCTCGACATCTACGGTTTGTATAACGGGCGGGGTATTAGCCACGGTGAAGGAAATACTCATAGCGTTGAACCAACCGCAGCCGTCGTCCAGTTGCACGACTAACGTAACTTCATCATCCACGTCTCCATTTCCAGGGAAACTTAGATCGAAAATGCTTACCGTGTTTTCGTCCATTTGTATGACAGTATCATTGACGTGCCACACGACTCGCACGGCCACGGTCTCCCCATCGTCATCACGAACACCAACGACGAAGGCTTGCAGGACATCTTTCGTGCGTGGAGCGTTCCAGCGGCTCGGTTCCGTCAAGTTCACGATTTGCAGCCCGTCGCACATCGGTAGTCGATTTAGGTTTGTAACGGTCCAGGTGAAATCATAGCTATCCGTTGGATTACTGCTATCAGCTTGCGTGATGAGAACGGTTACTAAGAAATCGCGCAATCCAGGATTTCTACTGACATTGCTGAAGCCTAGGATTCCCTCTAAGTGTGCCCCGGGAGCCGTAACGTCATCGCCCTGCGTGACGTAAGTCAAAGCCACACCGATAGGGGCGCCGGTGACCGTATAAGTGAGGGCATTCCCGGAGGCGTCCGTAAGGGGCCCGAGATAGAGGCGGACAGGCTCCCCCTCCGAGCTATAAAGGTGTTGGCCACTAAGCGGGAATGGGTTAGGGCCCAGGGATTCGTTACCGCTACCTGGGGGTGGGTCATCGCCCAAATTGGGCGGTGTTCCACCGTTGGTTTCCGGTGGGCCGTCATTGTTATGGTTCGCAGGCGGTTCGGAAGCATTGGGATCATCCAGAATCACCCAGTTGAAGCTCACGGTGGCGGTGTCGCCGTCGGCTAAGTTTTGTACTGTGATGGCGACCCAGAACGAATGCGGCGAATTCTCGCCAGTCACCGCGTCATGCGAGATAACCCCGGTGATAACGCCCGTGTCAGGGTCTAACGTGAGGCCAGAGGGAAGATTATAGGCCGAGAACATGAGCGGCGCTTGCTGGTTCAGACCCGCATACGCGGAACCCCAGAGGGAGGGTAAATCAAGGTAAACATAATCCCCCTCGGTGCTGGTCTGGTCGCCCAGGCCGTTGTGGAAGTAATAGTCGGTATTGCGGATAAGTAAGGTCGTCGAATCGGAAGCGGTGTCCAGGCCATCGGTGGCGGTCAGGGTGATGGTGTAATCGCGGGTAGAGAAGGTGCGATTGGCCAGGCCATGGGGAGGTATGCCACTTATCAGGCCGGTGTGCGGGTCGAGGCTGAGGCCGTCAGGCAGGCCCGTGGCGGAAAAGAGCAGCGGACCGCTGGAACATTCGGGGGTGTGGTTGACGTTGGGATACACGTACACGAATTCGCCCTCGTGGAACTCTAACAGCTCGGGGAGGCTGACAGTCAGGCTGGGCATGGAACGGTCTTCCAGTTGTTCCAAGCGCAGACGGCTCGACGACGTGCTACGACTTGGCGAACGCTGATTTACCAGGATGCGGCCGAATCGCCCGAACCAGCGTTCCAACCAAGAGCGCAGTATTACTCTCTCCTGAGAGAACCTTGCTTCACGAAGAACATGGTGCTCCCTCCTTTCTGTTGGGTCAGCTGAGTAGGTGTACCTGGGAAACGAATGCGGCGTCGGTCGCTTGTGGCACTTATAACAAAAAGGCCGTCGGGTGTTAGGAGTAAAAATGAAAAATTTTTTGTGGGCAAAAATCGCTTGATGTTCTAGTGGAGAACAAAGGTCAAGATGGCAATCTTCTAGGAAGCAAAGACTCTTGTTGGCTCAAAATCACGTCATGGTAGTCGCAACGAGCGTTGTAGGCCGTAAGGTGTGCCAAGTGCGAGGTAGGCCAAGTGGTCGTCTGCTGCATGGGAGGGTCGCGGTTAATACTCTTTGATAGTGCATCCGCTTTTCTAAGCGGCGCTTCGGGGGTTCGGTTGAATTCCTTGAGCTAACCTGACGGTATGAATCGCTTGCAAAGGTCTTGACAGAACATCATGAAATTGAAGTTGGCGTCTCACACTTTATGAAGGTGTTCGCTTAGAATTGCAAATCGGTTCATGGCGAGGTTGAGAAGCCGGAAGAAAGTAGGCTTCGGAGGCAAATCATCTAAACACTTCAATTTGCTAGACGGGCTCTCTAGATGTTGAATGTCTAAGTCGGCATGAATAATGTCAGTGCAGATATCCCCTCTAAGACGGAGGTAACTTTAGTGGCATAGTGTTACTCCCTTAGTTGATGACAATGACGGCTCGGAAGCAGTTGAGAAACGCGTTAGGAGTCATGTGTGGGCCAAACTTGCTTGTGGTTCATAGCAAAAAACACGGTTCTTGGTTACGGACGGCGGCGGAAGAGACCTGACCAGGCGAGGGGGTGGAAAATTTGTCCGTCAGGATGCACGGCGCGGAATTGGTAGCGGCGGAGTTGCCAAATTTCGAAGTGCGGTTCGAGTTCGTCTGCAATGGTGCGTGCGCTGACACGCGGTGGACCTTTTTCGATGGGGTTGGGGTCGTCGGCGTTGCCCATAAGGGCGAGGTACCAGGAGCCTGGCGCGGTGAGGCGCTTGAGACCCGCGATAAAGCGCTCTACTCCTTGGTCGCGAATGCTGTGATAGACGCCGCGATCGAAGACCAGCGGAAAAGGACCGCCGCATTCGGGCGGGTCGAAGACGTCGCCGACCAGGAAGCGAACGGAAACACCGAGGGCTTGAGCTTTCATGCGGGCTTTTTCGATGGCGAGAGGCGAGATGTCGAAGGCGGTAACGTCGAAGCCACGTTGTGCCAGGTAAATCGCATTGGTGCCAGTGCCACAGCCGATCTCCACGCATCGGCACGGTCCGAACCACTTTTCGTTGAGAATGCGGATTAGTTCCTCGTCGGGTTCCCCTGTATCCCACGGAGTGTCGCCTGTTTCGTAGCGACGTTGCCAGTCTTCAGGGGTGCGGGGATGCATGGTGGTCTTCCTTTGTCAGTGCCCAAGCAAGTTCTCCTATTGTCGGAGTTACGCTAACCTTCCATAACACGAGGCGGCTTGCCATAGGTTTAGTTTCGGAAGGTGTGGCAAACAAGGCCAGCGGTTGAACCAGCCGATGATTGATTGACGCGCTTACTGGGCGTGCGTCGCCACGGGGATCTGGGAACCAACGGAGTTGGACCCAATGCCGCTCCCGACCGTTGAGCCGATAGTTGCTCCTGAGTCGGCAAACCATTGAAGGAGCGAGGCGGTGAGTTGGCCGCTATTATCGATGCGGGGCACCTTGTGCTGGCCGCCAAGTTTGCCTTGCGAGCGGAGCCAATCGGCGAAGGCGCCGCGACGCAGAAGGATCACCTCCGGCGGTCCGATGCCAACTTGATCGGTGCGGTGAACGTCGTAGTCGGCGTTAAGTTGGCGTAGTTCGGTATCTAAAGCCCGGGCGAACTGGGCCAGGTCGGAGGGCGGTTGCACACATTCGATCAGATAGCGGTGCCAGCCGGGGGATAGGCCACGTTGACAGAATACTGGGCCGACATGGAAATCAGCTACTAGGGCTTGACACAACTGAGCGGCATGGCTTACGGCCCGTTCGATTTCCTCGCCTGTCAGATGTTCCCCGAAAGCCGACAGGAAATAGCTGGTTCGTCCGACAAACCGTAACAGGGGCGGGTTTCGTCGTGTGAAACGAACAACGTCGCCGAGCACGTAGGCCCACAGTCCTGCGCAGGTCGTAACCACGACGGCATAGTCCACGTCTAGTTCGAGATTATGCACCGTGTGGCGTGTGGGGCGGGCTTGATTGAGTTCTTCGCGGGGCACAAATTCGAAGAAAATCCCGTGGTCGGTGACTAAGCGTAATTGGCGATAACGCAGGTCTTCAAAAGCGATGAAGGCTTCGGAGCTGGGGTAGGTCTCGGCTAAGAGGACGTGGTTGGGCAATTCGCGGGTGAACCAGGCGCGATACGGCTCGAAGCAGACTCCTCCGTGCACCACGACTTGCAGGTCTGGCCAAATCTCCGCTAAGGCTTTGCCGCCTGCGGCCTTTTTCAGTTCTTCGATGAGCACCATGAGCCAGGAGGGCACTCCTGCCAACAGCGTGATACGTTCCTTAGGGGATGTGCGAGCCAGCTCTGTGATCTTTTTGTCCCAGTCTTTGAGTAAAGCCAATGACAAGGGTGGCCAGGTGAATGGGCGCAGCCAGCGTGGACTGGTCGCGGCGACGATACCGCTCAGGTCGCCAGCATATGTGGCAGGGGCCAGCAAAGTCAGGTCAGTGCTGCCACCGAGAAAAAATAGGCGCCCTTGGAGCAGTTGGAGTTGCGGATGGCTGGCCCAGAGCGAACCGAAAAGACACAGCGCCGCCGAGCGATTCGAGGCGAGGAGGTCCTTGGAGATGGGAAGATATTTCGTGTTGCCTGTGCTGGTGCCCGAGGAGAGTGCGAAATAACGTGGAGCGACGGGCCAGGTGATACCTTGCAGGTGGGGAAAAGTCGGTTGCCAATACTCCCGCCAAAAGTCCTCGTAGGTGCGTAAGGGGACCCGTTCTTGGAAATCACGCACACGCCGAATCGAAGCGAAACCATGTTCCTGTCCGAAGCGCGTGGCAGATGCTTGCTGAACGAGCCGTAAGAGGGTGGCCTCTTGCTCTTCGTTGGCATGGGCTCGATCTAATCGCGCGAGGCGCCGCAGAGCGTACGTCTGTAGAGCGGCTTGAACCCCGCGTCGTATCAGGCGCCAGTGGGCTAGGCTATCCCACAGCATGGCCGAGCTCTACTTGGGGCGACCACGAAACCAGAGCCGGTTCGGGCGCCGCGTTGTTTGCAGGTTGGTACGCTTCAGAGCTGAGCAGAAATGAGCGCACTAGGCGATTGACCAGTTTACTGCGTTCGATTTGCGGGGCGTGGCCGCACTTGGGCAGCAGCACGTAGTGGAACTGAGGCAGATCGCGTATGGCTTCGTGCACCTCTCGAGGGCAGACGATTTGGTCTTCGGCGCCGCAAATTACCAGCGTGGGACAGGCTACTTTGGGTAGTTGGTCTCGGACTGAATGCTGAGTGGTTCCCCGTACGGTACGAAGCACCCCCTTTTTCCACTCCCGCTGTTGCATCCGTTGGCGCAGGCAACGCAGGATTTCCTGGTCAACATAGCGGGGGTCATAGAAAATGCTGCGCACTAAAGCTTCCGGGTCATTGTGCCGCACGCCTTCGACCACTGGTAGCCGTTCTGAGCCGCCGAATCCAGAGGGACATAGTAACACCATCCGCTTCACCCAGGCAGGTCGACGGACCGCTAGCTCCACGGCGATTTGGCAGCCGAGACTGCTCGCCACCAGAAAGTAAGGCGGTTTTTGTACGAAACGGTCGAGATATTCCTCTAAACAGTCGGTCAGGTAAGGAACAGTAATGGGCAGCCCTTGAGCGATGCGTTGTTGCAACTGGGTTCCATCATAGACTAAAATTTCGGGTACCTTCACATCGAAATCGCGTTGCCAGTCTAACCGATTGCAATACCAGCTCTCCGCTTGTTCAGCTAGGCCGTTCACTAATACTAGCACTGGTAACTTCCGCCACGTCGACTTACGCTTACGCTGCCAGGCTCGGAATAGGTTCCACATGGGGTCACCTCATGCAACCGATGAGTGGTAAATTTTTAATGGTCGCTAGCCCGCTCCAGTTAAGGAAGTACCCTTTTCTCGCTCACGCAATTCTAACCAACTATCAAGACTTGCGAAAGTCAGAAATGTGTTAAATCAGTGTAAAGTTTTGGTCAGTCTCTTCCTATCCTAAAAGTACTTTCAATAGAAGTCGCTGACTCGCCTGCTGTTAGTGTTGTCTTTACGTCGGAATGCTGGAACGGATAGAGCATCTGTTATCTGTAAGTTCATCTTGCCCGGCGTGAAGGGTGTGTTAGGATGTGTTGGCCATGGAGGGTAAGTTGCTTGTTCGACAGGACGAAGGGCACGGTGGCTCGACGCAGGAACGGCAGGTAGTAAAGCTCGATGCCTCCTCGACTGTAAGCGCATCGCGCAACGCATTCGACAACCGCAACACGCTTATCTCCCCTAGCTCCTCCGTTTTCTCGAGCAAGGCCCGGCAGGAGATTGGCCCGACGCCTCACCATCGAGTGGCTCGTCGCGGATGGTTTCTGGCTGTCCTATTCCAAGGATTGGTTCTGATTACGCACGCTTGGTTGACGATTTCGTGGCGCGGGGAGAATCCGCCCCAGGTCTTGATTGCAGCATGGTCGAAGTTGGTCGAATTGGGCCGCTCCGCCTGGAATCACGGCCTAGGCGTATTCACGGAAACTTTCCATGTTTGGGCTGGTTACTGGTTCAATGATGAGCCGCTCTTCCTTGGTGAACATGCGCGGCACTGGTACGAGGCACGATTGGGTATCGCACCGTGGCGTCCGGTGGCCTGGGATCCTGCGGTCTATGGCGGCTACTTAGTCACACCTTGGTGGAATAGCCAGGGACGTTGGGCAGCGCTGATCCAGTTGTGGAGCAATAACTGGCGCGCTTATAAAATGACACTCTTGGCTACGGTGCTACTATTACCTTTGGCCTGGTGGGGGTCGGCGCGTTGCCTAGGAGCGGGGAGTTTGCTCGCCAGTTGGAGCGTATTTCTGAGTATTTTAGCCTTTTGGAACGGTCCAGGCGTGTTAGCACTTAGGGAAGGTGACCTCGATTTGGTGCTCGCAAGTGCGCTAATTCCGGCAATCGTCGCCAGTTGGTGCGCTTGGCAGCACGACTCACGTCCTAGTGCGGCCTTATCAGCCGTGGGAGGTTTGATTCTGCTCGGATGGTCCTATCCTTTAGCGGGGCTGATTATGTTCCTCGTCGGGTTACTTTGGTACTTGCGAGTGGGTGCGCGACATTCTATCTGGTGGCACCTGGGCACTCTAGCTGGTGCGACGGTTGTGGGCATATGCTACTTGCCGACGCTGTGGGCCGCTTACGACACATGGTGGCTCCTGGACGGACGGCTGCCTGAGCGCGACCCTTCCTTACGAACCGTTATCTCGTGCTGGAGTGGGCAAGATTGGCTGGGAGCCGTATCTTTCCTGGGAGCGGCTTGGCTCGGATGTTCTCGTGGGAGTTACTCTCCGGCCCGACGCAGTTGGCTAATATTTTTGGGACTACTGATCTTGTTAGGAATGACGCCCACCTTGCCGTTACCTTGGGCATGGCAGCCCGCGCGCTTGGCTCATGCTACGTGGTCTATGTGGATCGTTGCAGCCTCGCTCGCCCTGGCCCTAGTCCCTGACAAAGCCAACCAGGTAACCAACTCACAACAGCACATGGTCTCCGCCGTGCCATGGCGTTATTGGCTCCCTAGAATTCCAGCAGTGGTTTTGATGGTGGGCGTAGTTTACTCGGTGGTCGCTTCGAGCGTTATGGTGCGCTTGTTTCTAGTTTCTGAGGACTCGGTGGGACACCAAAGTGTCGGAGGTCGGCCCATTGATGAAACCGAGCTTCCGGCGCAATGGAAGCTCCTGAGTGATTGGCTCCGACGACACACAAGCCTGCAATCGGCTATTGCGGTGGAAGAGGACGAGGAGTTTCTCCGTTGGTCACCGATGTTAATAGCTTCCAGTGGTAGGTTGTTCGCCAATGGTTTAGGTCGGGAGGTACCGTGGGCTTTTCATAGTTTTCGTTGGCGCATGCGCCAATTTGCACCGTCGGGCGACATGGCACTACCTCCAGGGCCGGCATTAGCAAAGGCAGTCAGCTATCTCAACGGCAAACCGATTATGGCTTGGTCAGTGCCCGAACTCGACCAAGTTTTCGCGCGTCATAACGTCGGTTGGCTGCTCGTGCGTCGGCCTGAGACGGCGGAGTTTTTGTTGCGCCTGCCCGAAGTCCGAGTCGTCGCCCACGATCAATCCACGGGTTGGCGACTCTTAGCTCGACCGGCATCGGGTTATATCATCCATGGGCAGGGACGGTTACTTCGTGTAGAAACTGGGAGTGTTACCCTGGCCGACCTGGTTCCCGAATCGGGACGATGTCGCATACGCCTGACTTACCTACCGGGGCTGTTACCCAGTTGCGACCGCTGCCGCCTTCAACCAGCACAAATGCCCGGCGAGAGTCGCCCTTACTGGGAGGTTCTCTGCCCCGGACCGCAGTTCCGTCTGACTTTGCGTTACCAGCCGCGAATCGACCTCGGGCGCTAACGCTTGCCATCACGCCGGCGAATGATCCAATAAACTGAGTCAAGTGTCCTTTGGCTCAGGTTTCTCAACACCCTACTATGGGATGGTAATCTCCAGAATTTCCAAGCGCCTTAAACCTGCTGGAACCTGGATCTCAGCGATCTCCCCCACCTTTTTGCCCAGCAGGCCCTGGGCTAACGGACTAGTGACGAGAATCTTGTTGTTGTCGTAATCCTCTTCGCCTGGGCCAACAATGTGCACGAAATCTTCCTCGCCGGTGTCAATGTTGCGGAAACGTACGCGTGCGCCAAACACGACCTGATCCTGCGGCAACTCGCTTTTGTCAATAATTTCAGCCCGGGACAGCTTGTAACGGATTTCGTTAATCTTGGCCTGGAGAATGCCCTGCAATTCACGGGCGGCATGATAATCGGCGTTTTCACGTAAATCACCCAAGGCCCGGGCATTGGCAATCCGTTGCCGTACTTCGGGCATCTTGACATTTTCCAAGTATTCCAGCTCCGCACGGAGCTTTTCATAGCCTTCACGGGTCATCGGGATTCTGTCCATAGCGCCCCTCACTTACCCACCGCAGCGATTACTTTGACACGGCCTCCAGTAATCAGGGCTGTCCGTATTATACCTAGCCAAGATGGTATCCGGAAACGCCTGCGAAAGACTTTGATCACAGCAGACATCACGCGTTCCATCAGAACTCTCCCTAGTGAACGTTGGTTGCCGGGAAGCACTTCACCGTATATGACGATTTACTCACTAATTATCCTACATTCACAAAGGCTAGGTAGTCATGGCCCGAGTCTTGATCGGCTCACCGGTGTTGTGTGACGAGAACGCCAGCTACGTACGAATCCTTCGCGATGCAGGCCTAGAAGTAGTTTTCCCGCCGGAGATTCGCTTGCTCACGGAGTCGGACTTACTCCGCTGTTTGCCGGGCGTGCATGCGACCATAGCCGGGCCTGAACCTTATACCGCCCGTGTCATCGAATCGGCGAAGGAATTATGCGTCATTGCGCGAAGCGGGGTCGGCTATGACTCGGTGGATGTGGAGGCAGCGACGCGCCATGGCGTGGCCGTGACTATCACGCCTGGCACGAATCATGATGCCGTGGCCGAGCATGCTTTCGCGCTACTGCTCGCCTTGGCCAAGGACGTCGTACGTCAACATCAATGGACGGTGCAAGGGGGCTGGTCGCGCCAGCCGACCGTGCCTGTGCGAGGACAAACTTTAGGTATTGTCGGACTGGGCCGTATCGGGAAAGCCATGGCCCTACGGGGGTTGGCCTTTGGTATGAAAGTGCTCGCGACAGAAAAGGCCCCCGACTGGGATTTCATTCGTCAACACGGCATCGAATTGGTCTCTCTGGAAGAGCTACTGCGCCGGTCCGACTTTGTCAGCTTACATACTCCGTTTACGCCGGAAACTCGCTACTTGATCCGGGCCGAGACGATCCGGCTCATGAAGCCGACGGCTTTCCTGATCAATACGGCCCGCGGCGGCCTAGTGTGCGAGCGGGATCTGCTGGAGGCGTTGGAAAAAGGACAAATTCGAGGAGCGGGACTCGATGTCTTTGAAAAAGAACCGCCGGGAGATAATCCCCTGTTTCGTTTGCCGAACGTAATCGTATCACCGCACCTGGCTGGCGCAGATACGCAAAGTCTGCGGGATATGGCCGAGATGGCCGCGCGGACGGTAGTAGGACTGCTGCGAGGCGAATGGTTCGAGGATGGTCGGATTGTCAATCCCGAAGTGCGACCGCGTCTCCGCCGGCCAGCCTGAACCTCACTGGCAAATTACCTGTAACTATCGCGTCAGGTGATGTTTTTCGCTCTGCTACCAACCCGCGGGAAAGCCGTCAATCACGACCACCGCCGACCGGGGTATGTCTCGGCCTCCGTGGGGCCAATGGCTCGTCGGATTATCCAGGCTACGAGTACCTTCCCCCGGATGCTGCACGGACAGGAACAGGCAGGAATAATCCTCCGCGAACCAGGGACCGGTTAACTCGGCTTCGACCGGGCCTGAGGCGAATTGGAACGCATCACCAGCACTCTCTCCACGGGTGGGAACGACGTATAAGCCATTGTTACCGAAACGTCGGTAGGCCCAACGGTTGAGAAGGACATGGGATATATCACACGCCACCCAAAGATTACCTCGGCGATCGAAGCATAAGTTGTCGGGACACGCCAGGCCGCTAGGTGCCCCGCCGACCAGGAATATCTCGAAGCGAAAGCTTTCGCTTTCGGCATCGTCGTTGTCCTCGACGAGGCGAATAATCTGGCCGAATAAGTTGCCATGCAGCACATTGTTGGTCAGGGCCAAATACACGGAGCCATCTGCGGGATGCACTTCGCAATCTTCGGGGCGGTCCAACGGCGTTGCCCCCGCCGCTTTCGCTGCCTTACGAGTTTCGAGCAAGACGTCGGCTTGGGTGCGGAAGCCTGCCTCCTGCAATTTGCGATTACGCCGCACATCGAGCGGAATCCAGACCTGCCGCAGGAAATCCGCAACATAAAGCGTGCCCCGTTCGAGCAAGCGCCGCTGTTCTTGACGCGTCATACCTGAACTCAGCGGCTCGGCGGAAACGTATTTGTAGAAGTATTGATTTGCTGAGTCGTCCCCCATGTAGCAGACAAGGCGCCCCGTGGCTCCGAGGCGCCAAGCAAGATTTTCGTGAGCGAATCGGCCTAAGGCTGAGTGTTTGACGGGCGGTAACTGGCCAAAAGGGTCCACCTCAACGACCCAACCGTAATGTGTCTCGTCAATGGCTTGAGTTGGAACCGCCTGCCAGCCGTAGCCGTCATCATCTGGGTCGCGGGCAAAGCGATTGAACCAATGAAAGTTTTCTTCGCACGAAAGGGCCGTCCACCAAGGAGAACGGCCGCCTGAACAATTGGCTAATGTGCCTTGAACCACAGGTATTCGCTCGGCTACGGGACCGGTCAGGCGAATTTCGGGGTATAAAGCCGTCAGTCGCCGATTATAGGGTGACGGTTTAACAACGTGCCAGCGACCAGCTTCTCGACGGATGTGTAACACCGTGCCGCCGACTTGGAGCTTTTCCTGAATCACCTGTTCCTCGGTGCGCCGCGTGCCGTCATAGCCCGAAGCAAAAAGCGGCTTACAGTTTTCATGATTGATCCAGAGCAAACCCTCATTGGGATTGCGCCCGCCCTGTAAAGCATCTATGGGAAAGTAGGCGAGAAAATCGCAATCGCTGCCGACTCTTTCTTCACCATAAGGCCCACGACTTCCCAAGCTATCGCCCCAGACGGCGAGCAACTGGTAACGATAGCCATCGGGTAAAATCAGCTGGTCTTCGGTGGACGGCGCAATGGGCTTGAAGAACGGGGGCGGTGCACTCGGTCGGTTGGAAGGCGCAGCCTGCGCTTGCACCAACCGCGACCAGTCCCGCATCAGCGCATAGCTGCCCCAACCGACATACTGTAGGAAATTCCGGCGGCTTAGTGGTTGGCTCATTTCGTTTTCCACCCGTGAGGTCGTTTAGTAAGGTCAATCCTATACGTTGCCGACTCTGCCCTTTTAAGAATTACAACTGACAGCAAGCCTGAAGGTTCCCAGGTTCTCAGGGCATTTCACACAATCCTCACACTGGCACGGTACCTTACGTGGTATATTCCGCATTGAGCCGAACGTAATCGTAGGTCAGGTCGCTCGTCCAGAATCGGCACGCTGCTGAACCCAAGTCGAAGCGCAGCCGGACTATCACTTCGCGGTTCTGCCGCAGGTATCGGCTGACCTCGGCTTCAGGGAACGGCACCGGGCGGCCGCGTTCATAGAGTAGGAATTCGCCGATCCAAAGCGATAAATCTTCTTCCCGAAAATCCACGCCGGCATAGCCGGCGGCGGAAACGATGCGTCCCCAATTCGGGTCGCCGCCGAAGATCGCTGTCTTCACCAAAGGACTGTTGGCCACCGCCTGAGCAATCTGCCGCGCTTCTGCTACTGTCCGTGTGCCCTGCACCTCTAGTGTTATCAGGTGGGCCGCACCCTCGGCATCGGCCACGATGGCTCGCGCTAACTCCTCACACACTTCGGTCAGAGCCTGTTCAAAACATTCCAATTCTTTACCCGTCAAACGAAGATCTCCTGCGGCACCGTTAGCCAGTGCCAACACGGTGTCATTCGTGCTTGTATGCCCGTCCACACTGATGCATTGGAACGACCCATCTACGGCCCGTCGAAGCATGCGGTCTAAGTCGCTCGCAGCGACACGGGCATCGCTGAGCAGAAAAGCAAGCATGGTGGCGAGATTCGGACCGATCATCGCCGCACCCTTGGCCCAGCCTAGTATGCGAACTTCCTTGCCCGCTAGATTCAAGGTTCGGCCCGCAATTTTGGGACGTGAATCAGTGGTGAGGATGGCTTCTGCCACGGCTTGCACTGCCTCTGGGGTGGCGCTGAGTTGTGCCGCCAAGCTGCGAATTCCGCTTTCGATACAGTCCATCGGCAACGGGCGACCGATGATGCCCGTGGAACACACTAGAACCTGTTCCACCGGACATTGGAGCAACTCGGCTAACAACTCTGTCATGCGCCAGGCATCGCGTCGGCCTTGCTCTCCCGTACAGGCGTTCGCATTGCCCGAACATACGACGATGCCGCGCGCCTGTTCCTGGGGCACCCGCTGTCGGCTCACCTGAACAGGTGCGGCACAGACGCGATTCTGAGTAAACACTCCCGCCGCGGCTGCGGGAAGGTCACTAACAATCAGGGCCAAATCCTTCCGCGAATCCGCCCCGCGAATCCCACAGCGCCCCCCAGCAAAGCGGTAGCCACGAGGTATCGCCCAGCTCATACGCGCCTTATCTCCCGTTTCACTTCGCCTCGGCCCTCAGTCTGGGAAGTATTTCTTTACCAAATTCGGATCAGGCCGAGTGCACCAACTGCCAAGCAATCCGCCCAAAACAGAGCAGATAAGTCCGCTAACTAACGGATCGAAGCCGAACGGATAAAGCGGTGTGAACCGATCGACGCGTGGCCGACCCCATCCCGGCAGCCACGACAGATTCTGTTGCACCCAGACGGCCCAAGCGGGCGGACGATGGGCACTTGACTCCACGGCTTCGCTCGCTGCATGGGACGCGGCAAAACTTTCTAAAGCCGACTGGGCGTGTCCTTCGAGCCAACCAAACGCATACCACACGAAAACTCCTAGAAAACCGCCCAGCAGAGCCAGCAGCACACCCACTTTGGTGGCCCGACGCCAATAGAGCGTCATGAGCATCGGCACTAAAAAGGTGCAACCCAGGCCCGAGCCGGTAAACACGATGATATATTGCAAAAACTCCGGCGGATTCAGCGCTCCGAGAAAAACGATTACGCCGACCAACGCCGTCGTGCCGTAACTCAGAATCCGCAACAATCTGGGGGAAACCTCCCGGCCCAGACTTCGCTGCACTAGGTCGCGCACCAAGCTCGAAGAAATGGTGAGCAGGTAAGCGGCCACTGTGGACATGATGGCGGCGTATGGAGCGGCCAGAAGCAATCCGCCGAGCCATGGACGCGCTGCGGTCAAATGGCGAATCATCGCGGGCATAATACTGTCGGGTGGCCCCCGGCTACCGATGCGGTTGACGTATTCCGTAGGGAATATCGCCCGGGCGCAGGTGAAAATTACCAGCAAGGACAAATAAACCAACGTGAAATAGAGGCAAATCAGGAACAAAGCCCGCCGCATGCTCAACGTGTCGCGAAACGACATGAGCCGGACCATCGTGCTCGGTTGCGCCGGTCCCATGAGCGACCACATCAGGAAAAACGACAGGGCCAATGTCCAGGGAAGAAACTGTCCTGGGCCTGGGGCCTGGGTCAGTTGCGGGTCGAGGGCGTGCAAGCGCCAGGTGGCCGCGGCCAGGCCGGTGTACGTTCCCACTTCCGTTGCGACGGCGGGTACCGCTTGCACCGCGAGGACTGCCATTATTACCACCCCGACGAGCATCACCAATCCCTCGAGCACGTCGGTCCAAGTAACTGCCCAGAACCCGCCATAGGCCGTGTATCCGATCACCGTGGCTGCAAAGATCACCAAACCGAGGAGATACCCCGCTTCGATACCCTGACGGAATCCCGGAAAGCGCCACCGCACCGCAGGATAGCTGATTACCCGCTCGTGCTCGCCGTGCTCATCCCGCCAATAAACCCGCACACACCGCGACTGCGGATCGACTGCCGTCCTGGCAGGCAGCCAATATCCCACATTACTCATGGGCGGCACCCGCTGCGAAACTTCCAGACCGTTGCTGAGACGGAATTGTAAAACGAGTTCGTTCGTATCGCTGACCTGCTGCCCAAGCAACACCGCAGCGTCGGGACGTAACTGCAGCGCTTCGCGCATCACTAGTCCGCCCGCTTTGAACTGAGCTACCAGATTGAACGGCAGAAATAACAGGATAATCGCACTCGCCAATACCCCCAAAACGGGAGACTGAAACCGGTCGCGAAAAACGTCGGGAACAGTGACCGCAGCGGCGATACGCCCTACCTGGTTGATACGCCTCCCCAGGAGCAGCATGGTAGTCATCGGCACCACCATGTAGCTGGCAATCCACAGCCCGAGCACCCAACCGTGCGTATAAATCAGCGCGGGAAATCCCATGAACGTCCCGCCGCTGATCGCCGTCGCCGCTACTGATAAAGCCAGCACCCACGCTCCCAACTCGCGGTTGCCCAGGAAGTATTCTTGCAGGAACTCTCCCCGCTTCAAATAACGGTGCGAGAAAATGCCCAGCGCCGCCACCCCTAACAGGTACAGCGCAAAGGCCAACAGCACTTGACCGCTGTCAGGTCCTAATTCGAGGTTCATAGAGTCTTCTTGCTTGCGTCGTACGGCTTGGGTTCTTGCCATCGGCTGGCTCTTGCCGCTGGCGCACCAGCGATTTTACTGAATGCCTTATTATTGGCTCATTGCTCTTCTCGGGCCATGCAGGGCAATTCCTCCAACCATCGTTACTAAAACGGGCCAGCGACGACGCAATGGTTGACAGCGTTGGAGCGTTATTCCCGAAGCGGGTCATCAGGCAGGAGGAAAGACAGGGTAGCTGTGAGTAAGGTGGCCGTCATCCAGGGCACGAAGATGCCCCAGAAAATCCAGTTGGGCATGCCCAGACGCAAGGGGAAGACCTCAGCGTTCGCCACAGCCCAGCCCCAGCGCACCAATAGCGCATCCGCGTCGTGATCGTAACCACGGAGCCAACAATAGCCTAGTGTCCACACAAAAGCAGCTAACCAAAGGAAAACAGTGAGCCGACTTTCCCAGCAGGCATGGCGATACAGTTGCTTTTGTCGTTCCCTTGGCTCGTCCACAGTCGTTGCCACCGCGCCAGTCATACCTCCCTCGAGTCGCCCATTAATGTTCCCAGTTTATTTATGTAGCAGCGGCGCTCATGATATTGGACGAGATGGAGGGTACATGAGCCACGTCAGGAAATGCGATGGTAATCCATTTCTTCCAGCATTTGTACCAAGCCTTCCTGAGCTAGGCAGGCAATATCGGGGTCCTGGGCATCGGCCAATCGGTCTAGTTCGGGCCAGAGGTAAGTGAGATCCTCCACGACTATGGATTGAATAGCCATGATAACACGATGGGATTGCTGGCTGCGTAATGCACGGGTGAACCATTCAAGGGATTCGCGGTGGCCATACCGAGCCAAACTTGCCCGTGCAGCCCGACGCACCTCAGGATGGCCGTCCCTTACGGCTGCACGCAAACGGGACAACACCCGCTGCGGTTGGTACAAACTCATCCAGCCCAAGCTGCTGATTGCCGCCAGACGCACCCCAGGATCGAAGTGACTGGCCGCAGTCATTAATAGCGCCTCCGTTTCAGAGGCGTCGTGGCCACGTAAAGCTAAGAGTAACGACGCGAGTCGTTGTCGGTCGGCCTGAGTGCGCCAGGGCCAAATCAGCGGATGACGCCGCCGAGTCCGGGTCAAACGCTCCAACAACTCGTTAGCCTCTTGTCGCAACAAATTGGCCACCTGCGCGCTTCGCGACCAGCGCATCGCCGCTATGATTAGGTCGCGATGTTCCGGACAATCTTGGTAAAGGTGTAGTAACTCTTGACCTGCTTCGAGGCGCAGATCGTGGACAGCCCACAAGGCATCGCGTAGCTCCTGGCCATGGAAGCTCCGTAACCGATGGAGCAAATTCGGCCCTTGCTCAGTCAAATACTCCCTAAATTGGGGCTCGATACTCTCCAAAATCCGCAATTGCCCGCGTAAGGCCTCCACCTCGGCAGGTTCCTCGGCCAGAGCCCGTTCCAGGGTAGTCTGTCGGCGTAACAAACGCTGGCATTCGCGGCCCAGGCGCAGGAGCACGGGATCAGGCTCATTAGGTGGTTGCTCGCTAACCGCTGCCAGCATCTCGCCGATTCGAGCCTCGGCCAACAACTGCGGAGGCACACCGAAGCGGAAGCCCTCCACGGCCCGTAACAGGATGCGCAATGCCGCCCGGGCCTGCGGAGTAGGCCCTTGGCGCAAATAACCTGCAAAACTCGTGAAACTGACGATTTCAGCCGCTAAGTACTGCGCTAAGGGAAATTCGTCCGCCTGCGAAAACGACGCTAACAGTAACGGAACACTTTCCTCACGTTGTAATGCGCGCAAGCTATTGGCGACATCAATCCAATACCAGGTTTGGTCGAGCTGATCTTCGGTTAGCCGTCGGCCGACCTGACTTTCGAGGATACGACAAGCCGCTTCGCTGCCGATCTCGGTCAGGGCACGCACGTGCACTACAAAACTGGTGCCCGGTCGCATTTGTTGCTCCACCCGTTCCCATTGGCCACGAGCTAACCATCGTTCAAAGCGCTCCTTAGCTGCTGCCACAGCGTGCTTGTCAAGTTGTCCGCCTTGATACAAAGCGATATGCTGCAGAGTAACGGCTGACAGTTCACGATTCGCCCACGGGCGAGATGCCTCCGCTCGTTGTCGCAACCAAAGTCCGGCAATGCCGCCCAACACCGCCAGTGCCACGCCTGCCAACACCCCCCAGATCAGTACCATCGTCGGTCTCTCCTCTGCCTTTTGTCCCGGTGACACTGGCTCGTGCGTAACCTGCACTTCGTCCCGCTGCCCTTCATCTTTCAGCATACCAAACCAGCAAGCCTGTGTCATTCCCTTACTTGGCCCTCGCCCCAAACGACCCACTTATACGTCGTCAGTTCAGTCAAGCCGCAAGGACCGCGGGCGTGAAACTTGTCAGTACTGATCCCGATCTCCGCTCCCAGGCCGAATTCGTAACCATCATGAAAACGGGTACTCGCATTTATCATGACCGCGGCAGAATCCACTCCATTGACGAAGCGTTGAGCCGCCATCAAATTGCCTGTCACGATAGCATCCGTGTGTCCCGAGCCAAAGCGATTGATATGAGCGATCGCGGCTTCTAAGTCATCCACGACCGCTACTGAAATAATCAGATCGAGGTATTCGGCAGCAAAATCTTCCTCCGTTGCCGCGCGGATATGTGGTAGATACTGACGTGTCCGCGGACAACCCCGTAATTCGACACCGCGTTGCTCTAAGGCGTGAGCGATCCGCGGTAAGAATTGTTCCGCCAC
Source organism: Gemmatales bacterium (assembly GCA_025060195.1). Classification (GTDB taxonomy): domain Bacteria; phylum Planctomycetota; class Planctomycetia; order Gemmatales; family HRBIN36; genus HRBIN36. The sequence goes on along the minus strand of JANXCQ010000003.1, from coordinate 190,831 downwards.
TGCTTGGTGTACCAAGAGACTCTCGGCGGCGTTACATACGCCCGGACGTTGGCATTTCGCATTGACGACAATACGTTCTGCCATTTCGAGGTCGGCGCTGGCGTCGACGTAGACATGGCAATTGCCTTTATAGTGCTTCAGAACGGGCATTTGCGCTTCCTCAGCCACCGTGCGAATTAGTCCTTCGCCCCCTCGCGGAATGACCAAGTCTATGTACTGTGGCAAATGCAAGAATTCGGTCACGATGGCCCGCTCAGGCCGATCGATTAACTGCACCGCATGTTCGGGAATGCCCACCTCGCGAAACGTCTCGCTGAGGATGCGAAAGATCGCGGTGTTCGACGCCACGGCCTCTTTGCCACCTCTCAGGATGATGGCATTGCCGCTTTTCAGGGCCAGCGCTGCCGCATCCGCAGTTACGTTAGGCCGCGACTCATAGATGAAAAAAATCACGCCTAGGGGAACACGCACCTTCCGTATTTCCAGCCCGTTTGGACGGACGCTGCCTTCGATGATTTGCCCGACCGGGTCCGGTAAAGCCGCCACCGCCTCCAGGCCGACGGCCATACTTTCGATCCGCTTTGGATTCAGCTGCAACCGGTCGATTTGCGCTGCGGTCAGGCCTAACTCCGCCGCACGAGCTAAATCTTCCTGGTTCGCCTGAAGTATCTCGGCCTGTCGAGCGCGTAACTGCTGAGCGGCGCGACGCAACGCGGCGTCTTTCACTGCCCCTCTCACCTGTGCCATGTGCCGCCACGCTTCTTTTGCCTTCCGACCTAATTGCTCACAATAGGCCCAAACGTCGCTAGCATCTTCGCGGTGAGCCTGCGATTGCGGATCGCCCGACACAGTTGCCCGCGCAGTGAAGCTCATAGGTCACCCCGTAGTTTGTCAGAATGCTCGCAATTTCTGGCCCCGTGCAAAACGTTCGATGAGTAATCGTTGATCCTCGCAGACAGATGATAATTACCGACATAATAATAATTCAGAAAAGGACGACCGCCGATGCGGGAGGCGGCAAAGCATTTGTATAAGCTAGACCACGTCGCCAGCCAAGAGTGAGCTAGGTCATGCTTAGCGAACCCGGTTGGCTTTTTCTAGCATTACCGTTCTTCTTAGCGTGGCGGTATTGGCCGCAATCCTCTCGTTGGTCACAAGCCTTACGCGCAACCACATTGGTCTTGCTACTGTTAGCCCTAGCCGGACTGGCTATTCCGCAACAAACTCGAGAAGGAGTGTTGGTTGTCGTGGCCGATCGGAGTGCCTCGATGCCTCCGGAGAGCGACGCGCGCCATAAGGAAGTGGTGGACTTGTTACAGCGGAGTCGGAGGGGACAGGAACGTTTAGGCGTAGTGGCGTTTGGCAAACAGGCCGTGGTGGAATTGGCTCCCACCCAAGCCCCCTTTCCAGGATTTCTGCATGAAGTGGACGCCGACGGCTCAGCGTTAGCCGCAGCCCTCGACAAAGCATTGGAACTTATCCCCCAAGACCGACCAGGGCGGATTTTGGTGCTCTCGGACGGCCGCTGGACGGGCGTTGACCCCGAAACACTCGTGAGCCGCCTGGTCGCGCGCAAGGTCCCGGTTGACTATCGCCTCCACACGCGTAGCAGCGTGGGCGACTTGGCCATTGCCGCTGTTGAATCGCCCTCACGCGTTTTGCCGAACTCCGGTTTCCTAATCAGTGCGTGGCTCGACGTCCCCGCGCCGCAAAGGGTCCGTGCCGAGTTGTTATTGGGCGAAACCGTGGTGGCCAGTGTAGATAAGGAGTTTTCTGCGGGCCGGCATCGCGTAGCATTTCGCGTGCGCGGTTCTGAGCCGGGCACCCTGGAATACCGCTTGCGCATCAACGGTGAAGCAAGCGACCCAGTGCCTGAAAACAATTCCGCGCGGATTCTGGTTCAGGTTGCTGGCGAAAAACCAATTTTGCACGTCAGCACTACACCGGGTCGCGGTCTGGGACGGCTACTGCAACTGGGCAGGTTTCAGGTAGTGACTCGCGAGCCGAGAGATTGTCGATGGAATCTGGAGACGCTCAGTAACTTTTCCGCTGTGCTCCTGGAAAACGTCGCGGCGGACAGCATCGGCGTAACTGGCTTGAATGTGCTACCGCATTGGATCCGCGACGCCGGCGGCGGGCTTATGATGACGGGCGGACGCAACAGTTATGCGATGGGCGGCTATTACGGCTCGCAGCTAGAAGAGGTCTTGCCCCTCTCGTTGGAGATGCGTGAGGAACACCGCAAGTTCAGTGTCGCGATTGTCGTGGTTCTGGATCGTAGCGGAAGTATGTCCGTTCCTGTAGGCGGGGGCAAGGTGAAAATGGACTTAGCCAACCTCGGGACTGCTCAAGTGCTCGACCTGCTGCATCCTCATGACGAAATCGGCGTCATTGCCGTGGATAGCGCTCCGCACATCATCACGCCCTTAGTGCATCCGACAAAGAAAGCAGAATTGCGCCACAAAATCCTGAGCATTCAGAGCGGGGGCGGCGGTATCTTCGTGTACACGGGCTTATTAGAGGCCGCCCGCATGATCCAACATGCGAAAGCAGCAACCCGCCACATTATACTTTTTGCCGATGCGGCCGACGCAGAGGAACCCGGCGAGTATGTCAAACTGTTAGCAGCATTACGCAACGCGGGCGTGACCGTGAGTGTAATCGGGTTAGGAACACCTAAGGATGTAGATGCAGAGTTCCTACGCGATGTGGCCCGCCGGGGGGGTGGCAACATTTACTTTACCGACAAACCCGAACAGCTGCCTCTCTTGTTCGCTCAGGAAACTTTCAAAATTGCTCGCAGCACGTTTATCGAGGAAGTTACGCCCGTAGCTGCGGAACCAGGCTTGCTCATGTTGACGCCCAGAACATTTAACCTGACCGAACCAGTCGGGGGATACAATCTCTGTTATCTCAAGCCCGAAGCAACCCGCGCTGTGGTTACGCAAGACGAATTTCACGCTCCCTTGGTAGCAGCGTGGTATCGCGGGTTAGGGCGCGTCGTGTGTTACACGGGGGAGGTGGACGGGAAATATACCGGTCCCATCGCCCGCTGGGCCGATTACGGCGACTTCCTAACTTCTCTGGTCTGTTGGGCCGCAGGGGCTGACAGAACCTTGCCCAATAACATGGCCGTCACTCAGGAGCTAGTCCGAGGCGGCGCGCGCATTCGCCTGCATCTGGACGTGGAGCAGGCAGGCCCTACCTTCAGCCAGCCTCCAAGTATCCTCGTTCTCCGCCAGCGTCCTGACGGTCGCATCGAGCGCGAGCAATATAAGCTCACATGGGTCCAGGCCGACTTGCTGGAGTTACAACTGCCGCTCAGCAGCACAGATACCGTATTGGCGACTCTGGATCTGCCTGGTCATGGGCCGGTGCCGCTGCCCCCCGTATGTTTGCCCTATTCGCCCGAACATGAGCCGGGCGACCCTCACAGCGGCGCCAGCGCGTTGGCCCGATTAGCCCTGGCCACGGGCGGTGTCGAGCGGGCCGACGTTACTACCATCTGGCAAGACCTACCTTCCATCCGCAGCTACCGTTCTCTACGCCCGTGGTTACTCGCGTTGGCTCTGGTCATGGTTTTGTTGGAGGTTTTAGAGCGGCGTACCGGTTGGCTCACCGCACTCACCGCACGCATTCGCCTGGAAGGAGTGAAAGAAGTAGTGAAGCATATGACCAAATCATTGGCCCAAGCTCTTCGCAACTTAACATCTGCCTTCCGACGTGCGCCGCAGCCCATCGAGCAAGAAACCCACCCCCTGGAGGGTTCGCCCGCCCGGGATTCGCAGACGCCAACCCGCACATCCGAACATAGTTCCGGGTCAGCCCAAGCCAAAGCCTCGGCGCCTGCGACAAGCCCACCCGCTTCCGAACCGGTAGCCGATGCGCCCTTACTAACGGCTCTTCAGCAAGCCCGCCGCCGCTCCCAACGCCAGCTCCCACCGGGACCACGAAGCAGTTGATGCATTCCGCACCCGTCCCGGCAAATGCAAAAGCCTCAGGCCATATCTGCTTGCAAAGGTTTATCAGCATGCTGCGAGTTTCATTCGCGTCCATTGAAAGGTGCCAGGCCGTTTAGCGGGGGGAAAGAACAATCTTAGCTTGAGGACGGCTAATGGAAACGAGATACCAAGCCAACCGATTATAAAACAACGTCGTGCCAACGACGAATCGTGCAAGTTGCCATACGATTTATACGCTTAGGGGTTGGAGTAGGATTTTTCTTGGCGAGCACAGGATGGGGATTATGGCTGCGGCGGCGAAACCTGACCTGAGCAAATTTCGCAACCTTGGCATTATTGCCCACATTGACGCCGGCAAGACTACAACGACGGAACACTTGCTCTATTATTCGGGAGCGATTCATCGCCTCGGCAGTGTGGATGAGGGTACCACTGATACCGATTGGATGGAGTTGGAAAAGGAAAAAGGGATCACCATCCAAAGCGCTTGTGTGCCGTTCCGGTGGCGCGATTGCATCCTGAACTTGATTGATACGCCGGGCCACGTGGATTTTACTGCGGAGGTCGAGCGCTCCCTGCGTGTCCTAGACGGTTGCATTGTTGTTTTCGATGCTCAGAAAGGTGTGGAAGCACAGTCGGAAACTGTGTGGCGTCAGGCCAACAAGTACAATGTGCCGCGACTAGTGTTTATCAACAAAATGGACATCGTCGGGGCGGATTTCGAGAACGTGCTTCGGGAAATTCGCGAGCGTCTGGAAGGTCGGCCCGTTCCTGTGACCATTCCCATCGGCAGCGGCTCGGTCAAAGAGAGTGCGACGCCGTTTCGCGGCGTCATTGACCTGCTGACGATGGAAGCGCTGTATTTCCGCCATAGCAATCCCGAACAACCCGATGGCAAGATCGTGGTTCGGGAAGCAATCCCCGAAGCGTTGCGACCTACTGCCGAACGATGGCGTGAGCGGCTGATTGATGTGCTCACGGAAGCCGATGACCAGGATTGGATCACTACTGCGTATCTCGAGGGCCGACCTCTCGACGTCGAAGCCATGCAACAACTGATTCGCCGACGCACTTTGCGGAACGAAATCCAGCCCGTGTTTTGTGGCTCGGGACGCGAACACATCGGAATCCAGCCCTTGTTGGATGGAATCTGTTGGTATCTTCCCAGCCCGTTGGATCGCCCGCCTGTCCAGGGCGTGCATCCGAAGAAACGCAACCAGGTCGAAGTGCGGAAACCCGACCCCGATGAGCCATTCGCGGCCCTCGTCTTCAAGATTCAAGCCGATCCCCACGGCGAATTGTTTTACCTGCGGATTTATTCAGGTACGGTCAAAGCGAATAGCCGCGTGCTCAATCCTGGCAAGGAAGCGCGAGAGTTTCTGACCAAACTATACCACGTCCACGCCGACCCCGCGAACAAGGAACCGCTAGAAGTGGCATATGCTGGCGACATCGTCGCAGTTACAGGGCCGAAAGTTTCCATCACCGGCGATACCTTGTGCGATCCGCAGCACCCAATTCTGCTGGAGTCAATCCAGTTTGCGGAAACGGTGGTGAGTATGGCCATTGAGCCGGAATCGTCGGCGGATAAAGAACGCCTCGAACAGATACTCACATTGTTAGCCCGTGAAGACCCGACCTTCCGTTGGAGTGTCGATAAGGATACCGGGCAGACCCTGATGAACGGCATGGGCGTGTTGCACCTGGAAATCAAGCTCCACCGCATTCGGGAAGACTTTCGTCTGAAGGTTCGCGTCGGTAAACCACGAGTCAGTTATCGGGAAACACTGGCCAAGCCCGTGCGCGTGTGGGGAGAATGTGTCCGGCAAGTGGCCGGGCACGGTTTGTTCGCCCGTCTGGAGGCCCAGTTCGAGCCATATCACGGCACAGAGCCGATTACCATAGTGAATCAAGTGCCGAGCGAGCTTCTACCAGCCCCCTGGGTTGCTGCTATCGAACAAGCCATCCGCGGCGCCTTGCAATCAGGCGAGACCGGTTATCCGGTCATAGACGTCAAGGTGACCTTACTTGCGGCGCAAACCCACCCCACGGATTCGAATGAAGTGGCGTTCCAGGTGGCAGCTGCCGACGCCGTGGCGAAAGCCCTGAAGAACAACGTCGTCTTGTTGGAACCGGTCATGCGCCTGGAAGTGGCCGTGCCGGAACAATATCTCGGTCCAGTAACTGCCGATCTGAATGCGCGGCGGGCCGAGATTCAGGAAATTCAGGTGCGGGGCAACTTGCGAGTAATTGAGGCGTTAGTGCCTTTGGCGCGGATGTTCGATTATGCCGATGCCGTGCGCAGCTTGACTCAAGGACGCGCCTCCTACACGATGGAGCCGTATCGCTATGCTCCCGCGCCGCCCGAAGTGCTCCGCCAACTTCTCGGCCTGGACATCGAATCCCATGGAGGTGGCTTCTGAATGCCCGAAATCCAGCCTTTTCGCGCTTGGCGTTATGATTTGGGACATGTCGGCATCCTGAGCGAGGTAACCGCTCCGCCCTACGACGTGATTGACGAAGCACTCCAGCAGCGACTCTATGAGCGCCATCCTTACAACGTCGTGCGGCTCATCCTGAACCGCATCGAACCAACTGACGACGACCAGAATAATCGCTACACCCGGGCTGCGGCGTTCTGGCGCGACTGGCAACGCGAGGGAATCCTACGGCAGGATTCGGAACCGGCTCTTTACGTCTATCATCAGGAGTTTTCTTGGAAAGGTCAAACTTACGTACGCCGAGCGATCCTGGCCGTGGTGCGTTTAGAGCCGTTTGGCCGGGGTAAGGTTTACCCTCATGAAGAAACGTTACCCGGCCCCAAGGAAGATCGATTACGCTTATTGCGGGCCACGGCTGCGAATTTTTGTCCGCTTTTTGGCTTATATCCCGACGAAGCCGGTACCGCACAACGCCTGTTAGACGAGTCCGTGGAACGTTGGCCCCCTTTGCAGGTCCAAGATGACCAGGGAGTCATTCATCGGCTCTGGCGCGTTATTGAACCCCACGTAATCAATGAAGTGCAACGGTGGCTCTATCCGCGTCCGCTCTATATCGCCGATGGCCACCACCGCTATGAAACGGCCTTACGGTATCTCGAGGAATTACGCCAAGCTGGCGTTGTGAATAGTGACTCGGCCCCGGCCAATTATGTGCTGATGGGCTTAGTGGGTATGAGCGATCCAGGCTTGCTCATCTTGCCGACGCACCGCTTGTTCCGCGGCGCCCAATCGCTGTCAGCAGAAATGCTCACAGCAGCACTTGGCGAACACTTCGAGGTGGAGCTCTACGGCCAGGGAGAATCCGCTGGATTGGAATTGGGCGAACTGATTGAGGCGGACACCGACCAGAGTGTTCTGGGTTTTGGTCTGGCCGATGGTAGTTGGATACTGGCGCGGTTACGCCGAACCCAACGCCTGGCAGAACTGTTACCTCAGCGAAGTGAGGCTTGGCGGAGCCTGGCGGTCAGTGTGTTGCACGAACTGGTGTTACGGGACTGTTTGCGCAATTATCAGCCCGATACCTGGCAAGTGACCTATGTCCACCAGGCCACCCAGGCGGTACAAGCCTTGGCTCGACATATTAGCGATTTCGTAGCCTTAGTACCGCCGGTCAGCATGGCCCATCTAGTCGCGATTACGCAACACCATGAACGGATGCCCCCCAAAAGCACCTATTTTTATCCGAAATTGCTAAGCGGTTTGGTGTTTTATTCTCTACGCTGAGGCGGCTAGTTACGAATTCCTCGAATCGGGCAATTGTTCGGCGATACTGGCAAGAATCTGCTGTGCCCGCGCGTTGGTCCTGTAACACTGCTCCGCCTCAGGCTGGGGACAATCCACCGTTCGAATCCAGTTGGCGCCAATCTACCAGAAAAGTCTGACTGGCCACTCGCAGGATCGCTCCGGGCTGCAGCGCCGCCCGCTGCACTGGTTCTTCGTTGACGTAAGTCCCGTTCGGGCTGCCTAAGTCTTCGGCGTACCATTGGCCGGACTCGAAGACGAAGCGGCAATGATGTCGGCTCACTTCCGCGGCAGCCAGACGAGTTGACTTAGAGATGGCGCCTTATGACTGTTTCTAGATGGTAAGTTTCAAGAATCCGGGCAGCATCGGTGGCCCGCAGCCATGGAGCAATCAAGCCCACTTACACAATGACAAAGTCGTCCAGCGGACCCTGCCCTCGTCGAAAACTGGCCATGCGACCTTAGCTCCAAATCGAATGGGATGTCATCGGCAGCGCTATTGCCGCAGTCATCGGTCTTATCTCGCATGCGCTGCACCATAATGGAGGCCAGCATTTTATTAGCCGCTGCCCTAAAGCTCTTGGCTTTCCTGTTGCTTCGTAGTTTGCGTAGCGAGCATCAGGTCGAAACCATGGACGCTACTCTGACGCGGGTCAAGGATGCCGTGCAGGAAATCCAGGCGGGACTGACGCCCCCGGAAGTGCTTCTCATCGGTCCCGAGAAACTCAGGCGGGAATGTGAACGATTTGTCCGCGAGGCGCGAGGAGAAATGGTGTGGTTCAACATGTGCTGTCTGATGTTTCGCCGCGACGAGATCTTCGAGCTGTTGATCGGCTCTGCCTTACAAAACCCGCAGGTCACGGCCCTGCAATTCCTGCTTTCCACAGGAGAACGCGAAGGCTGGCGCACCTGGCTCGGGCCACGAATTCGGAGCCACCCGCAGGGGGGTAAACTTCGGGACATTCGCTGGTTGCCAGACAAACAGGCTATTTCCTTTATTCTCACGGAGGTCGGAGAGGCCGGCCAGACAGAAGCACTTATCAGCTTCTGGGGTGAGCCGTTTATGGCAATGGTTAGCGAACATCAGGTGCCTCGTTATGTTCTGCGTGTTCGAGGGCATTCCGACCTTTTGCCCCGTCTTACCGAGTTGGTTCGGCAGTATCGCCTCCGTGCTGAACCTGACACACCCGACCAGCATTGACATTGCAGTCGTTACCTGCTTGTAACCCCGGCAGATTTGCTGTCTGAGGCGGTGCCTAGGCTAGTTAACTAACCTCGAAACAAGTTAGTCTTACTCCGGCAGTTGTTGGGCAATGCTGGCCAAGATCTGGCGGGCTCGCTCCTCGCGAGCGTCCCAATTTTCTGAGGCGTTCTGTGGGCACTCGACCGTGGAATCAAGATGTGGCCAATCCACGCGGAAGGCGTGGTTAGCTATGCGCAAAACTGCGCCGGGAAGCAGCACCGACCGCTCTATCGGAGCATCGTTCACGTAAGTACCGTTCAGGCTGCCTAAGTCTTCAACATACCATTGCCCGGAATCAAATACCAAACGGCAATGGTGTCGGCTGACTTCAGGAGAGATAATGCGAATATCCGCCTGAGAATGCCGGCCTATTATTGCTTGGGGTTGGTGAATTTCGAGGGTGCGGCTGCCATCTAACGCGCGCAGTCGCAGCACAATAAAGCCATGCGGAACTAGCCCCGTTCCGACAAATTCGGGTGAGCATCCATCGCTCTCACTACACACCCATTCGGCAGAGGAATGGGTCAGTTGAGCCATCTTCTCTGCTCCTTGTTGTCTAGTCTCAAAGACGAAATAGTATGCCTACCCCAACAAGACAGTAAAGAGCGATTCATGCGGAACGTTACGCACCGCCCAAACTTGAAAAACCTGCCGTGCAGGCTACATCGGCGGTCATGTAACCTAAACGCCGTTCTTATGGCGTACCCTGAGAAGAGGTCCCGCGCTGTAAGTGCGCAGGCAATTGTTGACGCAGCCAGTCTAGCGGATACAGAGGACTGAGTTTTTTGATCTTTTGCAAAATGGCCTCAGCCTCTTGCGGGTCCTGGCATTGCAAGAGCTTCGCACGCAGCTTCCGAATTTTCCAGCGGCGATGCCGACGCCGTTTCAGTTCGTTTTTCCTCTCTACGTACGCCATTGTCTCGGCTCCAGCTCCTACCGTTTGCTCTTCACCTGCGCATTTTAACACAAAATGCATCATGCGCGGGCGGTGATTCCCTGGTTGGTACGCGTCTATATGATACGCCGGATGGAGTTTCAGGAAAACTTCTGCCCTCGTAGAATGCCTAGCAGCGAGCCCCGGTTTGTCGGAAACGTCTGTTGGCGCGAATATTTCCGCTGCTGGCCGTTATAGGGTGTTTCGCGCAAACTAATAAACGCACCTGGTAAAATCACCTTCTAGCTCACGCTGGATAGGATTTGCAAGGAAGAGCTAGACGCTAGTGGCTGGCGTTGCCGGCACATTCATCACGAGGAATTTCTAAGATAGCCAACGCTATGGAGTCGAAAGAGACCATGCGAATTAACCGTTATTTGGCCCTAGCTGGGCTAGGCTCGCGTCGGCACGTCGAAGCTTTAGTCCGAGCGGGCCGAGTCAGTGTAGACGGCCAAATAGTGCGCGACTTAACTTTCCGTGTTGCCCCCGGGCAAGAGGTCCGACTTGATGGCGAACTGGTCCGACCGCAGCGCTATGTGTATTGGATCGTCAATAAGCCTCCGGGGTACCTATCCACGACTTATGATCAGCAAAATCGCCCTAAGGTCGTGGATTTACTGTTGCATGTCCCCGAACGCGTCTTTATGGTGGGACGATTGGATGAGGAAAGTGAGGGGCTGATGCTTTTAACGAACGACGGTGAGTTAGCCTACCGCCTAACTCACCCGAAGTTTGGTGTAGAGAAGACTTATGTTGTTCAGGTTGCGGGATGGCCCTCGGCGGAGATTTTGCAGGAACTGGAACAAGGTGTGTGGACTAGCGATGGGAAGATGCGAGCTAAGCGAGTTCGGCGTTTAGGCACCCGTGGGAAAAGCACATTTTTGGAGATTACTTTGGCCGAGGGGAAAAACCGTGAGATCCGACGGATGTTGGCGAAACTCGGCCATAAAGTCATGCATCTAAAACGCATCGCCATAGGACCTATTTCCCTGGGACGATTAAAAAAAGGACGTTCTCGGCCCCTCACGGCGAAAGAGGTGGCGGCTTTAAAAAGCGTGGCCTTTGCCCAACCCGATTCACCCAGGTCACGGCCGCGCCGGCCTCCTTCGGCGCTCCCCAAGAAACAGCCAGGAGACAGCGCCAAACCATGACTACTCCCCCTCGCTTTTTTCATGGTACGGTAACCGCGCTGGAAAATGTGGCATTGGCACGAGGCACCTATCGGTTGCGGTTGGCTAGCAGTGAATTGGCTCGTGCCATCGCGCCGGGTCAGTTTGTTATGCTCCGATTTCCCGATCGGCTCGATCCGCTGTTGGGCCGCGCCTTTGCACTCATGGACACAGTGCGGGACGAGCATGGCCAACCCCATGCGATCGACATAGGCTATTACGTAGTCGGGAAAATGACCCGCCTGCTCGAGCGGCTTCGTCCGGGGGATCGCCTCAGTGTCTGGGGACCGCTGGGCAAACCGTTCCCGCGTTACGACGGGGTGCGCGAACTGGTGCTTATTGCTGGCGGGATCGGACAAACGCCTTTCCTCGCCTTGGCCCAACGTGCCTTAGGCTTGGTCGGCTATTCCAACCAGCCAGCTCGGCGCGAATGCGAGCAAGTGCGGCTGGTGTATGGAACGCGAACGGCAGATTTGTTGGCAAGCGTTGAAGACTTCCAGCGGCTCGGCGTGGTCGTACACATCTGTACCGAAGACGGCAGTGCGGGATACGCCGGACTTGTTACTGATCTATTGGCCGAGTTACCCCGCCCTCAGCGGGGCGATTACTGGGTGGCGTGCGGGCCGATGCCCATGCTTCGCGCGGTCGCAAAATTAGCCCAGGATTGGCAAGTACCCTGTCATGTATCCTTAGAATCGCCGATGGCTTGCGGCACAGGCATCTGTTACAGTTGTGTGACCCCAGTGCGCAGTTTGGACGGTTGGGATTACGCCCGCGTTTGCCTCGATGGACCGATCTTCGATGCTTGCCAGATCGCTTGGGATAAAATCTGATCGCGAGTGCTGTCCAGGTGCGGATTGCTGCCGCGAAAACAGTCGACCGGCGGATGATAAAGCGGTTGGACTAGTCCATGCTTCCCGAGGTCACTCCCGCCGTCTTGCGTGCTCTAGCTCAGGCACATTGGCTGGCAGAGCATTTGGCCGAACCGCCCCGACCTGCGCATTTATTATGTGCGCTCTGCCTAGAACCTGAGGGACGAGTGGCTACGATCTTAGCCGAGTTTGGTATCTCGCGGGATGAGTTATGTTTGCAACTTTTGGAGCAAAAAGTGTTGCCTGTTTTTCCGCCGACGCCTTTGGTTGAGGACACCGACTTACCTCGATTGATTCAGGGATTTTTTCGCGTGTTGCGGGCGGCGAAACGATTGGCTCGTGAGCACACGGGAGAAAGTACTGTGGCCAGCGAATACGTCTTGGTTGCCTTGGCCCAGGCCGATGAGCATTGTCGCGGCTGTCTGGAACGACTGGGCTTACCTCTGGAACGCTTGCAGACCCGAGTACAACCCGAAGCGACTACACTCAGCTTAGACGAGCCCTTACAGATGACCCCCTCTCCGGAGAGCTATTCCCTGGCCCGCATCGTGGACGCCAATTTCAACCGTGCCCGCGAGGCTTGCCGGGTGGTCGAAGATTACTGCCGATTTGTCCTCAACGATCCAGGCCTGCACCGCGATTGGCGGCTCCTGCGTCATGAATTGTCGGAACTGGTGAGCCAAAGCAATTTGCCTCTGACCGTAGCACGCGACACTCCGGGCGACGTTGGTACCGCCGCAGGGGAGGAGGTAGCACGCCGTTATTCGTTTGCGCACCTAGTTCGAGTCAATTGCAGTCGGTTGCAGGAAGCGCTGCGTACTATAGAGGAAGCTTTACGTTTACACGACGCCGACCTCGCAGCCCGCCTGGCGCCATTACGGTATCGCTGCTATACCCTAGAAAAGGCAACTTTAATCTTGCAAGCCAGCCAGGAAGCTCTGGCCCATTGCCGACTGTGTGTTATTATCACAGGCGCCCTCTGTGCTCAACCGTTAGAAACCACAGTGAAGGAGGTTCTGGCAGGCGGGGCCGACATGATACAGTTGCGTGAAAAAAACCTTCCCGACCGAGAACTGCTACGCCGGGCCGAGCAACTGCGCCGATGGACCAGCGAAGCCCGAGCACTGTTTACCGTTAACGATCGCCCCGATGTAGCAGTGCTGGTCCAGGCGGACGGCGTCCATCTGGGTCAAACGGACTTACCGATATCGCAAGTGCGACGCTTAGTCGGCGCTCAGAAGCTCATCGGCCTGAGCACTCACAATCTGGAGCAACTTCGACATGCCGTCGAAAGCGGGGCAAATTATGTCGGCGTCGGCCCGGTTTTCCCTACTACAACAAAATCCATCAGCGAGTTAGCAGGTTTGGAATACGTGCGTCAAGCCGCGAAAGAAACCACGCTTCCCGCCTTTGCTATCGGCGGCATCACCTCTGCCAACGTAGCTCAAGTGGTGGAAGCAGGGCTGCGGCGTATCGCGGTCTCATCGGTGGTTTGCCGCTCTGAGAATCCGCGTGCCGTCGTACGGGAACTGCGACGGTTCCTGGAAGGTGCTTCGGGGAGTTGATGGATGGCTTATCCAAAAATGGTGCTGGTACGGCAAGAGTTTGAACGTCCGCTTCTTGCGGATGTCGCCAAGGCGGTGCACCAAACTTTAGAAACGCTGGATTTATCCCGACGCATTCGTCCAGGTCAAACAGTCGCCCTGACCGCCGGGAGCCGTGGCATCGCCCACATTGCGGTGATCTTACGTGAAACGGTGCGGTTTTTACGCCGCTTGGGTGCCGAGCCCTTCATTGTCCCCGCCATGGGCAGTCATGGGGGCGCTACCGCTGAAGGTCAATGCAGCGTACTGCAATCGTATGGCATCACGGAGTCCTTCGTGGAAGCTCCGATTCGTGCTACGATGGACGTCGTCACGCTTGGGAGCACAGCGGAAGGATTCCCTGTCGTGCTTGACCGCTACGCTTATGAGGCCGACCACATCGGCGTAGTGGCGCGCATTAAACCCCACACGGCATTCCATGGCCCCATTGAGAGCGGACTGTTGAAAATGCTTATGATCGGTTTGGGCAAACATGTGGGGGCTTTGCGATACCATCGTATCTTGTTGCACCATCCGTATGACTTGGTAGTGCGTTCCGTAGCTCGGCACATTCTGGGCTGCAAATCAGTCGCCTTTGGTCTGGCCATCGTGGAGAACGCCTACGACGAAACCGCTTTGATCGAAGCCATCCCGCCTGAACAGTTTGAGTCGCGCGAGGAGCAATTATTAACCTTAGCGCGCCAATGGCTGCCCAAACTACCATGGATGCAAGCCGATCTGCTGATCGTGGATGAAATCGGTAAGGAAATTAGCGGCTCGGGCATGGACACAAACGTGGTGGGCCGTAAGCGTGCTTTACGGTCCGCGTGTAACATCCCCCAGCCCGAGATGCGACTTATCTTTGTTCGCGACCTTTCGGAAAAGACCCAGGGCAACGCGACGGGCATCGGCTTAGCGGATTTCACGACTTCCCGCTTAGTTCGCAAGATGGATTATCGCGCTACGGTGATCAACTGTCTAACCGCCGGTTACCCCGCGGGGGCGTTTATCCCGGTTCATTTTGAGACCGACCGGGAGGTGGTGGACGCAGCTTTGTCTATCGTGGCGCCGGACGATCCCAGCGCGGCACGGGTCATGCGCATCCGCAATACCCTGCAACTGGAATTTGTGGAAGCCTCGGAAGCGTGTTTCCACAAGGGTCCTCCCCAAACGCACTGCCAGCCTATGGGACCGCCTCGGGAAATGTGCTTTGATTCATCTGGCAACCTGATGCCCTTGGGTCATTGATTACTTTGTGAAGGAATCGGCCAGATTTATATACAATACCCGATGTCAATCTACGATTACTCTGACGAGGGCGCCCCGATAGGCTTTGGCGGTCCAAAAGCTAGGCCCCAGCGTTGCCAGCATATCGAAACCTTAGCATTTTCGTCATGCTTGGCTAGCCATCCCAGGGCAGGCCCTCGACTGGGACGATGATGGTCCAGGAGCATGCTTCGTATAACGCGATTAGAGTAAAAACCCGTTTATCGTCCTAAGGAGAAAGGAGCGATCATGGGTGATGCGACATACTTGCTCTTAGCACAAATTCGGGATGGGTTAGTCTGGCTGTACATCCTGTTGGCCGTAGCAGGGCTTGTCGGCTTTATCTTCCTACTATTGTTCTTCCGTTTTTTCAACCTGTGGATTCAGTCATGGTTGACTGGAGCTGGCGTTGGGCTGATTGACATGATCGGCATGATGCTACGCAAGGTGGACTATCGGCTCATCGTGCAACAAAAGATTGCCTTAGTGCAAGCGGGCGTGCGCGTGGAGACGCGTGACCTGGAAGCCCATTATCTGGCGCGCGGCAATGTGCCAAAAACTGCCGCCGCGGTGATTGCTGCCTATAAAGCGGGGATTGATCTCCCGTGGAACCGCGCCGCTGCTATTGACCTGGCGGGGCGTGACGTGCTCGATGCGGTGCGTACTAGCGTCAACCCGAAAGTCATTGATTGTCCCGACCCAACCAAAGGCACGCGTACTTTAGATGCCGTCGCTAAGGATGGCATTCAGCTCAAAGTCAAGGCACGAGTGACGGTGCGAACAAAACTCGACCGTCTAGTGGGCGGCGCTACCGAGGAAACCATCATCGCCCGCGTTGGGCAAGGTATCGTCTCCGCCATCGGTCAAGCCGACGATTATAAGCAGGTCTTGGCCAATCCGAGCATTATCTCGAAGGAAGTGCTGGCCATGGGCTTGGACGCACAAACTGCGTTTGATATCGTTTCAGTAGACATTGCCGATGTCGAGGTCGGGGAGAACGTGGGTGCGAAGTTACGGGCGGATCAGGCCGCCGCAGATCTGCGCGTGGCCCAAGCCCAGGCAGAACAACGCCGCGCTGCTGCTGTCGCTTACGAACAAGAGATGCGGGCCAAAGTCGAGGAAAATCGTGCCAAACTGGTTGAAGCTGAAGCTCAAATCCCGCTGGCTATTGCTGAGGCCCTTCGGCAAGGTCGTCTCGGCGTCATGGATTACTATGCTTTGCGGAACTTGCAAGCTGACACGGAAATGCGCTCGGCCGTGGCCGGTCTTGGAATGCGCCGCGAACCAGGGACGGGGCAACCTCCGCCGCCGCCTCCGCAATAATGGGAGACCATGATGTTAGCCGCAGCTGATTGGGTCATTTACCTGATTCCGATCATTGCCTTTCTGGTCTGGGTGTTGTCTTCCGCGTTACGTCCCGCGGCGCCACCGCCTGCTGTGCGGCCGAAACGTCCTCAAGGGACTGAGCCCGTAGTTACTCCCGAGGTAATCGCCGGACAACAGCGCGACAAACCTCCTGTGGTGCTTCCTGTCCCAGGGGAAGCGCGGCCCCGCAGCAATTTGGAGGAATATCTCCTTCAGCGGCGCCGAGAGCGCGCACGCTCCGGAGGTCGCCCTCGCCCCCGCGTGGTGGGTACTCCCCCCGTTGTCGTCGTGGTTCCCGAGCCGGAGCCCTCCACCGCACCAAAACCGCCAACGGGCGAAGCTGTGGTCGTTATGCCGCCAATGGTCGTTCCGGTGGTATCGCCGGCTATTGTTCCCCGCTCAGAGAAACCAACTGCTGAGCTAGGCCGTTTGCCATCAACAGCAGAACCGGGCTTTACTCCCCCCGTACAAACCCCACGTCGCAGTCCTACACCAGCGCTGCTCGCCATCAGCCGATTTTTAGAACGCCCCGAGGACCTGCGAGCAGTCTTTCTCCTGCGAGAATTGTTAGCACCCCCGAAAGGACTAGTCTGGTTAGCCCACCGGCAGAGATAGTGCCAACTGCCTCGCACCCTATTGGCGCTGCCTGTCGAAGTTTATTTCCTCGGCCGGGCAGGATACCAAACTATTCGGGCCAGCGATTTTGAACTAGTTAGGGCGTGGCCACGGCAAAATTCCAACGTCGATACTGGAGATAATCTCCGTCCGGAATCAGCCTGGCCCGCGAAATGTCGCCGTTATAAACATAAATCCAACAATCCAAATGCTGGCCTCCCAGCATAGTTACGCTCACCGGCACTCGACGGAATAAACTGCGTTCGGGGTAACGGGCATCATAATCCTCGTAGGCATCCAGCGAGACTAATACCGCGGGGTCCGGCGGTAAGTAATAAACGTCGCCCGTAATAACGCTCCCCGCATCCTTCTCCAACACTGCCCCCGGATAAGGCCCCAAGTCATATAATCGTCCCCAAACCTGACCAGTGCCTGCATAGCTCAACTTTTGCATCACCGCTTGCAGCAAGCCGGGGAAATTCTCTTCGTTCCACAAGGGTGCGCCGACAAACTGGGCCGACGGCGGAGCTACCCCAGGTGCACAGCGGGGCCGATAAGGCTCAGGCAGCAAACACCAACGCAGCGTTCCGTACACAAAAAGATGGCGCATAGCTATAAATCGGCGGCGTCTAGTTGGTCTAAAAGCTGGTCTAAGTCATCTTTTGGAGCGTTCGGCTTGTGTGCTTGACGCTTCGGAATGCCCACGGTCATGCCGACAGCTTGCCGGCCCGCAGCGATTAACTCCCGATCCCGCTCGGCAGCCGCGATCCGTAGCGCGTCCGCCCCGCCGAAGAGTTTCGTCAAATCTACCTTCAACGACTCTATCCCGCCGAAACTCGCCCCGGCAATGGCGGGCGATTTGTACTCGGGGAACATAATCGCATGTTCAGGACATACCCGACTGCAAGCCGGGCAACCCTTGCGACACTCGTCTTGCTGGTTAACGTAGATCAACCCGTCGGCCGTTACGCTATATACGCCAAACAAACAAAAGTTCAGGCATTCTAAACAATTCGTGCACCGCGAGTAGTCAATTACTGGGTACCAACGTCGCGCTGGCGGACGGAGTAGCTCGTCCGGCGTGAACCTTTTGGATGCCGCGTCGCTTTCTATCCCGGCGCGGTCGGCAGGCAGGTGCCGACGTAGGCCTAATTCCAGTAAAGGCGCCTCGGCCTGGGCTCGTTTCGCTGCACGCGCTGCCGCTTCCTCATAGATTCGGTGAATCTCCGCTAAAAACGGTTCGGCGTTGTCCGCCGTGCGTAAGTCCAAGCAGTAAATAAATCGTTCTGGCGGCGGCGGTCGCATTTGCGCAGCGCGACCATTCTGACCCTCCTGAGCCCCGTTGTTCTCGGAGGCCGTTTTATCCTCAGTCGCACTATGCTCTGCATGGTTCTCATCTGCTGATCTTAATCGAGTCTGTCCCCAGTGGCCCCGCACGCCGTCGCGGTCTAACACCCAAAAGGTCGCACGGGGATACAGCCAGGCCAACACTACCAGGTCTCCCCGCACGCTTGTGAGAAATAGCCGTGCCGGATGGTCGGCTTCAAGATCATACACGTGCGGAATCACCGATACCTCAAACCGCGGGTCACCTAACAGCCCCGTGACAATCGCCTCTTCTAACGCCCGACGCTCAGGATGCTTTCCTTGAGCTTGCGACAAGACCACCGTCAAGCGAAATCGACTCATGCCTAACCACCCGTTCAGTAGTCGCGCCGGACGTAAATTTTCCACAAATCCGAGTCGTCATCTTCCAAAACGGCCAAGATGCTAAAACCGGGCCGCAAAATCGCTGCGGGAACCTCGAATTTCGATTCCACCCAATCGCCGATAATTTCTAACACTTGGCCCGGTCGCAGCGCAGCGGTGGCCTTGAGACTTTCTAGTGCTGGCGCAGGACAAATCAGCCCTCGTACATCTAAGTGCGCGTCCACCCGATGGACACATCCCGTCTCGTCGCAAATCGTCTCTACAGGTTCTGCCGCGAGTTTCATGGCGTTGATCCCACTTGACCCCTGTGCTCTTGGCCTGCAAGCACGACAGCCATCCTGATCAATGTACGAGGACCCACTCGAGCAAACTGGGCTAAGCGAGTGCATCGGACGAATTTCAGCTGTTGGGAATTTCGTAGCCCTTACGATAATCGCGGCTCAGCAGGGCATTGGCCTCGGCGTGGTTGATAAATCGTTCCACCTTCGGATCAAACTGGAGCCAAGGACCGACGCGTAACAGTTCCAGTTGTGTTACCTTATTTTCCCGCAGATGCTCGACCATCCGGGCAAAAGCCTCTTGTCCTTCCTTTGTCAGTTCCTTTTCCATACCGGGCGCATATGGCTTACCCAAACGATAGCTGATGTTCCCCAAGTGGCACAGCGCGCTAGACAGGTGGCCTTCCTCGATGTCCGCAGTCAGTTCGCTGACCCGACGACTTTTCACCGCGCGGATGAAGTTCGCAAAATGATTACCGCCTCCTTCAAACTTACGGATTAGCTGGCCGTCGGGCGTAAAGGCAGCGCCGCTTTGATAATTCGTGCTCACCACATAGCCTTTGTCTCCGTACCAAATGTTGCCGATGCGGCAGCCGAGCAAGTCTTTCGTCGGTAAGCCCCGCACTTCAAAAATCAGCTGGCTATCGCCATAGTCGTAAACGCAAATCTGTGTGTTGGCCGTCTCGCCGGCGTCTTCGTAACCAACTCGGCCGCCGATGCTGATAACCGCATTGCAAAGCGTATTCTTCTGCAGTCCCCAGCGAGCCTTATCCATCTCGTGAATCCCCTGGTTGCCCAAGTCGCCGTTGCCATAGTCCCAGAACCAATGCCAGTCGTAATGGAAACGTCGGCGGGTGACAGGTTTCTTGGGCGCAGGGCCCAGCCACAAATCATAGTCCACGGTTCTTGGCGGCTCCGCAGTAACCTTTGGCCCAATACTGGGGCGCAGCTTGTAACACAAGCCTCGAGCTAGCGTAACTTTCCCGATGCCTCCGGAGTGAATGAACGCCAACATTTCGCGCATGCCTGCCATGGAGCGACTCTGTGTCCCAGTTTGCACGATGCAGTTATACTTCCGGGCGAAGTCCACAATACGCCGACCCTCCCACACATTGTGGCTCACAGGTTTTTCCACATATACGTCCTTCCCCGCCTGAATGGCCCAGATGGCGGCCAAGGCGTGCCAGTGATTGGGAGTGGCGATGGACACTACATCCACATCCTTACGTTCCATGACACGGCGCAGGTCCTGAACGAACTCGGGCATGAAACCTTGACGGCGCTCCACTTCGGCTAAGGTTTTCTTCACCGCTTCCATGCCAGGCACGGCTGTGTCGCAATCGCACATCACCGTAACCACAGTGTCGGGTAAAGAGGCAAAACCCGTCAAATGCGCTCGGCCTTGTCCGTGAAACCCAATGACTGCGACGCGAATTCGGTCGTTGGGACCGACCTTGCGGGAAGCAGGTTGTTCCTGCGCTGGTACCCGCATGTCGCGACCTAAGACCGCCGCTGCCGACGCAAACACTAACGCATCACGCACAAATTCGCGCCGATTACCTAACCACATGGCTCACTCCTTACTTGGGGTGAAATTCGGACAGCTTCAGCTTGTTGGTTGCTTCAGTGGGCACTTTCCCGGCTGGTTAGCCGAGACCAACGCCCCTCTGCATAGTGGAACCAGCCAGGGAGGTTAGTATCTGGTCATATTCATTGCTACCAACTGCTCGACAGGTCGGCAACAGTTTCACTGCCAGGGTGAATTTAGCGCCACCTCTGGCGCATTCGTTGGCGGAATCTAACGCAGCGCGACCATGCCCTAGTTGCTTCCCAAGCTGCTTTTTCTAGGCTGAATCACAAACCAGGCATTCGACGACGCAATAAGAATGATGAACCGGCCTAGAGCTTATGGAGCTTTTCCCATGTCGAGACCATGGCATTCAACTGTCCCCAGTGCGTGGATTCTTTTGGCCTTGCTCGTGCCGCTAATGAGTTGCGGCGATCAGCCAAGCCGACGACAGGCTGATTCTAAATCATTAACCCAGCAAGAAGGCACGGGGTCTACTAATGCTGAGAACCGGCAATCCAAGAACGAGCCCAGTCCCAAGGCTGTGCCCCTCAGCAAGTGGCTGAAGCTCCTGGAAGACAAAAACCTTGAACAACGACTGGCCGCGTTACAGGCCATCAGCAACATCGGCCCCGAAGCGCGAGCGGCGGTACCGTTACTACAGAAGTTGCTCGAATCGCCCGAGGTGGAGGAGCGCAAAGAAGCCTTGCGGGCTCTTAGTGCAATCGGTCCTGCCGCGGAGCAGGCAATTCCCCAGGTGCGGAAGCTGCTCCAGGACAGCGATGCCGACGTCCAAGAGTGGGCCTGCTCGACGCTGGGAAGAATTGGTGAGTCGGCGAAGGTGGCCATTCCTGAGTTGGAAAAAATCATCCTGAACGCGAGCGTTGCCGACAAGGTCCGCTGGGCAGCCGCCGTGGCACTGGGAAACATCGGCCCGGCGGCGGTCAGCGCCACTCCGACTTTACTGAAAGCCCTGCGCGACAGTGACCCGTGGCTGCGTTGGGCAGCCACTGAAGGACTGGCTGGTATTGGGCCACAAGCCAAAGGTGCGGCGGCGGCATTGGCGGAGGCGCTCTACGATCCTGAATACATTGTGCGTATTGGCGCCGCGCGGGCCTTAGTACATCTGGCACCCCAGGTGAAAGAAGAACCCAAGGTCTTAGCCGCCCTAATCCGCTGCTATGAAGATACCAGTCAGTTCGAGTCCGTACGCAAGAAAATTGCCGAGGCCATCAGAGAGGTGGATCCCAAGATGGCCGCCAAATTGGGCATTCGCTAGGGGAGGTCTGCTATGCGTCAACAACCACCGCTGGTCTGCGAGACGCTGAGATGTTGTGTGGCTTGGCTTGGGGCATTATTGATTGGCGCGGTGATTACGGCCAACGCCTTGCGCCTCCAGGAACCAATTGGCGTGGGCATGATCGCCAGTTTGTTCGATCAAACCGATGAGAAAACCATTTTGGCACAGATGCAACCATTTGCCGATGTGGTCAGCAAGCGAGTAGGAGTACGCGGGGAATTCGTGGTCGTGCGCGACGTCGAGCACGCCGCTAAGCTTCTCGACGAACGCAAGATTCAGGTCATTGTGCTGCATAGTCCCGAATATGGTTGGCTTAAGCATTTGGATAAGGAGATTCGCCCCTTACTAATTGCCACAGCAAGCGTGCCCAAGCTGCAAGCCGTCTTACTGGTGCACCAAAGTGCCACCGTCACAAGCCCCGAAGACCTTAAGGGTAAGACCTTAGCTTTGGCCAGCAGGTTACCGCAGCATTTACGCTTATACCTAGAGCGGCGGTTTCCTGAGCCTGCGGACAAGTTCTTTCGTATTCTCGTAGTGAAAAGCGCCGAGGACTCGCTCGAGGCAGTCATCGAAGGAAAGGCCGATTTGACCGTAGTCAGCAACATGCAAATGGAGGTGTATCAGCAGCAGCGTCCAGGCCGATTCAAACGTCTCCGCGCATTAGAAAGTTCCCCCGAATTTCCCATGCCTGTGGTCGCCTATAAACCGCAAAAGGGTTTGGAAGACGTTGTGGAAAGTTTCCGCCAATCGTTGCTGACGGCCAAGGAGACACCCGAAGGTCGGCAAACTCTGGTGTTGTGGCGTATCGAAGCCTTCCAGGATCCCCCTGCCGATTATGAGGAACAGGCGGCGAAAATCGCCGAGCTTTACCCCTTCAAACCTGCTAGTCGCTAATCAGCCGCGGTCTCTCGTCCACGCCGACAGGGCTTTGCGTCCCGATACGACAAACCCAAACACGTCAGCCCACACTGATGCGCAGTTCCCTCGCCGCGTTGGGGCGAACCAGTAGCTCGAAACCGTGAAGAATGTCTGCTAACACCGAGGGAGCGTGCCGAAGCAGCTCCCTTCCCGTGCTGTGTGATGATTCGTCGACGCATGTGCTTTATGATCCCCAAGAGATAGCTGCCCGCTAGGGGCTCGAGCGTGCTCACGGCGAAAATCGAGTCGTTTCTAGAGCCAGTGCACCAGCAACTTGTCGAGTGGGCCGCACCTGATAGCACACCATTTCCGCAGGCGTGTGATAGACGCACGAATCTTTCCGCAGCTACGCAACCACAAACCGTCAATAATTTCCCATAATCCAGAAAAAGCCGGGGACTGCATGGACCCCTCAACTTGCCGACCAGAATAGCCATTCAGGAAATGTATCAACAAGTCCAGGCAGGGTTAGAGATCGGTCTGATCACGTTCCTCGGCGAGACCTAAAGCGCCCGTACCAACAAACCATATCGCCGACGTAAGGCGTTCATACCTGAGTTTAGAGTCAATGGATGGGTACCTTCGCTCCGACTCAGCAACAGGGCAAAGGCATTGCTAGAGCATAGCCGTCGGCGACTTAGTTAGCGTCGGCATCAGGAAAAAGTCCAGCGCCAGCCCTATGCCAACCAAGCCGCCAGCGACGAAGCATCGCACAGCTCATGAGTTGGCGTCCTGAAAGACCGCGAAGTGCAAAGAGGCCAATCAACACGCCAAACTTGTCAAGTTTTACTGGCTCCTCCGCTGTTTCAAGGATAACAAGTCCCTGATAAAACTCAGGCGTGAGCGCCTGCCACGCGCGTGCGTCCTCGGCAGTAACGGCCTGTCGGGCCAATCTGGTACGGTCTTGGGAGAACCACATTATTCTTCCCACCAATTAGCCATTAGGAGAAAGCTCAGTCCTGGCCATGGACCGGAAGACTAGTGGTAATAACTCTGGAACCGCTGCAGTTATTCGCGCTTATTCCGGGATAAACGCGAGAATTCGCTCGCGTGCCTGGGGCCTTCAGTTCGATATAATCAGCTACTACCCGTTTACATGTACCTCAAGGTAGGGAGTACCCAAGCGTTACGGAAACCTTGGTTCAGCCACACAATTGGTGCGCTATCCCAGCACATTGCTAGGGCATAGGAGAGATTGCTTCAACGGAGAGCGTAACTGCTCACTGCTCGCTTTGAGTGTTTGCTACCCTTAGGCTAAAACGCCGCAAAGAGTCTTCCAACGGTGTACGCGACTGGTCCTTTGGTACACCGGCCATGGCCTAGGCCAATTTGCGACGCACAGACTGGGCAAACTTACACAAGACCGACGAAATGAATGCCGAATCTCTCATGCGCACTCTGACGGTACTCACGGCCGTGGCCGTCGCGCCTTCAAAAAGGGCTAACTTCTTCGCATCGATGCAAGACTTGTGTTTGCTGACGCTATGATGCATCTTCCAGTCTCCTCGATGTATAGCTCACTTCGCACTGTCAACACAGTTTGCTAGAGCACTGGGATAGCTACGATGTTTAGTCACTAATCTTTTTTTCAGGCGGCAGGGAGCGGAGGTAAGCGCGGATGTCAGTGGCCTGGCGGGGTGACAGCCGTTCGCGGGTGAAAAACGGCATGTATAATCCATCCCGCTGCGTTCCTTTCCATACGTAACGGTGAAAGGTGCCCGGGCTGGTGGCGAGAGAGCGGCCCGCCTTCGGATGCACTTCGTTACCGTGACAGAAGGCACAAGCTGAGCGATAGAGCCACTCGCCACGTTTTGGGTCACCCGTCGCAACAAGATTCTTACGCGAAGTGGACGCAGGCTGGGACGCATTAGATGCCGATCGGGACTGGCCCGGAGCAAACAATTGTTCCAGTTCGGCAACGCTGGGGGGATAGGTATCCTTATCCCCTTCGCTGCGTGTCGGTGGGTCAACGGCATGAGCTTGCGATGCCACTAGGTAGTATTGACGCAACTGTTGCCGGGCAGCATCCACCGCTTGGGGATTGCCGCTATTGAATTGTTCCAAAATGCGTCGCTGCATTTCGGCAGGAAGATCGAGGTCGCGGAGCCGAAGCTCCAAAGTCCACAGATAAGCTAAGATACTATCCAGCTCCCAATCCTCCGGGAATCGCCCTGCGCTACAGTAGCTACAACAAACTTGCACGGCATCGGCCAACGAACTGGGATCCATCGGTCGAAATCGCTCGCCTTCACGTACTTGGAGACGATGATACTTCGCGTAGTAGCCGTTATAAAATCGTTCACGATTGACCATGCCCCAGAACGTGGTACCTGTCGTTAGCCGAACACCTGTTTTCTTGCCGCCTAGAGCGGGATTTTCCTCGAGCAATTGCTCGCGGGCTTCGGGATCCTGGCGGGTGAGAACCACGTCCTCGCGGACAAGGTTATGGCAATGAATGCAGCGATAGGTTTCCGCAAGGGGGACGCTGGGTGCAGGTCCGACGGGTGGGCGTTGCACTTGGGCCGTGTGCACCAGTTCCTGACCCCAGCGGACGTAATCATCCCACTGCCAGGCGCGGCCTCCGTATCGGCGTTGGGCCAAGAGTTGTTGAAATTGTGCTCGACGATAGTGGCCGAGAAGCTCGTCTAAAGGCGTGTCGAGGCTCGCAACCGACGGCGGTTTAGCTCCGCCTGCCTTCCGATACCACCACACACCCGCTCCTGCGCTGAGCAGTGCAAGAGCTACCAAGGCAGCTATCCAAGCCCACCAAGGTCCACGCGAGACCGATTCTGTTCCATGCTCCGAGGGGTTTCGTTCACTGGTGGTCGTAGACATAGTACGTTCTAGCCATCAGTCGGCACACGCTCACGATGGAAAGTATTGGTAGTTCCAGGATACATTCCAGCAGCACCACATTCTAATAGCGCTGTCTGACCAGTTTGCCTATGAGATCGTACAATATGACATTCCCGCCAACCTGATAAGAATCATTGCCAACTTGCGTTAGCGAATCAGAATCCCTGCAATTTTGGGGTTGGCGGAATAACCAACTATAAGAGGAGGCCGAACATGGCAAATCGCGGCGCTTTGATGAAAGTGGTGGAAGACGCGTATAAACGTCCAGCGGACAAGGTGCCCCAATTTGAAATTGGCGACTATGTCGAGGTGCATCAGAAGATTTTGGAGGGCCAAAAGGAACGAATTCAGGTTTTCGCGGGGACGGTGATTGCGCGACGTGGTAGTGGATTGAGCGAGACGTTCACGGTGCGTCGCATCGTGCAAGGAGAGGGCGTAGAACGCACTTTCCCCGTGCATTCGCCTCGCATTGCTAAGGTCGTAGTAAAACGCCATGGGCGCGTGCGGCGCGCCAAGCTGTATTACCTGCGGGATCGCGTCGGTAAAGCGACGAAACTCCGCGAACGTCAGGAAACAGGAGCCAAAGCCTCGGCCGAGACTGACAATAAGTCGGCCGATAACAGCGCTTCGTAATGCTCCAGTTAGCCGTTTGATTTTCGCTGAATGTTCAGGGCGATGCGCAGCGTTCTGCTAGTCTCTGATCGTGGCCGCCGAGCTGAGCTTGGTCCGCACATGTCGCTCGATCCGCGACAGCCCGAACAACGGCGAAAGTTCGGCCAATGGGCCGAGCAAGTCGCAGCTGAGTTTTTACAGCGCCACGGTTATCGCATTCTGTTCCGCAACTACCAGTGCAGGCTTGGAGAATTGGACATAGTCGCGCGGGAAGGAAATACGGTTGTTTTTATCGAGGTTCGCGCGACATCCAGCGGTGATGCGGTTCGCGCAGCACTCTCGCTTGACCAACGCAAACAGGCCCGCTTATGGCGATTAGCGCAGTATTTTTTCCAACGTCATGGCCTACACCACTGTGCAGCGCGGTTCGATGCGGTGGTGCTTACCTCGACAGGCGATCGGCCCGTCGCAGTGCCCGCCGCTCCGAATCAAGTGGTTATAGAGCCTATCACTGGCCCTGAAGGGCAGCAAGGTTACATCCTTTTGTATCGCAATGTGTATCGCCATGACCTATAAATCCTCGGCGTCGCCGATAGGTTCACGAGGGAATGGAGGAGAGCTTAAGACATGAAAAGTGTCGAAGAGCAATTGGCAGTCATCCGCCGGGGAGTCGAACAAATCGTTCCTGAAGAGGAACTGCGCCAAAAGTTAGAACGCAGTTTACTCACGGGCAAGCCGCTACGCATCAAATACGGTATAGACCCCACAGGGATTGACCTCCATTTAGGCCACACAGTACCTTTACGGAAGTTACGTCAATTTCAGGAATTAGGTCACCAAGCCGTAATCATCATTGGCAACTACACCGCGTTAATTGGCGACCCGTCGGGCCGTGATCAGGCCCGCGCTCGACTCACTCCCGAACAAGTCGAACGCAACGCCCGCGATTACCTTGATCAAATTGGCAAGGTCATTGACCTGAGCCGCGCCGAGGTGGTACGCAACGGGGACTGGTTTGGCCGATTTAGTTTCCTGGATGTGCTCAATTTAGCAAGCCAGATGACCGTGCAACGCTTACTCGAACGCGATGACTTCACCAAAAGGCTCAAAGCGGGCACACCCATTTACCTGCATGAATGCCTATATCCACTCATGCAAGGTTATGATAGCGTCGCCGTGCGCAGCGACATTGAGCTGGGGGGTAGTGAGCAATTGTTTAGCCTCTTGGTCGGACGCGATCTACAGCGCGACGCAGGACAGGAGCCGCAGGTCGCAATTACGTTACCGATTTTACGTGGCCTAGACGGAGTCCGCCGCATGGGGAAAAGCCTGGGCAATTACATCGGGGTGGGCGAATCGCCTTTCGACCAGTTTGCCAAAGTTATGAGCATTCCCGATGACCTCATGCCCGAGTGGTTCACCCTCTTAACCGATCGCAGCGCCGAGGATATTGCCCGCCTGACAGATCCCCAAAAAACGCATCCCAAATTAGCGAAAATGCAATTAGCCCGCGATATCGTTGCGTTTTTCCACAGCGCTGAAGCCGCGGAAAAAGCCGCCGCTGAATGGGAGCGCCGACTGAGCCAACGTCAAGACCCCTCGGAGATCCCCGAAGTGTCGCTGAGCCGCGCCGACATTCCCGAAGGAAAAATCAACATCTGCCGCCTGCTTACCCGCGTCGGTCTGACTTCCAGTAATAGCGAGGCCCGTCGGCTCATTCAACAAGGTGGCGTCAATCAAGGCCCCGACCGCACGCGCATCACGGACCCTAACTTAGAGTTGGTCTTGCATGATGGCTTAATTTTGCGTATTGGCAATCGCAAGATCGTGCGGATCCGCTGGTCTGACTGATCGGAGCTGAAGTTACCAAACTGCTTTCTGGAGATGCTTCTTCTCCTGGTAACACAGCCGATGGAATGGTGGCAGGCTTTGCTTCTAGGCTTAGTCCAAGGGATCACCGAGTTTTTGCCGATCTCCAGTAGCGGCCACCTCGTCCTGGTACAGCAGTTTTTGCCACTGGTGAGCAACGATCCCACGGCCGCGTTATTCTTCGACGGCCTGTTGCATCTGGGAACGACGCTGGCAGTTGGCTGGTATTTTCTGCGCGTGTACTGGCTTCAACCTACCAAGAGCCGAAATTTTGGCACGAATCGGTCACCCTCTGATAGGACGTCAGATACAGCCACCTACATGGCTTCTACTCCGCCTCCCAACCCGTCCGCCCGCGACGGTCCGCTAGGCCAGACCGATTATGCCTTGTCCTGGTGGTCGTGGTGCTGGTTAGTTGCCTGGGCCAGTTGGCCCACCGTTGTTGCGGTCGTTTGGCTCGATAACCATATTCAAGCCTCGTTCGTCAACGTTCCTCTGGTGGCCGCGGACTTCTTAGTTCTGGGCGCTCTATTGTGGTTCACTGACCGCCTACCTCGAGGAACAATCACCTTATCCCGCTTACATTGGTATCACGCATGCCTGATCGGATTCGCCCAAGCCTTGGCCGCGCTATTCCGTGGACTCTCCCGAAGTGGCCTGACGATTACAACTGCCCTTTTGCTCGGCGTGGAGCGTCTCACCGCAGTACGCTTCAGTTTCGCCCTGGCGCTCGTTGCTAATTCAGGACTGGCAGTTCTCGGAATATGGCACGCGATAAACGCCGATACGACAGCCGCTTGGCTCACCATTGATTTTATTCTGAAAACCAGCTTGGGGACGGGCTTCAGCGCCTTAGTCGCTTACCGCACTATCAAACCACTGTTGAACCTTGTAGAACGCGCTCAACTCCGCTGGTTCAGCTACTACCTGTGGTCCAGTGGGCTATTGGCCTGGGGGCATTATATCGCGCGTTCTGGTTGAGTATTCCCGCTCTTGGCAGCTGATGTAGGCTGTAAAGGCAAATGAACGATAAATTCGCTCCCGCGCCCTAATTCAGACTGCACTGTTAGATCACCTCCATGCTCACGGGCGATCTTCCTGCTCACCGCTAATCCCAAGCCTGTCCCGCGCGCTCCCTTCGTCGAAAAGAACGGCTTGAAGACTTCGCTGAGTTTCTCTGCGGGAATGCCGGGCCCCGAATCTGCCACACGTATTCGTACTTCCTGGCGGGCTTCGTCATATTCCGCCCGAATGACTAAGCGGCGCTCTTCGACCTCTTGTAGCGCATCCAAAGCGTTCGCCACCAAGTTCAATAGACAGCGATGCATAGCTTCTGGGTCGAGCAATATCGGTCCTGGTATTTCGGCTAGTTCTACCTCACAATGCACATTCAATTCGGCAATACGTCCTTCTAGCAACTCCAACACGTCCCGCACCAGATTTGCCAAGTCACATAACTCCCAGTTTGGTTCGCGCTCCTTCGAGTAGCTAAGCATGTCCATGACCAGGTCGTAAATTCGTGCCTGGTTCTTCTCAAGCATCCGCCAAGCCTGCTGCAAAAACGCTTCATTTTTCTCGCGAATACCCATGCTCAACAATTCCATGCCACTCCGCAAGCCTTGCAAAATGTTTTTGATGTGGTGACTGATCGCCGCGATGGTCTGTCCAATGGCCGCTAAACGTTCCGACTGCACTAACGCCTGATAATAACGCGTTTCTTCGACTGCCAACGCTGCCTGGTGCGCTAACGCAATCGCTAATCGTAGGTGATTTTCATCCAATTGTCTCTGCTGCTCCGCTGCACCTACCGTTCGCCGCGTGTCGAGATAGAGCAAGCCGACGGTTTCGTGCCGTCCCTTCATCGGAACACAGATCGCTTCCGTGATACCGTAACGCACCACGCTGGCGGACTGACCTAATCGCACATCGTGCAAGGCGTCGGAAACCAGGATACCCTCGCCGTGCTTGGCCACGTAATCAAGTATCGTACGGCTAATAGGAAACTGATCGGCGACCGCGCCTGGGGCCCGAAACCGCACTGCTATCGCACGCCATTCTCCACCCGCCGACTCGTTCAGCAAGACGCAACCTCGTTCCGCGGGCACCCCTTGCAAAATCAGGTCGAGCAATGCTTCTAAAAGCTGGCGAATATCCAACACTTGACTGACCACCTGAGCGGCCTGTAGCAAAATCCGCAAATTTACCTGGGCATTCTGCGCCCATAACCGCTCCGCTCGCGATGGGTCACTTAATACCCGCGCACCCTCCTCAGCCGAAACTTTCCCCACGATCGAGGCCTTGGTCAGTTCCTGGTCGCCTCGCGTGATCAGGCTAATCTTTTCGGCGAGATCGCTGTATGATGTTGCTTCGTCGGTGGTGTAAAGTAAAACCGTCTGACCCATGCGCAGACGATCACCGGGTTGTAATAGATATTGCCGCACCTTTTGACTGTTGACCCAAGTCCCGTTACTCGAACCTAAATCTACCACTAAATAACCTTGGTCGGTGCGGCGTAGCTCCGCATGGCGCCGCGACACCTCCGTATCGTGCAACCGCACTATGTTACTAGCATCCCGACCAACGGCGATGACGTCGCCTTCGAGTCTGAAACGCCGGCCCTGTTGCGGCCCCTGGACGATAATCAAGGTCGCTGTCATCTCTCCCCGTCTCGGTTCACTTCGCCTAAGCTTTATTCCTTCGCACCCATCACAAATCCGCAGCGCGTACTAATCCTTCGCTTACCACCTCAGTGCCTTTGCCCAGCCAGTCTCGGTTCGATGAATGCATGCATTTCTTTTATGGAGCCTCTATATCTCATTATTATCTGAAGTGACGGCCCATGCCAGGTGGAGCTGCGTGATATTGAAAGTATCCATTGATCTAGGCCAGCAGCTTCGCCTCCTCGGTGCTCTTCACACTGAAATTTGAAAGCTAGATGCTAGAACACTGCTCCATCTGACTCACTGCTCTAAGCAACTACTGGCCCATGCTTGTAGCATTCTCATTAAGGTTAGGGCCATCGCTTGTTGTACGGGTAGCGAGAACTTGATCGATACTCATTTCGAGCGATAAACGCCTGGCAATGTTGCTAATGCAGCGTACAGGCAAAAGCGAGATAGGTGCAACTATTTAATCTCGCCTCAATTCAATAGTGTGGCCTCAATCCTAAATTCGCGGACAAGTTGCCCTTGAATTTTCAAACAGCTGCCATATAAGGCGCGGGACATATCGTCATCCGAAGACCGAGCCTGCGCGAGGTCATCGCTGGATAACTTCTTAGTCAAGGAGAGACTCATGGGCAAGAAGCCCGCATGGTGCACGGTAGTCCTAGCGGTATCTGTTTTGGGTTGTCAGAACTGTGATTGGACACGCAATTCCTCGGCGACGCTCCTACCTAACAATGTTTTTCGACCAGGTAGTCCCAGTCAGCAAACGCCGAACAATCTCCCACAAAACAACGCTACCGGCTGGAACCTGAGAAGTCCGACTCTCATGCCCGCTGGTACGGTTCCCAATGGGCAAGCGCCAGCATTACCTGCGAATGCAGGCTTCAGCCTGGGTACTACGTCTGGGTCCGCACCGAGCTCTAGCCATGCAATACCCGTACAGGCTCAGCCAGCACGCTACGGTCAACATAATCCTGTTCCAGCCTCGCACTCTTTGCCCAGCGATGGGCGAACTAACTCAACTGGGCCTGCCTCGCCCAGTCGAACCCAGCCGAGCTCAGAAACCATGCCCAATCCCGATAAGCCTGCTATGCCTAGCGGTTTGAACTATAGCACAATCCCCTCGAAGCCAGACACCACTATACGCACCACTTTGCCCGTCGTACCTGCACCGCCAGGGACTACGCCTTCCAGCGTGCCGGAACCTGTTTTTCCACCCTCGCCTCCTAATCCACCACTGCGTTAGTCCATAACGAACGAACAATAGCACTCGAGAGATTAGAAAAATATGCGGCGCTCCTTTAGCACGTTCTGGTAGGGGCCTATTACCGTCGTGGGCGTCTCTGGCTCACACAAAATTTATGTTCACCTAATCGTTTACATAAATTCAAGTTTAGCCGGGTAATCGATTGGTTACATAATCTCAGCAAAGATATTTGAAGTTGCCTAGTTATCGCGGACGATAGGAATCGAAGAAACGGTAAAATCCTCGACATGAACTCGTGGCAGCGGTGACTTAGTTCGCTCTAAGGGAAAAAATATGCGCGGTCTTCGCAAACTTGTATTAGGAAGTCTGGGAACGTGGGTGATCCTGGCGCCGGCCGCTTTTGCGCAGAGCTATGGCGAACCCATTCCCCTAGCGCGCACGGCCCATGTTCCGCATGCACCGCCGAGCATCTGGCCTAATTTTAGACCTTCAAGTCCTCCTCCGAGCGCACCAAGTGGTCCTGCGGTTTATCCACCAGCGCCGCCCATGATACCAAACGGTCGGCCCGGACTTCCTGAGTATTGGGAGGAACCGTTCGCGACTTACGCTCCGTATCAGTACTATGCTGGAGTCGGTTGGCTCGGCTTGAAACGGCAGGAAAACGACAGGCGGCCTCTATTTGTGCGCGATCCAGTTACCAGTGATGATAATAATCCCGCTCCTGCGGACGCTCCGGTGCTGGCGACTACACGCAGTCCCGCAGCCGAGTTTTACTCCGGCGTGCGCTGGGTCATGGGCCTGGCAAATCAGGATGCGGCCTTAGAATTTGCCGGCTTCGTGTTACCAGACCAGACGCAAACCACTACCCTAACGTCGCCAGGCCGCATTTCTGGTATTTTTAGCAACGCGCCGGGCGGTTTTGCTAATATTTTTGACAATGCCGACCGCGTGCACTTTCGCTTCCGTCATCAACTCTACAGCTTAGAGGGCAATTATCATTGGGCCAGTGCGCCGAGCGGAGCCGGTTTTGATTATATGGTCGGCGTTCGCTACGTAGATTTACAAGAACGTTATGCGTTCACGGTCGAAGATAACTCCATTCAGGTCGCTCCAAATCCTGCGGAAACCGCCACTTATAGCACGCGGACCCATAATCATCTCATCGGTGGCAGTCTAGGCTGGGGCGCTCGTACGCCGATCTTAGAGTGGCTCGGATTTTCTTGGTTCTTACGAGGCAGCTGGTTCGCTAATCGCGCCGATATTGAAGTGGAGCTGTTGCGGCACGACGGCTTAGTCGGCACGCGCGGAAGTAGTTCCACCTGGCGCTTTAGTCATATGTATGAAATCAATGTCGCATGTGAACTTTATCTCGGGGACTTCTGCCGAATTAAGGGCGGCTATAATGTTCTCTGGTTACTGGATGTGGCCGAAGCAGCTAACCAAGTCTCTTATGACTTATCGAATCCGCGCGGGCAACGCTCCTTCGGCGGGGACATCTTCTACCACGGCCCCAGCGTCGAAGTGGAGTTTAACTTTTGAACCCCTCAGTCATCTCCGATTAGTGGGTTGATATAATACTTGACGCATCAGGAACCTAATTTAGCAAGATTCAACCAAAAGGCGGAGAAAGTCATGGCCAATAAGAATGTCCTGGAACTTACGAGCACCAATTGGGATACCGAAGTCCTGCAAAGCCCTGTCCCAGTGTTAGTGGATTTCTGGGCCACATGGTGCGGTCCGTGTCGCATGATTGCCCCTACTATTGAGGCACTAGCCGATCAGTATGCTGGACGGATCAAGGTCGGTAAAGTGGATGTGGACGAGAACCAAGACTTAGCGGCCCGATATCGGGTTACCTCCATCCCGCAAGTGTGCATTTTCAAAAACGGTCAAGAGATTACGCGCATCGTAGGCGCTCAATCTAAGAAAGTTTATGAAGACGCCATCGAAAAGATCCTGCATTGATTGTTCATAGCGGTAGAGCCTACTCTTGCCGAAGTATGGGAACCATCGGCAATTTGACAGCTCGATAGATGGCTGCTAAACCGCTCATCACCCCGACCATGAGAACTCCTGCTATTAGTGAAATCAGGCGCACAAGGGTTTGCTGTACCGCGCCGATAAGATAGAGATGCGGAGTGATGCTAAGTAAAGCCGCTAATAGTCCAACGGTCAAACCCGCTAACACTAAGATTGCATTTTCTAACAAGACTAAGCATCCCAACATTGCCGGAGTATATCCGAGGGCTTGTAATAAAGCTAATTCTCGTTGTCGTTCATAAATATTTCTTCGTAGCACTAAGGCTAAGCCCCCTGCTCCGAGGATAAGTCCGAATCCCCCGAGCATTTGAAAGGTTTGCAAATATAAGTTCTCCACTGCGTGATACTGTCCTAACACATCCAAGGTACGGCGAACGCTGAAGCCGTATCTTTCACCCAAGGCCGATTCTAAGGTCTGAGTCACTTTATCTAGTGGCGCATCAGCTCTAGTTTCAATAAGGAAAAACGCATATCCTGCATGTTCGGGAAAATGGGATCGGAAATGTTCCTCAGCAATAAGCAGGCTACCCTGAAATATACTGTCAGTCAGCAATCCAATAAGGCGCAACGGCGTGCGCGATGGCGACGGTCCGCCACTAGAAATAGTTTGTCCCAGATCCACATGGAGTACCCAACGCGCCGTGTGCGCATCGGCAAAACAAGGAATTGATTCCAATGCAGGCGAAAATAGAGCCAGCCAAGGATTGGATGGAGCCCCAACTGCTGAATAGTCGACTCTGTCAAATCTGAACCCCCCCCGAAGTGCTAAGTTCGCCGGCACTCCGAGAATGCGAGGCCGTTGCGGCTGATAAAGGTTTAGGCAACTTACATCATCGCCGGGTTTGACTGCAAAACCGTAAATACGTACGCCCCATTGCTCGAGATGCCGAACGAACTCTTCTGTCTGGCGCTTCGTTTCTTCAGGCATGAGAGCCTGCCATTCGATGAAGTTTCCCGGGATTATTGGAAGTGGAATATCGCTCTCTGCTATTAAACGAAAGCCGCCCGTCCCTGACTCTAACCTTAAAGCCTCTGCAGAAGGTGATTTATAAAAGACCTCGATGGCGGTGAGTGTAAATGTCGTTATGGCTAACAAGCTGACAGCAAAGAAATTTCTTCGCGGTTGTTGCATAATAAATCGCCAAGGTAATGCTATCCACCAGGAATAGCGCATGAGGCTAGGTTTAGCCCAGGCCAGAATTCTCTGAACAACTATGAGGCCCGCAAATAACCAAGCTAGGCCGCTCATAAAAAACCAGATTGGCACTTGGGTTGGGCGAGCATGCCCTGCAAGTATTAGAATGATGAGTCCTACAACGGCTGAACTTAGGGCGGAGACTAGGGTCGGCAACCAAGAGCACCAATTGCGGGAACCAGGTAATTCAGCCTGAAAACGTCCGAAAAGCATAGATCGAGGTGTGAATCGCCACAATTCTCGCAGGCTCCAGACAATAGCTGAAAGACCAGCGAGCAAACTGATGGTCATGCCTGACAGCAGCGAAAGCACGAAATTTGATTGACCAATAGAGAGGTAAGCACTGTCGCTCAAGGATAGGCCTATCGTAGGCCAGCGACCCTCTATCCAAGTGAGCAGTCCCCAGGCATACAAGACCGCACTCGGCAAACCGCTTACACACCCCAACAAAAGCGAGATGCTGAGTTCTGCCCCGAACAGTGTTGCTAGTAGCGATCGGGAATATCCTAGTGCCGTGAGTAACCCAAACTCGCTGGCCCGCCTAACGATCTGGAGGCGTATTAACAGGACGATAAGCATAAGAGCCGACCCGACCAGAAAGATACTAAAACCCATAAAAAGCCAACTAAACATGCGTGCGGGGCCTTGCGTCGCTGCTAAGGCCGCTTCTCGCGGTAAGTCAAGCCATTGAAAACCATGTTGCTCGGGATCTAAACATTGTAACAGATGCTTAGAAAATTGTTGTAGAGCCTTACTGTCCAAAAGCACATCAGGAGGTGGGGCGATTCGAATCGAGGTATATTTGCCATGACGGCTCCCCCAGCCGAGCTGCTGCGCCGTCTCAGCGGAGACAAATGCGCGGGGGGCAGCGCGATGCCGACGCCAGTGTTGGTCATCCGCCCAACGCAGCCATTCCGGGTGCCATTGCGACCGTGGGAATGGCGGTTTCCATTGGGCGGGTGTGGTTCCCCGTAAACCGGGAAATTCCGGCGTCAGGCCAGGATTTACTACGGCGCCCCGCCAAGCTAAGACGCCTGCGACACGCAGACGGGCGGTTTTCTCTTGTAACAACCAACCAGACGATTCGATGAAATAGCGTAGGTACACGTCAGGTAAGGTTTGGTGAGCGGCCAGTCGAGCCTGCCACCGACCCTCAGGCCATAAGGAATCAGCCGACGGTTCGGTGAGCAATATTTCTCCAGGATTTAGTGGCCTTTCCCATCGCTGACCGTCCCAGCTATAAAACGGCCCCCAAGGGTAATCTTCGCGGGGATCTAATACAGTAACAGTCACATAAGGGACATAACGATAACATGACCGCCAAAGCATGAGCTTTTGGCTGATAACCGGATGGGATGGTATGCCAGCAAGCAAAGAGCTAAGATCTATCGGCCAATCCGATGCCCACAGGAGGTTCACTAAATATGTGAGGGTGGGCCGCGATGACCAGCCCATTTGCTGGGTGACTTGACAAATTAAGTCCGCAAGGCGGTCTTCCAAAAGTAAACGATTGGTCTCTATAGATGCATATTGTGCTGGTGAATGATACATGCGGAGTTTGAGACCATAGTCTTCCAGCTTGAGAGATCGTTGCAAGATCCTTTTTAGATGGCCGAACTCTATAGCGTGAGAACCACTGGCGCTGCCGACTAGCAGGACATTCGCAGGATTATCTAAGTTGAGGGGTTCGCCAAGCCGCCTTTGCAATTCTTGTAACGGAAGAAAAACAGTTAACGGTACGGTAATTTGCGGCGCGAGACTAAAGGCGCCGCCTTGTCGGTCGGGAACGATATAGCGTATAGGTCGGCTTTCAAGATTTAGGGCTACTTGCCAAGCTGTGCCCGACTCGTCGGTGTTCCGCCCTGCCAAGGTGTCAGTGGGAATTGCGTTAGGTCGTGGAAGTCGAACTTCTAAAAGGCTATTTTCCGAGAGTTGCAGCTGCCGGGCTAAGGTTTCATTGACTGCAACGGCTCCCGTCAAGTCGGGAGCATCCGAGTTGAATAAGCGCCAAAATTGCGGTGAGACACCGAGCACTTGAACCATGCCTTGGTGCCGGATCAATCGACCGTCTTTATCTCGCACTAGAATAGTGCCGCGGAGTTGCAGTAGAGGTATTACGAGGAGAGATGCATTTGTACCGCCCAATTCGTCCGATATACAATCGGCTAAGCTGGAGGTGAAGAACCGGGAACAGGTAAGGGCATAACTAGCGGAGCCAAGGCGTTGTTGTTGTAGGCGGCTAAGCTGAGTGCGTAACAGGTCGCCTACTAACCAGGCCCCTGTCAACGCCATGGTACCTATACAAGCACCCACGAAAACTGCTAAATGCGAGCGCTTATGATAGCGGAGGTTTTTCAGCCAAAGGCGGCCTAAGCTCATAAGGTCCTGTCGCAGTTTATTCAGACTTAATTTCACGCGGATACAGTTGGCCATCAACTAATTCATAGATACGGGAGAAGCGGCGGGCAATTTCCAGGCTGTGCGTGGCTAAGACTAGGATAATGCGCTGGCTAGATACTAGTTCTTGTAAGAGGGAAGCTACATTTTGGGCCGCGTGACGGTCTAAGTTTCCGGTCGGTTCATCGGCTAGTACTAAGGTCGGACTATTAATAAGGGCGCGGGCAATAGCGACACGTTGCCGCTCACCGCCTGAAAGTTCCGCGGGATAATGGTGCAAACGGTGACTTAGTCCCACCTGATTGAGCAAGTGTCGGGCACGCTCCGTTGCTTGGGCACGCAAGGCTGGGTTGATGAGGGCAGGTAGGAGCACGTTTTCCCAGACATTACACTGGGGCAGAAGGTAATGTTCTTGAAATACAAACCCAATGTGATGGTTGCGAAACTGTGCTAATTCACGAGCGGGGCGAAGAAAGGGATTCTCGCCATTAATGAGGACTTGGCCTGAGGTGGGAGGCTCTAAGGTGCCGAGAATATAGAGCAAGGTGCTTTTTCCGGAGCCGCTAGGACCCATGATAGCGACTGCTTCTCCGGGCGCCACCTCTAAGTTGATACCACGAAGGACGGGAAGAGGTCCTGCAGGCATAAGATAAGTCTTGGTTAAATCTCGCACCTGAAGACCATGAGCTTGGGCGCATGGGGTCATGCTTATGCCGCAGGTCGTCGCGAGAGCTTGAGAATCAAGTTCCAGATGGACTTTGGGACGGGCATGACGGATAAGCGCGGCAAGCGAACTAACTCCCAATGTGCGCAAACAGGTTCGGCCTTAATTTCCTCTAAGCGTACAGGACGTAGGAGTTTTTCAACAGGGCGCACGTCGACAGCATAAAGCTTAGGGTTTTCTGGTAGGGTATAAGCGTCGGAGATGGCTTCCATAATGCCGACAATAGCTTTTTCTTTGCCGGTATGGTAGTAGAAGATGAGATCGCCCTTACGTACTTGAGCAAGGTTCTTACGAGCCAGGGCGTTGCTCACGCCGTCCCAACGGGTCTGACCGTCGCGGACCAAGTCGTCGAAGGAATAATGCGACGGTTCTTCTTTGAAAAGCCAATAGGCCATGGGCGGTTCCCGTTCTTTTGATAATCCTCTTTGTAAGTGCTAGTCCTTTGTCATTTTAGTAACCGATGGGCCTAATGGCGGATGATAGGCGGTGATTGCGGCATTTAGAATATTAGCGTGAGCGCAAGCCCATAGCACTTGGTCTTACTAAGCCGGAAGGTTAAAAATCGTTGAGAGGCGCTCACGTAAAAAATTATCCTGCCCATTTTGGTCAGTCCGACGGTGGATTCTTAGTAGTAAGTTGCTAGTCGGCCGCTAGTGCATGCTTCTGGGCAAGGCTCGTCGAGCATAATCATGTTGGGCCTGATTGGCATCCTGAGGGCAAACGGGGGCGATCGAACGATGAAGACACTGCAACGGTGGCTAGATATGAGCGGCTAAGTGCCGTCGGCATGCGCTGCAAGGCGTTGGCGGTACCAAGTACGTACTTGTTCCAGGAAATCCAGCACAAGCGGCTGTTGATAGTCGCGGTAAGTCCAAGGCCAAGGGCGAAACCGCTTGTTTTCGTAATAAAGAGTAACTTCCGCATAAATACCGTCGCGGAGGTAAATGCGATGGGCGTGATTCTTGGTACTGGCTAAGATGAACTTGCCGGTGTCGAGATAACCGGGATCGAGATTGATAGGCCGTGGCTCTGGAAATTTGCCTGAATGGGCTAGTTCGCTTTCCATGGTGTTGGTCAGGTGCTTAATGTCGGGAAGCTGGTCGGGAGCAATGAGTTCGTGGAAGGCGAGGAGCTGTTTGCGGAGACCGGTTCCCATGCTGGCGGTGTAATAGTCCGTATGGTCAAAGGGGAACGACGGGGAAACTGCGAGGATCGGACCGAAATGTTCTTGCAATCGTTGTTGCGCCCATTGTAACGCCTGTTCATGACGGGAAAACGCCGCCACGATTAGCACCACAGGCGGATGAGGCTTCGGCTGGGCCATGACGACGTTTCTTATAACTATCACCGAGGTCGAGGCGGAAGAGGATGGGCCCGGTTAGGAGATGCGATACGGCCGTAAGACTTGTTCGACCCAACGGGCGCTTTCATCAGGCAACAAAACTGGCGGCGGCTTGCGATAGTCGAGTTGCTGGGCGAAACTGCGGTCATAGGTGCGGTCGAAGATTTCCTGGAGGTCAACCACTACATCGTTATCGTCGGGGAGCATGGGAACACGTATGCGGGGCAGCCGGCGGTCGAGGGTGGTGGTGTAAACCTCATAACAATCAGGTCGGCGGACACGCGACACGCAGACCAGATAATCAAACGGAGGGAGTTGTGCCCGGTCAACCGGGATCGGGCTTTGGCCTTGCAGGACCAAGTCGATTTCCACTAGGTTACTTCCCAATTGCTGGGTGGCTTGGCGCAAGCGTAGGTAATGATCGCGGCCCGTAGAAAGTGTGCGAATACCAATCCCAAGCAACTCGATGCGGGTAACCAGACGGTTATTGCGGGTGCGAATTTCCAGGAACTTTTCGCGATGTTCCTCCTGAACCACGGAGGTAAACAGTGTCAAGTTATGCGTATAACTGTATTCGTCCAGCCGCAAAGAATATTCCGCGCGGGCCCTGCGACGAATAAATTCGGCCAACTGAGACAGAAATTCGTGTTGAAATTGCGGCCAGAGGCGTGCGTCTTCTAGATACGGGTCCATTCCGGGAAACGGGCTGGGCATGGAGCACCTCCAGTTGACGAGCCGCGCACGGCCAAGGAAGGCCGATGTGCCCACAGTGCGTCCTCGAATTGATCTTACGCAGACGGCAAGCCGATGTGGACTGGTTTTTCATGGGGCGAAGCCATAACTTATGGCATTATCCCGGCGGCAGACGCGAGAAAGACTTGCCCAATCGCAGAACGGCCGGTGAAGAAAAAACCAGGGGGCAACATGGAATTTCAACCAGCCAGTTCATTCCCGCCGCTGCGCTTGCTCATTATCGGAGCCCACCCGGACGATTGCGAATACCATGCGGGCGGCTTGGCCACGTACTATCGGCAGTTTGGTCATGTCGTGAAGATGGTGAGCGTAACCAACGGCCAAGCGGGGCATCATGAGCAACCGGGGCCGAGGTTAGCAGCGCGACGCCGGCAAGAGTTCGCCGCGGCGTGTGCAGTGATAGGGGCCGAGTGCGAAGTGGGCACACAACCGGATGGGGAATTACTGCCGACCTTAGAAAATCGCCTCTGGCTCATTCGCCTGATTCGACGGTTTCGCCCCGATCTGGTGCTGACTCATCGCCCCAACGATTATCATCCCGACCACCGCTATACCAGCCAATTGGTTCAGGATGCGGCCTACCTGGTGACTGTGCCGGCGATTGCCAGCGATGTACCCCACCTGCCCCGCGACCCGGTCATCTGCTACTTGCCCGACGAATTTCAAAAGCCCTATCCGTTTCGTGCCGAGGTCGCGATTGACGTAGGTCCCGTGGTGAGCACGATCCTTGAAATGCTGCATTGTCATCAGTCGCAGTTTTACGAATGGTTGCCATATAACACGGGCCAGTTACATTGCGTACCCCGCGAAGATGCGGCACGTCGGCAGTGGCTGGCCGAACAGATCCTGCCGAGATTACGACGTCAGG
The DNA here is from genome assembly GCA_025060195.1 of Gemmatales bacterium. Lineage (GTDB taxonomy): Bacteria > Planctomycetota > Planctomycetia > Gemmatales > HRBIN36 > HRBIN36. The sequence goes on along the minus strand of JANXCQ010000003.1, from coordinate 149,777 downwards.
CCGAACGGTTCCGCGATTTATTGATCCAAGTCTACGGGCCGCAGCACGGTGCTCGCGTAGAGTACGCGGAAGTGTTCGAGCCGTGCGAGTATGGCGCTCCTTTGGACGAAGCAACCAAAGAGCGTTTGTTCGGATTTATTTGGCACTCGGCCAGGAACAAAGTGGCAGACCCATCCCAGGGCACAACTATCGCTCAGACATTCGTGTGGTAATCCGTATGAATGCTCCCGACATGTCGCCTTCAGCATCCGCGGCTCGGCCAGATACGCCACTAATCACTGGGCCTTGGTGGTCGGAACTCAACGGTTACCACTGGTTCGTGCTAGTTGTGGCAGCGTTAGGCTGGTTATTCGACACGATGGACCAACAGCTTTTCGTTCTGGTGCGTCAGCCCGCTTTGGTGGATTTACTGGGCCACTCAGCGAATCCACAACATCCCGAAGTCACGCGCTACGGCGGCTATGCCACGAGTATTTTCATCCTCGGCTGGGCGACGGGGGGCTTGGTTTTCGGCATGTTTGGCGACCGCTGGGGACGGGCACGCACTATGATGATCACCATACTCATGTATTCGCTCTTTACGGGCCTGTCGGCACTGTCGGTAGGATGGTGGGATTTCGCCGTCTATCGTTTCCTGACGGGGATGGGAGTCGGTGGCGAATTTGCTGCGGGCGTGGCTTTGGTGGCCGAAGTGATGCCGGCTCGTGCTCGTCCGTTTGCTTTAGGACTGTTGCAGGCCTTATCCGCCGTGGGCAACATGTTGGCCGCGGTGATTTATCGGCTGATTTTCGGCTTGGCTCCCGAAGAGGGCTTAGCTGGATTGACCGCTTGGCGGCTGGTATTTCTGGTTGGCATTCTGCCCGCCTTGCTCGTGGTGGTGATTCGTTGGCGCTTACGCGAACCCGAAAGTTGGCTGCGGGCCCAAGAGGCGTTGGCTCGACGGGAACAAACGGAAGCGGCCAAACAACTGGGCGACCTGCGCGAAATGTTCGCTGACCCACGCTGGCGCTACCATACCTTCATCGGCGTCGCTTTAGCGTTCTGCGGCGTCGTCGGGTTATGGGGCATTGGTTTCTGGACCCCCGAACTGGTGCGTTCCTTCGTGCCTAAAGAGGAGCAAAGTCATTATGTTTTCCTGACCTCGTTTCTGCAAAACCTGGGAGCCTTCTTCGGCATTTATCTGTTCAGCCTCCTCACCGCCTGGACAAATCGCCGCATCGCCTTCGTGATTGCCTATCTACTAGCTCTAAGCGCGACCGTGATGGTGTTCGGTTTCATGAAGGAACCGCACCAGATTTTCTGGATGATCCCCGTACTAGGTTTCAGCACGCTCATGGTGTTCGGGGGATTTGCCATCTACTTCCCGGAACTCTATCCGACCCGCTTACGGGCCACGGGCACAGGATTTTGCTATAACGTCGCCCGTTACATCGCCGCCGCTGGCCCGATGGGTCTGGGCCTGATTACAGGCCTCTACGCTGCCCCTCCCGGTTCCGAACGGGCCCAGCAAGGACTTTCCGAGTTGACTTGGCTCAGTAGCATCGGCAGTATTGACACTCCTTTGCGGTATGCAGCGCTGACCCTGTCGCTCATTTACCTCCTGCCGCTAGTCATCCTGCCCTTCGCTCCCGAGACGAAAGGAAAACCCTTGCCTGAGTAGTACGCCCGGTATCAGCGACGGAGGTTCCAACTGTCGCGCGCATACCTGGTCTCAGCTAAGTTCCGTGCCCGCTGCCAATCTTCGTCGCGCCAGGGTGCTGGTTCCACGGCAAATCCTAGTGTGTCTAACCAAGGGAACACCAGCGTTTCAATGTTCCCGAGGGAAACGGGCAATAAAATCGAGCCATGCTGCAGTAAGGCGCTACGGCGTAACCGTTGAGCACTGCCGACAATTTTTCGTCCCTGCCAAACGATGTCGCCCGGAGCGGGTTCCGCAAAGCACAAAAACGGTGTTCCTGAGCGAGGCGTCGGTGCGATTGGGTTGCGCTGAGGCACCGAGGTGTCGTCTGCTTCCCGGCGGCACAAAGTCGCGCGAGGCACCATGTTAGTCAGCACACCGTTTTGACGCAAGATTTCGCATAGCGCCTGATGCACTTCATCATGCCAACAAGCCGCGGGCTTTTGCGCCACCACGGTCGCAGGCAGGGCTAACGCATATGTGCATTCACGGAGCATCTCGCCCGCCGGCCAGGTAACGCTCTGTCCATGAACGATGGCGCCCCCACCGGTTAGACGCCGCACGAACGGTAACGCCGCTAACTCTGGATTTTGCAATCTCTCTGCCGCCTGTTGAAAATAACCGAGGCTCAAAGTCGGCTCCGACCAATAGTACACACGGAAACAACTATGGCCCTGCCCCGCCCGCTCGAGCAAGACTTCATCCAGGGCCATCTGCATTGCCCCCTCCGCCGTGATCGTCGGTAACCAAAATATTCGCTGCGGCATGGCATCTTCCCTTCCTCAGTATAGGGCCACGCCTTATGTTTTCCCCATCGCATAAAAACACTTACACAGCGGTTTCTAATGCAAACACCATGCTTAATGCATTGACCAGCTGAGCCAAGGTCCTAGACGTGCAGATCAGTTACTTATCTCTCATCCTGCTCGGCGGTAGCGCGAGAGCGCTTCCGTTTGCCAATCAAATGAGCCAGAGTACCCTGGTCGCTAGTAAGAATTTTGGTGAAAGACGAACTGCAGCCGAGCATTTCTCATGGCGGCAGCTAACGGCTTGATTTGGCGTTCTCGAAGCTACGCATGAGTTTGCGCGCTGTCATAGGTCATATCTATCAGCGCTACCTCGATGGAATAAACGTCAGGAGCAGCTTCCATCACAGTTGACTCATCCTGCCCCTTGGTTGTCGGGACAATGCCCAGAATAAGATCTCCTAGATTGGCCAGAGCATCGCAATAGAAAAGAGACAGGCTTTGTTGCGATTGAGCTTCCCTTACGGCGGCGATTGTTTCAATCTATTTGATAGCTAGGCTACATGTTTATGTCGCAAAATCGAAAACACGGGCGCAGTTGTCTTGCCGAACTCGCTTACCGTGTCTGCGTTTTAGGCGCTGTCGCTTCATGCAGCCGACTTTAGTCGTCCCTGGCCGTTGTGATACTAATGCATCCTCTTGTGATCTTTGGAATTAGGGATACGCATAAAAACTTGCGTATATACTTCCAGTAACTTTCTCCCAAACGTATTATACAGCAACTTGACACGGCTTTATTGCTGGGCAACTAACGAGACTTAGTGCCGTATTTATCAGATTCGCACTTTTTCAATGAGCAGTTAGCAATGTGCTTAGCGATTAGCGCTAGTTAGGGATGCAAAGAACCGGCAATTCTTACATTTGCTAAATAGGATGCTCGAGCTAAGTCATGAGCGTTACAATCGGGAATTAGCCAGAGTTTAGTCCTAACTGCGAAAAAGTGACGATGTGATCATAGCAGTTCAGCGTAACGCTCTTGAAATGGAGTTGATTTTAGTTTTCCCTCGCATTCGACGGTGTCTAAGTAATCCGTTGAAAGCAAAGCGTCCTATTTTTTCGGTTCATATAGCAGAGCTAACTGTGTTTTGAGCAATCGTTGCCTAGCCATGCAACTAGCTCGAGACGATTACGATCGCCTTTCGAGCTCAGCACCATGGATACTCCTAAGTGTTGACCTCTTCGACAATCAGCAATCTTGCGAAGGGTAATACCATACCATTCCATGCAGGCTATCAGTCTCCTATAGTTCTCGGCGAGGCGACAAATGTCCTAACTAAATGTCCAATCTAAGCCCGAGCTTTGGGGCCTATCCAGGGAGAATTATGAACGTTCCGCCGCGCGCTTGAGCCACGACCTCTCAGTAGTCGTGGTCATAAAATCTCGCGGCTTGGCCCGAACCGCCCTGACATGGCTTCCGATCGGGCTAGTTTACGGAGCCACCATACCGAGCATCTACTCCGGAGAGATAATTGGCCTATAGGCGGAAAGTTTTGGCTAACTTGTTCATCCGCCATCCTATGTGTCTTTTCCTTAAAGACTTCCGCAATCCAACGCACAGCTTTGAAGGGTCACGTCACTTAGATTACACGTCGTCCGCGGGTTCGACCTACTCGACCTGCAGCCTATGAGCCTAGTTGGACTTCCTGGGTCTATATTGTTACTGAAGGTAAAACCTTAGACTACTGGAGGGAGATCGACAGCTTGACAATCTAATAGGAAGCTGAAATTTCATTTAGCTTCTCTCACTCTATTTAGGGCGCTTACCCTTTATCTGAACCCGCTATTTTTTCCTGGATTGGTTAGTAGGCTTAGAAATAAGCAATGACGAACCATACGGCATGGAGAAAATCATGGACTCAATCAATAGCTTGCCGACTTTGGTCTTGAACCAAGCGGAGCGCTGGGGAAGCCGTCCTGCGTTGCGATGGAAACAGCACGGTTGGTGGCAGGATTACTCTTGGCACGACTTAGCAGAGCGCATGTTGGCGATAGCTTCAGCCTTAGTGGCAGAGGGTGTGCAACCTGGAGCACGAGTCGGCCTGTGGTCGGAGAACCGAGTGGAATGGATATTAACGGACTTGGGTATTCTTGCCGCAGGTGCCGTGTGTGTGCCTGCGCATGCGCCACTGCCCGCTCCGCAAGTGATTCAGCAAATGGAACATGCCGAGGTACAGGTGGTATTTGTGAGCACGCCGAAAATGGCAGAAGCCGTCCGAGAATGGGCAGCCCATCCGCCCGTTAGAAAAGTGATCTGTTTTTCCGATGCTGGCCCGGGCGTCGAGTCTTGGCATAGCTTCCTAACGCGAGGTTGGAGCTTACGACAGCGGCAGTTCTCGGAACTGACCCAGCGTCTCGCCGGACTATCCCGCGACACGCTAGCCACCATTATGTATACTTCGGGTACCACGGGCCAATCGAAGGGGGTCATGCTCACGCACGGTAACTTGCTGAGCAACGCGTTGGCAATGCTTGCGTCGCTCCACCTGGGACCGCACACCGTGGTGCTCAGTTGGTTGCCCTATAGCCACATCTATGGTCGCCTGGTGGATTACTACCTCAGCCTGGCCGGAGGTTTCTTACTCGTGTTGGCCGAATCGGTGGACACTATCGTTGACGACTTACAGCAGGTGCAACCGACCTCGTTTGCCGCGGTGCCTCGAGTTTACGAAAAGATTCTTGCCTTCTGCCGCGATGAGGATCCGGAACGACAGCGGCACCGACTCCGCACGATCTTCGGTTCGCGGATCGAACGGCTCAATTCGGGCGGTGCTCCGTTGTCAGTAGCCGTTGCACAGGCGTATTGGGAGGCCGGGCTGCCTTTGCTTCAGGGTTACGGACTAACCGAAACTTCGCCTGTCGTTAGTTTCAACCGCCTGGAACACAACAAACTGGGGACCGTGGGACAAGCGGTGCCTGGTGTAGAAATTCGTATTGCCGAGGACGGTGAAATCCTGGTGCGCGGGCCGAACGTTACTCCCGGCTATTGGCGTAATCCGGAGGCGACTGAACAAGCGCTAGCTGGGGGTTGGTTCCATACAGGCGACCTTGGTTTTTTAGATGAAGAGGGGTTCCTGACCATTACAGGTCGGAAGAAGGATTTATTGGTTCTTTCTAACGGTAAAAAGGTGATTCCTACGGACTTGGAAAATCTTCTGGTCAGCAGCCCCCACATTGAGCAGGCAGTAGTCTATGGGGAGGGTCGCAGTTACTTGACGGCCCTGATCGTACCGCGTGCACCAACCTTGCACCAACTAGCCCAAGAGCACTCGCTGGCCCACCTAAGTCTGGAGTCGCTCACGCGTCATCCTGTGGTCATGGAATTTTTCCGTCAGGAATTGGATCGGCTCCTGATCAACCAGCCTCCCTGGGAACAAATCCGTCAATTTGTGCTGCTGCCGCGACCCTTTAGTGTCGAAGCCGAGGAACTTACGGTCAGCTTAAAAATCCGCCGACATTTCGTTTTCGAGAAATACCGCCATCTCCTAGAAGCGCTTTATTCCTCCTGAGGGCGAACGTCGGCTCAACTCCCTGCGTCTTGTTCACCTGTCCTCTCGACCCTGCATTGCTGGTGGAGCTAGCCGATGGCTGGGGCAGTATCTGATTATTGCCCAACCGTTAGCAAAGAGCCGATCGGGGCTCGATTAAGCTCAGTTGCTGTGTGTCGCGCAGTTGAACTTTTGTTCGGAAGCTTTCCCGAAGACATCCAACGCTTGGTAGACAGTAGGTCGGCATGCTGCCAGAGGAAGTTACGAATTTAGCAATTTCCACACTCTGGGTTGGCCCTAATTAGTGATATGCAAAAGCATAGTTGTAACGCTGCAGCGTTTGAAGCACAAATTTTAGCTAAACCTTCGTTTGATGTCGCAGTGGCCACGTGGAAAAGAAAAAGTCCAGACCTTAGTTATCGAGAGATGCTTGCAGTCATGCGGAGTTTGTTGTTGCTCCGGCGGAGAATTTCCCGGGAGTGCCCACCTGACAGGGACGACCTTCTAGCCTAAGAGGAGAGGGCTTGCCTCGCGTGCCAAGCTTTTTTACAAATTCGACATCGTTGCGGCCCAACTATGGGTAGGCCATAATTTCAATCTGGGAGAATCAGCAAATGCGCAATCTACTGGCTCCGTGCTTGGCTGAGCTAATCGGCGTGTTCTTCCTGACCTTTCTGGGAGCAGGCGCCATCTGCGTGAATGAATTACTGCCTCCTGAAAAGAAGTTTGGCTTGCTTGGCATTGCGTTGGCCCATGGCTTGGCGTTGTCCATCGGGGTTAGTGCCAGCATGAACGTTTCAGGCGGACATCTGAATCCCGCGGTAACCATTACGATGTGGCTCTATGGCCGCATGGATACGGTGAAGATGGTTTATTACGTGCTCTTCCAGCTGCTAGGGGCCTTATTGGCGGGAGCAATTTTGGCCTTAATATTCGGTTGGTCGGAGGCGGCGACCCAGGCGGCATTGGGGACGCCCCATGTGGGTTTACACAATTTGTTTGCAGTCTACGGTTGGCGGGAACACATGATGGCCATCGCCATTGAAATCGTGCTGACGGCGCTTCTCGTTGCGAGCATTTTCGGCACGGCCGTCGATCCGCGAGCGCCGAAAATTGGCGGGTTCGGCATTGGCTTGACAGTCATGGCAGACATCCTGGTGGGCGGCCCCTTGACGGGAGCGGCGATGAACCCTGCGCGCGCGTTCGGTACGGCAATTTGGGAAGCAGCCATCAAGCAGGGTATGGGCACTTTGGCGGATCATTTCGTTTACTGGGTCGGTCCGATCATCGGCGGTATCCTAGCAGGAGGCATTTATATCAACTACATCTTGCCCGAAGAGAAGACGCCTTAGTATGAGCAGTGAGCGCGCCGCTCTCGACCCGACGCGGTTAGTCCGCGAAAACGTTGCCCATGATCGTTGGATTTACGGTTGCATGCTAGTCACGTTGGCTATCGTATCGGCGTATCCTGTGGGAATTGGTAATCCCGATGCACGTCTGTATTTAGCCGCGGGGCGATTGTTGCTGCGGGGTGAGTTGGGCTATGGCAGCGATCCCTTCGCGTATGCGCCGCACGAGCCTCAGGGATGGGCGAGTTTACAATGGCTCTTAGGCCGGCTCGGGTTAGGGCCGAGACAGCTCGATTGGGTCAACAGCGGGTGGTTGGCGGAAATTGTTTTTTACGTCAACTATTCGCTTTTGGGGGGCTTCGGTTTAGTCCTGGGTCGTGTCGTGACGGTTCTGGTCATTATTGGGTTGCTTACGCGCACGGCCCGTCATTTGGAGGTTTTTAGCGTGAAGGGTGAAGGTCGTCTTGGCAAGAGTGGCGGTGAATCGCTCCGTCCAGCAGTAGCCTACCGCCCCTTTGCCTGCTGGTTGACATTCGGCTTACTTTTGGCAGGTCTGGTGCTAAGTGTGCGATTAGCCGTGCGCCCCGATTCATGGGGACTCTTGTTTTTGGCGTGTTTGTTGGCGCTGCTGACAGAGCCTGCCCGTGCTGGGAATGCTCATGTATCGTCATCCGCGGGTTGGCGGCGGCTGGGGCAACGATTTCTACAAGCTGGACGGGGACGCCTCTGGTGGCTCATTCCTGGACTTTTCTGCCTTTGGGCGAACTGTGATGCCTCCGTGGTGTTGGGATTAGCTGTGTTAGCACTTTACTGGTGGGGCCAGCATTTGCAATTGCTCTGGGGACCTGACCGTTATGCTCGCGACATTTTGCTCCGAGAAGAGCGTCAAGTCCTCACACGCGTCTTTTTCGCCAGCGCTTTAGCTACCTGTATCAACCCATATCATCTGCATGTGTTCGATCCGTCACCGTTGTTCTTCCCAGAGACAGCAGCGTTGTTACAAAGGAACAGTCCATTGGCAGCACGGCTCGGGGTTTCACCGTTCAGCGGTGCTTTACTCACACGAGACGGAGGGACCGGTCTAAGCTTAGCCGAATTCTGTTACTTCGCAGTCGTCGCAGGCACCGTCATCGGCTGGTGGCTCGGGCGAGCGCATTGGCGGTGGTCGTGGTTTTTGCTCCAGTTGGCAGGACTGGTGCTATCCGCTTATCTGGCCAAGTACACTGCTTGGTTTGTCTTGATGGCGCTGCCCGGCGCGTGGCAAAGCTGGCGCAATTATTTGGTCGCCCGGTTTGGGGAATCGCCGCAGGTGTCTCGACGCGCGTTGCTATGGACACAGCTGGGACGTTTGGGACTAGTGGCGGCGTTACTGATATTGGTGGTATTGACCTTGTGGCCTCAACCGAGCACGGGTACAGCGCTGGGTTACGTAACGCGCCGGGGCTGGGGGTTTGCTCTCTGGCGCGACGCCAGCTTGGAACACGCGGCTCGATTCGTCGCCCAGCAACACGCTTCGGGACGACTCACAGGAAAGGCGTTGCATTTCGATTGGGTCCAAGCGCCACCCTACTGGGCCGAGTGGTCGTCCACGGCCTGCTGGCTCGACCTGCGCGCAGGCTTGTTCACGCGGCAAGCGGTGAGCGACTATCTCGAAGTGGTTCAGGCCCTGGAAAAAACGGGTACCGTCGAAGGCCAACGGGAACGACGCCGCTGGCAGGAATTACTACGCCGTTACGACATCAGTTATCTTGTGGTGCATAACGATACTACGGTAACACGCGTAGATGCCAACAAGCAGCGCGTTCAGGTGCCTTTGTTGCCCTTACTGCTCGCAGACCGCGACGAACAGGGGCAGCCCACCTGGGAACTACTCGACTACATGGACGGCATCACTTTCCTCCTGGCTTGGACAGGTTCGCCCCACTGGCCGCAAATGAAGAACTTACGGTTCATTCCTGAAAAACGATGGCAATACAGTGCTCGTAATGCTTCCGCCGACGAACTCGCCGAGTTGGATTTCGCAGGCGGCACTCGAGTGGGTACGGATTTAGAGCCACGGCGGAGTTTGCAAATTTACCTAACGGGCGAGGCGCCCGCACCGTCATTGGCAACCACAGCAGCCCGATGGCTCTTCGCCACGCTGCACGATTGGCATCAGCGGTTGGCCTCCCCCCGACAACAAGCTGCAGGTCTGCTGCTGGCCACACAATGGGCAGGCTGGACTGCGCTCCTGCCATGCGAGGGTCTGGTTGGTATCCTGGCTCGATGCGGTACGACAGTCGAAGAAGGCTGGCCTACACTGCCCCGGGTGCCACGCCTGGTTTATCAGCCCGACGCCGCACTCTGGCTTGCCTGGCGCTGGTCCCGGCAAGGCATTTTGCAGACGCCTCAACATCCGCTCAGCTGGGGCGTCTGTTACGACATTGGCAATTTCCTCGACTCCTCTGAGGCCCAATTTAGTGAGGGAATGCTGCACGAAAGCCGGCTCTTAGCCCGCATGTTCATCTTGCGACAGGTAACACGCTTACAGCCCAACATGGCCAACGCCCATCTGGAGCTCGCTCGCCGCTACCTCGAGCGCGGTTGCGACGATTTGGCTCTCGCGCACGCACAGCAATTTGTGGAGCTACCCCCATCGAGGGCGGGCGATAACACTTGGCCTCAAAAACGGTTACAGGAATATCTCGGAATGTCGCTCGAACAACTGCATCAACGTGTAGCTGACGCCCGCAGTCAGTTTGAGCCGCTCTTACCAGCCCTGATGCAATCTACCACCATTCAAGCGCGTCCTGGGGAAGTATTGGCGCGGGCGCGCGAGATTTGGCAGGCGCGAATGGCAGGTATAGCACTGAACCTGCTCCAGCAGATGATGCGATCCCTGTCACCCCGTCAGCCCGAGTTTGTCGAGACCGTGCGTTTGTTGGCCGACATTTATGTCCAAACGGGCGACGCCGTTAGTTTGCAACGCCTACTCGACCAAAGCTGGGCTGAGGCAGTTTTCGGCGCAGACCGACTGGCGTCTTGGCAGGCTTTGACGGCAGGGGCTCTCGGTGAACCTCTCACGGAAGCACAATTCCGGCAGCAGATTGAGCAACGTCTGCAACAGGCTGCGGTGCGCCAATTCCTAGAAGGCGCCCAAGAGATCGTGCTGGGGGCCGACCTGGGCGGTGCGGGCAGCTTTTTCCACGGTTTGTATCTCCAGCACCAAGCCCTCACACGCTCTCGCGAACGCATCTTCAACTTGTTCGCTCAGGCTTCAGCCGACTTAGAAGCGGGACGCTTGCCGTCGGCTCGAGCGGCTTTCGAACGAATTATTAACATAAGCCCGCGCGAGCCGCTCGCCGCCCTGGCCCAACATTATCTACGCATCATTCCGGAGCATTGACTCGTAATGTTCACGAGCGTCTGAATTGGCCATTATTTGGACTCTTAGTTCCCTCCCTGAGAAACGTCCCGCTACCAGTCGCCGACCCAATTGCGCTCGCATCTTCTACCATTTTAGCCGCAACATCATGTCGCATTTTCGCAATGCTCCAGGCCCAGCTTAGTGGGCGTAATGCCACTCTAACGACTTCTTGGTTGGCTACGTATTACACAATGTGCCCCCAAAGCTTAACCTTCCGTGTTGCTTTCGCGCCCGTGCCGTACATGACTAGTGACGCAATATGACGGCTATGCTTCCCCGTGACTTGCTGATGAAGTGATGGAGCAAGGTGCTAGTCCTAAGATTTCCCTTGTCGAACAACATGATAAGCTAGACGCGAAAATCGCTTTAATTTAGATGGGAAGTCCCAAGTTTCGCACGCCCTGCAAACCATGGCTGACGCGTTGCAAAGTCCTTCCCAGCAATTCGTAACAGTGATGTATCTTAACTTCGATCCGGTCTTGAGGGGCTTTAGCCCCCTTCTTAGACAACACAAACTGCGGGTAAGGCCCCGGACTATACTACGCAACTCTATCAGCTGCGTTCGCAGGGGCTTGTCGTCGCGCAGTTCGGCCCAACGTCGTTTAGAGAGCCGGGCTCTCCACTCGTCACGCTCCAACAACCTTTGACGCAGACAACTAGGACTTCTGTTGCTTTTGTCGGCATGAGCGATCTCGCGCCCTTGACTCCTTGCGCTACCGCACAAACTCCGCGTTCAGCTCAATTATGCTCTTTCCGTCGACCTTTCGCCCCTAGGCTGAGCCACCGACCGTAACTAAGCACCAAAAGTTAATGACAACCACGCTCACGGTTGGCTCGTAGCTGAGCATGGTGCAATCATCCAGTCAATACTCCCCTGTCGCCCTCGTTCTCGACATCAAGCTCAGCAGGCACCCCGTACGCTGGATGCGCCAGGAGATGTCCACCATACTAACCTTAGTAACACTGACTCAGTCCGACAGAGGCTGACCGACGAGCCAAATTATTGGCGGGAAATAGCCCGGTTTCTTTCAAGGTGCATCATTTTCGCGAACAGAAGGAATCGGCGGTATATCGGGCTCAAGCAAATCCAGGTCCTGCGAAATGTCCCCTTGCCCCGAGCACCTCAGGTTGGGAAAAACAGGGGGTTCGGGGCGAAAATCCTCTCGCCTCGATGGTGCCTGAGCCTGTAGGCCCGGGAGCGGCATCTGCTCCGTGCGAATCCATTCTTCCCTCGGCTGGGGCAAAGATTCGCCTTCGCGCGCAAAATGCACACGAAACCGCAATCGTGCTATGACCAGCTCGTCACCGGGTATTAACACACCTCGCTTAACCAGAATGTCCTTGACTCGGGTGCCATTCGTGCTTCCCAAATCCCGAACGAGCACAACATGATCAGTTTTTACCAAGACGCAATGCAGCTTAGAAACCGACTTGTCCAGTAGCTGGAGATCACAAACTCGACTGCGGCCCACCAGAGTAATGTCCTTGACCAGTTCGAAGGGACGACTGCCATCAGCGGGAATTAAGTAAATTCTCATGAGCAAAATCCCCGGGGAAGCGCCGCAGTTTTGCTTTCCTATTATTATATAACTCCGGCCCGGGAAGGCTGCCATTCCTCCATTTTCGGTTCTGTTCAACTTTTCGACATTCCAAACAGGTGCCGATAACAAGCACCTGAAAACGCGGGACCTCCGCGTCGGTACTAAGCCAAGCCTTGCCAGATTGCCCGACCAGAGGTCCCGCACGGATATATCCCCGGAGGCGGGACCGCCCCTACCTCCGGTCCTATCGCTCTACTGTGAAGCGCTCGTTGACCTGGCCGACCCATACCAGAGCCAGCGAGCTTGTTGCTTCTACCCAGGAGGGACGGGCAGTGCCGGTTTCCCGCAGATGCCCGGCACACAGTAGAGCTTATGACTGTCCCAACTAAATTGCTCAGCGCTAATCTCCATAGCAAGTGCCCACGGGGCCCAATTCTTCACCTTCGATGCTTCCTGCGTATAGTGCCCTGACTCAACCCTGTCAACAGCGATCTACTTCGCCTAACTGTCGCTGCCGCCTAAACTTAACGGGGAAATTAGGTAACCAAACAACCTGCCACGGAAATCCGATCCCATCCCCGGTTGAACCAGTAATATTCACGATGCGCAAGTTCCTCGCTTTGCATTTCACTATAACTTGCGCCTCAGACATGCTTCCCTTCTCATAGACAGACCACCGAGAGTGCACCTCTGCCTGTCTATTCCCTTAGTTTCCCTATTAGCCGGCCGATAACAGCGAATCTTTAGACTCTCAGCTGATTACTGGAATATTTTCCTCTCAAATAGGTTGACAATTTAGATGCGCAGCTACGCATCTCATAACGGGCTGCCAAGCGATTCCCATGGTCTTTCGGGTCATACGCATTGTTTTGGGCGAAAGAAAACACTTCTCCTAACGGCACACTCATCAGAAGCCTAGTGCGGTACGATCTAACCACTTATTCGCAGAGTCGAGAAAATCTAGCCTTAGAGCGAAGAGCAAAGTTTACATTTCCTTACCATTGACTCTTTGCACCATGGTTCCCATTTCCTCCTCTTGTCCACGAGCCAAGTAATGGCCGTTTTAGAACAAATAACCCTTTAGATAGCCCGAGCTCTCAATATTAGCTGAATACACTGATACATTTTGGAAGCATGTTAACTTATCAGCTAATCCAGCGCGCTAACATTCGAGGCACCCGGTCACATGACTAAGCTGCTCAATGTATTCCATCACCTAAATTCTAAAGCGGCGGGCGACTTTCTTTAAGCCGTCGGCTTATTAACTCACCAGTTGTCAGAAGCCCCATGAGGCATTCGGGCCGCGCGCGTTTGGCATGGCCACTGCGAGAAAGTTTCAACACGAAGCATTTGGAAGCCCGGGCTTGTCCAGTGCAATATCCGAGAATTTCCACCGTCCCTTTTCAGCTTCTCAAACGGAGGTCAACCCATGCGTCACATACTTGCTCAACTCTATTCCGATGACTGCGGTGCCTTGCTATCCTTCGAGTGGATCCTCTTGGCCACAATTCTAGTGCTGGCCATGATTGTGGGGCTCAAAAGCGTCCAACAAGCTGTGCTCAATGAATTCGAAGACGTCGCAAATGCTATTGGCTCGATCAATCAGACCTACCATGTCGGCGGTGCTAAAGGCTGCTGCGCGGAAGTAGACGGATCAGCGTTTCGAGACAAAGAGAGTGTCTATAAGGTAGACACTTGTACCCCGGTACAGCACCGACCCTCACGTTCTTGTGAGGATTAACCACGCCACACTATATTACCATCCACACTGCTGAGATTACTCTTACCAATTACCGGAAGGGTAGCTGCGAAAAAGCTTTCGACGCTAATCGACTTTCATTAGATTGGCCAGTTAGCCAATCTATATTTACTTAACAATTCTCCGATCATCTCTATATCTCATGATCCATGGAAATCGACCGTGTTCTATGATATGCTCGGATCAACATACCCAGCCCCGATGCTCCAAAAGTCTAACCTCTGCACTTCACGGATGGGAACCCGAAAAAGCGCCTTTCACATCAGAGGAAAATCTTTGCCAGCCGGCGTAAAGGCATTTTGCTTCGCCTTCACATTTGGATGTGCTAACCTCTCTGAGGCTTTTCTCGCCGACGAATTCAGTCATTTAGTCCAGCATGCACATGATTATCTTGTCGATAATTCTCACCATATCATCTCAAGCACTTCGAGCACGGCCTAGGCCATCAATATCCACTATATATAAAGGGCATATTTACGTTTTTTAATCAACTGTCTAGATTAATAATCGTATGCACATTTCCCGACCTTATACTATCACTTATGCAACTTAAGTTACCAACAAATTTATTTCAACGAACTGCCAAATGCTAAAAACTTTATCCGGCAAATTTTGCACTTGAGCCGTCATGGTCAACAGGATTGCTTCGTTAGATGCCAAGCGAATACTCAACATCTTCGCTCGGGGTTTATATTGGACGGGCCTGACCTGGAAAATGCGGAAAACGTCAAGGTACTCGACGCATGGCACTTCGATAGGACCAACTTTTGCTGTCACCTTGGTTTTCCTTGAACGCGAGTTAGCAACATTGCATAACAATCATTCGTTCTTGCCGCAACTATCAGGTAATTATTATCGGTTTTCCAGTGTTCAGGAAATAACGAAATGCCAAATTGCACCGACCGAGTGCTCCAGCCTAGCTTTTGAGAGTTTTCCCCATTATTCTTTATGGCTCGATCTTAAGTTTCGAAGCCAGGGTCGCTATTTCATAAAGATATTAGCTTGCCTAGCTATAACAACTTGGCCGCAGTTGTTACCAGCCGGCGAAACGTATTTAGTCAGCATGATACTAACGGATAACCCATCTACGCTGCTGGTCGTAACCACCAACGCTGTAAACTTCGCCACTTAGGCATTTCGTCCCGGTAGTGCCAGTCCCAGGTGTCTTGGATCGTAACGCTCAGGTCACGAATCCTGTACCCTAACTCCTCCCTTGCTTTTTGGCTCGAAAAATACCAGTAATAATAACCGATATGTACATGGCCAAAAGAGGGATATGGCTCTTTCTTACGCCACCAGCTATAAGCATGCGCGAGCAAAGCGGCACTTGACAGCAGCAACTTTGGACAACTTGCCAAGTATCGTGGACAAATTTGTGCCGGTTGACTCAGCTCTTGACACAATTGCAAGAAACTCAGGTTATGGCCTCCTAAAATATACCGTTGACCTGGCCGGCCGTGTTCTGCAGCTAGCAGGTGGCCCAGTGCAACATCCCGAACATCTACCACGTTGATACCTCCGTTGGGCACCAGCCAAATACGCCCCTGCCAGAAACGCCGGCAAAAGCGCCCCATGACGGAAGGAGCATAGTCCTCAGGACCGAGCAAGTATCCTGGGTTGACTGCAAGAACCCAATAGCCTTCACGCGCAAAGCTAAGCGCAAGTTGTTCCGCCTTCCGTTTAGCATGAATATACGGCACTCTAAGTTTTTGTAAATTGAAATTATGATTCTCATCAAGAGAAACTGGCTGCTTGCTGGCCCCAATGGTGGTTACACTGGAAGTATAAACAATCCGCGCGTTTTTAGGCGCATAGCGAATTAAGTTTGCTGTACCCTTTACATGGCTCTCAAATATAAGGGACGAATGAATCCCTGTAACCCCAACTGGGCCTGCCACATGAAAAATGATCGAACAATCCTTTAGTGCTGACGCCAAAACCTGTGCGTCGCGGATATCCCCGAATCTAGTCTCTATATTAGGCAAATTCAGAACTGGATGGCCATTCGCGAGCGGTAATGCAACAATGCGTATCCTGGCACCTAGATTGTATAAGAGCTTTACTATGTGCCACCCCAAGAAACCTGTGCCGCCGGTCACCGTGACTAATCGGCCTCGCCAGAAATCCGGATTTGGCTGCATGTTCTGCTCAGCTCTACTCAGGGACCTCTTCGGATATCTACTGCGTGGTGCACTTCATCCCCTCAATGACTATCTGGGTCATGTCGCATCCAAAAGATATACGTGTCGCGTATCGTCTCTTGCCACGACCTTACTCGATAGCCTAATTCTTCCGAGGCTTTTTGATTGGACACAAAGAAGAACCAGGAGATGAGTTCAGCTTGTGCCTTACTTAAGTAGGGCCGCTTACCCGGACGTTGATCAAGAAATCGGCCAAGAAGAGCTAGCGCGGGAGCTAAGCCCGTGGGCATCCACATTCGAGGAATGGGCCTGGGACTTAGACGAGCTAAATCGCGAAAGAAATCCAACCAAGTGCGATTCACACCTCCTAAGATATAGCGATGACCTCGCCGTCCCCATTGTGCAGCTAGAAGAACTCCCTGGGCCACATCACGGACGTCCACAAAATTGGCTCCACCTCGAAATACGAAGGGGATTCTTCCATGCCAGAAACGCCGACATAATACGCCAAACTCGCTATGGCCATAATCATCCGGTCCTACTATACAGCCAGGATTCACCACAACGATGTTCCATCCTCGATGTGCATGGCCAAGGATTAATTGTTCAGCAAAGTGTTTGCTTTGAATGTAGGGCACATCAACGTGGCTTAAGTTCCATGGGGTGCTTTCATCTAGTACATGGGGTTCCCGAGTAGCCCCAATAGTTACTATAGAACTGACATAGACAATGCGTCTTACACGAGCTCGGCTTGCCGCTTCTAGCAGACGCCGGCTGCCTTCTACATTTGTCTGCCAAGCGCTTTGCCAGTCATTGCGAAAATGAACCGAGCCTGCTAAGTGCAAAATTATGTCTTGACCGCCTAAGGCTCTCACTAAGAGCTGCTCATCGTCTAATGGAGCAACTACGAGTTCTAGATCCAGACCACGTAAGTGGCGCGTTATGGAGCTTGGCCGTATCAAAGCTCGTACACGCGCTTGGAGCGAAACAAGTAGTTGACAAACATGCGAGCCTAGAAAGCCAGTCGCTCCTGTAACCGCCACTGGTCGGTCGCGCCAAAACCCAAGGTTCAGGCTGCTTGACATAGAGACCGTAATTCTGTAGCGATGGCAGTACTAAGAATCTCTTCTAGGCGTGCCAAAGCGGCGGCGACACGTCGTCCGTCAAGCACGCGGTGATCGTAGATAATTTTTACCGTGACGTCACCATCTTCGTTGATCGGACCGAAGGTCAGCAATGTAGTAAGCGGGCAGATGGGATGTAACTGCTCGGCACCTAAGCTCCCGTAGCTTGACACCAGAAAAGTACCAAAACGTTTAGCTCGCTTAGAACCGGACCAGGTCAAAGTTTGCCAGAAAAAGAATCTACGTAGCCAGAATGGCATGCGGCCGAGGCGGCGTAACTGGCGAAATTCGGAGACTTCATCAATAGGGGCTCGTTTCCAGCGATCTAAGTGCGCCTGGATGTCTTGGAGGGAACGGTTTTCTGGAGCGGACATTTTAGCCGCCAGGACAACAGGCTCGTCATCAATAATCCGTTCCACAGCTATACTGGCAATGCTAAAGGGGTGTTGATATAGATGTGGCCAAGGGTAAGGCAAATAGGCTCGGCGTAATTCGGGGAACTCAACGCTCAGCAATCCGTAGGCGCGAACGAAAATCGCCGTCCACGAAGGCCGATTGGGACACCACTGCCGTGCTTGACTTAGGGAAGCGAGCCTCATGGGCCGGGCGACTGGTATCGAAGGTATCTTGCGTGCGTGATGTAGCATCTCGATGATGACTTTGCGATACGGCGATAGCCGAATCCAACGTGGCGTGCCAGGGCCAGGTGCTCTTGGGTTTTTGAGGCAACGAGTTTGCTCCGACATGGTTTATCTGTTGGGCCTTATTGTGAAGATTCCGGTTAATGAAAGGTTCGAGCCGAACACATTATGTCGTCCGCGTCTATCTGGGCAAGCCCAATTGTCTTGCGGGCCTGCACGCTAGCGCTATGTTGGATTGACGAGCTTAGACCTCACGCTACAATCTCAACGGAGCGGGCTTTCAATGCTGATTGAGTGATTGGCTTTTGTGCGAATTGGGAAAACTATGGAGATAAAGGAACGAGCGAGCCTTGACTAGTCCCTTAGAGAAATTCGAAGCGGACCGACTGGCGAAATTAAGGAAAATCGAAGCGCTGGGTTTAGACCCCTGGGGAGGCCGTTTCGAAAATCACCAGCCGATATCCAAAGTGCGCGCTTTACCGTTGGCGGAAGGTGACCCCTTTGCGGTAGGCCCCCGAGTAAGAATTGCCGGACGCATTCATACTATCCGCCGCATGGGCCGTATCATTTTCCTCGATTTAGTAGATGCCACCGGCAAAATCCAAGTTCTGATCGGCCAGAAGCAGGTACCAGAAAAGGACTGGTCTCTATGTGACTGCCTCGATTTAGGGGATTGGCTCGGAGTAGACGGTCATTTTGGCAAGACTAAGACGGGGGAATTGACTATATTTGCAACCCAGCTACATTTCCTTACCAAATCGTTATTACCCCATCCCGACAAGTGGGCGGGCATAGCAGACACAGAGTTTGCCCTGCGCCATCGTTATCTTGACCTCCTTTACAATGCCGACGTGCGCGAGCGAGCGCTGTGGCGCATCCGCTTCCTAGCCCATATACGAGACTATCTCAATCGTTTGGGCTACTTGGAGGTTGAGACACCAGTTCTACAAGTCATTGCTGGGGGAGCGGCAGCACGCCCGTTCGTGACCCATCACAATGCTTTAGGTATCGACTTATACCTTCGGATTGCCTTAGAATTGCATCTCAAGCGCCTTCTGGTGGCGGGGTTTGAGAAGATTTATGAGATTGGCCGGGTGTTTCGCAATGAAGGGATTAGCCCTAGACATAACCCCGAGTTTACTATGTTAGAGCTTTACGAGGCATATGGTGACTATCATACAATGATGGAGCTAACGGAGAAACTAATATTATCCTGTGTTGATCTTTTAGGGAAGGGCCGCCAACTCAAGTTAGGAAATACTGTGCTTGATTTTTCGCCACCATGGAAACGGGCGAGTTATGCAGATCTATTCCGGGAATATATCGGTGTGGATTGGCAGGACACAGAGGGGGTCTTTCGTGCAGCCCAGCGCTATGGCATAGATGCTACCAATATGGAACGGGATGTAGTGGTTCATTATCTTTTTGAAAAGATTATAGGTGATCAGTTGCAAGGACCTATTTTTGTGTATGATTATCCGGCATCACTATGTCCGTTGACAAAACGCAAGCGGGACAATCCTGAACTAGCAGAGCGGTTTGAACTTTACATTCAAGGGATGGAATTAGCTAATGCATATACGGAATTGAATGACCCGATAACACAGGAGGCGGCGTTTCGCCGGCAACTCGCGGGCCTGCCTGAAGAGGAGTCGATGGCGCGGATGGATGAGGACTTCCTTCAGGCACTCAAATACGGTATGCCGCCAGCTGGTGGGCTAGGCATTGGTATCGACCGTTTAGTTATGGTACTGACCGGCAGCCGAACAATTCGCGACGTGATCCTATTTCCGCTCTTGCGACCAGAGAAGCGCAGCGGAATATCATGAGGATAAAAGTTCCGAGAAGGACTTCGTCAGCCTTGTCAAGTGGCTAAGAAATTCAGGAGTGTCCCGTATGTATAAATGGTTGCTCGCTTGGCGTTACCTACGGACACGCTATTTAGCCCTCGCGAGTATTATTAGTGTCATGTTAGGCGTGGCTACGCTAATAGTCGTGAATAGCGTGATGGCCGGATTTGCTAATAAGTTGCGGGATCGGCTCCGAGGACTGTTGGCGGATATCATCATCGAGCATCGAAGTGATAGCGGCTTTTGGAATGTGGAGCAAAAAGTGAAACAAGTCTACGAAATCTTAGGGGATCGCGTGGAGGCGGTCTCTCCAGCCATCGAAACTTTTGGCATCTTGCAATTTAGTTATCCGCATAGCCGGGAAGTAATAACTCGTCCTGTGTTGGTGATCGGAGTAGAGCCTAGCAGTCGCGCCCGGGTCGGCCAATTTGCTCAATACTTATTGAACCCGGAACACCAAAAGAATCCCGAGCATTGCTTGGAAGTGCGGGGCGAAACGGCGCGTCGGTTCAGAAAGGTCATGGAGAGCATGCGGCGACGAATGGATTGGCGCTCTATGACCTATGGGAAGTTAGACCCAGAGGAGTTAGTTCGGCGCTTTGATCCTGGCCAAAATGGACCAACGAGTCCCTTCGATGGCGACTCAGAGGCTCCCCCACTACCGCCACCGCCAACGCCACCCGAGTTACCGCCGGAAATGCGTGAACCTTCGGGTATCATCTTAGGCTATAGTATAGCGACTTGCCGTAAGCCCCATGCTCAAGTTGTCGATGCGGAGAAAGATTACTTTTTATTGCGTCCTGGGGATCGCGTATCGCTGATGTTATTAACTTCCTTCGACCTGCCTGGGCATGATGGTACCCAAGGCTACCCTCGACCTATGGAGGATACTTTCGTCGTGACCGACTTATTTAAATCGGAGATGAGCGAATATGACGCTCGCCTGGTATTCATTCACCTACGCGACATGCAGCGATTACGAGGCATGGTGAACCGGGCCAAGGCACTCTATATAAAGTTGCGAGATTATAGGCAGGACGCTGCAGAGGCCACCCGATTATTAAGCGAGAGTGATGCTTTTCCCCCCTATAGTTATTTGGTGCAGACTTGGGAAGAGCGTCAGGGTTCCTTATTAGCAGCCATTGCCATTGAACGTGGCATACTAAACGTACTCCTTTTTTTGATCATTGCCGTGGCAGGCTTTGGTATCTTCGCCATCTTTTATACGATCGTCGTAGAAAAGACGCGCGATATTGGAATCTTGAAATCTTTAGGGGCTTCCCATACGGGCATCTTAGGCCTCTTCCTCAGTTATGGTTTGTTTCTTGGGCTAGTGGGAGCAGGACTAGGTACGACTTTAGGTATAGCCATTACGGTTTACATAAATGAGATCGAACAGGCGCTTGCTTACTGGACAGGTCAAGAGGTGTTTAATCGCAGCGTGTACTACTTTGATAAGATTCCGACGGATATGCAACTGAGTATGGTGCTTCTGGTAAATGTTGGAGCGCTTTTCATTGCCGTGTTGGCAAGCGTTTATCCGGCGCTGAAAGCGGCACTCTTGCATCCCGCGCGTGCGGTGCGCTGGGAATAAGCTAAATGCATACGTGTGAGCCCAATTGCCATGCCCAATTCATCTATCCTGCTAGAGGCGCGAGACTTACATAAAAGTTATCATAAGGGACGTCATGAAATATCTGTGTTGCGGGGAGTTGATTTACGCGTGGAAGAGGGAGAATTAATAGCGATTGTAGGTGCATCCGGGTCGGGCAAAAGCACTCTGTTGCACTTATTAGGAACCTTAGATGTACCCGATCGAGGTGAGGTGTGGTTTGCGGGTCGGCGGGTGGACCGCCTGTCCGCATCTGAGAAGGATCGGTTGAGGAACTGTGAGATTGGCTTTATCTTCCAGTTTTATCATCTCCTGCCAGAGCTCACCTTGCTGGAAAATGTATTGATGCCCGCAATGATTCAATGCTCACTCTGGAGCTGGTGGCTTCGGCGCTGGGAGGCTCATCGGCGAGCCTGGGAGTGGCTCGACCGTTTAGGCTTGAGAAAACGGGCGCGAAGCCGACCCCAGGAGCTCAGCGGCGGGGAAATGCAAAGAGCCGCGATGGCGCGAGCCTTGATGAATCGTCCGCGCCTGTTACTGGCTGACGAACCCACAGGAAACTTAGATTTGCAATCAGCGCAAGAGGTAACTGCCTTACTCCGCGACTTGAACCGTACTCACAAGCTGACTATCATCATGGTAACGCATAACTGGGAGTTGGCTCAGCAAGCCGATCGTGTGCTGCGCTTGGCAGAGGGAAAGCTGACACCGCTGACGGAACCTCGGAATTTGTCAGCAGCGCTAACCTGTGGAGGAGCGTCGCCATGAAGGTCTATATTAGCGGGAAGTTTTACGATAAAGCGGAGGCGAAAATTAGTGTTTATGATCATGGGTTGCTTTACGGAGACGGCGTGTTTGAAGGTATCCGATCTTATGGAGGTAAAATTTTCCGGTTGCAGCAGCATCTCAAGCGCCTCTACGACTCCGCTAAGGCGATTCAGCTCGTCATCCCGATGACCCAAGAAGAATTGGCAGCGGTGATTCGTCAAACGCTGGAGCTAAATGGACTCAAGGACGCATATATCCGTGTCGTAGTTACGCGCGGGGCAGGCTCACTGGGTTTAGATCCACGCAAAACTAGCGATCCCCA
The DNA here is from genome assembly GCA_025060195.1 of Gemmatales bacterium. GTDB lineage: Bacteria > Planctomycetota > Planctomycetia > Gemmatales > HRBIN36 > HRBIN36. Next base: position 127,295 of record JANXCQ010000003.1, on the reverse strand, counting down.
AGTGATCGTGATCACGGATCATATACAACTTTATCCCCCCGAATTGTATGAGAATGGTTTAGAGATCGTTACTGTGAGCACGATTCGCAATCACCCAAACGCATTGAGTCCACGGATCAAATCGTTGAATTATCTAAACAATATTTTGGCAAAGCTCGAAGCCATTGAAGCGGGTTGTTTAGAGGCCTTGATGTTGAACCACAAAGGGGAAGTGGCTGAGTGCACTGGCGACAATATTTTCCTCGTTACCCGCGGGACGTTACGAACGCCCCCTTTAGATGCGGGCATTCTCGAGGGTATTACGCGGAATGCGGTCATTGAGTTGGCTAAACGAGATGGGATCCCCGTGCGTGAGGATGCTTTAACTCGCCATGACGTGTACACCGCGGATGAGTGTTTTCTGACGGGAACGGCTGCGGAAATTATTCCTGTGGTGAAGTGTGACGGCCGCGTCATCGGCACAGGCAAGCCAGGCCCCGTCACTAGACGACTTCGCGAACTCTTTTTTGCTCTAGTGCGCGAGGAGGAATGAGTACAACTTTTAGGGGACTTCTAAGCATAATTTCAGAAACGGTAGCCTGGAATGGCGGGAATTTTCATCCGGAAAAAGTTGGTGGCTGCCCTTTTAATAACTAGTGAGGTTCGCAAGTCATAGTTTCAGTTAAGTATTCGAACTCGGTGGTGCTTCTGCTGCGTTTTGGCAATCAATCCAGTGAATGCGCGGAAGTCGCGCTGCGACCACGGGAAAATGGGCGTCGACTAAGCCAAGTTCGGCGAGGTGGTGCCAGTCATAATCGGGGGCTTGACACGATTTTAGCAGGACTAATTCCGCGGCTCGCCAGCGCCAGGCTAATTGGCCGGCGATGCTGTCGCTGGTTACTTCCCAGCCGAGAGGTAAGGCATCAGGCAGATGTGCGTCGCGCTGACAAAAGGCCACGGGATCGAGCATGGGTTGTTGGCCTCGATGCCATGCACGGCAGCACTCATCTAAGTTTTTGACTAAAACGGCCTCTGGCAAGATGCTGGCGAGCCAGCACGTATTCCACCGCATAATCTCGATAGCCAAGTTATGGGTTAATTCAGCGCGTAAGCCATGGAGTCTATCCAAGCGACGCAGCCAATCAACTGGCAATCCCCCGCCGACGACCAGCACGCTGGGTCGGCGAATCTGTTTCAGCCAGAGATGCAAGCGGTTAGCCAGATCAGGCAACTCTAGTAGGCTGCCTCCTAACTTGACTACGGCGAACGCTGGTGTGCTATACGAAACTCCCGTGGCTGACATAGTCAAGGGAGCGGAGAGCTAGCTTGCATGTGGTGCGGGCCATGTTCCTCGCCAGGGTGCTTATGCTCCTGCGCCATGGAAGCTTCAGTCTCCAGGGAAATCTCGGTCGGATGCCAAGCGAAAACGGTTTGCAGCCAGCCGCAAAGTAAGACACTGCCCAGTAAGACGAGACTCAGGGCGATGGGCGTCAGGGAACCAAGTTCTCTTTCCCCTGGCACAGGCATGCCTACCGACCAGGCTAAATAGCTCACGAAAGCTAAGGCCATCAGAAGGGGCAACCAAGCTCCTTGGCGCAGCGCCCCCCAGAAACGTCGCCAATCCACCAGCCAGAGCCACCACGCTAACCAAGCCAAAAGCCACGCGTAACACAATGCTAAGGTAGCTAATACGGCCAACAGTCGCACGAAATTTGTAATCAGATCAAAAAGCACCTCCAGCAGTTCGCTCATAGACGGAGCTCCTACCTTGACGCGATTTGCCCTCTATGATAGAAGCGGGCCGAGTTAGTTGCAAGGAGTCGGGTCGTCGGCAGGAAGGCCGAAGCTCGGCGGGATAAATTGGTCAAAGCCTATGCTAGTCGGGGTTATCAGTGATACTCACGGGAACCAATCAGCCGTGGCAAAGGCCTTACGATTGTTGGCTAGTCGAAAGGTGGAGTGCATCATTCATTGCGGCGACATTGATGACGTTGCGACTTTGCATATGTTCGCAGGAACAAAGTTACACTTGGTTTTCGGCAACTGTGATCCGCCCACGCTGCAGTTAGACGAAATAGCCCACGCCTTGGGTTTGCAGTTTCATGGTCGGTTGGGACAACTGGAACTTGGAGGTGCACGAATAGCCTTTATGCACGGCGACGACCGTCACCGCTTGGATTACCTAGTTCGCAGCGGTGCTTATGATTTCGTCTTTCATGGGCATACTCACCAGCGTCGTTGCGTTCAGGTGGGCGCAACCTGGGTGGTCAATCCTGGAGCGTTAGCGCGGGTTGCTGTTCCGACAATTGCGTTGGTTGACTTGCCGAGCCAGCAGGTAGAGTTTCTCGATGTGCCCGCACCTAGTGGTTGAATTCACCGTCCGACGATACGTAATCTTAGGCAAGCGGTCGCGGGATCGGTTCGTAACTTCTGGCGCAACCGTCAGTTCCTGCAGCCTTGGAAGATAATTGTGCCGTTTTCCTCTTGAATCAGCGCCCTTAGTTTTGCTAAGATTGCATTAGAGATTAGGACGTAAAGTGCATGGGTAACAGACCCTGGCTAGCACCTCAGGGATGTACTGCACAGTAACGGGGGACCTATGAGTATTTTCAGTCGTATCCTGGCGTTTTTGAACGTGATTGCGGCGATAGTGACGTTATATTTTCTGGCTCAGGTTTATGTCGCCAGAATGTCCTGGGAAAGGGCGCTGCGCGGTCTCAACGAACAACTGACCGGTATTGACACCCCTGCGTTATTAGACCTGGTACGCCAAGAGCATCCTGAGCAAGTGGCGGAACTGGAAAAAAATCCTCCCCAGTCGGACGAGGGTTTGCGCGTGGCGCTATTGCAGGTGCTGTTTCCACGTGAAAAGTCTGAGTTGTTATTAGACGAAAGGCACACTGAATCCCTGCGTCAGCGTTATGGCTTGAGTTATGACGATCTTCGTAGCGTCTTAGAAGACCGCATTAGTCGCGTACACAATGAACTTCGGGTCGAAGAACAAAACTTGGTCAACCGACGCAGAGATTTGGAAATCCGCCGACGCCGTCTGGAGGAGGAAATCCGACTAGCGAACGAGCGTGTGTTGGCCTTAAAGGCGCAAATTGACACGGAGCAAGCGCAACACGCCAAAATTTTAGCCCAGATCCATGCGCGTCGACAGGAGGTTGTCTTCTGGTTGGCACGATTGGCGGAGGCGTTTGCGGCTCGACAGCTAACTCAGTCCGTTTTGGAAGATATGCAGGCGGAATACGCCCACGTGCAAGCACAAAATGAAAAGTTAATCAAAGAGTGCGAAGAGCTAGCAAATCGAATTCACGACATGGAGAGACGGTTAGCCCTGAGGAGGCAAGCGCCATGACTTGGTTCGGTAAAATTCTCGTCATGTTAAACTCCATCGCTAGCCTAGGCCTGTTAGGTGCCATTACTTGGATGTTACTCGAGCATCGGCAATTTCAGGACGACCTGAGAAAACTCGAAAGCCAACTCGCAGATCGGCGAACTCGCATGCAGAACACGCGTCAGATCCTTGCCAATTTACTCAAGGAAAGGGAGGATGGGAACCGTCAGTTTGTGTGGCAGGTGCGTGCCGATGGCAAGACCCTTGCGCCTGAGGAGATAATCACTGTCCGCGAGGCGCGACGCCGGGTCCACGAACTGGAACATGGTGGCCCAGGAAAAATTTCCTTGGCCGATATAAATAAGAAATTGGACGCATTATATCTTGAGGGCGCCATCCTTCGCGACAAGCTGGATCAGGCTCAACAAGAAACTCGAAGGCTAGGCGAGCAATTGGCTCGGATATCCGAGGAAGCGCGTGCCATTCTCCCTGCTCCGGATCGGCCCAGCCCTGTCGAGGAAATGTATCAGCAAAAGCGAGTTTTGGAGCTCAAGATTCGCGACCTGGAATATCCCCTCAACGAAGTCCGACAAAGTCTGTACACGCTAAGTCAGCGCCATGCGCAATTGCGTGACCGCGAGCGCGATTTACGCCTGCTGGAGCAATTGCCGCCATTGAAACCAGCCTCAGGTGCTGTCCCCCTACCAGCCTCGCAACGGTAAATTTTTTACCCGCCTAGGGCTAGTGCGGAGGTCCGCTAGCGCTTCAATAAGCCTAAAGTAGAACGTACTTGGTCGGAGTTTTTTCGTGCTTGACAGTTGTCGCCGCGTGGGCTAAATCCAGTGGCCACATTGGCGACAAATCTTGGCGACAAATGCTGGCGGAACCCCATGGCTGCGTGCACGAGCCTTTGGAGGAACGTAAATGCTCCGGCGCTCGATTTCTGAAACCAAGGCTACTGTTTGTGCGACCCTGGGCATATTTGCTGGTTGGGCGTTCACAGCTTTGTGTCAGCCACTTCCCCAGGAATTGCTTCGACCTGCTAACGTCCGAGGCATTCCCGACCGGGCAGCTGCGGAAGATCCCCCCGACCGCCCAGATATATACACGCTTGATTTTTCCTTCAAACCGCCACGCACTATTGAAGTGGACATTCCCAGGCGTGGTCGCCGCATTGTCTGGTATTTGTGGTATCAAGTTTCGAATGACACGGGCCAACCCCGCGAGTTCAGACCCCAGTTCCGTTGGGTGGTGATCACTCCGGGTCGCGAAGGCGCATATACTGACGAAGTCTTGCCTTATGTAGTGGATAAGATCCAGGAAATAGAAGATCCGCAACGAGTTTATCCAATTCACACTTCGATTTCCATCGCCAAGGTCAAGATTCCCCATGTTCAACAGTTTGACCCGCTGGGACGACGCATTGCCTTCCCCGAATATGTGACGGGCGTCGCGACTTGGAGCGTCGCTACACCGGACGAAATCAAAACCTTGGCCAAACAACCTGAGTATGTGCGTAACTATCTGCCACCCGACATGTCCAATTTCTATATTTACGTCTTTGGCTTATCGAATGGATTCGTTCTGATTGACACCCCCGAGGGCAAACCCATGACCAAGAACAAAGCGCTGCGACTGAAGTTTCAGCGTCGTGGCGATGAGTTTCGTCAGCATGCCAATCAAATTGAGTACCTGGGCTATGATTGGATTTACACTCACCCAGATACTCCGATTCCTCCGAATAAACCCGCTGGACTAGTTGCTCCAGCCCCGTAAAATAGTTTGTCCGATTTAATTACTGAGCAACCTCTGGCGGTTGCCGGTTAGTCACTCTTTCCCCTAGGCGTGGGCGATTCGCCACGCAGAGGCACGCCTCAGATGGTTCGTTCAGGAGGCTAAGCGCTATGGCGCATAAAAAAGGGCAGGGCTCTACGCGCAACGGACGGGACTCGCACAGTAAGCGTCTCGGCGTCAAGGTCTTTGGCGGACAATTTGTCCGCGCCGGCGGTATTATCGTGCGGCAACGGGGTAGCAAGTTCGTGCCTGGCTTATATGTGGGTCAAGGACGTGACTACACCCTTTTTGCCCTAGTGGATGGCATTGTCCGCTTTGAGCAAAATGGTCGGCGCGTTCGTGTCATACCCTTGGAGGAAATTCCTCAAGCTCAAGCTCCGAGCCCCGCAGTCCAGCAAGCTTGACTCGGTTCAAGTTTGCTTTAGAAGTAACAACTCTGCCTAAATGACTCGTACGGGTGAGGTCTTATGCTTCCTATATCCTCTTACATGGCAAAACCCGGTGAAGTCGAGAGACGCTGGTACCTAGTTGACGCGACGAACCAGGTCGTGGGCCGACTTGCAGTAGTCCTGGCGCGTATCCTTCTGGGGAAACATAAGCCCCAATACACACCCCATGTGGATACTGGTGATTTTGTGGTAGTCGTTAATGCCGAAAAAGTTCGCTTCACAGGCAAAAAGTGGGACCAGGTTTATTATGAATGGTTTAGCGGATATCCCGGGGGCAGGAAGCTGCGCAGTGCTAAGGAAATGCTACGTCGTAACCCCACAAAAATTCTGCGCGAAGCCGTGCGACGGATGTTACCCAAAAACAAGTTAGCCCGTCGGCAGCTGCGGAAACTTAAAATTTATGCGGGGCCTAATCATCCGCATCAGGCCCAGCAGCCCGTCCCTCTCCCAATTACCGACAAAACCTGGGCGCCGCCTGTGCCTCAGCACGGCGGCTCGAACACAGTGTGAAGGGCAAATCTCGAGATGGTGAGCACAAGCTATGAGCACCGCGACTGTACCTACGTATTGGTGGGGAACTGGCCGTCGTAAAACTGCCGTCGCTCGGGTGCGGTTATGCCCAGGAACGGGCAAAATCGAAATCAACGGTCGTTCCCTGGAGAACTATTTCACCGAGCTACGCGATAGGAAGCTGGTTACTTTGCCCCTGGAGGTAGCTGAGCAAGTCGGCAAGCTCGACGTATATGTCAACGTGCGAGGGGGCGGTTTCGCGGGACAAGCAGGTGCTATTTGCCACGGTATCGCCCGCGCCCTCAAGGAAATGTTTAGCGCCCAAAACGGGGCGCAAGGCGCCGCTCCGGACGCTTCGGCGCCGAGCATACATCCGATCGTTCACAAGCTACGCGAGGCTGGCCTACTCACCCGCGACGCGCGTCGCAAGGAACGCAAAAAGTACGGTCGTCGTGGTGCACGGCGGGGCTTCCAGTTCTCCAAACGCTAAATCATCCTTTGATGACGCCGATTGGACGCATCCGCGCTACCTTCTTGGATAGCCCGGCTTTGTGCACGACTTCTACTACCAAGTCCACATCCTTATAAGCCGCGGGCTGCTCCTCTGCGAGACCTTTCCAACTACGTGCCCGCGCAATCACGCCCCGTTGCTCCAACTCCTTTTCGATACTTCTTCCGCGGGCATCATGAACCGCTGCCGTTCGGCTCATCGCCCGTCCTGCGCCATGGCATGTCGTCCCAAAAGATTTCCTCATACTGTCTTGCTGTCCTACTAATACCCAACTAGCACGACCCATATCTCCTGGGATGAGCACGGGTTGACCAATATGGCGATATTTATCCGGGATCTCCGGATGACCCGGCGGGAATGCGCGCGTCGCCCCTTTGCGATGCACCCAGACCCACTTCTTCTTACCACCTATCTCATGCTCTTCGAACTTCGCTATGTTGTGTGCAACGTCATAAACCACTGCCATTTCCAAGTCCTGCCATGGTCTACCAAAGACCGTTTCAAATACCTCCCTTGCTTGCCAGGTTAACAATTGCCGATTGCACCAAGCAAAGTTCGCGGCCGCACGCATCGCCCCGATATAATGCTGCCCTTCGGGACTGTTGACGGGAGCGCAAAGCAACTGCCGGTCGGGCAAGTATATGCGATACTTCTCCGGCACTTCGCGCAAGGCCTGTAAGGCATCGTCGCACACCTGATAACCCAGGCCGCGCGAGCCGGAGTGAATCATCACACACACTTGGCCGGGAAACAATCCCATGACCTCCGCTGCTTCCTGATCGAACACCGCATCCACCACCTGAACCTCGAGGAAGTGATTGCCTGAGCCCAGCGTGCCGCACTGCTCAGCTCCTCGATCGAGTGCCCGGCCGCTGACGTTCTCTGGCTTCGCTCCCTCTAAGCGACCGTGGGCCTCCGTATGTTCGATATCCTGCTCCGTGCATAAGCCACGCTTTATCAAATATCGCGGCCCTTCAGCCATCAAGTGCCGCAACTCACTCCGGTCGAAATGGTACTTCCCAGTCCGACCGACCCCCGTTGGAATTTGCCGAAACAATTCGTTGACTAACTCCTTCAATTTGGGACGTACTTGTTCCTCCGTGAGATTCGTGCGCACCAAACGTACGCCGCAGTTAATGTCATATCCCACCCCGCCAGGCGAAATCACCCCTCCTTCTTCCGGATCGGTTGCACAAACACCACCTATACAAAAGCCATAGCCCCAATGGATGTCAGGCATCGCCAGACTTGCTTCCTGGATGCCCGGCAGAAAAGCAACGTTGGCCACTTGTTCCGGGGCCTGGTCGTTGCGGATTTGTTCGATCAGAGTTTCATCGGCAAAGATTATCCCATCCACGCGCATCCCCGACTTATAGCTTTTAGGGATGCGATATCGCGTCTCATCTATGCGCTCGAGTGGCCCCGTATATGGTTGCGTCATAATTATTCCTCCGCGACCTAGAGCGAAGCTAAGAGAATTCCTTTCTCTAACCGCTGGGCAAGATTTAATTATATGCACTTGGCTTTTTTTCGGGAAAACACTAGAGTCAGTCTTATGCTAAGTCTAATCCTAGATATCCACGATCACCTCCGCCAACCAACCCTCGGACGTCTGTTCTACCCTCAGACCGTGATACGTAATTGCCTTAATTTCATGATCTAACTTATGGCGTCGCCAGTCGAGCCTCTCCCCTCGAACCTCGGCTTCTAAGCGCCAACCACGGTTTTCTCTCGTCTTTTCCCCTTGGCTCTCTCGGGAAGTTGCAAATACTTCATGTCCACGCCCGGATGAATTAGGACTGTATTCCTCCACACTAACTTGAAAGCCAGCCAACAGTAAGCGCTTTGCATCAAAAAGATATAGAAGCTGGTTCAACCAATCGAAAAATAGATATTCTAACCTATCCCCTTGCAAATGAATCGCATGAGCTTCCTTTAGCTCGACTAGCTCTAAGTTTTCCACCAGCACACTAAATAAAGCACGGCCCGCTTCTTCGAATAAAGAGGGCAAATCCTTGGCATGAATACGTATGCCCAAATCGGCAGTATGATCAAATAGCTCGTACATTGCAGGACATGCTTAGTAGATGCCTAATCCGGAATAATAGAGCCAAATCACACATAGACTAAGCAATACCAATATCGCCCAAGAACGCAGCCATAACCACCGTGGCCAGGTCAGCCCCTGAGCGACGCGTTGCTCCAACTTCTCGAGATATGCAATGCGTCGGGCGATGCTACCATGACGCCAACTCCACTGCGTCCGAGGGAGACCGTTCACCTCAGCCACCTTCTCCAAGGCTTCAATAAACGTCCTGATGCCCTGCTTCGTTAGGATCCGAGCACCACCACTGTGTTCGCTTATATCGTCTCTGTAGTCATTTGTCCCCGTGAGATACGAAGCCGCTAAACATCCATAAACATCGGCTTCCCGCTCACATTGCCGGGATACATATCCGAATACCACCCACACATAGGACCAGAGCATCGCGGCACCTGTCCCGAATTCGACCCAAGGCAACCAATCGGGTAACTCAGTAGGCAAGCGAAGTAACATTGTCATTAGATATTGCTTTTGCCCTGGCCAGCACCACGCTAGTAATTGCACTCCCGAAGTCGTGGCCACGACACATAGTGCCACGTACAGGGGTAAATGCCACCGGCGAACGTGTCCAATCTCGTGACCTAGTACTGCGACTAGCTCCTCCGGGCTCAGCGCTTGTAGCAACCCATCACTAAACACGACATAACGTGGCCAAGGCAGGATTCCGGTCACTAAAGCATTAGCTATATTTTTCTGAGTATGCCAAATGCGAAAATCAGTGTAGCAGAAACCCAGACGCTTAGCAGTTTCGACTAATAAATTGCGTAACTCTCCAGGCGGCATCGGCTCGGTATCCCATATCCGTACCAGAACCCAGGGCATCAACAGCAAAACTATCAGGAGCGCTAAAATGCTGATAACCATTGAGTAAATTCCCCACCAATCTCCCTCCAATAAACTTTCAGGCTGGATCACAAAACCCAGTTCTTGTACGGCAACATACAGTAATAACGGTGCAAACAGCATCGCCACATGGGTTCGGGCTTGAAATAATACATATCCCATGCGTGTCCAGAACTCAGAAGCGCTACGATGTCCGAGATGATAATAAAGAGTTTTTTCCGCAGGATAAATGCCCCACCACAATCCTGCGAGAGCGAATAGGAGAGGACTCATCACCAAAAGTTCATCCAAAAGCAAATTATCCCCGAACCCAGAAATTTGGCGAACCCAATGACCCCAACTAAAGATTCCCAAGCTTATGAATTGCACCACTGCAGTTCCGATGTATAGAGCGCCGCGAAGGAAACGATACCAACGTAAGGAGGCAGGAACGCCCCGGCGATTCCAGTGCTGTGTAAAAAAAGCACCTGTGCTCCAAGCCGAAAAACTAAGCGCAAAAACACTGCCCCATGTGCCTGCGGCTGACCAAACAGGGTGTACTAACAAGCCCACGGGCAGATTCGGCAGCACGCTCAAAAAGATCGCCAGAAGCAGCAATAATTGCATAGCCATCAATCGCGGTTGCTTCTCTTGAGGTTATTTTATGCAAACCACTGACTATGGGCGCTAAATCTTTGGTGATATCTAGCAACATTTGCCCATCGGCCAAAAAACCAGTTGAGCGCTGCCGCACGCAACGACTCGGAGTGAGACAACTGGCTGACCTGCATAGTTTGGCCTCGAAGCCTCTGATCCATATCAAGTTGATAACCCATACGCCGGCTTTGCGCCAGCACGACTAGCCAATTGGGAAGCATTTCATGAGCCTGACCATTCGCCTGATGCAGCCCGACGATATTCCCTTGGGCATGTATCTCAAGGAACAAGCTGGCTGGAACCAGACGCCTCGGGATTGGCAGCGATTTTTGACACTGGAGCCAACGGGCTGCCTGGTAGCAGAATATTCTGGTCATGCAGTAGGCACGACCGTGGCGCTGTGCTTTGGCGACACTGCCTGGCTGGCTATGGTCTTAGTCGAGCAATCATACCGTCGGCGCGGCATTGGTCGCGCTCTCGTGGAACACGCTCTAAAATATCTCGCAAGTCGCAAGGTTCGCACCATCCGCTTAGACGCCACTGACTTGGGCCGACCTCTTTATGAACAATTTGGTTTTAGTACTGAATATACGATAACACGATTCGCCGGGACACCTAAGTTATTAGAGACCCCATATGAGCTAAGCGTTCGCCAAGCTGTTTTTAGCGACTATACTGCGGTATCGGCTTTAGATGCGCTGGTGACCCGCACCGACCGCAGCAGACTGATAGCAGAATGGTGGAGAGATGACCAAATCGCCAAGTATGTTGCTACGCAAAACAATCAGATAGCAGCTTATGCTTTTCTTAGACCTGGTGCCAAGGCTTATCAACTTGGTCCGGTGATAGGAGTCGCTGACTTGGGACTTATGTTTTTGGCTCAGGTAATGGGCTTAGCTGCTGGGAAACCGATATATATAGACATCCCCGACTATCAAATAGCAGCGAGGGATATGGCACAAAATCTAGGTTGCAGGGCGGAGCGTTCGTTTCACCGCATGTGGCTTGGCCAGGCTCCGCAAGAAATGCGCAGTCTGCTTTGGGCTTCATCGGGACCTGAATGCGGTTAGCCAGCTCCAACTAAGTTGGAACCAAGCAAGGACAGGATTACCATAAACGCCATCCTTCCTAAACATGAGCCACATTATTATCATGCACAGTAAGTCGCTACCACAGCGTTACGACGACACACCGCGCCGCCCCAGGCCGGAAGGATTAACAAGCAATGTCGCCATTTCTGCCTACTCATAACTGTTGGAATTAGGCTAAGCTTTGCTATTTATGGGTTAGCGGCTGGAACATAGGTATAGCCTTGCAGCCCCCAAACCGTGGGTAAACCGAGGGGGAGCCCTAGGTACCACCAAATCATGAGCAAAGTCGTCCATGTCACTAGGAAAGTGAATGAGAATGGAAGCATAAGCGAGATGAGGGTCCCGACCCCGGTATCCTTTACATAGCGCTGGGCATATGCTACGATCAGCGGAAAGTATGGTAGTAATGGTGTAATGATATTGGTACTTGAATCGCCGATCCGGTAGGCAGCTTGCGTTAGTTCTGGAGCGACACCTAATTGCATGAGCATGGGTACGAAAATCGGACTCAGAATCGCCCATTTCGCGGATGCAGAGCCAATCAGCAGATTTACCAGCGTACTCAGCAAGATTATGCCGAGGATAGTTACATGGTTGGGTAAGCCGAGGGTCGAAAGAAATTGGGCCCCCGAAATGGCCAGTAAGGCCCCTAAATTGGATTCTGCGAACGCATAGGTAAATTGTGCGGCAAAAAAGGCTAATACTAAGTAATAACCCATAGTCTGCATGGACTTAGTCATGGCTTGGATAACGTCGCGGTGGGACCTCACCGTCCCGGCCAGCATGCCATAGACAATGCCAGGTACGAGGAAAAAGAGGAAGATGAGCGGAACAATGGCTTTCATGAGCGGCGCGTCATGCTCCGAGAACGAACCTTTTGGAGACGCTAAAGGCGATTTTTCGGGCAGGAGGCAAGCGAGCAGAAGGGCTAATGCGCCGGCGAGAACCGTTGCCAGGGCAGCATAGAGGGCAAAGATTTCACGAGCTTGCAAGGCTCCCAGGGTCGGAGTTTGCTCAGGATTAGTGCTGTTGGTTGCGACATGGCGCAGGCGCGGTTCGATGACGCGATCGGTTATGTACCATCCTACCAGGATGATCAAGACGGAGGAGGCGGACATAAACCAATAGTTACATAAAGGATTCACTTGCCGGCCTGGTTCGATGATCTGGGCCGCGGATTGGGTAAAACCCTGAAGTAAAGGGTCTAGGCCTGAAGGCAGAAAGTTTGCACTAAATCCTCCCGAGACACCAGCGAAAGCGCATACGATACCTGCTAAGGGATGCCGTCCTGCCGCGGCAAAAATCAACCCGCCTAGCGGAATTACTAATACATACCCAGTATCTCCTGCGGAGTGGCTCATAATGGCGACGAGAAGTAACATCGGGGTTAGCAGCGTTCGTGGGGTGATGCTAAGTAAGGCCTTGATAAGTGCATGAATAAAACCGGTATGTTCGGCCACACCGACGCCTAATAGCGCCACTAACACGACCCCTAGGGGCGGAAACCGCACGAATGTGTCCACCATATTGACGAGAAACTTCGTCAAGGCGGTACCAGATAATTGATTATGAATCTGGATCGGCTGCTTAGTTCGCGGGTCTTGGTAGCCTGCGAATTCGACAGGTGCTAACACAGCAGACAATATCCACACTATGACGAGCGCCCAGACGAAAATGAGCGCCGGGTCAGGTAACTTGTTACCCGCCCACTGAATGGCATCGAGGAATCGATCAATCCAACGGCGCCGTTGATTGTTTAGAGGCACGTTTTCTAACATAAGGCACTTCCCAATTTGCGTACGCTGTATTAGTTTGTAGAAGGATCCGAGGAATTCCTTTCCTGGAGTTGACTGATATTAGGCTGCGATGCGGATATAGCGGCTGGAGATTGATTATCGGGCGAAAGCTGGCTCTCACGAACCGAAGAAGCGGGCATGAGTGTTATGGATATGGCAGGCACTTGATTGAATGACGGCACACATGCCGTATGAGATGTATAGATTTTATTCACGCCATCGTTCATAGGTGCGACGATAAGATTTGGCGAAGGAGGGGGCGAGTTGATCGCGGACGGGATGTAAGGTGGCCCGTCCTGGGCAGGCTGCATTTCGCTTGCTAATGTGGCATAGACTTTACGGCCGAAAAGGAAAAACAAGGCGGGAGTAACGATTTGGTCTAATAAAGTGGCCCAAAGTAAACCGCCCGCCACAACGACAGCCAACGGATGGAGAACCTCACGGCCCGGTTCGTCGGCTCCTAATAACAAAGGGGTTAGGCCCAGTATGGTAGTGAGTGCCGTCATGAGCATAGGGACTAACCGTTCTAACGTGCCGTGAAGGATCATTGACTCATTAAACTGTTCGCCTTCGTAGCGCATCAGGTGAATATAGTGCGCGATCATCATGATGCCGTTACGACTGACGATCCCAGTCAGAGTAATGAAGCCGATCCAATGGGCTAATGATAGCGAAGTCTTACTAAACCATAGTTCAAGCCACTCTGACCAGTGGTGCTGGCGCAGTTCTTGCAAGGTCGGGGGATGAAGCAGTAGCAGAGTGATTACTGCGCCGACGCAAGCCAGAGGCACATTAGTCATTACTAGGATGGCCGCGCGCCATGAACCTAAGCAACGCCAGAGTAATGTAAGTATTCCTAGGAGAACCAACGGGTAAAGTAGCCAGATATAAGTGCCAGCAGTTTCGCGTTCTTCATATTGGCCACTATATTCGAGGAAATAGCCTGGGGGCAGGGAGAGTTCTGAGATACGCCCCTTGATTTCTCGCACGACGCTAGTCATATCGGTGGCATCGATGTTGCAAGCGACCATGACCCGCCGCTGCTGTCTTTCTAAGTAGAGGGCGAAGGGGCCGCTTACCGGCTCGACTTCCGCGAGTTGTTCGAGCGGAACACGTCCCGCGGGAGTGTCAACCAAGGTTTGTCGCAGAGTATCCAGATCGCGCCGAGCCTCCGGTGTGTACCAGACAACCAGTGCGGTGCGTGCGTCGCCCTCGGGAATAAACAAGAGTCTGCGTCCAGCGAGGGCCGTCTGCAAGATTTGCGCTAGCTCACCAGCCGACTGACCGAATTGTCCAGCCAATTGTTGATTTATGCGGATGCGGATTTGGTCAATTTCTTCAATGGGCTGGGCTGGCCGCGCATCTACTACACCTGGGATTTCACGAAGTATCTGCAAAACCTGCTCAGCCAGACCCCGAAGCGTGGCGAGGTCGGGGCCATAGATGCGGATGGCGACAGCGGCCTCGGTTCCTGCTAAAACGTGGTCGAGTTGATGGCTGATGGGGCCGCCGACACTAATTGCTACCCCCGGAACGTACGCCAATCGTTCCCGGATATCTTCTAACACCGCCGCGCGCGGACGACCTAATCTCTCATAGGAGAAACGATCCACCAGTGGAATTTTTCGTAGGTATTCGGCCCAAGGCTCCTGTCTGGGCTGGCGGGAAGGCAGTAGTCGAACGTAAATGTGGGAAACATTGATCGGGGCAATTTCTTCGTCCTGCTCGGCGCGTCCGTTGTAACGGGCCACATGAACCACTTCTGGGATTTCCAACACCATCTGCGCGACTCGATCGGCGATTCGGCTAGCTTCGTCCAAACTAACGCCGAGCGGTGCGGTGACAGTGATTACAAGACTATCCTCGTTGAAAGGTGGCAAGAAGGAACCGCTCATGAAAGGCAGCACTGCTATGCCGACCAGTACGAGCACAGTAACAAAACCAATTACCCACCCAGGCCGACGAAGGGCGGCGCGTACCAGCGGCCGAACCCCTGCTTTGAGCCACCGTACCAGAAAGGCATCGCCGGGTTTTTCGATGACACGGGCGTTCGGCAGTAAATACGAGGCAAGAACCGGCGTAACGGTCAAAGATACTAACAGGGAAGCCAACAACGAGGAAGCATACGCGATGGCCAGGGGAGCAAACAGCGCTCCCGTGAGGCCAGGCAACAACAAGAGAGGGGCTACTACGAAGCAGACGATCGTTGTGGCATAGACAATGGAATTTCGGACTTCCTGGGAGGCATCGCGAATTACCTCCAGGACAGGTCGAGGCTGGGCGAGTTGGCGGTTCTGTTTGAGACGACGGAAAATGTTTTCCACGTCCACAATGGCATCGTCCACAAGTTCGCCGACGGCGATGGCGATCCCGCCTAAGGTCATCGTGTTTAGGACGAGCTGCCAAGAACCTGGACGAAGGCCGAAGATGAGACCGAACAGTGCCAGAGACAGGGGCAGAGCGGTGAGCGTAACCAGCGCAGTGCGGAGGTTAGCCAGGAACAACACTAAAATAACAGCTACTAAAACCAAGCCGTCGCGAAGCGCTTCTTGGACGTTATGAACGGCGGCTTCGATAAAGTTAGCTTGACGGAAAATATCGGTTTCCAGTACTAACAGTTGCTCGGGATAGCTGCGGTCGAGCTCCAATTGCAGCTCCTGGAGAACGCTTTGGAGTCGGCTGGTCAGTTCCAGGACGTTCGCCCCGGGCTGACGTTGTACTTCGAGAATCACGGCAGGGCACTGATTGAGTAACCACGATCCATCTTCCTGGGCGGTGCGAAAGTGAAAGGTGGCGCTGCCGCGAGGGACAGGGCCAGCGATAGTGACGTCGGCGACTTCGCGGAGGCGAACTCGGGAGCCATCCCGGCGAGGAATGGCGATTTGTTCGAGGTCTTCGAGGCGGCGGATTGGCGCGGTGACCCGCGTCAGTTGTTCGCTTTGGGCTCCCACGAAGGGACCGCCACCAGTCGCAGCATAAGCTTCCGCGACCGCTTTGGTTAGGTCGGCCAGAGTGACGTCGTGCATAGCTAAACGTTCCGGGTCGGTGAGGACTTGATATTGGCGCAGAAGTCCCCCAATGACGAACACGTTAGCGACTCCAGGCACAAACAGACGCGGTCGCACATGCCATTCCGCCAAGTGCCGTAATTGTAATTGCACAGCTATGGCATCTTTGGCGTCGTGAATGGGCCGACGAGAACGAAGTGCGAGAATGAAGACGTCATTGAGAATTGCTGAGGGCGGTAAAACACTCACAAAGGCATCCGGGGGCAGGCGTGCTGAGGGAAGGCGTTGGGAAACGACCTGCTGGCAAACCAAAGGGTCGGTACCCCAGTCGAAAATGACTTGAATGGAGGCCACCCCTTGGCTGGATTCGCCGAGTACGTGCAAAACGTGGGGAGCCCCCTGCAAGGCTGAGGTGAGAGGGCGGGTCACGTCTTGCTCGACCTCCTCCGGTGCGCGGCCAGGATATTCGACGATAACTGGTACTGTTGGACGATTGAGCTCGGGGAAGACGTCAATCGCCGCAGTCCACCAAAGATAACCTCCTAATATTGACACCGCCAGCGCCAGAATCAGGACGAGCTGACGATTGCGCAAGGCAGTGCTAATAATCCAGGAAAACATGTCCGGCAGTTCCTGTTCCTGAAATCAGACACAGTCAGGGAGGAAGGAAGCTAATCCTTACAGTGTTCGCAATAAAATCCAGTACCAGAGCGAAGTCGGCCATAATGGCGGCGTAAATGGGCCACAGCGGAGGTTGCAACGTATTCGCCAGCCTTGAGACCGCTTCGAATTTCGGCCCACAGATCGTTAGTGCGCCCAACGGTGACGGGACGGTACTCGAAGAGGTCGCGCTCCGGATGATAGACGAAGACGGCGGCGTGAGTTCCTTCCCACCAAAGCGCGGAACTAGGGACGGCAAGTACTGGAGCATCTGGGCCGCTGAGTTCCACCGTGAGGCTACCCTGAAGGTGCATTGGTAAATCCCGAGGTGCATCCTCGAGTTGGGCCCACAGATAGCGCTGCGGCTCGCCCACGCGCCCTTCTTCTAAATAGAAAATGCGTGCCATCCAGAGAGGTTGGCCCGCCAGGCCTGGACGGAAGCGCGCCTGCGCATCAACATTTGGCGAGCTTGACATAAATTCAGGCAGCCGGGCACGCAGTTGAAAATTCGTCGCGGGGTACATCTCGAAAAGGGCATCGCTCGGGCTGATCAACTGCCCAATGGGCCAATCAGCGGGGATTGCCCAGGCTGGGCGGGGCGCAGTTAGAGTGAGGGTGGAAACCAATTTATGTTCCCTGAGCAGCATTTGTAACTCTGCGTCTGAAAAGCCCCCCACTTGTCGGAGCCTCGATTTGTAACCGTCCGCTAAGGCACGCGTCGAACGCCAAGTTAGCTCGGTGTTGCGTAGAACTTGTTCCGACAGAGGTATTCCTTGGCCAATTAATTCGCGATAGGCATTGACCAAATTCTCCTGAGATTGTGCCGTTAATTCGCTTTGTAACCAGGCGAGTTGCCATTGTTGTAATTCCCAACTCACGACTTCCGCGACAACTTGGCCCTGGCGCACATGTCCGCTGGTCAGAATGTGCCAACGCCGGAGCATTGCGGTCACGGGACAATGTAGCTGTTCGCTCTGAGAAGGAGCGAGGGCCACGCTCGCCTCCAAACTAATAGTGTCGCGCACATGCTGAAAACTCGCTGGCTCAACGCGAACTCCGTATTGATGCCAAGCTTGCGGGCTAAGGCGAAATGCACCCCCATGTCGTGGTGGTAAAAGGACGGCCAACTGATGTCGGCCGATTGTCAATACCTGGTCACCCTCCTGCAGACCGTCCCGTACTTCTACCCAGTCGGGAGTGGCTAAGCCCGGTGTAAAGAAAACCCGCTCTAACGCAATGTAAGCTTGTGGGGCAGGAGTGCGGGTATTTTCCTGGTCTGTCTCATGCTCATGGCAGCACGTATTCCGCGTGCGGACCACGAAGACATAAGTATCCATCCCCTCCTGCACTAATGCTGCCGTAGGAATGGCGAGCACATTTTCGCAGCGGGCCACTTCAATTTGCACCATGCCGGGCATGCCCACATGCCAGTTAGACGCGGGGGGATCCAAAAGTTCAAGCCAGACAGTCTCGGTGAGTGACTGTGGGTCGATTTGACAGTTGCGTGCAAGCACCCGTGCCCGTAAGGGTTCAGGACTCTTCCAAGCACGAGGGCGCACCTCGGCGTTTTGTCCTGGCTTGATGAGGGACGAATAAAACTGCGGTATCTGAGCCCGCACCCATATGGTGCTTGGGTCCACGATTTCGACGATGGCACGGCGCGGGTCAATATCTTCGCCAATTTTGGCGCTAATCCGAGTCACATGGCCGTTTATAGGACTGCGCACGGGTAACAAGGCCTCTGCCCGGGGCACGTCGTCCACTAACGCACGAATTTGTAAGCGGGTGATAAGCAAAGCGTTTTCCTTCTCGCGACGTCGGGCCTGGGCCTCGAGCCATTCCTGGCGCGAAACCAGAGCCTCGCGAAACAAGGAATCAATCCGTTGCGCTTCTAATCGTGCCGCAGCAGCCTCGTTTTGGGCCACGAAATAATCCGTTATCAGTTTTTCCCACTCAGCACTACGCACCCAAGCAACGACGTCCCCTGCACGGATCGGCTGTCCTAAATCCACAGTAATTTTTTCAATACGCCCGGGCAGCCAACTACTAGCCACAGCTCGCGCGTTAGGGGGGACAGTCAACTGCCCTGTACCTAGCACCATGCGGCGCAGCGTGCGTCTTTCCACGCGCGCTAGCTGCGGAGCCAAGGCCTCCCAAGCGCGATGCTCCAGCAAGATGGTATTGTTCTCCACCTGAATTCCCTTGCTGGCCAGAGCATGTTCTTCCTCGTGTGCGTCCGTCAGAGCCAGATAGGCTAGGACGGTCAGCCCTAGCAATATCGTACGGCGTCCATAGCGCTGGCGCAGCCCAGTCGGGAGATTCGCTCCCGTGGACGTTAGCCAAGCTCCCAAAGCGCTTCGGGCACAAACCATCGGTCAATCCTCGAATTTTTCACTATCCTATGCCTGAGGCAGAAACTCAGACAACGCTAGGTCATACACAAAACCCTACGAAACGATACGGCCATGAGACCAGCTATTTTGCTCATTGCACACGGTAGCCGTCGGGCGGCGGCTAATGCCGAATTGGAGTGGATAGCGATGCGATTGCGGGAGCGGCTTCCCCATTGGATCATCGAACATGCCTACCTAGAAATCGCCGAACCTACCATTCCGCAAGGGATAGCTCGCTGCGTCGCTCAAGGCGCGGCACATGTAATTTTAACTCCGTATTTTCTTTCGGCAGGACGACATGTTCAGGAAGACTTGGAAGCTGCCCGCCGCGCAGCTGGTGCTCAGTATCCGCACGTGAGATTTTCCTTGGCTCGCGCATTAGGACCTCACGAATTACTGGTTGACTTACTAGTTCTGCGGGTTGAAGAGGTTATGTGCGAATCAACAAATGCGGCAGTTATCTAAAGGGGCAACATCCCAAGGCGCCCGCGGCCCTATGGCACTTGCGCAGGAAAGCGACGAACGTGCGGAACGCTGGCGCGGACGACACGGACTCGGTCCGTCCGAACGGTTAAGGGCCTACCTAGGCGTGTAACCATCTGGTATAGGTCAAGGAAGTCTTGGGCGGTCTCCACTGTGCCCTGTAGCTCAATCGTTGTACCAACCAACTGAGCGGACACGCCACGAAAACGCCATTGCTGGTGCAGGCTTTGTTGCACCAGAAGTAACACTTGCTGCGGCTCGGCCCAAAGTTTGAAAGACAGGAGCGAATCGTTCACCGAAGGTTGACGAACTGGAGTCATCCCTTCCAAATGTTCCGAGGATAGAAAGTCAGGGCTAACCGGAGTTGTTGCTGCGGGTGAAGCGGCGACTGATGGCTGAATCGGTTGCAAGCCATTGGCGTCCAGGCGTTGCCAATGCCAAGGCTCATCCACGGGCGGAATGTGTCGTGGCAGGATGCGGCTTGCTGCAGAGTTTACCTGGATGCGTAGCCGTTCTCGAAGTTGACGTACTCCCGGCACGGATTGGATCACTTGCCGAACTCGCTGCCGATAGCCGGCGTCGGGAACGGGGCCATCCACCTCCACTAAACCACCTCGCACCACGACGATCAGGTTGTGCCCTGCCAGCTCTGGGTCGGCCAACAGCGCAGCTCGGACGCGCATCGTGAGGTCCCAATCGTCGGGTTGATGAGCAACTGGGCTGCCGTCCTCCGAGGACACAGCTCGGCTGAGAGCCAAGGACGGATGCCTGGGCGCACTCGGTGTTGGTGACTCGGCTTGAAAGCGCCCCAAACCGGCTGTGCCAAGGATAGCCATCAGAGTCCAATGCCAGGCAACTTGTTGCCACATAGCTGCCGCCTCTCTGGCATAGCAACCAAGCATAATTCGGCCCGATGCGTAACAATCATGCCCAGCGAATCGCGGAACTGCTTAACAAAAAGCCTGAGCTAGATTGCCAGCCACAGGGAACCTGCCCGCAAGGTCGGTATTAGCGCTTTTTTCCGAACTGGTTATAATCGCCCCCGACCTTAAAGAAAATGAAGGCCACGGGGACGGCTATGCGCAAAATTGCCATCCTCAATCAGAAAGGCGGCGTGGGCAAAACGACCACGGCGGTTAACTTAGCGGCAGCCCTGGCATTGGCGGGTCAACGCGTCCTTATTGTGGACCTGGATCCTCAGGCACATGCCACGGCGCATTTAGGGGTAGCTCCGGATGGGCAAACGCCCTCCATGTACGAAGTGCTCGTCGAATCGAGACCGTTGGCTGAGGTGCGCCGTGCGATCAGTGAAAACCTATGGCTGTGTAGTTCAGACATCAATTTGGCGGCGGCGGAAGTAGAATTAGCGGGTGTCGTTGGCCGCGAGGTTATTCTCCGAGATGCCCTCGCTGCCGAGGAGGCAACATTTGATTACGTCCTAATGGATTGCGGCCCCTCGTTAGGGGTGCTGACCTTGAATGCTTTGGCGGCGGCCAGCGAGGTCTTCATTCCGTTGCAACCGCATTTCCTCGCCCTGCACGGTATGGGTAAGCTGCTTGAGACTTGTAACTTGGTAGCTCGGCGAATTAATCCAAGTTTGCGAGTTACGGGAATTATTATTTGTTTGTACGATGCCAGCACCCGTTTGGCTAGTGAAGTAATCCGTGATCTGGAAGATTATCTCGCCAAAGCTCGTTCGTTGAACGTGCCCTGGTCGCAGGCCAAAATCTTTCAAACGCGGATTCGCCGCAACATCAAGCTGGCCGAGTGTCCAGGCCACGGCATGACCATTTTCCAATACGACCCAAAAAGTCACGGCGCGGAAGATTATCGTGCCTTGTGCCTGGAAGTGTTAGCCCAAACGGCTATGCTAGGCCGGGCGACGGCCCCTTCCCAGTCCGTGGCCGCATAAAAACAGCACGTCTCGATAGTTTACCCTGACTGATCGCAGTACAACCGCATACGGTCATGCCCATGGCACATGTTGGACCTGTTTTGCTCCGTCTTCGGGCCCCTGATCGCAGGAAACAGCAAACGCATCCGACGCGGGCTGCAAATCATAAACCGGCAGAAAGACGGAAAAAGTACTACCGCGCCCCACTTCGCTCTCTACTTCGATCCAGCCGCGATGCTCCTCAACAATGCCATAAACCAGGGCCAAGCCCAAGCCCGTGCCGCAGCCCTGCCCTTTGGTGGTGAAGAATGGCTCGAAGATGCGTGAACGAATTTCTGGCGGAATACCGTGCCCCGTATCTACCACGTCGAGACGAACAAATACGCCGGGCCGGGCAGATACGTGCCTTCGTGCATCTTCGGGCGAAAGCACGACGCGGCGAGTACGAACCAGCAATTGCCCACCTTCGGGCATGGCATCGCGGGCATTCAGACATAAGTTCATCAGCACTTGTTGCATCTGGCCCGCATCGGCATAGACTTGGCCACCCTGGGGATCGAGCTCGCTCCGAATCTCGATCCGTTTGTCAATCGTACGACGCAACAGGCTGAGAGTTTCTTCGACAATAGGATTGATTTCTATTGCTTGCGGTCGCAGGCGTGTGCGTCGGGAGAAGCTCAGTAGCTGGCGGGTCAACTCGGCAGCTCGGAGTGCCGCTTTTTCGGTGATTTGCAGCAACTCCCGATTTGGGTCGTCAGGCGCTAAGCGAGCGAGAACTAAGGAGACATTTCCCAGAATGGCCGTGAGCAGATTATTAAAGTCGTGGGCCACTCCTCCCGCCAACTGTCCCACAGCTTCCATTTTCTGGGCGTGGCGAAGTTGTTCTTCGAGAGCACGCTGCTGGGTAATATCCCAGAAAATCCCCAGCACGCCCACGATATTTCCCTGATCGTCCCGCATTGGTCGCTTAACTACACGGACTAGGCGGGTACGGCCTTCGCTGACGTTTTCTTCCTCCAGCTCCAGCGTCTGGCCCGTGGTTAGCACGACCATATCATCGGCACGGTATTTCTCGGCCAAGTGTGGCGGATAAAAATCGTAATCATTCTTGCCGAGGATCTCGCTTTCCGGCTTGCCTAAGACTTGGCAAAACTTTGGATTGACCGCGACAAATCGCAGCTCCCGGTCTTTTAGAAAAACACATTGTTCCAGATTTTCAATCAGAGCACGGTACTTGGCCTCGCTATAGCGTAGTTGCTCCACCATTTGCCGACGCTCCGTAACATCGGAAACCACCCCGTGTAACAATAACCGACCATCCTTGAGCCGCTCCACGGAAACACTGTCGCGAAGCCAACGCACCTGTCCGTCGGGCAAGACAATGCGGTATTCATCCTCAGCCCGGCTTACTTCTCCCGCGCGCACCCGCGCGCAGCGCTCTTCCACTAAGGACTTATCCTCATCATGGACGATGCTGTGCCACGCTTCGTGATTATTCAGGAAAAATTCGGGAGGACGTCCCGTGAGTTTTTGCACGACCGGCGAAATGTAACGGATTTTCAGCATGCCCTCGGCACTAACCTCAGCGCTCCAGAGGAAATCACTTACTGAATTCAGAATGTGCCGTAATTCTGCCTCACGTTGCTCTAACTGTCTCCGAACCTCGTACATCTCACTGACGTCTCGAGCGGTGACTAATCCCAAAACCCGACCTTCCAGATGCAGCCGCGTAACACTGAGATTTACAGGAATCCAGACGCGCTCCCGGTGTCGAATCCAAAAGCCCTCCTGGGAATGAAACATGCCAGTTTTCTGATATGCGCGGCGAAGCTGCTGGAGACCGTTGGGTTTATCGCTGCGGAACAGATCGGTAATCAAGGCACGACGCAATTCTCTTCGAGTGTAGCCCGTCAACCGCTGGGCGAAGGGATTAACGTCTTGCACTTGCTCAGTTTCTGGATCGAAAAAAATCAGGGCGTCCGCGGATTCCTCGAACAGGGTCTGCGCCAGTTCGGCAAAACTCAGAGAAGTCTTCACGGTCAGTTCTCCTGGTCTGACCCGAACTGAGTGGCAAGGTCGATTGTTTCTGGTGTTTTAGTTACCGACTCTGGTGAGATGTCGGAGTTCCGCGGCGGTTTCCCCAGGTCAGTAGGGGAGAAATGACGCTCACCAGAGCCAGGTGATGGCGAGGATCCGCCAATGTGGTGCTGAATGACTAAAGGGACTGCAACTACCGCCGCGATGCCCAACGCGGCTAGCGACCCCCAGATGGGGTGCTGTCGGTAGTCGAGGAGGACGTGCTCCAAGTCGCGATAAAAGGCAGCCGCAGAATCGTAACGCTCCTCTTTATCCCGCGCGAGCCCCTTGGCCAACACGCGATCAATCGCACTTGGAAGCAAGCGGTGCCAACGGCGCGCGGATATATAGACCCGACCAGGAACGTGACCTGTTAGCAATTCATAAGCCAAGACTGCCAAACTGAAAACGTCGGCGCGGCGATCGACGCCCAAACCGAAACGTTGCTCCGGAGCGCAGTAATCGCAGGTGCCCCAAATCCATCCCTCTGTTTGTTGATGATTGACCCATTGAGAAATACCAAAATCGGTAATCTTCGCCTGCCCGCATTCGGTCAGCAGCACGTTTTCAGGCTTCAGGTCTAGGTGCAACAACCCTCGGGCGTGGATATATTCCAAAGCAGCAGTAACAGCCTGAAGCACCTGGAGAGCGCGGCGGACACGCCAAGGTCGGCCAGGGCGCATCCGCTCGCGCAAACTTTTGCCTGCAACATATTCCATGACGAAATAAACCTTGTCCCCAAGGCGCCCTGCGTCATAAACGCTGACAATGTTGGGGTGGTTGAGCTTAGCCCGCAAGAAGGCTTCGTCTAACCCAGGCGTAACAACGGGCCGGTCTGGCAAAGACTCCGCGTGAAGCAGCTTAATGGCCACCGGCCGGTCTAGCGTTAGCTGTGTGGCTCGATACACGACTGCGGTCGTGCCCTGATGAAGAATTCCTTCGATACGATAGCCCGGAATTTCGGGCCCAACCGTCGGTGCTGACGCATCCGTTTGATGAGAGAGGGATATATCTGACACGTGTGCCTCCCGACAGAGTGTGTCCATGCGCCTTACCGAATGTTAGGCAGGGCTTGTTTGAGAGTGGCAAAGAGTGGCTTGCTGTGCGCCGAATCAGGCTGAACCCGAGCATTGCAGCCAGCCACAGCGCAATCGGGGTTCATGCCAAATATAGCTTGCAGTTGGCTCAGGTGCATGCTCACCCAGTCAGTTAGCAATTGGCGTACAATGCTGTTAGCAACGTCATTTGAGTTCGTCTTACCAATGAAGCAGCAACCGCTCGGGAATAGCCCAGGCCGGGGAACACATACATTTGCTATGGCTGGCCCGCGGCGCAGCGAAGCCGATCAGCGTGCCACTTTTGATGCCTTATATCAGCAACACGGACGCGAAGTCTGGAGCATCGTCTTTGCCCGCTGGCTCAATGCAGACATTGCCAACGACATTTGCCAAGAGACTTTTCTGCGTTTGTGGCAGCAGTGGCAGCAGGGCGAACGCATTCGCAATCCTCGGGCCTGGTTGATTCGCGTGGCGCGCAACTTGGCTGAGGACTACGGCAAGAGTGCTTTTCAGCGCAACGGTACTCAGGAGCCGGAATACCTTGCTAGTACCCTGGCCGGTCGGAACGAAGGACCTACAGAACAGCTGCAACGGCAGGAAGCCCTGGCCCTGGTCCGCCGCTTTCTGGAGGAACTGACTCCTGCGGATCGCGAAATTCTTACTTTACGCTACGGTCTGGACTATACCATTGAACAAATCGCGGAAGCACTGGACATTCACGTATCCGCGGTGCATATGCGCCTGACGCGGGCTCGCCAACGCTTAGCTGCACGACTGAGGCAAACAGGAGAATTCTCTGTATGAATCGCCAGGAGTATCTTCAGCAACCCACCTTACCGGGCGACGAGTTGCACGCCGAACATTGGCTGCGTGAGTTTTTCCGTCGGCTGATACCGCAGCAGCTTCCTCCCGTGACACCGTGGGACAGAAAGGATACTGCTTCCCAAGCAGTAGCCGCTGCCCTGACCCAGCCCCATAGTTGTGTAGAGGACGCCTCGTATCAGTCTGATGCAATACCTGTGCAGAGCTCAGCCTCTGCATCTTTGGTAAGCCTTCGTGTGGTATGGAGCCGGTTAGTGTTGTTGATAACCATCACCTTACTCGGTTGGCTGCTTTTGCTCGTGCCCTGGTTAGCTCCAAAGCCAAGTGCTCCTTGGCGGCTCGATCCCCGCGAGGGCATCGCCCGTGACAAGCCTAACCCCGTCGCATTGCCTCAACCCATTACGCCCAGCATGCGTTAGCCCGTAAAAAACTTCCAGCACCTTTGAATAATAAACCGCTGTTTTGAGCCCTTCCACGCAGAGTTAGTTTCGTAGATTTAGTCCCATTTGGTCGTGATCTACGGTTTCATAAATGCGATGAACTTTGTCGCATATTAGCTTCGTGGTACTCGGGTCCCGGTCAGTGTGAAGCAATTGCGGTAGAATTACGCCTGTAACATCCAACCCTCCGGCTGCCATCCCCAGCCGTCATCTCTCAGAGACGATCCAACGTGTCAATCCAGCGCATCAGTTCGTCGAGTAAGCGGCCTTCGGTGGGGTAGCCAGTGCCGTGATCGGGAAGTTCGCGATAAAGGCAGGGATAATTTCGCCGCTGCAACTCGCGGGGACCGTTGCGGAGAGCCTCGATATCGGGATCGCGTGCTCCCGCAATGTAATAAATGGACAAGGGTTCGCCGGGATCGTAATCAGGGATGCGACTGGCTAAGGGCCCCCCGACTACTAAGGCTCCGCGGATGAGTTCCCGCGCGTCGAAGGCTAAGTAGAGCGCGAAGCTGCCACCGTTGCCCAGGCCGTGCGCCACAATCCGCTGCGGATCAATGCGATACTGACCAAGCAAGTGACGCAGGTCTTGCACGATAGCATCGCTCTCACTGGTCAACCAACCCGTCGGGTTTTCCGCTTTGGGTGCGTAGAGGATCAACGCGTGCGCCTTGCAGTATGGTTCCCAAAGTTTGCGTATCGCCTCCTCCATAGGGTTGCCCGCCGGGTGCAGCCAGATCACTAAGCCGTGGGCGACCTCGGGAGTATAGGTATCAGGCACGTAGAGCCAGTACTCGCGGCCGCTGGCTTGGTCTTTTTCGCGGAACAGGCCTGGTTTTCCTGGCGGTGGCGTGGGCGGTTTGGCCTGCGGCGGTTTGGTGAAGAATGGTTCCTGGCCTTTGAGGATGGTGGGAGAGTAAGTACTCCGCACTGCTAGGCCTTCTTTTTTCGTTGCAGCCGGCAATTTTTCTGGAATTTCAGAGTTCCCTTCCGCCAACTTCAGATTGACCGTTTGCAGAGTTTGCTTCTTTTCTTTCTCGTTGGTGCGAATCACGGTGAGTTGCACCTCGGCGCCGGGCTGAAAATTACTTAGAACTTGGCGCAAATGAGGAGCGTCCCGAATGAAAGTGTTGTCCACTCGGACAACGCGGTCGCCCGCTCGCAGACCGGCCAGGTCGGCGGGACTTTTCGGGAAAACATAGCGAATTTCTACACCGGGCAGAGCGTCGTCTCGCATCGGTAAGATACCCGCAAAAACGGGACGCTGGGCTTCCTTGGGACGGGAAAGAGGAATGTTGGGAAATTCTAATACTTTGTCACCCCGCTTCACCTTGAGCGAAACGGTATCAAAGTCATATTTCGGACCAAGTACGTGGCGCAGTTGCAATTGCCAGCGAATGGGCTTGCCATCGGCTTCGATAATTTCGTCGCCGGGTTGCAGGCCAGCCCGGGCCGCGGGACTGTTCGGAATGACCCTGGCAATACGACAACTGCCGAACATACCGCCCTGGCCGCCGGGCTTCGTCGGGTCGAGGCCAATAATCGGGGCCGGTTGATCGAAGGCAACTCCCAGTTGACCCGCCTGCAGGGTTTCCCCGTTCTTCAGTCGCGGTAAGACCCGATAAATATCCTCCAACGGGACGGCAAAGCCGATCCCGGAATCGTACCACTCGACACCTGCCAGCTCGGAATCACCGCGAGGCGACATGGGCACGAGCACTCCGAACACGCGACCGCGAATGTCCACCAGTGGTCCGCCGTAATTGACAGGCGAAACCTTGGCATCGGTCTGAATGGCTTTGCCCCAGATGCGTCCTAGCGCGCTGATGATGCCCACGCTGACCGAAGGGGGCGCGGTAGGCGTATCGGAAAAGGTTCGACCCAACGCTAGCGCCCATTGACCGACGCGTATCTCTTTCACTGGCACCATCAGCGGCACGGGGAGGTTGTCGGCATCTACTTTGAGTAAGGTCAACATGCGGGTTTCATCGCGGGCCACGATGCGACCTGGCAGGGGGTCATCTCGGCCTGGAATGCGCACCAGAATTGTCGGCTTGATCTCCCGCGGGATGTGCAGGAAGTTGAACGAACTGGTGATGATGTAACCATCCGGAGTAAGGATCAGCCCCGTGGTCGGTCCTTGTCCGCGCAAGAGCAGACCACCACTGCCACTCGGTTTTGAACCCGGCTTTCCGGGTTTTGGCCCCGCAGGAATCGCTTCCAAGCCAATGTTGGTTACGATCTGCACGACGCTGGGCGCCGCGCGATTGACCGCTTCCCGCGTCGCTTGTTCCCAGGCTTCATCAAGTTTGTTATCAGGCTTCTCAGGCTGGGCCAGCGCCAAGCTGTAGATAGCTAGAGTCCCAGCCAACATTGTTGCTATCAGCCTACGCATGGCAGTTCTCGCTGTGAAGCGGGTGTCGGTTTGCATAGTCATCGGCAGGAGGGACACATCAGGCGGCTTTCGGTTTTCCAGGGCGTCAAACAGGCTTACTGCTGGTCAGCGGCCTTATCCGTTGCAGGTTTATTGAGACGAAAACCCGGTCGGCGCACTACTTCTAGGTCCATACGCAGCAATTGTTGCTGACGACGGACAATGACCTGGATCTTGGCCCCCGGTTCTAGCGGTAAGGTTAAGTCGCGCCAATGACGAACGCTGTGCACTACATGCTCCTCATAAGTACCCGAGCCATCTCGAGCCGGCAGTCGCACCATGACAATCAGATCATCGGGTCGCAAGCCTGCCTTTTCCGCGGGCGAGTCGGGCAACACCTCGTCAATGTAGGGCGGGGTGCGATCCAACAAATTAGGCACTAAGACAATGCCGAGAAATCCGCCGCGATCCTCTATCACCGGTTTTTTCCGCTCCAGCGGCTTATAATTGCCCGCGCGGGCTTTGGCCACGAAATCCTTGAGGGCTTCGATGGGAATGGCATAATTCACCCAGGTTTCCGTGAGCGTGTTGCGTACCTCCTTGCCGATCAAGCCGATCAGTTCCCCGCGCCGCGTTACCACGGCGCCGCCGTGAGAGCCAGGGTTATTGGTGATGCCGTCGAGGATGTACACGGTGCCCTGATACGGCAATTCATGAATACCGCGACGGGCTGCCAAGGTTGTAATAGCAGCAATCACACTACGTTGCACGGTGAGTGGCTCTTCGCGCGTGGCAATCTGAAAACAGTTACTGAACGCCAACACCCAGTCGCCCACCTGCACTTTGGGCGTGGGCTGGTTGAGGTCGAAATATTCCAGCGGTAACTCGCGAAATTTTTTATCACCATCGCGAATGCGGAGTAGTGCCACGTCCAGCAAGGGCTCCGCGGCTACGAGGTCGCATTCATGGCGTGTACCGTCGTAAAGGTGCACGCGCAAATTTTCCGTATCCAGCGTGGGAGAGTAAACGGTCAGGATCAGCCCGTCGGGCGACACTAAGACGCCGCTACACCAATCGGTGACGCCGATATATCCGCCCGCACCGTAAATCTTCACCAGTTTCGGTTGCAGATCGCGAACCAGTTGGGCAAAGGAACCTGTGTGGGGATCAGGTAATGGCTGAGCCAGGATGAACGTTGCCCAAGGGCACAGCCAAGCCAAGAGCACAAATACGCCCTGAGCTATTCCCGGACGGTTCGTCCTGCGGCTCGAAGGGAGTTGTGAGTATCGGCTTGTCATGGTTGTGTCACTCAGCGTTTTTCGGATTCAGCTTCGGGTTGCACCAATTCGACCTTGCGCAGGTGCAAAGTGCCCCAACGACGGTCTCCGAAACGCACCTCTACCTTGCCTGGGAGGTCAGGTTTGGGCCCGTTTGCGGCGGTGAAAATCAGTTCACACGGGTCGGCATCTTCCTCAATATAACATTCCAGCCCACAGACGCGCTTCTCCTGGGGCCGCGTGAAAAACTTCACCGTAAAAGGCCCGCTGGTGCCGTTGAGCACTTCGGTCAGGATCCGCGACTTGCTCGTGCCATCCGGGTAAAACGGCTCATAGCCGCCATAATGCAGCCCCTGTTCAAATCCCTTGTCTTGGTCGGTGAGCAGAAGACGCCAATAATGCAGGGCTACGAGTAATCCCCCGCTGCCGGGCGGTTGCCTTAGATTCCCTATCGGTTCTCCAACGCGCAGTGGTTCGGTCTGATAATCTATCGGCCCCAGTTTCATGAGCACTTTCTTACCGTCCAATTCGAGCTTGAACGGATGCTGAACAGGTTTGCCAGTAAGTTCGTCATAAAGTTCAACTTCTCCCTGCAGCACCCACACCTTGTCCGCGGTCATATCTTGAGGTCGGGGCAACGCTGCCAGGACACGTTTACGCTCTAATTCGTTGAAATAGTAATTGGCAAAACCAGGACGTGGCACGTAATACTTAGCCCCCTCGCCTTCGGGCTTCATGGGCTTTCGGGACTTAATTGGGATAGGTTTGCCTGGTGCTGGCTTTTCCCCCGGCTTAGGCTCTTCAGGCTTTTCCGGCTTACGGTCTTCCGGAAGCTCTCGCGGAATCAGGCCCATGAGCCGAACCAGAATTTCCTTACGCACAATACGGTTCTCTTCCTTGTCCACCCGCTCATACACTACCGGGATTCGCCAACCTCTCGGAAAGATGCCCAGCACATTCTGCAGCTGATTCGCATTGCCGATAGGACGGTCGTTGACCGAGACGATCCGATCATCGGTGCGGAGACCACGGCGATAGGCATCGGAACGCTCGAGAATGTCGAAAACGTAAGCGCGTCCGTCCTCACCTGTCCGTGCAACAGCTCCTAGAGTCGCATGATCGACCAGTAGCCCGCCACGTAAATGTCCTAGGAAATTCTTGATCTGGTTGATCGAGATGGCGTAGCCAACTCCACTATTGATCCGTCCGCGCTTCTCGAACGAACCTCGTCCATTGATACCGATGACTTCCCCCCGCAGATTGAACAATGGCCCACCGCTATTACCCGGGTTGATCGACGTGTCAATCTGAATACAGTCGGTGTATTCCAGGATCGTTCCGGCGGGATATTGATAGCGGCGGACGCCTGAAACTAAGCCGAAAGTAACTGTTGGTCGGAAGTCGGTGGCCAGCAGGAACGGGTTGCCCGCGGCGATCGACCAGTCGCCTGCGCGCACCGTATCGCTGTCTCCGAGAGGGGCATAAGGAAACTTGAAGCCTGGTTTTGGTGGAATCAACTTGATAAGCGCGACATCGCCTACAGGGTCAAGTCCTACGACGACCGCGTCGTACAGTTGGCCATCGGAGAGACCGCAACGCGGGGTGGGTCCCGTCGGCTGGACCACGTGAAAATTGGTGAGTGCATAGCCTTCCTCGTCAATCAACACCCCTGAGCCCCCGCCCCGACCATTGCGATCAAACACAGCGACCACACTCGGCGTTAGTTTATCTATCACGGCAACACGCTGGTTTTCATCCTGGAGCACGATCGGGTCGAGCGCGGATGATATCGCTATAGCCACCGGACTGAGCAGGGCCAACAAGGTTGACGACCAACGGCTCATGATTAGCGATGTAAATCCGGCTCTCTTACCCATGGTGAAGCTTCCTCACTGCCCCTGGTACACGCAAAGGAAAATCTCCTGACCCTATCGGCGCGCACTACAGCGTCATTTCAAGATCCGGGCTTCGGCAAACGCGACATGGTCGCCTAAGTCCAAATCGTCGCCGTAATCCACAATTAGACGTAGCCTTATCACATTCTCAATGCTTAGGACCACTTCTCGTGGTTTCTCCCCCGTACGCACGACTGTCTGCAATAACTCGCGTCCGTCGCCTTCGATGCGCACGACCGCTTTCGCCGCGCCATTCACGCTGTCTTCGATCCCTAAGATACAGCGGAACTCGCGATAACCTTCGACATGATACTCCAACACGGTGCGCGAGTGCACAGTCAAGCCCTTTTGGTAAACGCGCTGACCGACGCTGATGGGCCCACCCGATAGATTGCGGTCCCGGCGATAACGCCAAACGTCGGCCAACAGAGGCTTTTCTTCGACGCGGAGCGGCTCCAAATCCGACAAATAAACAAGGCGGCCTTGGCTGAAATCCACAGTCAGCAGTTGGTTCCATCCCAAGTCGGTCTTCAGACCGTAGGTGGTCTCCAACTGCAGGCGGTCTTTTTGCCAAACGATGGTCTTCGCGAGCCAGACATTCCCGAATCGGTCCACGACGCGAATGGCGTCATCCGGTTTTGCTTCAGCCCGGCGGGCAAAGACCATACCCCGCAGTCGGCCCATATCAATGGGCACGACATCTTCTTCCAGCCGAAAATTCAGGCGAGTTCCTTTTTCATCTGTGCCTAAAATCACTCCAGAAAATGCATTAATCGCTTGCTGGTCGCGACTGAGGACGAGAACTACGTCCTGGGCTGGCCTTTTCGCCACAACTTGCTCCAATTCCGCACGAGCCTTCGCATCCTGCGCCGTTAGCAGCACCCAGTGAACATGATCTAACATTACGGATAGCGCCTGGCCATGGAAGAGGCGGCACTCCAGGACTTTTTCTCGAAGAGTAATCTGTTGGGCTAGCAGCGTCGTCCCGTCCAGTAAGCGTACCTGAGCCTGCGGCGTCTCCGGCTTGACAGACGACTTGACTACCTCCCCTCCAAACGCGAGCGACATCACCTCGGTCAGAGGTTTGCTCACCGGATCTTTGCCGACTTGCACTACCACTTCTTTCTCGTTCAACGCCACCAGCTGGCCACGCACTGTTTCGCCCGCGCGCAAACGAAGGTCCACTGTAACAGGCTGAGCTTGCTGGGCGTCAAGCTGGTACACGACGCACAGCAAGCTCAGCGGTAGGAGGGTTCTCAGCCAGGTTTGCGGGTTTCTTCTGTGGTTAGCGAAACTCAGTGAATATCTCATCGCGGCTCGTTCGTTTTGGCGATTTGCTGCAAGTAGGCCTCGATGGCCTCCGCGACGTGAGGTGGATACTCCCGGCGGATGGCCTCGAGCACCTTGACGCGCTCCTTTTCCGGCAACTTGCCCCACAAATCGGGCCGTTTCACCAACTCTTTCATATCCACCTTTCCTTCGCCGGCGCCGCCAATGATGCCACTATCGGAGGCCGGACCCGACGAACGCGTGGTGCTCCCCGTCGGCGGGCCACTCTGGGGTTGACCGCTACTACGCCCACTACCACTACCGCCGCCTGCCAGTTGCTGCTGCAATTGCTGCTCCATGTCGTCAATCATTTTCTTGAGCAGGTCGAGAATCTCCTTCTGCTTATCTATGGTTTTGGGGCCGCCACGAGCGTTGTCAAGCCGGCCCGAAATCTCGTCCATTCGTCGAGCGATATAGTCGAGATTCTTCCGACCGTCCCAGCTCTGCAAGTCGTACTTGAGCAAGCTGGCCAGCACGAAATAGCGTTCAGGCACGCCCTCGACCTGTTCGAACATCCTATCTACCGAACGCAAGGTATCATCGCGGTGCAAGGTCTTATGTTCGGCCACGGCTCGGAAGAAATAATAAGCGCCCGGGTCAATCACCTGCTCTGGGCGAATCAGTTTGAGTACATCAAGTGCCTCTTCGTAAGCTTTGCGCAGACACAGCAAACGGGCATACGACAATGCCAAATTAGCCTTGAAGAACGGATGCGCCGCTTGACGAATGATCGGCGGCACCTCCGTGGGCACGACGGCTTCCGGGTTAGCGGCTTGGTCCAAAAGTTGTTTCGCCTCCGGGCTGCCCAACGCCAGGATGTCGGCCACCCGGACTAACACAGGACGCGATTCCTGCGACCAAATTGCTTCGGCCTTACGTAAAGTTTCAGCGTCCGCCTTCACGTGGTCTTTTAGCCAGGCGAACAACTGCGCTTTAATCTCGTCGGCCGAGGGTGCCTTGATCCGACCGAAGGATAGCTCCTGGGCCGAGCTGTTCGACCAGCACCAAACGACACCAACTGCCAATAGTAGGGCCAGAGTACGCTTCATCGGTTCTTCCCCTTCACAATGGCTTCAGTGATTTGATGGAGCTTCAATTGCCGTTGTGCCAATTCCCGCAGTTCTTGCACAATGTCCTGGGCCGTAGCGGCCTCGCCCTGATACTTTTTGCTATACATCACAGTCCGGCGATAGATCCGCTCCTGCATCGAGCGAATCATCTTTAGTTCCGCGATCAGGTCAATAAGGCGTTGGTTCTGATTCGGGTCGCCACTGCCCCCCTGACCGCCGCCAGGTTGCTGTTGGCGTTGGCGAATGTCGTCTTGGGCTTTCTTGAGCGCTTCGATCATCTCCTTGAGCATGTCAATAATGTCGCGCTCAATGGCCTGGGTTTCGGCACCGGGGTCGGTCTTATACAGCCGCGTGGAAACCCGTACCATATCCTGCCGCACTTGTTGTAGCACCTCTGCAAACGCCACTGCCGAACCTTCCGCCTGCACTAAAGCGATCGCTCGGTCCGCTTCGCCGACGATTTCATCCTCTCGGCGGGACAACACGCCGGAAAAGATTTCGTCTTCGCGCGTCGCTTTCTTGTCGGGATTGGACTGAATACGGTTATCCAGCTTCACGGTATCGTTGTAAACCGCTTCCTGCATGGCCAGCATCTTCTCACAGCGGCGCTGCAGGTCAGCCAGCACGCGCAGCTGTTCCTCTTCGCGCAATTGCCGTAAGAGTTCCTCCAATTTCTGTCGGGCTTGACGCAGCAAATCGGCGGCACGTGACTGGTCTTCCGAGGCAGGCTTGCGCTCATCCTTGGCTATGCGTTGTTCGGCGCTGCGTTGATAGTCGCGAGCATCTTCCACCCGCTCCCGGCCAGGCACGCCTTGTTGCTGCTGCCCTTGCTGGCCAGAACCACGGGCCTGCCCTTGCGGACCGCCTTGCTGACCTCCCTGTTGACCGCCTTGTTGTCCGCCTTGCTGGCCCCCTTGCTGACCTCCCTGTTGACCGCCTTGTTGTCCGCCTTGCTGGCCCCCTTGCTGACCTCCTTGTTGACCACCCTGTTGGCCTCCCTGCTGTCCACCGCCGCGCGCATCGCCTCGAGCGGTTCCCTCACCAGGGCCCCGAGCTTGGGCATTCCGCAAGTCTGACTGCTCGTTAGGCTTGTTACCACCGGCCTGGTCACTGGGTTGGCCACCACCCGCTTGATTCCCACCGGGTTTCTCCCCAGGCTTACCACCTCCGGCCTGATTATCACCAGGCTTGCCGCCACCACCAGCTTGGTTGCTTCCCGGTTTATCACCCCCAGTACTGCCACCCGCCTGGTTTCCACCTGGTTTGTCGCCTGGCTTGCCACCGCCCGCTTGGTCATTACCGGGCTTGCCGCCGCCTGCTTGATTAGCTCCCGGTTTGTCGCCCGGCTTACCTTCAGGCTTACCTTCAGACTGGCTACCACTGTCCCCGCCGCGGGCCTGACCCGGCTTGTCGCCACCAGCCTGATTACCCCCTCGGGCTTGGCCACCTTGGTCATTCGGCGAACCGCCACGAGCCTGGGCTTGCTCCTGGGATTGCTGGCCACCTGGTTTCTCGCCGCTCGACTGGTTCCGTGCTTGGGGATTGGGCGCGCCCTGCCCCTCATTGCGAGCTTCGCCCGGCTTTCCTTCGCCGCTGCGGGCGTCGCCCCGAGCCTGGGCATCAGGGCGTTCATTCTTGCCAGCATCTCGGGCCTCACCCCTGGATGGGTCGGCTTGGCCGCCTCCCTCAAATTGTCGGATGCGATTGAGAATATCATCCACCATTCGGCTGGCGACCTGATGGGCTTTTTGCGCGTCTTCCTTCTTGATGTCGGGATTATCATTCCGCGCCTGGGCCACGCGCTGAGCTCGCTCCGCCTCTTCGAGTTTGCGAATCAACTCCGCGTAGAACTCCATTTCTTTCTTTTTCTGGGATTCATCATCGGTGGATAAGAGGAGCTCTAACAGCCTCCTCATAGCAGCTTCTACGTCGCCACCTTTTTCCACAACTGTCTGAATCTCCTTCAAACTGGAAAGCGTACTCGGCCGTTTTAGGCTTTCCGCAATGTCATTGAGATTGACGTACACTTTTCGGTCTCGGGCCTCGCGCAGTGCCCGGTGAATGGCGCGGGCCTTTTCGATGTCGCCGGGATTGTTGCGCTTCTCCAGAACCTGAGCGATTCGCAGCAACGTATCTTCCAGCTGCCGATAACGGGCCGCCACGAACGCCTGCTGTGCCGCCAATTCGTCTTCGGTGGCACTGGGGGCCTTAGCAGGCGTGTCCGCGTTCGGCTGCGCCCAAGCCACCAACATGACTCCGAACAATCCCCATGCTAAAATTGCAGCTAACCTGTGCCACATGCTGGTCTCCTGTTTCATCTAGCCTTCACTGGAAGGTCTCGTGCCGGGAGACGACCATCACACTACTGAGCGGTTCTCAGTTCGCCCCTCGGTAATTCTCTCCCCCTGCGAATTTTATCAGAAGTATCTGGCTTGCGCCCAGCTAAATCTGATAGGCCAACCGATGCGGCGAGCGCTCCGGTTGGGCCTGATCGCATCCCTGCCTCCAGTAGTATGACGAATGAGGTCATCTCGGCCAACGAAATCTTTGCTCACTTGCTGCCCTTGCATAACTGCAACCATGAGACCAAAACCAAGCCTGGCGAGCAGAGTAATCCCGCTCGCTGCGCGCTCAGGGTACACGAACCACTGCCAAATGAGCAGCGGATTTACCTTCATGCGAACGGTAATAACTGACATAAAGCTTACCGTCGTGCCAAACCAATCCCGGATAACTCGTGTCGTCGCCGCTGGGCGCGGTTAGTACTGGGATAAGTCGGCCTTGTCGCACATCCAACTCAGAGAGCACCGTTCGCGGCTGACCATTCTGAAACATGCGACCCGCAGCCAGCCAGCGACCATTAAGTAAGCGGACCAAGTTGGGGCCTCCCAAATAATTGCCTAAATCCTTCCATGCCCATTCTTTATAAGGGGGCTGGGCCACACCTAATCAGTAAGGCAGCGTTGAGCTGACCGTCGCGTCGCTGCAAACAGAAAGCGTCGTGCCGTCGAACCGCAAGGTCGCCTCGTTGCAATGGGGCGGCGTAAACTCGGCCAACTTCCGGTAGTCCAGCCCGTCCTTTGTGTGATACACAACCGTAGTGTATCCCTGTCTTTTCTCTTCCCTATCCCAACGATATGCGACGCCATAATCTTTGGACTCTGCAACCGTTCACGGCAAACCTACAGCAGCTATGGGTTCTGGCCAAGTGGTTGGAGAAACTGATGCGTGTATCTAGGACGCTACTGCAGTCAATTTCAGCAACTCTCGCAGCTCGCAGATTCGTTAATTAGGTGCATAGCTGATTCGAGGGAAAGCTCACGCTAGGGCGTTGCATGACAACGCGGCAGTTCACCGAAAGCGCAGATGACGCAAATTAACGCAACGCAACTAGCGCAGCGGACTGTGTCGGTCGTTCGGAGCAATCGAAAGATTAGTCAAGTGAGAGCGGCCTGATTACCAGCACAAAGGAGCCATGATCTGCAACGAGGTACGGAAGAACACCACCTGCTTCAAGAGGAATTCAAACACAGCGGGCCTCTGGGCCATAAAAGCACTTCGTCGTCGGCTGACTGCTCTTATCGCAGCTGGTTACGCGGCGTCGGAAAGCAGCCTCATACAGCCCGCTCAGTTCGCCAGCGAAATCCTTCACAGGTGTTACGGTTCGTCGAGCTTGCGTAGCTCCAGACGGGCTAGCTGCCCAACCGGAGAGTTCTCGCCTGCTTCCTGAATCGCTTGGGCCAGGAGTTGCCGGGCCAGGTCAGGATTATGTGCGGCGACTAACCGCGCCAACTCCAAACTACGCATCCCGGGAGCCTCGCGGAAGGCCACACGCTCTGCCTCGCGAAGTTGCCGCCGTTCTTCCGCGGTCAAGGCCGGCGGAAGCGTAGGAGCTGGCGCAACAACCACCGGCGCAGGCGACAACGCCACTGGCGGCGGCAAATATCCCCCCTGATGCAACTGTTGCCAGTAAACGATTTGGATCTGCTGCACCCCCAAGATCGGCGGCGGACAAAACGGCATTTGCGACATCGCCTGCAGTGCTAAGTTATATTGATACCGCAACATGGTACGTTGCCGGTCGAGCATGCGGTCGCGCATGTCCCGCACACCGACTTGCCCCAAGGCCGTACCTGCCAGACCCAGCAACGTGATACTGGTTACTATCACACGTGCATACATGGTTGCTCTCCCGTTACATGGTTGACCTCGCAATTATACAGGCACCCATTATTCCCGGCGAAAGAGTCTTCAGCACGCTAGGTTCCTGCGCCATCCAGCCCGCGCTGAAATGCCTGCTGGAGTTCCTCGAGAGGCTCGAGCCCGACTGAAATGCGCAGCAGCCCATCGGTAATTCCCTCGCGCGCGTTTTCTTCCGGGGGAGCGTAGCGGTGACTCGTCGAAGCAGGATGCGTACAAATCGTCCGCACATCACCCAGCGACGGCGCCAGCACGATTTTGTCCTGTCGGCGCAGAAACTGATTGACCACCTCCCGACCGCCTGTCAATTCGATGCTCAGCATGTTGCCGTAAAGCCCGCCGAAAAGTTCCCGAGCTAGCTCATGGTCAGGATGATCGCGTCGTCCCGGATATATAACGCGGCGAATGTGGGGATGTTGCGCCAACCAATCGGCCAGGGCTTGCGCCGTGCGACTCGCCTGCTGCATCCGCACCGTCAGAGTTTGCAGTCCCCGCTCAGCCAACCAGCAATCAAATGGATTCCCCGTCCATCCGAAAATCGTGCATACACGCCGGAAACGCTCCCAAGCTTGGTCGTCCCGACCAAGAACAGCTCCGAGTGTAACGTCGCTATGCCCGCTAAGCATTTTCGTCAGACTTTCCACTACGAAATCGGCACCCAGTCGCAACGGCTGGCACAGTACCGGCGTGGCAAAGGTATTATCCACCAATAAATGGGCGCCCACTTCTTGGCACAGTTGCGCCAGCCGAGGAATGTTTGCCAGCCTTAGCGTCGGATTAGAAAGCGTTTCCACCAACACCAACCGTGGCCGATGGGCCAGAGCGGCAGCGAAGGCTTTTGTGTCGTCCAGATCCACCAAGCACGTATGCACCTGCCAACGGAGTAGCTCTTCGGTAAGCAACTGTAAAGTGCGACCATAGAGCCGTCGGCTTGCGACCACAACGTCGCCCCCGCGGAGCAACGCCATCAAAGTCAAAGCCAGCGCCGCCATGCCCGAAGCGGTTACGATGCACCACTTCGCCGACTCCCAACTGGCCAATCTCTGAGCCAGGCTCACC
The DNA here is from genome assembly GCA_025060195.1 of Gemmatales bacterium. Lineage (GTDB taxonomy): Bacteria > Planctomycetota > Planctomycetia > Gemmatales > HRBIN36 > HRBIN36. The sequence goes on along the minus strand of JANXCQ010000003.1, from coordinate 88,204 downwards.
GCGTTGGGATGCCCATCCCGCGCGTAAACAAATCCGCTCACTTGGCCTTGATAAACCGCCTCCAAGGCGTCCAGATCGGGAAAGCTGTAAACAGCGCTACAATACAAGGGTGATACAAGGGGCCTCGTCGGACCCAGTTCGACTTCGCTCATGTTGCTACGCTCAGCCGTGCGTTTCAAGGCGACTGGAGAACATTCTGCACGGCCTGCCACAACTCGGCCACCTCCGGGCGCGGATCCTTGTCGGCCAAACCGTGCTGCGCTGCACGACGCCGCGCCTCGGCCTCGTCCAATTTTTCCGTCAGCCGATAATGCAAATACCACAACGCCCCGGCTCGCACCCCGTCTTTATCGGTGATGAAAATGGGATGTAAGGAGCGATCAGCCAAGGTCTGGCTAAAGCGAAGCACCAATTCGCGGTTTAGTGTCTGCGGTTCGACCTCCAGGACCAGATAACGCAGACCTCGTCGCTCACATTCCCCCCGCAGCCCGCTATCATCTTCCCCTGATGATTTGAGATGGAGCACGGTTCGATATCCCTTCTGGCGCAGCCAATCCCAACCCTGCCCGTGCGGGTATAATCCGCTCGCTACTCCTTGATACGGCACCTGCCAACGGGCAATGTCCACGGGAAAGTCGGCCACCGGAGTCGTTGGCACAGTGGTGCGATGATCAGCTGGCTGAATCCCCGTTGCGGGCGCAGGCACCGCCTGCCATCCCGGACTCGGTAACGGTGCGTAATACGAACTACTCGGCGCTCCCGACGACGGCGACTTTAGACCATTCGGAGGAGCGGGAACATACGGGCCATTGGGCACCGTCGAAGGCGACACGCTGCTTCCCGGCACGGCCGGCACCGCGCTCGGACAACATCGGCCATTGGGCAATACGGGATACAATGATTGCCCCGGTGGCGGAGCAGGCACTGCCGGTTCCAGTACTGCCGGACGCGGGGGCAACCGTCCCACAATCGGATGATTCATCCGCCAGCAACGGAACGTTTCGCCACAACCGGCGCTACCTACTATCGCTAACCACGCGACCCAGTTCAATTTCCTCATAAGCGGCATGATGCATCTCCCCAAGCGGGCCTTAGATATCAGCCCTGCGGTGGCTGGTTTCTACTCTCGCCAGAAGTTTGACCAAGCGGTCAGCCTGCATCAGCAGACGGGTAGTCACCTGGGACGAAGTAACCCGTCCCCCCTTTCATCATAGCTCACTACACACGCAGGGAAGCCCCCCGATGCTACCCGGTCGCCATGTCCCGCGCGATTTTTGTCAAACTTTACCGCTTACGGAACCGGCGAAACTTTTCGCTCTGGCCGCATGACGCAACCTCGTTAAGAAAGCCGTGGGCTCGAATGGTTTACATTCATGGCCCGATGGGCATCCGCGTAATCGACTGTTGCATATCGTCGCGCCGGGAGAGACTCCGCACGCAGGCCAAAGTTACGTTCGCCACAAGGGTGGGTCTCTGTTCCGCGTCCGAATGCATAAGTCGCGGTTTATCAAGCTCCCATCAGAACGATCCCGTTCCCATTCACATGCTGGCTCACATGGCTACGCAGGGAACGAGTGCCAATCAAACCGTAGATGAGACGAACAAGCGCAGAAAAGTACGCAGAAACCAACGCGCTCGCAGTCATAACGCGTGCGCCAATCCGCAAAAATGCACCACATTGCCCTACCAGCCCATCCCTGCCTACTAAGTTTTCCCGATCCCTCTGCCTGTCTAATGGTGACTCCTATATTTACGGACGCGCCGCTGCACACGATCAGCGGCCCCTTCCCCATACAATCGCATCCCCGCCAACTGCGACTAAGTCGGTCACACTGTTACGCAGTACACTGCCGTCTAACAAAGTCCCTGGCCGCGACCAAATAACCAAGTCTTAGCTCTGGAAGCTCGACGTGCACCTGACGATAATGGCAAACAGGATGACCGCGCGCTGCAATCGCTAACCGCGTGTCTGTAAAATTATTTAGTTGGCCAGCAGCGTGTACTTGGTGCACTGACCATAAATTCACGGAGATATATCATGGCGGGTCATTCACACTGGGCGACGATTAAGCGTCAGAAGAGCGCCGCCGACGCCCGCAAAGGACAGCTTTTCAGCAAACTGGCGCGGGCCATTCAAGTGGCAGTTCGTCAAGGCGGCCCTGACCCGGCTACTAACCCGAAGCTCCGCTACGCCATCGAAAAGGCCAAAGAAGTGGGCATGCCCAAGGACACGATCGAGCGGGCCATCAAGAAAGGCAGCGGGGAGGTGGAAGGCGAAGCCATCGAGGAAGTCACCTACGAAGGCTACGGCCCTGGCGGCGTCGCCATCCTTGTCGAATGCGCCACCGATAACCGCAACCGCACCACCAGCGAAATTCGCAAACTATTCGAAAAAGGTGGCGGCAAAATGGGTGCCGCGGGCGCCGTCGCCTGGCTTTTCGAACGCAAAGGACTCATCGTCGTGCCTTGTGATGCCATTGACGAAGACCGCTTATTGGAAATTGTTCTGGAAGGCGGCGCCGACGACCTCAAACGCACCGGCTCCAAGTACGAAATCACTTGCGACCCTTCCGCACTCTCACAAGTCCAGACCTCGCTCAAACAGCATCAGATCCCGGTTCTCTCTGCGGAGCTTGTCCAACTGCCAAAATCACCCGTGGATGTCGACCACGAAACGGCCAAGCGGGTGCTCAAACTCATGGACATGCTTGACGAACACGACGATGTTCAGAACGTCTATTCCAACATCAACATCACCGAGGAGGAAGCCCTGGCACTCGCCCAGAGCTAAGACTCAACTTTGCCAACCTGAGTCGGCATCCGTGGAGCGATCATAACGGTCTGCTCGTCCCACTTCTAACGAGTGGGGGCGAAATAACCAAATTATGCTAAATGCCAAGACTACCACTGGATATACTAGGGAAATAGAACCCCCAAATAGCATACCCGTTCTAATGCCAAGTAGGAAAGCGTTTCGCTGAGGTTGCGGCATGCCCGGCAAAACCTTCGGCAAGACTTCATCCATGGCCGGAAATAGGTAGAGAAAAGAAAAACCTATATCCAGCAGTGTTACCAAAATTTTACCCACGCTATACAGCAACGAAAGTACCGCCCCATTGCGGCTTCCCATCAGCAGTATTATCCCTGCGACGACGAGCATCACCGACAGCAACACACTAATCAGAGTTGTCACTCTGACCCACGTCTCAATTGCCGGATGCGCCTGCACTATCAAGAGCCAGATATTTACCTCTTGACCTGCAGGTCCGATGTGGATGGGCTGCAGCGCCACACTCTGAATCACGCCGCACAACACTCCTAACAAACCGATAATAATGTGCAAAATTCCGAACACAGTGTAGGACGCAGGCTTTTCTTGTGCATGCATCATGGGCCTTTCGCTCGCTCCGTAGTATTACCCCCGTTACGCACTCATTAATTTACCGGTATTCAGCCATCGGTTCAAACCTAAAAGCGCTATGAACAAGTTTCTTCTGACCGAAACCACTCAGGCTATTACTGCCCGCTATACATTGAAGCCGCTGATTGAGCTAGTGTTGACCTGCTTCTGCAGTGCCGAGTTCCCCCTGCATAAATGAAGCCGTAGTACGCCGCTCACAATACTCTGCCTAGTGTCGTGCTTCAAGTCACTTTATAAAATCGCAACCACCATGAGTACATTGACTCAGAGAAGGGAGGATAGCTATGTGCTACACTAAGTTTAGCGCCTTATTCGTCGCGCTTATGCTGGCCATGTCCGCTGCTATTTTCGCGCAAGCGCCACTCCGCTATCCCGAGACCAAACAGGTGGAAGTTTACGATATCTATCACGGAATCAAGGTGGCCGACCCTTATCGCTGGCTCGAAGAAGATGTTCGTAAGTCCCCTGAGGTCGCAGCCTGGGTGGAAGCTCAAAACAAAATTACTTTCGCCTTCCTCGAAAGCATTCCGGAGCGCGCTGCCATTCGCCGCCGCCTTACCAAGCTCTGGAATTTCGAGAAATACACCACGCCTTTCAAGGTGGGTCACCGTTACTTCTATGAACGCAACGACGGCCTGCAAAACCAATTCGTGCTCTATATGCTCGAACGTTTAGACGGCCCTCCTCGATTACTATTAGACCCTAATACTTGGTCAAAAGATGGCACCATAGCTCTGGCAGGCCTTTCCGTCAGCGACGATGCACGGTACTTAGCCTATGGCATCCAGGAAGCCGGCTCGGATTGGCGCACCTGGAAAATCCTAGACCTAGATACGGGGCGAACCTTAGATGATTTGATTCAGTGGACTAAGTTCACGCGCCTGGCTTGGACGAAAGACAGCCGCGGCTTCTTTTATAGTCGTTTCGACGAACCTAAGCCTGGCCAAGAGTTTCAGGCTCTCAACCTAAATCAGAAGGTATATTATCATCGCCTGGGCACGTCCCAAGCGGATGATGTGCTAGTCTATGCCCGCCCAGATCAGCCAGAATGGGGATTTATTCCTGAAGTCACCGAGGACGGCCGTTATCTCATCCTCACTATTTATAAAGGCACCGACGATAAATATCGGATTTACTATAAAGATCTGTCAGAACCCTATGGCCTGCCCGTGCCATTGATTGACCATTTCCAAAACGAATACACGTTCTTAGGTAATGACGGTCCCATATTTTACTTCAAAACCGATTTGAACGCTCCGCGGGGCCGAATCATCGCCATAGACATTCGCAAGCCCCATCCCGACCATTATCGTGAGATTGTTCCTGAAAAAGAATTTACCATGACCTCCGTCGCGTTAGTCGGCAACCTATTCATTGTCACTTATTTGCAAGATGCGAAAAGTCAGGTGCGCATTTATGATATGCAGGGTAAATATGTTCGCGATGTGGATTTACCTGGCATCGGTTCCGCCAGCGGCTTTTACGGGCGCCGCAGTGACACCGAAACCTTCTACACATTTTCGAGTTTCGCCACTCCTCCCACGATTTATCATTATGACCTGATAACAGGCAAGAGTACTGTATTCCGCCGCGCTCAAGTAGATTTCCGCCCAGAGGATTATGAAGTCCATCAGGTATTCTATAAGAGCAAGGACGGCACTCGCATACCCATGTTTATCGCTCACAAAAAAGGCATTCGCTTAGACGGTAATAATCCCACCCTACTATATGGCTACGGGGGGTTTAATATTCCTCTAACGCCCAGTTTTTCGATCGGTCGCCTGCTTTGGATGGAAATGGGCGGCATATTTGCCATGGCTAATCTTCGCGGTGGGGGCGAATACGGCGAGGAATGGCACCGGGCAGGAACCAAACTCACCAAACAGAACGTCTTCGATGACTTCATTGCCGCCGCGGAATGGTTAATTGCCCACAAGTACACCCGACCAGAAAAATTAGCTATTCAAGGTAGCTCAAATGGCGGATTATTAGTCGGCGCGTGTATGACGCAACGCCCGGAGTTATTTGGTGCCTGTTTGCCCGCGGTGGGAGTAATGGACATGTTGCGCTTTCATAAATTCACTGCAGGACGATATTGGGTAGATGACTATGGTTCGCCTGACAATCCCGAGGAATTTAAGGCCCTTTATGCATATTCTCCCTATCACGCATTATTGCGTGCCGGCAAGCGAAAATACCCCGCTACCCTGATCACTACTGCCGATACCGACGATAGGGTCGTACCTGCCCATAGCTTCAAGTTCGCAGCAGCATTGCAGGCACAGCAGGCAGGAGATGCTCCCGTTCTCATCCGTATTGAAACCCGTGCCGGGCACGGTGCCGGGAAACCGACCTCGAAGTTAATTGAGGAAATCACTGATCAATGGGCCTTCCTCGTTAGGGTACTTAATTTCCGTCCGCAAAACTTAGACTGAAGATCGGCCTGATGCCTCTAAGCGCGTTAGCGCTGCATAAGCCTCATGAGATAGTGGATGGTCATAAACGGTGACGGCCTGATAACATTTTGTGGCCCGCACCACGTCGCCCAGTTGCTCATAACATTGCCCCATCTTATAGAGCGTATCGGCGCCGCTTTTCGGCGAGCTACGATAATCGCTATAACACGCTAACGCTAAGTCGGGCCGCTTCGCCCGGTATAAATAATAATCACCCAGGCGAACCGTCGCTAAATACCAGGCTTCTTCTTCTTCCCGACTACTGAATCGATCGGGCTTAGCAGCGCGTGCCTGCTCATAATACCGGGCCGACTCTTCTTCATTGCCCACGCGTTGATATACCCGGCCACATAGGACTAGGGCGCGGAGATTGTTTGGCTCCAGGGCCAAAACCAACCGCGCTAAATGTAAGGCCCATTCTAACTGCGGCTCCCCCGCATTACGCAGATCAACCAAGGACTTCGCCTTGCGCAGGCAGTACTCGATATCAAAATGTTTCTCCACACGAGTTCGCTGGGCCAACAGATCCTCTGGCATAACTGAGTAGTAATATCGATCCTTACGTTCTAAAAGGAGCGGATTATTGCTATCGAGAGATAAGGCCTTCTCATTCCAAATCAAGGCGGACACTGCATCTCCCTTCCGCTCGTAAAGTTCTGTAATAAGGCGTAATGTGTCGGTTCCCGCCTGAGGCGATTCGACGTAAAGAATAAAATTTTCCAGGGCATGATCTAAGTCCTGAGCCTGATAGGCAAACTGAGCCAGATGATAAACGGCCCGAAAATATGCCTGCCTTTGTTCTGACGCTAAACGATCTAAACCGTATTCACGGGCAGATAGCTTAGCTTGCTCATAATAATAACGTGCACTTTGTTCATCACCTCCCTGCCGATAGATTTCGCCTAACTGATAGTAAATGCTCGGCGCTTGGTCAGGAAATCCGTATGCGGCCATACGCAGATAATCTACTCCTTGTTGCCAGCGGTCCGCGCTCTGGAGCAATTGCTGCCCTTTATCGAAAAGATATGAAAAATTGAGACGCTGAACTAATTCAGGCTCCTTCTGCCTCGTTTGTTCAAATTCTTCGAAAGTCAAACCATGATAAAGATATTCTTTCAGTTCCTCCGCTATAGGCTCATCGGGCTGTTTTTGTAAAGCGAATTCTATATCTCCGATGGCTTCAATACGCTTACCCGGAGTCCGCATTAGGACATCGCCAACCCGTTGTGTTAGCTCTTGATGCGCTAATAACGCCAGATGCCAGGCTCGCGCTAAGATTTTTTCTCGCGACGGGGAAACTCCGGGCCACAGACGCCGATCCAGTAGTTCGAGTAGGGCCTCAGCCGCGCGGTCATATTGATGGGCATGAGTCAATAAGATCGCTCGCCAATACAGAACTTCAGGCCGACGATTGGGGTCTTGATCTAAGATCAGGTCAAGCAGCTTTTCGGCCTCTTCGAGAGCTGAGACAGAGGGAGTTCCTGGCAAAAGCAATTCTGCAACGCGCTGCAAACACAAATCCATATCTAATAACTGACGCAATTGCGGCTGCTGGGCCAATAGGTCAGCTGTCAATTTCCGATGAACCCGCCATAATCCCTCTCGCGCCCATGAGCTTCCTGGTTGAATTTCCAGAGCTCGGCGAAAGGAAAGCAGAGCTTCGCGAAAATACCTTAGCTCTAAATAATTCCAACCCCGCAAAACGTGTTTCAATACCTGGACGTGTCGCAGCATGGTACCTGTGTAAATAACGTACCAGACTAAGGGTACCAATAATCCAACTATGCGCCAACGTTCCGGCATAAGGACATAAAGTGACGCGGCAATAAATAGAGTAGTCAGGCCACATTCTAATTCGCTTTCTTCCGTTCGACCAGCAAAGGCCAGGAAATGCACTAATAAGGCGGCCACGAGCAAATTAGCTGCGAACCATTGCGGGGACATGTCCGGTAACCATTCCGGATACCAGGTAAGGGCAAAGATGAAGACCCCTGTTAGTAAACCCGCGAACGCGAGTATCGTGCTGCTGCGTAGCCAGCGATTGCGCCAGCGCACGACGAAAGGAACTGCTCCACCTACCACGGCGCCGAGCGCAATACCGCCTAGCAATTGCTGCCAGCTCCACACCACCGCTGAAGCCAGCCAAACTGCGCCTATGCTAGAGCCTAAACCCAGAACCAACCCTACCAAGATCCCGCCATACACGGCGCCTGGGTTATCGAGAATAAGGTAAAAAATGAAGGGCCAAATCGAGCTGACTACCACTTGACCTTGACGAACCATCACCTCATAAGCGGCGAGCAGAAGTGTGCTTATCAACCCAACCGCAATGCCAACGTAGATCATTAAAGCGCCCCACGGATTAGGCGTCTGGAGAGCAACGGCCAGTAGCGCACCAGCGACAATCCCCTTAGCGATGTATTCCCTAACACTTAGCCAAGCGGTCGTGCTCATATCTGTTTTGTTCATGGTGGCGCCTCTTCCTAGACGAAGCTGTTTTTCTTAAGATAGTGTACGGCGGTCGAGTCGTCTGGGCGAGGCAGGAAAGATGGCCGTAAGGGATGAAACACTTGCTCGGTTTGCGCGTCATTATGCGATAAACCTGCTTGAAGAACCGGACCGGGTGTTGAAGCAAGTACTCCGTGCGTTTGCACGATTACCTTACGAAAATCTTAGTAAGATTGTTCGCGAGGCCGAGCGTGGTCGAGTTCCTGAAGCACGCCGCACCCCTGAGGAAGTGATCACAGACCACATTCGCTTAGGTACGGGAGGCACGTGTTTTTCTCTAACAGCTACCTTACTCCATATCGTGCGACAACTAGGTTGGGAGGCTCAACCAATCTTGGCAGACCGACCGTATGGTCCGGATACCCACTGTGCCTTGCTGCTGTGGAAACAAGGTAGGCCGCATTTGGTAGATCCAGGCTTCCTTATTAGTGATCTCATAGAATTGCCGAAAGAGGGCCCTTTGACCTTAGCGACATCCTTTCATAACCTAGAGCTCAGGCCTCGAAATGATAATGCTAAATTCGATTTATATGTTGTTAGCCCTAAAAGTGAGTTACAACTGCGCCTAACATATAAAACGACTCCGGTAGAATGGGACGAATTCCTACGCATCTGGGATCTATCGTTTGATTGGGAGATGATGCGTTATCCGCTCGTTACTCAAGTTCGAAAAGGCGAACATATTTATCTCAAGGGCAATCGTTTGCAGAGGCGCAGCCATCATCAGGTCGTACGCGAGGAATTACCCCTGCAGGAATTAGCTCGATACATCCATGAGATTTTCGGGATCGCTCCGTGCCTGGTATATAAAGCCCTAAGGATTCTTAAGCAGCGTGGAGAAAAATATGGCCAAGCCGCTGCCTCCTGAGCCAGTCAAGTATTTCGCGGCCATTTTATGGGCAGACACGCTTGCGCTACAAAAAGCGATATCTTTGCTGGAGGAAAAATTAGGTCCTGTGGATTATGTGAGTGGGGACTATCGTTTCGACGTCACGCATTATTACGAGCCAGAAATGGGGCCGGAGCTTTCTCGCCGCCTAGTTAGTTTTCACAATATTGATTTGCCCGACAAGCTCTCGCAGCGCAAGCTAATGACTACAGCGCTAGAAATGTCCTTGGCTAGGGATGGCAACCGCCTAGTCAATATAGATATCGGGTATCTGGATGATAACAAGGTGGTGTTGGCATCGTGCAAAAAAGCCGGGCAAAAGATTTATCTCAGCGACGGCATATGGGCAGATCTTATAGCTCGGTATAAGCATGGGAAGTATCAGTTCTTTGAATGGAGTTTCCCAGATTTTAAGGACGGCCGTTATGATCAAGATTTGCTTAGAATTCGGTCCTTGTATATGGAGCAGGTGCGCCGCTGGCGCCAATTAACTAAGACGCAAGGAGAAGGATTGTGCCGAAACGCATCATCACTATAGGCCATAGTCCTGATGCCGACGATGCCTTTATGTTTTTTGCACTGACTCATGGCAAGATTGCAACCGGAGATTTGGAGATTCGGCATGAGCTGCAAGATATTGAGACATTAAATCAGCGTTGTCTGCGGGGTGAGCTGGAGGTCTCTGCAGTAAGTGTACATGCATATGCCTACGTAACGGACACATATCTGTTACTGCCCAGTGGATTCAGCATGGGAGATCGGTACGGCCCCATAATTGTGAGTCGAAGACGCTTAGATAGGGAAGGTCTCCGTGATGTTACAATAGCGGTGCCTGGTAAATTAACTACTGCGTTTCTCGCGCTGCAATTATACTTAGGTTCGCACTGCTCTTACCGAGTGATTCGCTTTGACGAAATTCTCGCTGCGGTGCGCCGAGGCGAGGTGGAAGCTGGTTTAATTATTCATGAGGGCCAGCTTACATATCAACAGCAGGGCCTGGAGTTAGTCGTGGATTTAGGGAAATGGTGGTTTGAGAATACGGGCTTACCGCTTCCTTTAGGTGCTAATATAGTGCGTAGAGATTTAGGGAACGAAGTTATCAGTGCGATCGCCAGGCTGTTGCGCGAAAGCATCTTATATGCGTTAGAGCATGAGGAGGAGGTGCTGGATTATGCCTTGCAGTATGGGCGGGGGCTAAGTCGGGAACAAGGGCGGGAATTCGTGCGGATGTATGTTAACCAGCGCACGCTCCTGGCTGGGCCAGAAGAACGACAAGCGGTGGAACGCCTGTTGCGTGAGGCTTATAGTGCGGGCCTAATCCCTCATGAGCCGAGGATTGCTTTTGCAGACGAGGTCTAGTGTTAGTGGGATTTGCCACGCGTGAGCAGCCGATGCCCTGCAAGATGGCGTTCCGGGTAGCATCACGAGTGCCCGCATAGAATGCTTTGGAATATGTCAATGTTGGTCGTGAATCGGCCGGGGCCTTATCGCTGACGGGCGGTGACGCGCTCTTGGGGGTGCGGTCGCCTGTTTCGTTCGTTCACTGAAATGAGAGAGCAAGTTACGGAGCACGCAGCAACAGAAAGGGCTAGCAACCAAAAGTTACAAAGCTCCCCGTTGACGACACAAGCCTGCGTCAGTAGTTATTGCGGAGAACCTGCCCAACCGCCCACCAAGCATGGTTTGCGATGCAAGCTCAAAATCCGGTAATCAGGAGGAAATCTCATGCAACGCACTGTGCACTGGCTCGTGCTGGGGATGCTTCTCATGGTCTTCGGGAGCGTGGCACTGGCCTTGAGACAGGATATTCCCGGCGTGGATGAAATCATGGACATCACGCATCGAGTCAAGAAAGGGCTCAAGGACCAGCTGGAAGTGGAGGCTAAGAAACCAAAGCCTGATTGGGCGAAGATGCAGAAGGATGCTAAAGAATTCACGCGACTAATCAGCCTAATGGAAAAGAATGATCCTCCCAAGGGCGCAAAGGCTAGCTGGGTCAAACTGTGTAGGGAATATACGGAAGATGTCGCGAAGGTCGAAGAGGCGGTGAACAAGAAGGATGCCAAGGCGGTGTTGGCAGCGATTAAGGCCTTGGATAAGAAGTGCGACGAATGTCATGATAAGCATAGGCCTTAGGCTCAAAAGTTCCCCGTGCGCCTGCTTACTCACCCGCGGGTACGTCCCTAATCTTGGCAATTATGGGTTCTGTTTGCGCGGGATGTTATTATTTACGGCCGCGTTAAAAAACGCCGGGTAAGTTGTTTAGAAACAACGGTCCTGTCTATACTGAATACAAGGGGAAGGTGCGCTGCTTCAATGCAGCGCGGCCGAAGTGGCCTCGTCTCGCCGAATAGAGCGCAGGCAGTAAGGCTGGCGATGGCGGTAGCGACGTTAGAAGCTTTCTTCGAGCTGCTCCGGAAGAGCGGTCTGGTCGAAGCCGAGAGCCTGGACAAATTGGTCGGAGAAATCGGTGCGGGCGGTCAAGTGACCGGTCCGGCCCAATTTGCCGACTTGCTCGTTCGGCGAGGCGTAATCACGGCGTTTCAAGCGGAACAATTGCTGGCAGGTAGATGGAAAGGTTTTTTTATCAGCAAATATAAGATTCTCAGCCGCCTGGGTAGTGGTGGTATGGGCATGGTGTTTTTGGCCGAACATAAATACATGAAGCGTTTGGTGGCCATCAAGGTCTTGCCACGTTCCCGCTCCATGGAAAGCTCTGCGTTGGAACGTTTTTACCGTGAAGCGAAAGCGATTGCGGCCCTCGACCACCCGAATGTGGTGCGTGCTTATGACCTGGATCAGGAGGGAGATTTACATTTTTTAGTTATGGAGTATGTCGACGGAGTAAGTTTGCAGGACTTGGTCAAAGCGCACGGGCCTTTCGATGTAGCGCGGGCGACGCATTATTTGTACCAGGCAGCTAGGGGATTGCATCATGCGTATAGCGTCGGGCTGATTCATCGGGACATCAAGCCGGCCAACCTGTTGGTGAGCCGAGCGGGCGTGGTAAAGCTTTTAGACTTGGGCTTGGCTCGTTTCTTCCTGGACGAACAAGATATTTTGACTCGTAAATATGACGAAAAAGTGTTAGGTACGGCGGATTATTTGGCTCCGGAGCAAGCGCTCGATAGCCATGTGGTGGATATCCGCGCGGATATTTACAGTCTCGGGGCGACGTTTTATTACGTCTTGGCCGGGCATCCACTCTTCCCCGAAGGCACCGTGGCGCAGAAGCTAATTTGGCACCAAACGAGAATGCCCAAGCCGATTCGGGAAATACGCTCCGATGTGCCCATCGAGCTGGCTGAGTTGTTGCATCGGATGTTGGCGAAGAAACCCGCAGAGCGTCCGCAGACGCCCGAGGAAGTAGCTCGAATCCTGGAACCCATGGTGGACTTGCGCCAACTGCTGCCTCCGCCTGGAGTGGCGATGTCGACTTCGCCAAGCGCTGGCTCAGCCGCCGCGGACTATATGTTGGCGACGGTCTCCTCCGTGAACATGGCGCCCAGCTCTTCGCGATTGCGTAGCACGCTGGCACAGGCGGGGGCTGCACGGTCGCGAGACTCAACAATACTCCAGGGAGCCTCATCAAGCCAGATTCGGTTAGTAGGCGTTACTGGTGAATCCAAGTCGGCATCGCCATCGGCCTCGTCGGTTCACGGGAAGTTGATGCATGACGCATCTGTACTTGATAAGCCGACTAACGCCCCTGCGGCCTCCTCGGCCAGTCGCGTCACTGTGCCGCAGCGACCGACGAATTCCGCTGATGGTGATAGAAGCGCCGAGTCTCCGGTAGGCAACAGATGGCATTGGTCGGTGTGGCTGGCCGGGGGAACCGGATTGGGATTAGGGATTGCCTTGGCTTGGGTGTTGTTACGGTGGCTAAGTCGGCCATGATCTAGGGGCTGCCACTTTTAAGGAAATCGAGCAATGAGCGAAGCAAATCGGCCAAGTTTTGCAGAGACAGCCTTGGCGCAGGCGGGGAAAAGTGCCGAAGAAGTGCGGCGCCTCGGCGCCGTAGATCGCGCGGACGAACAAGTCGAAGCTCTGTTTCAGCCTCAGTATCAAACAGTAAATAGTCCGGTGCATCGGGCGGTTTGGGAAGGCCAAGTGCCCATGGCTCTTTTTGATCCGCCACCCTTGGAACCCGCACCGTGCGATGCCGTGCTGGAGCGTTGCTACGAAGTGCTGCAGCGTGCGCGGGCGGCGCAGCGCCTGTGGAACGAGCAGGGCAAGGTTTCCCAGCGACTTCTCGATGAATTGGCCGAGGCAGGTTATTGGGGCTTGCTCATTAGTCCCGATTATGGCGGCAGTGGCGTGCCGTTTGCCAAGTTCACGCGATTTCTGACGCGTATGGCAACCCTGGATGCGACCGTGGCGGGACTGGCATCTGTGCACGGGTGCATCGGGGCCGTGGATCCACTAATGACCTTTGGCACGGTCGAGCAAAAGCAGCGTTTTTTGCCCCGCTTGGCACGAGGCGAAGTGCTATCAGGATTTGCTCTCACGGAGCCAAATGCCGGTTCCGATCTCACGGCCTTGCGCACTGTGGCGCGTCCTGTGCCAGGCGGATTTGAGATTACAGGAGAAAAGCTGTTCATCACCAATGCCATTCCCGGGAGGCTGGTGGCGCTCGTGGCGTTGCTCGAAGGACGTCCTGCGGTGTTTGTGGTGGAGTTACCCAGCCAGGAGGATGAACATTTTCGCATGGTGCGTTACGGCCTGTACGCGTTGGCCCACAATTACAACAACGGCCTGCGCTTTGAGCGGTTTTTTGTGCCTCAGGAAAACTTACTACAGCCGCCCGGAGGCGACGGTTTGATGGTAGCTTACCACGGGTTAAATCGAGGTCGGTTAGCTCTCTGTGCGTTAGCAGCCGGGAGCATGCGAGTTATGCTGGCTTCGCTCATACCTTGGGTCCATTTTCGCAGGACTTACGGTAAACCCATCGGTGCGCGGGAACTAGTGCGCTTTCGCTTGGCCAAATTAGCGGGCTACGTGGCGGCTGCCGATGCGCTTACTGCTTGGGGTTCGTGGTTACTCGACCTCGGGTACCGCGGCGAACTGGAGGGCATCGTGGCGAAGATTTTCGGCAGCGAAGCAATGAAGGAATCGGCCATCGAAATTCTCATGAAGACGCATGGCGGCCGAGCGTTCCTTCACGGCCATTTGTTTGGAGATAACGTTCACGATTTCTTGGCGCCGTGTATTTATGAGGGAGAAGGTCAGATGTTGGCCTTGGCGTTTTTCAAGTCGTTAGCCAAGGAGCATGGTCGGCGCTATTTTGAGCCGATTGGCCGCAGGCTCAACGAAACAGGCATGACAACTTTTCGGTTGTGGAATCCGTTGCACGTTTGGCGTCTGCGCCGGGAATTATGGGCCTATGGACGATGGTGGCTGGCGCATCGTTTACGTCCGCATGTGGTTTCTTATGTGCCACGTTTGCATCCGCGTTTGCGTCCCCATGCTCAGTGGGCGGAGGCGATGTTTCCGCGGTACGCCGAAGAAATTAGCGCCATGTTGCGTAAGTATCAATTGCGTTTGGCCGACCGCCAGGTGAAAATGATGGAACTGTCCTTGCGCATCCAGGATACAGTTACCGTATTGGTGACCGCGCTCTGGGCCGACCGACAGAACGATGAGGCTTGGATCTTAGCCGCGGATGTCCTTTGCCGGGAACTGCGGCGCCGCTGGTCTGGCAGACGCATCAGCGACGATGACGTACGCACGGCGCGTCAGCTGGCGGAGCTGATTCTCGACCGCCGATTCCCCGCCCTCGCAGGTGTGGAGGAAGCACCCATCTTGATGCCCTATCCTGAACCTGCTGAAGTCTCATGAAATGGACAATTGCCCTAATAAGCACATGCATCGCTTGGTTAGTTTGGGTAAAGATTCCGATACACGCTACAAGTAAAGTTGGCAAACAGTTGGGATTTTCCTTGCGAAACTGAGGTAAAATCGTATTATTGGTAAAAGACTGCCAAACCTAGTGCGAGAGAGACGGGTATTGGTCTAAGTTTGCCCAGCTACCCACGTGCCTCTGAAATAGGAGCAACCTGGCCGTGTCGAAGCAACCTTTGGTATCGGGAACTGCGCCGATGAGCGGAGCGGACATCCTGGTCCATGGTTTGGTGCGCCAGGGTGTCAAGGTGGTCTTCGCCTATCCAGGTGGAGCCAGCATGCCCATTCATCAGGCGCTGACCCGCGTGGCTGACAAGATCCGGACAATTCTACCACGCCATGAGCAAGGCGGCGGTTTTATGGCCTCTGGCTATGCCCGCAGTACTGGACGCCCAGGTGTGTGCATAGCGACCAGCGGCCCAGGAGCGACGAACCTCGTGACTTGCCTGGCCGATGCCAAGATGGATTCGATTCCGTTGATTGCCATTACAGGCCAAGTGAGCACGCAAGTTATCGGCACCGATGCCTTTCAAGAAACACCCACCATTGAGATTTGCCGCGCCATCACCAAACATCATTACCTGATTACCCGTACTGAGGACATCACCCGCGTCATCAAAGAGGCGTTTTACATTGCCATGACAGGCCGACCCGGGCCCGTGATTATTGACGTGCCCAAAGACGTTCAAAACCGTCAAGTGGTGCCGGATTGGGATCCGCCTATGAATTTGCCAGGCTATAAGCCGTATCGCAAGGCTAAGCCCGACGAGCTGCGGCGCGTGCTGGAACTGATGCGGGAAAGTCGTAAACCCATTATTTATGCGGGAGGCGGGATCATTTCGGGCAACGCTTCCGAGGAGCTTCGCATCTTCGCAGAAAAAACGCGCATCCCGGTGGCCTTGACGTTGATGGGACTTGGCGCGTTTCCCAGCACGCATTATCAATGTTTGCACATGCTCGGCATGCACGGCACCGTGTATGCCAATTACGCCATTAATGAAGCGGACTTGCTCCTGGCTTTAGGGGTACGTTTCGACGACCGAGTCACGGGCAAGGTCAGCGAGTTCGCGAAACACGGCAAGATCGTTCACATTGACATCGACCCCGCGGAATTGAACAAATGTAAACCCGCAACGCTCCCCATCTGCAGCGACGTGAAATACGCCTTACAGGAGTTGATTCGGTTGGTGGATCAGGGGCTGCACCTGTATCCGGGCGAGACACCTGAGCAAAAGTATCGCGATTGGTACCGACAAATTGACTACTGGCGCGAAACGGAACCGTTGCGGTACAAGGATCGCGACGACGCCATTATGCCCCAGTATTGCATTGAGCGTCTGTGGGAGATGCTGCGGCAACGCGGTTGGCTCGACCGCGTCATCTTGACCACAGGGGTCGGCCAACACCAGATGTGGGCGGCACAGTATTTCAAGTTTGAGCGACCGCGGCAATGGTTAACTTCGGGGGGTTTGGGAGCTATGGGCTTTGGTTTACCCGCAGCCATTGGCGCGCTCGCCGCTCATCCCGATAAAATTGCCATTGACATTGACGGCGACGGCAGCTTGCTGATGAACATCCAGGAGTTGGCTTGTGCCTATTGCGAGAAGCTGCCGGTGAAGGTGTTGTTGCTCAACAATCAGCACTTAGGAATGGTGGTGCAGTGGGAGGATCGCTTTTACGCGAGCAATCGTGCCCATACCTACCTGGGCGCGGGCCCCGACGAAGACCCTTACCCGGACTTCGTGCAAATGGCCAAGAGCTTCCGCTGTGGTGCGCGGCAGGTGGCGCGCAAGGCTGACTTGGATGACGCCTTGTGCGAAATGCTCGATGCTCGGGAGCCCTTCGTGTTGGATGTTTTGGTGCCTTATCAAGAACACGTCCTGCCTATGATTCCCAGCGGTATGACCGTGCGGGATATGATTAAGGCGTGAGTAGGGCCGACGCTTACCGTGAACCTTGCTGTCTGGCCATCCCTTTGCTGGCAATAAATTAGTTCGCCTGGCCTCGTCGTCCGAACCGAGAAAGTGCGCCGGGGCACCCCCCAAGGTCAATTGCCGACAGAACATGCGAATTGCCGAGCTTTATCGCCAACCGAAGACGATTCTAAGGGGGCAACGAGTAACGGTTTCGTTCGAGCTATTTCCCCCTAAAACGGATGAGGCCGAGGAGGCCCTGTTTCGCGAGATTTTGCCGCAACTGGTGAGTCTGAGGCCAGCATTTCTTTCCGTTACGTACGGTGCTGGTGGCGGCACGCGAGAGCGTACCTTACGCATCGCGGCGCGCATTCGTCAACAGTTCGGCGTCGAAAGTATGGCGCATGTGACATGCACGGGCCAGACCCGCAGCACGATCATTAGCGTGCTCGACCAAGCTCAGGCCCTGGGCTTAGAAAACATCCTGGCGCTGCGTGGCGACCCACCCCGGGGTCAACCTGAGTTTGTTCCCCAACCTGACGGTTTCGCTCATGCCACCGACCTGATTCGTTTCATCCGCAGCCATTATTCATTCAGCGTCGGGGCGGCGTTTTATCCGGAAGGCCACCAGGAAGCTCCCAATAAATTTCGCGACTGGGATTACGCCGCGGAGAAAGTCGCTGCGGGTGCCGAGTTTCTCATCTCGCAGCTGTTTTATGATGCTCGCGACTACGTTGAATGTGTCGAATACCTTCGTTCCAAGCGAGGTGTGCACGTCCCGCTCGTCCCAGGGATCCTGCCCTTTCTTAGTAAGGAACAGATTCGCCGCTTTACCACATTATGCGGCGCTAAGCTGCCCGATGCCATTAATCGCCGACTCGATGAGTTTTCCGAAGACGAATCAGTACGCCGTTATGGTGTCGAAGTTTGCACACGCCTATGCGAGGAGCTTTTGGCATATGGCATACCTGGCCTGCACCTGTATTGCCTGAACCGCGTGGAAAGTGCGCGTGAACTGCTGACCAACCTCGGACTGAAGGCATCTTCGTGAAGCAAACTGAAATCGGGTTGGTGTTTGTTGGTGGCAGTCAATACTGCGAATCTGCGACAATCCGTCGCGAAGATGCCATGTGTATCAGCTAAATCAGCGGTCACAATCGCACACGGTCGGGATTCACCGTTTCGCGCGAGGCGCCCATGACCTGAACCAACATTGCTAGGTCCTCTGCTCCCGCAGCTGCATGTGCTTCAGGCGCTGGGACATTACTCTGACACAAGTGAAAAGGGCAAGCCATAATGCTCGGGCTCAGACCCAGCGGTAATCCGGCTAGGAAACGTGTGTTCTGTTCCGAAGAGCGTACATCGTTCTTAATTCGGCGGCGAATTGGTCTTGTTCCGCTTACGACATGGCCTTCTCGACAACTTGAGAGACATGGCTCATGAGTAACCTAAACGGTCGAAGATTGGCTGTTACTCATCCCCGGCCGTCTCGTCTTAATTATGGTACCTATTCGCGGAGAAAACGGCGAACACGTGGCCCGGAAGCGATAGGGCACGTAATTTACACGGCAAAGGGCCCTTGCAATTTGCTGGCCAAACTTACACAATGCTAAGCAGGGAAAGCATAGCCAGCAACTAAAAAAATAGGTGAGGTAGCAACAATATTTGGGTAGGACTTAGCGCAAGGCACAGGAGCGCGAAGATGCAACGTCAGCGAGCACTCGCGGCGTTACTGATTGTGGTGGGACTGGTACTAGCCTGGTCGCTCGTGGAATTCTTGTTAGGTCCCAATAGTTGGAGTCATTGGGCCTTGGGTCAGGAGCGCCGCGTGCCTCCCCCGGCGACGCCGCCGACCGGCCCGGAGGAGAAGCCAGAGCCTATACGGTTGCCTCGCGATCGCAATGCCGAACGCAAGTTGGAAGAGGCGCGTCGGCTGATTAAGGAGCAGGAGTGGCGTCAGGCCATCGAGTTGCTCCAAGCTATGCTGGATGAGAAAGAAGATAAGTTTCTGCAAGATGCTCAAGGTCGTTGGGCAAGCGTGCGCTCGGAGGTCAATCGCTTATTGAGTAGCATGGGTCAGGAAGGTTTGCAGCACTACGAACAGTACTTTGGTGCGCAGGCGAAAGCGTTATTGCAACAGGCCTTGCAAGCAGGCGACCTGCAGAAGTTAGCGGAAGTTGCCGTGCGCTTCCTCCATACGGAAGCCGGGGCGGAAGCGTTAGCGGCCTTGGGAACGGTGCAGCTGGATCAGGGAAGCCCCATCATGGCAGCGTTATATTTCGACAAGTTGCTCAAGCGTGTCGGTGGGCCCGCGCAGTTGCCTACGATGACGCTCGTGAAGGCTGCGTTCGCCCTGGAGCGAGCGGGACAGGTTGAACTGCGGGAACTGGTTTGGGAAGAGCTGAAACGAAGAGAACTTCCTGAGCCGCTAGCTCGGCTGAGCCATCAGGAGCTGCGGCAATTAGCAGCCGCGGGTGGCAATGTTCGTTTTCACCGGGAGC
The DNA here is from genome assembly GCA_025060195.1 of Gemmatales bacterium. Lineage (GTDB taxonomy): Bacteria > Planctomycetota > Planctomycetia > Gemmatales > HRBIN36 > HRBIN36. The sequence goes on along the minus strand of JANXCQ010000003.1, from coordinate 68,615 downwards.
GTTTCGATTGGCCCGTCTTTGGCGGCGACTTGACCCACACGGCCGTAAGTGAGGGAACAGCGCCGTTTCTCGAAGCGGTCTATGAACGTCCAACTTTTCGTGATCCTCGGGTACGAAATGAGGTGGACAGCGCCGCGCAACGCATCACCGGCCGTCGGGGCATAGTGCTGCCGGGCAGCCTGCCGGCCAGCTTCGGCGACATGATTTTATACCGAACCACCTATGGACTGGAGGCCATTCACGCGCGCACAGGCGAACGTCTGTGGCACTCGGCTGAATGCGATCATGAAGACAGTAGCCTGGATAAAATCCTGACCGCGGGTGGTCGGCTTTCGGCAACCATTACCTTACTTGCCCAATATCGAAACATTGGTCCGCGTGCGTTTGTGTATAACACGCTTTTAGGAACCCTGAGCACAGACGGCCAACTGGCCTATTTTGTGGAGGACACACCGTTACCGCCCATCTCCTATCGCCGCCACATGGGTGGTTTCATGCCTGGTGGCATGCCTGTCGACCTCGGAGGTTTCTCCCAGGGGAATGTCTTGACCGCCGTCAGGTTATCGGGAGGCAGTGCCGCTTGGACAATTGACGTGCCCCGCTTGCCTGCTAACTCACCCTTAGCTTATTCCTTCTTCCTGGGCCCGCCTCTTCCTTTGGCTGGAAAGCTCTATGCCTTGGTGGAAACCAATGGTGAGATTCGTTTGGTTTGTCTGGAAGCGAATACGGGAAGTGTAAATTGGATTCAGCCTCTCTGTTACGTGGAACGGCGCGTTACCGAAGAACCTGAACGGCGTCTAGAAGCCTGCCACTTAGCCTACAGCGACGGCATCCTGGTGTGTCCGACCAATGCGGGCATCGTTTTGGCCGTAGATTTACTCACGCGTTCGTTAGTCTGGGCGCAACCATATGAATCCTTGCTTTGGCTCGTAGATGACCCCAGTTTTCGTGGGCGTGTACGTCCCGCTGTGCCGATTCGCCAACCAGGCCAATTCTTTCTCTATGAACCGTTTTGGTACTACAATGCTCCCATGATTGCCGAGGGCAAAGTGGTTTTCACGGCCCCCGATAGTAACAAGTTGTATTGCCTGAATTTGCAAGATGGCACCAACGCTTGGGGCCCGTTAGTCCAGGAAGCGGGGGACCTTTATGTGGCAGGCATCTACCACGGGCGGATCCTCATCGTCGGCCGTGAACGGGTGCGTGCTTTGAACCTGGCGGACGGCAAACCCGTGTGGTCCGTGGCAGTGCCCGCACCCTCTGGTCGCGGTGTGGCCAATGCCACCACTTATTTCTTGCCCACGCAAACAGGCGAGGTGTTGGCTATCAGCCTGCAAGATGGCGTGATTCTGGGTCGAAGCCAGTCCGCGAAAAAGGAACCTTTAGGCAATCTGCTGTTCCACAATGGTTATCTGATCGCCCAGGGAACGACTAGTCTGGTGGCTTACCCGCAACTGTCTGTGCGTCAGACCGAAATCGCCCGCGCTTTGGAAAAGAATCCTAACGACCCCGTGGCTCTGACGGAACGAGGGGTGTTATACTTGCATTGGGGCGAGATTGAGCGGGCCATAGCTGATTTCCGCGCCGCACTGCATCAGGAAATGTCCTATGATTTGCGGCGGCGCGCTCAGCAAAAACTCTTCGAAGCCCTGGCCATCCAGTTCAACCGCAACTTCGCCGCTTATGAAAAGGACTTAGCACAATTTGAGCAGCTGACCCGCATTCCTGAACCTCCTGCGGGCGAAACGCCCGAACTTCAGGCGTTGCGTTTGACAGAAGAGCGGCAACGCCGCGCCACCTATCTCTACTTACTCGCCCGAGGACGCGAAGCCCAGGGAAGGTATAGTGAGGCTTTCCAAGCCTATCTCGAGCTCGGAAAGTTGGGCAGTCAGCCTCCCGTGAGTTTGCCGGGTGAGACCACGGGGCAGGTGATCCCGGAAGCCCTGGCGGAAGCCCGCATGTTGAGCCTCTTAGAGCGACCACTGCCCCAAGACCAACTGCGTCAGTGTTTGGAGGTGGTTGAACGCGAGTGGCAGCGTGTGCGTTCCTCAACCAACCTCGAGGAGATCAAGCGTTTTGTGGCACTGATGGGCGATATCGGGGAAACCGGCGTACAGGCCCGCTTACACTTGGCCGAGCAATATCAAGGCGTCGGGCAATTCGCCGAAGCGGAGCACGTCCTGTTGAGTTTATTGAGTCACATCAACGAAAACGCCGTGGCCCGCGGTTTGGAGGCTTTGGCACGCCTCCATGCCCGCACGGGGAATATGGATGCGGCGGTTTTCTTCTATACGCGCCTGGCGGAGCAATTCCCCGAACTCCCGGTTAGCGATGGGAAAACTGGTCGGCAAATCTTCGACGAGCTGGCTACCGATAAGCGCTTCCTACCGTTTCTCGATGCGGGCAAGCAAACCTGGTTGCCAACACGCTCCGAAATTAGGTGTCGCGTCGAAAGTGGGAATTTCCCCCAATTCAATCTGGTTCAACTCGACACCAGCGAGGTCAAATGGTCGCTACCTCATGCGTACATTCTAGCGATCAATGTGAACCAATATCCGCAACAATTACGCATCTATGAACGCGGTCGCGGCGAAGACGGCCTGAAGAATGTCGCCACTCTGCCCTTGGAGCAACACAATGTCGCAGGCGTGGACAAAGCACAGATCTCTCACCGTGCCCTGAAGTGTCAAGGAGCAGGAAGTTTAGTCTATTTCTCCTGGGGAAGTTACTTGTATGCCGTGAACGTAAGGCTCAAACGTATTATCTGGCGACAAGACCTGGCCAGCGAGGCGATGCAGTTCCTGCATCCCAACGCCAAGCCGTACGTTCATTGGGATGCGTCCGTCTCGGATTGGGTAGTGAATTATCCCGATGGCACGCGCGAACGCTTATATACGCAATTTCTCGGTACTTCCAGGTATGTTGCTTATTATCGGCGTGATCAGGGGTTAGTGGTCGTGGATCCCATGGCTAGCGGGAGCGAGTCGCCCCAGGGCCGCATGCTCTGGCAAAAACCCCTAGCGAGCCCGCCTGTCGAGATGTTTGGCGATGAGCGGGTGATTTGTCTAGTGCTACGCGGAGGCGAGCGGGGGGACACGCCGTATCGAGTGGTTGCCTTATCCGCAAAAACCGGTGAAGTCATAACAGTGCCCGATTTCCTGCCCGCTTGGCAGCAACGAAAACAGGCCATTGGCCGGCACCTGCTGCTTTGCGAAAGCTTCCCTAACGGTCAGGAAAACTGGCGACTCTATGACGTGCTCACAGGACGCAACGTTTGGACGCGGCGGTTGCATAACGTGTTAGGGGCCCCCGAGTCGCTCGTCCCCGGGACCGTAGCTCGCATAACTCTGGCGCCGCGGAACGCGTCCGATGAACGTGCTGGCGAATTGGTACCGCACCTAACCATCCTCGACGTGCGTTCCGGACGCGTGATTGCTTCTTGCGAATTACCTGAGGGTACGGTGTTACAGCAAGTCCCCTCCTATGTTTTGGCGGATGATTTCCACTGGTATCTGCTCTACAACAAAACGAACAATCGCATCAATGTTGGTGGGGCTATCCTCCAGTTGGCAAATGGTCGGCAAATCTACACGCATGGCACGCTGATGCGCACGGTTCTGGTGGAAGGCCCCGCCGTGGCCTGGGACCGCGTTTCGGGGCAATTCCGCTGGAAGACCGACTTGCCTGCGCAAACCCTGATCGTCGAGCGGTTCGAAGAGCTGCCCATCTTAGTGTTGGCTAGCTGGCAGCGAACCCCACTAGACAATCTCAACCGCCGCTTCATGGAAATGACCTTGGTACATGGTGTGGATAAGCGCAACGGTAAAATCGTGGAACAGGAAATGGCCATGCGCAACCAGTTCCATGAACTGGTATGCGACCAAGTTCGTGGCACGGTGGAATTGCGTGCAGGCAATTTCCGCGTCGTGTTTGAAGTGGCTGATTCTCGAGAAGCAGACTATAGTCCCGCGGGGTCTGGCCAAAGTACGAATAAGAATGATACATCGGCTCCTCCAGCAGGCCCCAGGCCGCCAATCCGTGTCATCCAACCGCCTAACGCGCAACCGGTGCCCATAGTACCGCTGCCGGTGCAACCGCTACCTATCGCCCCACCTCCAGCTATTCCCAAGATTCAGATTCAACCTCTACCAGTTATTCCTGTTCAACCCGCCCCAGAACAACCGCCCGCAGTGCCAAAAATTGCTCCTCCCGTCCAGCCCTTACCGCCAAAACTTCAACCTGCCGAGGCCGTTCCTCAGAATGACAAAAAGCAAAACGCCAAAGTCGAAGACTTGCCCCAACTACAGCAAGTGCGGCAACGTTTGCAACAGCAAATTCGCGACCTCAATCAGGACGGTCCCGGATTCGACCGCGAGAAATTTGAGCAAGTGCTCAAAACTCTCGAGGAATTACGCCGTCTGCAACAAGAACAGATCCGCCAACAGATGCAAATCCGCCGACGGGCTGAAAACTGAAATTGAAGGGTTGTTTGCTTCCAGGCGAATAGTTGAGATACCTGGATTGCCAGCCTGAGATGGATGAAAGAACTGTGTACCGACCCAGCGCCGCACAGTTGCCGGGCGCAGTCATCGATCAATTCTGGTCAACGTCGGTGTGCCCAACGATACTCGACATCATAGAGAAAGAACGTGTAATCGCGCACGGGATCGCCACCATCATCGGTGCCGTTTTCGCCCACGGAGTAAATGACGATTCCCTCGGCCGTGCGTCGTAACAAGAGCGGGTTGGGCGCGTTGTACAGATCGCAGGGCAACTCGTTGAGATAGTCAGGCACTAATTCGCCTAAATGACTGGGCCAACGACCGTGCTCCTTGCGGAATAACTCCGCAGCGATTGCCGAGCGCAGTAGTCGTAAATAAAGCAAGCGGCGCAGGTCGTTATCAATCGAAGCAGGCATATAGGGCCATCTGATGTCCCAAAGCTCCTCGTACCACGTCCGCACAGGTACCGAAGGCAACGGGCCTGGTGCACTGCGACCCATGGTCGAATCCCACGCCTGCTGCGCCCATTGCTGCCACTCTAAGTAATACCGCAACACCCGTGCATGCACCTTGTGGGCCGAGCATTTCAGCAACACCCATCGACACCTTTCAAGCAAATTCATGACTAGAGCCTCAATACTGAACGGAGCACGGTAACTCGACAAAAGAAAGCCAAAATATCTTGGGTCGCCTCGTTCAAACGCTGTGAAATATTCGTGATATAACGCGCGTGCGGCCCGAAGATCCTCAACTATTGGAGAGTAATTCTCCCATTGCTGGGCAACGCTGGCCAGGCGATGCAAAGTGGGCGGTGCTAACTCGGTAAAGGCGAGTACACGCTCCACGGCTCAAGGTACGGCCCAAAATTCAGACCAATTACGCCAAGGAAGGCAAAACGCCCGATCGCAATACGCTGACTCCATGAGGCATAACACATGCAGACAGCGCTCTGCATCCTGAAAGCGACCGTGTTGCAGGTGCCATTCCAGGCACAAGACCGCCAGACAAAAGGCGATTCCCAAATGATTGGCAGGTGAGAGTCTGGGATGAGCGTCAATTTCTGGGACACTACCGGGTACGGGGCATTGTAGCCCAGGAAAGTGAGACAAATATTGCAGGGCCGGCCAAACGTGCGGGGCAGCGGCCATGATTTCTTCCAACTCCTTCGCGACATCCGTGGGCAAACGCTCGTGCCATACACAACGCCCACTGGCGACTATGGCTGAAGGAAATGCACTTAGGTAGCCAGGCAGCGGGAGCCCTCCATGCCAATGAATCCCATAGATTTCTTTCAGCCACTCAGAAGATTTTGTTAAGCGCACGTTCGGAGGTGGTGGCCAAGAGCGCGCTAGTCCTTCGACAACGGGCCAACCGTTTTCGGCTTCAGGCACCAGCCTAATGGAAGCGACCAAGTCGCGATAACGCCAGCCCGGCTCGTAAGCATCATCAGCAGAAATTGCGCGTGCCAAATCTGCTCTGCCAGAGACCATGAGCCAAACTAGGGGGAATATCACTACGCTCAAGAGAAGAAATGTCAAACCCAGAAGTAGCAGTAACCACCATCGCCGCGCTGGCACGGGCCCAGGCTCCTGCTGCGCGGGCGTTGGCGCGCTCGTCCGAGCGGCTTCGCTTGGCAATCTCTCAGACAAGACGCCGACCTGCTTCGCCTGAGGCTTACCGCCTTCCCTGGCCCCACAATTATCGCGAGCGGGAGCCGCAATGCGATCCTCGGCTGGCGATGCCTGCGACGCTTCGGTGTCAGAGCGAGCAATAGCGCTGGAAACACTTGCCAGGAGCGCATCGGGAACGCGCGTTTGGTCAGGCCGCTCCGCAGACATACGTTACACTCCTGGTTCGAAAACTTCGCGTATATGCTAAACGTTAACGTAGTAGGCTCGGATCATGGCGGCCAGTCTCAGCGATTGAAACACGATAAGGCCTGTATACTTCAACATGTTTACGGGAATCATTCAATACCTGGGAACGGTCAGCGCAATTCATGACGTTGGTGCGGGCAAGCGGCTGGTCATCAGCCACGAGGCGTTAGCGCGTCCAGTCGGGCTGGGCGAGAGCCTTGCAGTCAACGGCGTGTGCCTGACCGTGGTTCATCTCGAGGAAGGGCGTTGCCATTTTGATCTGGGTCCCGAAACTTTGTCGCGCACTAACCTGGCCCGCCTGCAAGTCGGGGACATGGTGAATCTCGAATTGCCGTTGCGCCTGGGCGATACTTTGGGCGGTCATTGGGTGCAAGGACATGTCGATGGCTTGGCCACGGTTCTGTCGCGGCAACACCAGGAACAATTCGACTTGCTCTGGCTAGGCTGCTCCCAGGAGCTGCTTGCTTACATGGTGCCCAAAGGCTCGATCGCGTTGGACGGAGTAAGCCTGACGCTGGTGGAAGTGCATTCCGATCGTTTCAGCGTAATGCTCATTCCGTACACGTTGGCCCATACCACGCTCGGCGTGCGTCGTGTCGGCGACCTGGTAAATGTGGAGTTGGACATACTCAGTAAGTACGTCCGCCGTGCCGTGGAGACACTCTTGCCGCACTTCCTTGCGCGATATTCGACATAAACCGCCGCCACCTCTCTTAGTTCGTTACGCAGAGTGCCGAGGTCCGCGAGACTGTACCCAGGCTCGGTGTCCCGTAGTGAAATTCGACGCCCGGCTCCTGCATAGTACCATTTCGCTGGAGAGTCGCTTGCCTCTCCTCGGGAAAGTGGTAACAATGACAAGGAGAGAGTTAGACTGAGGGGTGGCAAATCTGACGCATAGTAAGAATTGCTGAAGCGGGGTAGCGTAGTAGATCCCCGACGGTGAGGAAGCAGGCATGGCGGGAATGGCGCGAACAACCGAGTCGAGGCGAAGTCAGGCAATGCCTGTGTATCTCCATGAAGAGCCGATGTATCTGAAATACTCGGCCCATCATGAGCTGCCCCTGTCATTAGGTTCGGCAGTGTTACTGCATCTATTTCTGATTTTGGGATTTGCAGTGTTAGCGGCATATGGCGGATGCGGACTGTGGTCATACAACCCACCGCCGCCTGAGCTGGATGTCGTAGATGCAGGGGGTGGTGGTGAGGGGGATAACAGTCCGCCCGACGCCGTTGAGGATTCGCCGATTGTGGACCAGCCCCAAGTGCCGGAGAAACCGGCGGACAAACCGCCCGAAGTGAATCCACCTGAAACGGTTATCCCAGATAAGCCGCCCGAGCAGCCTCCGCCCAACAGACCCCAAGGCAAACCTGGCGATGTGGGGCGCGGCGGTCCCGGTACCGGGGGTGGCCTCGGCAGTGGTACCGGGCCGGGGATCGGCTCGGGCGTTGGTCCGGGCGTCCAAACTGTCCGTGCGCGACGCATGCATCGCTGGAAGATGGTCATGCCCTATGCGAGTTCCCGAGAATATCTCAACCGTCTGATTGAACTGCAGGCCATCCTGGTCATTCCGCGTCCCGACGGGCTGTATTTGTTCTACCGAGAACTGGGCAACCGCAATCTTAAACCAACCCTGGAGGGGCAGGATGCGCTTAGCGCTCTGAGCCGACGCCTGATCCACTGGACCGACGACAATCCACAATCGGTGGCGGCCTTAGCCCACGCACTGAACCTGGATTTTACCCCCAAGCGCGCCTTTGTGTTTTTCCCCGTCGAACTGGAGCGCGCCTTGGCCGAGCGCGAATTGAAATATCGCGGCCTGACGGAAGAGGAGATCGACAAACGCCAGCTAATCACCATCTTCCGCGTGCGGCGTGTGGGGAATAATTACCAGATCGAAATCATCGATCAGCGACCGCGTCGTCCAGGCGAGTAGTGTCAGCGTTTCGGAGAAGCATACGAATCAAAAACGCGCACCTTTTTCCATAGCCGTTCGTTTTCTTCGATAAATTTTTTATGACGCGGGTGCTCCTGGTAGCGGTCGTGGGCCGCTTTATCTTTGAAGACAATATGCAGAGCCACGTCGAAATCACGGTCGTTGACCGGTCGGTTCAGGTCCTCGGCTAGAATCCCAGCGGCGTAGAAGACAGTGCCTTCATGCCCTGAGAGATACTTGTGGCACGCCTCCACCAACTGGGCGCGAGCTTGGGGCGTGTTGTCCTTCAAGGAAAAATAAACGTTGTGGACTAACCAAGTCGCAGGCTGTTGTTCTTGCGCGTAGAGCCGGTCGTCCAGCGGGCCACGTTCCGCCGATGGCCATAAGCGCGTGACCAAGACGCCAGCCACAAAAGCTATACCTGCAAGGAGCGCTTGGCGTAACCATGGCGTCATGGGTTTCCTCCTCATAAAATTGGCGCGACATATCCGCAGTGAATTCTGAGTATAGTCGCTACGTCCGTTAGGGTTAGGTGGCGACGCAGTGCCGTCTGGCATGATACTCATGTAGGAAATTGCCGATGGCAGGAAAAGAGCCGAGTCGCCAGGGGGCGCAAACCTTATGCCATGGGCCGTATTGATCGCTCGTCGGGAGCTATGGGCTCGGTCGATCGCACTGCGACGACTTGCATCTTACTCGGCGTCGGTAAGGATTGAACGAGGGAATTATTTCCCAGGCGGGCCGTGACGCTCGCCAGCGAGTTCGGTGGACCTGCATGAGGGAACCGATGTGCGTCGCTTGTGCCTGCTGGGGATTTTGGTCGTGCTAGCCGTTTCCAGTTGTGCCGCACTCAATTCAAAGAACTGGCCTTGGCCGACTCTTGGCCGAGGCGGGCGTAACCCCCCTGAACAAACGACGACCCTGATCTCGCCAGGAGAACCGTTGACCCCAGCGCCCGAAGCCCCAGCTCGCACTATATCGCAACGGGGCAACGGCATTCTGGCGGGACAAGTGATAGATGCTTACTACCAACGTCGGCCTTACTCGCTGATTCAAGTGAGCTTGGCAGATGGGGGCGAGCCGCCACGCGAAGTACAAACTGATTATCAGGGCTATTTCGTGATCCAGGGGTTGACGCCGGGGCAACGCTATAAACTACTCGCCCGGGCGCGTGTCGGCGAGGTGACACTTACGGGCGTTACCTACGCGACCCCGCCCAATGTTTTAGTAACCATCATCGTGCGGGAAAACCTCCAGGAAAGCCAGCCGGCTGCACCCACTACCAACTCGGCACAACGCAACGGCGAGACTCCGTCCTCCTCGGCAGGCCCCCAAAGTTGGCATACGCCTGCCCCGCCCAACGACCGCGCCTGGACACCTGCGGCCCTGCGCTCGCCTAAGTCAGACAAACCTGCCGAACCGCCTGCCTCTGATTTGAACCGATCGCCTTCTCCAGCGACAGCACCCCCTCTGGTGGTTCCTGCCCCCAGCTTGCGTGGCCACGACTCGTCGTCGCAGTTCCGCCATCCAGATAAGGCGAGCGTGCATAATCCCCCTTTAGCACAACTCGCAAATCCGGTACCTTGGCCAGGAGCGGCGTCCTCCGGTTCCGCTGCTGTTCCCTCATCTTCGTTCCCCGTGCCCAGTTGTCGAGTGGTGGCCAATAAAGTAGAAGACTTTGCGTTATATGATCTGGCTGGCCAACCATTCCGATTTCGGGAAGCACCGGCGCGGCTGACCTTGTTAGATTTCTGGGGGACGTGGTGTCGGCCTTGTTTGAATTCCTTGCCCCACTTGACGGACTTGCAGCGCCGTTACGGTCCACAAGGCTTGCAGATCATCGGTATCGCCTATGAAGAGGGAACTTTGTCAGAGCAGCAGCAACGGGTGAATTTCATTCGGCAACGCTTGGGCCTGAACTACCGTATCCTGCTTGGCAGCGGCGATACCTGTCCCGTCAAACAGCAATTTGCAGTGCAAAGTTTTCCTACCCTCATCCTTGTTGATAGCCGCGGGAATATTTTGTGGCGGTGTGAGGGCTTCGATTTCCACCAACTGGCTCAGTTGGAAAACGAAATCGCACGCCGATTACAGTAGGACGGAAATTAGCCGTGCGGTATTTTCCCTAGCTGGCAGCTTCGAACAGCTACGCCCATAAAATAAACAAAGCGCATCCACCGGCGCGCCTTGCTTATCCAATTTGCCTCGCGCGACTAGCTAACTACTGTCGTGCAGCGTTTGTTACCCCAGGCAAGTGGGGTTGAATCGTTTATGCAGATGCGGAGAAGCAACGTTTATTGCGTGGAAACCGTCCGTACAGTAGCTGACTCCGGATCGGGAAAGACCACGCGAATCTCCCGATTGGCACGCACAATCACGCGCCGGCTTTCCTCGTAGCGCTGACCGTTACGCACCACTTCGGCTCTAAGGATGTAGTAATAAGTTTGGTCTGGTTCCAAGGAGGGCGTCACAAAGGTGCGCACCGACTTAGCTGGGGATCGAATGGGTTGGTCATCCACATACAACGTAGCATCTGCCGGCAGCTCAACGATTAACCGCGCCCGGTTTGGCGCTAAGGCAGGCTTTTCTGGCTCAGCCTTCTCCATGGGTTTAGAATCAGGCTTCACCTCCCGCGGCGGAGCTGGAATGGTTTCCACTTGTCGGGAAGGCGGCGTGTAATAAGAACCTGGAGGCGTGGTGCCATAGCAACCGTGACAACCAAAACAAGTCGCGACCGGCCCACCGTAGCAACCATGACCAGCATAGACCACGGGAATTACTGGCACGTAATATGCGCCGTGGCAATAGCCCGCACACCAGCCGCTGCACCAACCACTGCACCAACCCGCACACCAGCCATGGCACCAGCCGGAGCACCAACCATGGCACGCAAACCACCGATGATGCCAAAACCAACTGGGAGCGTTCACTTGCGTTGTGGCCATCGCGGTCAGAAGCACGACACTATACATGCTGTCTCCTCCTGTTGCTGGATATGTTTAGGCACCAATAGCTGATTTCCGCTCGTCAATGCATTTTAGCTTAGGAAATTTGCGCGTCAATCTCACGATGAGCAAAACTGGCGAAATATCATGAAAAGAAGCGAATCAACTTAGCAAAGTTGATCTTAGGAATGCACCAAACGGGCTAATTGAGGAAACAAGTGGCGCAAAGCTGGGTAAAGTTGGCGGTAGGTGGCGTAACACCGTTCATAGAATGCCTTACGTTCGGGACAGGGGGATATTTCTTCGGTAACGCGAATGACAGCGTCACAAGCTTCGGGAACGGAAGCGTAAGCACCAGTGCCGACCATGGCCAACAAAGCCACGCCACATGCTGGGCCTTCGGTAGCGTTGATCAAGGCGACCTTATGGCCGTAGATATCGGCCTGCAAGCGGCGCCAGAACGCACTACGCGCGCCGCCGCCAGAAAGACGAATCTGCTTCGGCTCCAGCCCCATTTCGATCATCACCGACAAACAGTCGCGCAAGGCAAACGTGGCTCCCTCGACCACAGCACGAGCCAAATGCCGCCAGCCATGACGTACCGTCAACCCTATCCAGGCGCCGCGGGCCAACGGATCGGAGTAAGGATGCCGCTCACCGGTCAAGTGCGGCAAAAAGAATAGCCCCTCGGCCCCCGGAGGGGCCTGCTCGGCGAGGGCGAGGATCAGATCGTAAGCATCCACCTGCCGTTCAGCCGCTAAGCGAATCTCTTGCGTCGCGAAGTGATTACGAAACCATTGCAGACTACCGCCTGCACTGAGTACTACGCCCATCAGGTGCCAGGCACCTTTGACCGCATGGCACATAGTGTGGACGCGGCCTTGGGGATCGGTCTGCACGCAGTCGCTATGGGCAAAGATGACGCCGCTGGTGCCCATGGTGGCGCTGAGAATGCCCGCGCGAACGACCCCGTTACCGACTGCTCCCGCGGCTTGGTCGCCAGCACCGCCGACTACCGGCACCCCCGCGGGTAGGCCGAGTTCGTTGCCTGCTGCTGGGGTCAAATAGCCCGTAATTTCCTGAGATTCGACACATCGAGGTAATAACTCTTCATCGATTTGCAGCTTTTCCAGGATCGCCCGACACCACCGTCGGCCTGCGACATCTAACAAGAGCGTGCCTGAGGCATCGGAGACCTCAGTGACGAACTCGCCTGTGAGGCGATAACGAATGTAGTCTTTTGGCAGCAGGATTTTGCGGGTGCGTTCGTAAATGTGAGGTTCATGTTGTCGAACCCAGAGAATCTTCGGTGCGGTGAAGCCGGTGAACGCAGGATTACTCACGAGTTGGATGAGGCGTTCGCGCCCGCCCACGGCATGCTCGATTTGCTCACACTGCTCTGCGGTGCGCTGGTCATTCCACAAAATGGCCCGCCGCAATACGTTTCCCTGCCCATCCAGGAATACCGAACCATGCATTTGGCCGCTCAAGCCGATACCGCGCACCTCGCGGCCGGCCACGCCCGCACGCGCCAGCGCCTGCCTGACGCTGCTCACGGTGCTGTGCCACCAGTCTGCCGGTTCCTGTTCCGACCAACCGGGCTGAGGATAGTACGACGGATGTTCGGCATTCGCGGTCGCCAAGATCGTACCATCCTCCCGGCAAACGACCGTTTTTGTCCCGCTGGTTCCGATGTCGATACCCAAATAAACGCTCATGCTTTAGTGCTCCGTCCGTATCGGGCCCAAAATCTCGGGCCTAATTGAATCGTTTTTTACTTGTTGGTTGGGATTCGGGCTTATATCTACGAAGAAGAAAAGTTGCTGGAAATGTCGTCGGGTCTCGCGAGTGGCCAGGGTTGCCGGCACGACATGGCTTAGCAGTAATCAGAACCGCGCACAACCGACTCGCGAAAGAAAATGTGTGTACATGACAACCGTGCGCGTAGCTGACAGAGGTATGCCTACTTGCCGCAATCGTTCCGCAAGGTTACACTACCTCAGAGTCAACTCCGCGCTCTTGCACAGAGAGAACGAGCTAGCGGTTGCCGCCAATCAGGCTGTGCCGCATCAGCCGAAGGAAGTGAGCGTCACGAACGATGCGGTTTGTCCTGTGAGGAACCGAAAGAGCGTCGTCGCTGTGTTGTGAGCGCAAGTCGGCTCGAAGCAGAAACGGTGAGCCGCTGCCGGCTGGGTTGCCGTTTCCTAAGAGTGTGTCAGCCGGGGAACGCCTGCCCTGGCGCCGAGACTGACGCCCAGGGGGCATATGAGGAGAATCGTGATGGCCGGGAAAATTCACGCCGGCGACTTGGTCAAGATTCATTACACCGGTCGGCTGGCCAATGGAATGGTGTTCAGCACGTCCATCGGCAGTGAGCCGCTGGAATTTACTGCCGGCAGCGACGAGGTGATAGAGGGTCTGTCGGAGGCGGTGATTGGCATGGAAGAAGGCGAACGGCGCTTCATCACGATACCACCCGAGAAGGCCTATGGTTACCGCGATCCACAGTTGGAATGGGAAGTCCCGCTGGCCGACTTACCCGAAGGGGTACAAGTGGGCGACCGCCTCAGCGCGCAGATGGGCAATCAGCGCATACGCTTCTGGGTAAAAGAGATCACCGGTAACGTCGCCATTTTGGACGCAAATCATCCTCTAGCCGAGCAGACCCTCCATCTGGAGATCGAAATCCTTTCCGTGGTGCCTCGCTCGTGAGCTACCGCATTAATCGAAATTCTCCTCTTGCAGACGCCCGGGGCCGAGTTGCCAAAGTAACCGCAAGGTTTCACCGACTAAGGGCACTGGCTCGCGTGTGATGACCACTTGGTCCAGGCTGCCCCGCATGTAAATCTTCCACAACTGTCGGCTAATCAATGGAGGGATGCGGTCGATTCCCGGCGGCAGCAAGGGTAAACTCCGTCCCCACAGCAGGGCATACATTTCTAAGTCCAGTTCTTGGCCATCCACGCGCATCGAGCCTTGCCCCCGTAAGGTCAGAGCGTTTCCGAGAAACTCAATGCGGCTGAAGTGAACCCGTTGGCCTTCCAAAGTGAAACGGGTTTGCACTTCGTGAAATACTGCATCGTTCGGTAACTGGCCCGCTAACAGGTTGAGTAAATTGAGAAACGGAGGCAGGTCGTAGATGTGGCCGTCGGTGATGCTTAGGCTGCCCCGCCCAGTCAGGGTGCGCCAATCTCCGGGCTGGCCACTAACAATGATGCGCCCTTGCACTTTACCCTGTGCTTGACCATGACGACCTAAGCTCTGTCGCGCCAGGGCTTGCAGGTCCACTTGCGCCACGGTCAAGTCGAGGCGGAACTCACGCCGCGGGGCGAAGTCGTAGCGGAGCGGGCCGAAGATTTGTCCCCCGAATAACTTGCCGCGAATCCCGGGAAAGTACACGCTATCCTCGCGAATTTGCATTGCGGAGGCGACTTCCCGCAGGGGCAAACCTAACACGTTCACTTCCTGAAGCTGTACCTGTCCCAGCGCTTTGAGGCGTCCTGGTTGCCACGTTCCTTGCAGCGCCACGTATCCCGTCGCTTCCCGCAAGGGGATACCACAGTGCCAGGTACATCGGGCAAAACTAGCGTGGCCGCTCCAGCGCAGGCTTTGCACCTGTTGGCCCCGGGCGCTGTCGGCGTACAGGTCGAAGACCACGCGGATCGGCTGGTCAGGGCGCAGCGTCTCTAAGACACTCCGCACGCCCTCGGGCAACGCCGCGAGCAAGTCCTTATCTACATGCAGCGGATCGCCACGGATTTGGTATAGTTCTAATTGCCAACTCCCGTCGTCGCGCAGACGCAATAGTCCGCCGATTTGATCGCGTCCGATGAAAATCTGGCTGGGCCCGTGCCGCGCGCGCAGGACCGTGAAAACTGCCTGTGCCGGCGTGTAACGTACGGTTCCAGTGAGTTCTTCGAGGCGATAAGGAAAGAAGCGGGGTTGCACGGCACACTGGCCCCTGGCTGCCACAGTGACATCCACCTGAGGCGCTTGTTCCCCGACCCATTCCAGTTTGGCCGAAAAATCCACACGCCCGGTGGGACGCAGTTCGTCCCAAAGAGTTCGGACGGGAGCAGGCAAAGCTTGCCGGAGTTCCTCATTCAGCAATACCCGTTGCCCCTGCAACGTCAGGGAAACTTTTTCCCCGCGTGGTGTCGGCTCGCCTTGGGCGTGGGCAAAAAACAATCCATCCTGGTAGCGACCACTAAAACCCACAGCGCGCCAGGTTTCTGCAGGTAAATCCACTTCCACGATGCCTTGCACTTGTTGTAATGGGTACGGCAGGCGCTTATAGCAGATCTGGCCCTGTTCAATATGTGCTTGGATGTGCGTGAAGGTGGGAGGGTGGGGTTGCTCCGCGCTGCCCGCGGCGCGGCGAATCTGGGCACGCACTCGAACCCGGCCGCGAGGACGAAACTCCCGCACGACCAGCTGAGTGCGTCCGGGCAACGCTTGCAGCAGCATTTCGTCGATGGGCACGCTCTCGCTCTCCAAATCCAACCGTAAACCGCAGCGCCAGGGATTTCCCAGCTTGAGTCCGGGACCGAAGGCCTCGCCTTCCAATTGCACTTTACTTTCCTGCGCCCAGCCTGTAAGTCGGACTTGGAGCAAGGGGGGCTCGTGCGGAACATCGCGATATTCCAACTGCCCGCTTACTCGCCTAATGGGATAGGGAAAGTCTTCAAAGGCCATACTGAGGTTTTGCACTCGTGCGGTCAGGTGCACGTGAGGATGTCCCTGGATCCGCTTCCAACGCAGATGCAGGTGGGCGAGGCCTTCAGCGGCAAATTCGCGACAGAGTTTTGCCAAGGAGGCGGGCAGCTTGTCGTAGAGTGCCGAATTTACCGACACCGATTGCAACGACACTTCCAGTTCTGCATCGTCGAGGCTGTTGCTTGTCGGCCAAAGGCCCCGGCACGTCAACGCCGCGCCTAGCCACTTTCCTTGAACGTCCTGCCACAAGAGCTGGCCCTTGTCGTAACGGAATCGTCCGGATAATCCAAAAATTGCCTCTGGTAGCTTGCGGTGATTGACACACACATCGCGCAACTCGATTTCTATAGGTTGGTCCCACAACGCGGCGCCTGTTTGCCAATGGCCCTTCAAAGACAACCATCCCGAGGCTTGAACATCCGACAGTACTCCAAGCCCAGTCCAACGTGTCAATCGAGCTAGTCCCCCGGGCTGCAAAGGGACGTCGGCGAGCTGCCAACTTAGGGCGAGCGCGGGCGTGGCGTGGTCTTGTTGTGGCAAACGATTCGGTCGCCACTGGCCCGTCACGGACAATCGGCCGCCCCAGTCGAGCAGGCCCCGCGCTTGAAAATGCCAATCGGCGCCAAACGGGCGCGATGCCTCCGCCCGTTCGATTTCCCAAACGACTCGTTCATCGAGAATCTCATCCTCAAAAATCACCTTGGCCTGCGCTATTCGTACTAAGGCCAAACCGACGCCTGCTGGGTCTACCTGCAATGTGAGTGGCGGATATTGCCATGAGCCGTCCCGTCGTCGACGCACATGGAGGGTGCACTGCTCGAGAACAATCTCTGCGGGTAAGATCGCTCCACGCGCCAGCGCTAAGCGATCCAGACGTACGGAGCTGCGGCCAATTTCTAATGGCGTGGTCCCGGGAGATTCGCCCCGCGGGTGCAACTCTACTCGTTCCAGCAACACGCTGTCCAAGCCATCGAGTTGAACCCGTGCGACACGAACTTCCGCGTCGGGAAAGCGTGTCATGAGCAAGGCCAAGACTTCCCGCCGCAGTTTATCCGGGTCAGTCCATGACCAAATTGTCCATGCTAGCCATCCTAGTGCGGCCAGCGCTGCCACTAATAAGCCGCGGAAGAGTAGCTTGCGTCCCATTGTTTAGCCTTCCCCTCAGTTCAACGCGTAAGCTCCTCCGCCTTGCGCAGCGAAGGGAGGCACTTAGCTGCATGGGGTCGGGCCCAGCGGCGACGCACCTTTCGAGGCCAGAGTTGCTCGGCACGGCCGCGTCGGCATTGGCGGCTTCTACCAATCATGGGATAGGGTTTTCCGAGCGCTACTAAACCTTCGCGCCGATAAAATCGCAAGGCCGATTGTAGTTCCACTTCCTTCACGTCGAGTTCGAAGCGCTGCGCCGAAACACGATCGTCGTGCCTCCGTAAACGCGTTGCCCAGGTTCGACGCAAGGCTCCCAACCGCCGTCCAGCGGCACTAACAGGTCGGTGCGGGAACCAAACTTAATCAGACCGATCCGCTGTCCGCGGGCGACGGTCTCCCACTCGCGCAACCAATTCACAATCCGCCGCGCGATGGCCCCAGCGATTTGCTTGATCCGTATGCGTTGCCCGGTCTCCGATTCTTCCAAGTCCGTCCAAAACTGCTCATTTCCCTCGGCCACGCTTTCCCGTAGCGCGTTGCCAAAGCGACCTGGGAAGTAATGCCGCGCAATCACTCGACCCCCGCAGGGAGCACGATTCACGTGTACATCAAAAACCGAAAGGAAAATGCTGAGGCGCAAGGCTCGACCTTCGGGAAAATCCGCACAGGGTACCACGTCCATGTGGGTCACCAAGCCATCTGCGGGACTAACCAAGATTCCGGGCTGCTGAGGAATTTGGCGCTCCGGGTCGCGGAAAAAAAACACCGCCTGCATAGCCGCCAGGAACGCTACTGCTGCGATGCTCAGGCTGAGCCAGGTCGGCCAATTCCAGAAATACCAGCCGACCACTGTCAGGGCGATGACACTACTGCCCAGCAACGCGCTCACCAGCACTTCCGCATGTCCCAAGGGAGCTAGGCCGAATCGGTCGGGACGGGTATAGCGGTCTTCTTCCCCGAAACGAAAACCACAGACGTTGCGAAAATACTTCAAATCGCGGGCATCTACTACATCATGGCAACAGTTAGGACAGGCACCGAGGCGGCGGTCCTGCATGCGTGCGACGTAGCCGGGTCGGAACCACCGCAACCAGGTCCGGCGCCAGCGAGCCCAGGCCAGTTCCAGAGCCATGCACCAACCGCCTCCAGGTTGTACGCTAGTGATCGGTGCAGACGGCCCTAATTTGCTCTCCTTCTCGGACATACTCGTTGCCTCATCGGTCTTATACTTGCCTTCGCTAATCATCGTATAATCACACAAGCCATGCGAGCGATTGCTTCCATCAACGGAGAATGCTTGCCTTTAGCGGAAGCGCGGGTACCAGCGCTGGATCGCGGCTTTCTGTTTGGCGATGCCGTCTACGAGGTAATTCGCGTCTACCGTGGTAAGCCCTTCCTATTTGAGGAGCATTTAGCGCGCTTGCGTCGCAGTCTGGACGCAATACGTCTGCCCTATACGGACTTCGATGGCCTGCGACAGCGCGTGCTACGAGTGATTCGTGAGCACGGATTTCAGGAGGCGATTGTTTACATCCAAATCACTCGCGGCAGCGACGTGTCCCGCCATCATGTGTTTCCTGAGCATCCCGTGCCGCTGGAGTTTTTTTATGTCGAGGAATTTCACGATCACCTCGAAGCGCAGCGTGAGCATGGCGTGCGCGTGATTACGCATCCCGACTGGCGTTGGCAGCGCTGCGACATAAAGAGCACCAATCTCTTGCCCAATGTGCTAGCGGCACAAGCGGCCCGCGAGGCAGGCGCCTATGAAGCCTTGCTTTATCTGCCGGACGGCACGTTGCTGGAGGGGTCGCGAACGAGCTGTTTTGCCGTGCTGGGGGGAAAACTCCTCACCGCGCCAGCAGCGCCAAACATCCTGCCCGGCATTACCCGTGCACTCGTGCTGCGCTTGGCCCGCCAACAAGGCGTGGCGGTCGAAGAGCGCGTTTTCCGGGTAGCCGACCTGCCTCACGTGACCGAACTCTTTCTCACGGGCACCACTTCGGAGATTCTACCCATCGTTCAGGTGGATAATCAAGTCATCGGCAACGGGCAGCCGGGGCCCATCACGCGGAGTCTGCAACGCGCTTATCGGCAACTGGTGGACGCTTTGTGAAAACGCCGACCATTGCTTCGGCTCATCAGGAGCACGTACGCGGCGCGCAGCTCGGTGGTCATGACTAATCGTGCCAGGCGATTTTCGCCTGTTGTCAAGCCGCCCCTTGGAGCATCTGGCGATAGCCCTCGATGAGAATTTGCGCCACTTCGGCGCGGGTGTATTCGGGCGGTGGGCACTCGCCGCGTGCTAACATCGCTCGCACCTGAGTGCCACTCAGCATCAGATGGTTCTCCGGCGGGCAAGGACAAGTTTTGTACGACGCCATGCCACAGTTGCGACAGTAAAAGGTGTGCTCAAAGAATAACGGCGTGATGCCGAGGTCCTGGGGCGGAATGTCGTCAAAAATGCGCTGAGCGTCGTACGTGCCGTAATACTTACCTACACCAGCATGATCCCGGCCGACAATGAAATGAGTGCAGCCGTAGTTTTTCCGCACCAAAGCATGATGGACGGCCTCCCGCGGTCCAGCGTAACGCATGCTTGCGCCCCACAAACTCAGAATTACCCGATCTCGCGGATAATAGCGCTCTAAAATGGCGACGTAACTTCGCACGCGGATCGACGCGGGGACATCGTCTCCTTTCGTTTCCCCGACGAGCGGATGAATCAGCAAGCCATCTACCACCTCCAGCGCACATTTCGTCAAATATTCGTGAGCGCGATGGATTGGATTGCGGGTCTGGAAAGCAACGATTCGGCGCCAACCACGCTGTCGGAACATAGTCCGCAGTTGGGCGGGAGTGTGATGCCATTCAGGATAAAGTTCGTGGCGCGGCCGTTGCAGTGCTGTGATCGGCCCTCCCAGCAATACTTCCCCCTGCTGGTAGATGTACTCCACGCCAGGATGAGCCAAGTCGTCGGTGCGATAAACTTCCAGAGCTTCGCGGCGCTTGTCAGGAATAAATTTCTCCTGGAGGTGGAGAATGGCTAGCGGGTCGCCCTGCTCATCGAACAGGGCAATGGCTTGCCCCTCGCGCAACTGATCCGCTTGGGAACGCGCAACCCCGAGCGTGATGGGAATGCTCCACAATAAACCGTTAGCCAGTCGCATTTCCGTTACCACGCGGTCGTAGTCGGCACGCGTGAGAAAACCCGTTAGCGGGCTATATGCCCCGATAGCCAACATTTCCAAGTCACAACGCTCCCGCAGGCGCACGGTAATTCGCGGTAACTCGGGCAAGCGCGCGAGCCATTCGGTGCGCTCCTCTTCGCAGGCCAAGCGATTGACCAATTGGCCACCGTGCGGCGGAATGGGAAAGTTTACTGCATGGTCTTGCGACGTCAGCGCCGCATTCATACGCACTCCTTTCTTGAGTCTGCCGAGCTAATTCAATCCATCGCGTCGAATGTTAGGAAGCCTGGATAAACGAAAAAACTTGTGCCTACTCAATGAGTTGGATGCGGATCATATAAAATACATGTCCGCCGGTGATTTGCGAGCATGTTGGGCGAGTTCTGCCAGGGAAATGCTGTCTAAGAAGTCGCGCTGGCGTGCGAGTAAAGAGCTAAGGACAGACGCAAGTGCCTCGGCGGCTGGGGTCTTGGACGGAGCGGCCAATTTGTATTCTTCCGGCCAAGGCCCGTCGATGGCTGTGAAAATTTCCAGCAGGCTAATCTGTTCGGGCGGTCGGGCTAACTGAAATCCGCCGCTAGAGCCGCGTGCACTTTGCACCAAACCCGCGGCTCGCAGCTGTACCATTATTTGTACCAAATACCTGCTCGAAATCCCATGGAGCTCGGAAATCGCTTTGAGCGAAACTGGATGGCCTGACTCGTACCGATTGGCTAATTCTAAAGCGGCTAGGCAAGCATATTCCGCTCGCGTCGAAATTCTCATTACTTGCTCACCTTGAAGCCTTTGTCGCAAATATTACGTTTCATTATGAATTTTATCGTCATAGTAGCAATTGTTAATGGACGAAAGCTGTTTATGTTGCTCGGCGCGTACTTTCGCGAAAAATGTTACTAGAGCGACGATGCCGAATCAGCGGCAGATGGTATGGACTAATTCCTGGGACAATACGACGGTTCGTAAATCGTCCGACGAAACCATGAACTATCATCGGTATTCAACTACTTTTCCTTCCCCCCATGGTATGACCTTCCACTGTGGCGTGCTTAGTGTCCTCACTCCAAAGGCGAGCGGCAACTGCGTAAGAAGACACTGCCCCGCGGCCGAAGTGGGCAGGAGGACGCAGACCAATCAATCAGAAGGCGAACGGCAAGCGCATAATACGGACTTTACCAAGGCCGCGTCTTGTTCGGGAAAAACGCTGCGGAGGTCGAGCAAGACCAAACCGTCTTGAATGCGCGGAATGACCGGGGGCTGTGCGGTGCGTAGTCGTTGAGCCAGTTGGGCATCGCTAAGCTGGTCCGATTTCAGGGCGATGACCACCGTCGGCAGCGTTTGCTCCGGCAGGGAACCGCCTCCCACGGCCACACGGTCTTCTCGAACCTCGATGTGGGTAAGCAAGGTAGTGCCAGCACGCAAGTCATGGGCTACGGTCCTGGCCCGACGGCGCAGTTCCTCGAGAGATTGGTTGAGTAAACGTAACAAAGGTACTTCCCGAAGCGCCCGTTCTGGGTCGAGGTACAAGCGTAATGTGGCTTCGAGCGCGGCGAGAGTCATTTTGTCCAGGCGCAACGCGCGCATCAGCGGATCCCTCTCGATGCGTTGCACCAGTTCCCGCCGACCCGCAATGATCCCCGCTTGGGGGCCACCCAGAAGCTTATCGCCACTGAACAACACAAGGTCGGCGCCGAGTTGCAAACTCTCCAAAGGCGAAGGCTCCTCGCGAAAGCCCCAGCGGGAATAATCGAATAATGCCCCACTGCCGATGTCATCGATCAACCAAAGTCCATGCTGGTGCGCGAGCTGCGCCAGTTCGGCCAAGCTGGGTTTGTGGGTGTGTCCTCGAATCACAAAATTACTGCGATGTACTCGAAGGATCAAAGCAGTCTGCGGCGTGATGGCCTGGGCGTAATCCTGGAGGCGCGTGATGTTAGTGGTGCCGACTTCCCGCAGGCTAGCGCCGCTGGCTTGCATGATTTCGGGCAAGCGGAAACTGCCTCCGATTTCTACTAATTCCCCGCGCGATACGATGACCTCACGTCCCTGAGCCAGGGCACGTAATACCAGTACGGTCGCCGCCGCATTGTTATTAACGGCGGTGGCCGATTCGGCTCGGAGCAACCGCGTGAGCCAGTGCCGCACGATGTCTTGTCGACTGGAGCGTTCGCCCGTGACCAGGTCCATTTCGAGGTTGACGTAACCCCGAGCTGCCTCACAGACCGCTTCGACTGCGCTGGCCGCTAACGGCGCACGACCCAGGTTGGTATGCAGCAGGATGCCCGTGGCGTTAATGACGGGACGCAGGAGAGGGCGGTCGGCCTGCTGGAGACGGTGGTGAATGCGTAGAGCCAGGGCGGCCCTCTCTGTATCCCAATGTAGTGCCTCGCCTTGACGGATGCGCGCGCGTAGCGCCGCTATTTCCTGACGCACCGCTTCCGTGACCAGATCGGCCACGTGCTCGCGTAACAGCGCTTGCACTTCAGGCCAACTGAGCACTTCGTGAACTGCGGGAAGTTGGCGGTATGGATTCTGGGTCATCGCGGCTGGCTCGTGCTTCATTAGGCCTTACCGGGTAGGTTGGGAAGCGGCTGGGGAAGTATCCGCCAGGAAGCGCAAGTCGCCTTCGCGGCGTGTAAAGCCTTGCCGGTCTAGGTATTCGCACAGGGGAACGGCAAACTTCCGCGTCGTCTGCAACAAGTCGCGAATTTCGGCGACGGTTAGCCCCCGACCTTGTTGAAGTTTCTCGCGCAACATGTGTCGCATCGCCTGTTCGTGTTCCGCGTGTAAATAAAGTTCATCAGCGATATGGACTAATTCTCCCTCAGCGACGCACACCTCAAAGAGATCTTTCAACGCACCGGCTTGCCCTCCGGCTTCTGGGACAAAATCGCTCAGTAATGGCGGCTGAAAGCGTGCCTCGCGATAGGCCTGCACGATGCGTTCCTTGAGCTTGCGTTGTGCGGCCGATAATTTCGGTTTGAAATCGGCGCGTGCCACGCGACGCGCGTCCCCCACCAGTTGACCCCGAGCTAGCAGCGTTTCGGTTACCGCATGCACCAGGGCCTCGTCGCCGACATAGCTGAGCTGCGCTTCCAATTTCCTGCGGTCGTGCGTGGCCACCAGGGGATACTCGGCATGCCAGCGGTCAAGCACGGCTAGGAGACGTTGCGCTAACTCTTCGAAAACCTCGCCCTGGAGCAAAACAGTTCTGCCCGCCCCAAGAGACAGCTGAATGAGTCGGCCTCGAGCCAACAGTTGTGCTACCGTTGGTTCCACCTTATCTAAAGTCAAGCCTGCTAGCTGCACTAATTCGGTGGGGCGAATGCCCGACCAACTGGCAAACCAGGCCACGACGTCGGCACGCTCGTCCGCATTACCGCGCCCGAGCGTCTCCAAACGTTCCAGGGTATCAAGTCGGCTGCGGCGGAGTTTTTGGGCGACGGGTTGTAATACTTGGCCGCCGCCCAAGGTGTGTGTGGCCGATGGATCACGCACGATGAGCGGTTGGCCCCACCGTGCGACGGTTGGCTCCCGCAGAAAGATTTGGGCCAGGCACCATTGTCCTGCCGCTAAACGGTCGCAGTCGAGTAAGGACAACACCCCCATGATCTCGGCAGTGCCCAGGTGCACCCGCACTTCGGCCCGATGTTTGATGGGATGAGGCAGGTCGGGCAAAGCATGCAACCGCACGGTGAGAACGCGGCTCGGCCGTAAGAAGCCTGGCGTCGCCAACTCCTGGCCGCGGTGAATTTGCTCATGCTTAACGCCCGCTAAATTGATGGCTGCCCGCATGCCGCGGTGCACTTCTTCGACAGGTTGGTCGTGATGGTGGAGCCCGCGGACTCGCAACCTTTCACCGACGGGCAACCATTCCACTTCCTCGCCGACGCGCAGGCGGCCGCTGGTGACCGAACCAGTTACCACGGTGCCATGGCCTGCAACGGCGAAAGAGCGATCGATGGCCAAACGAAATATGTCTTCTCCAGGACGTTCCTCGACATTGGCACACACCTGGCGTAGGGCTTGTTTCAACTGCTCCAGACCTTCGCCCGTACGCACCGAGGTAAACACCAGAGGGGCATTTTCCAGGAAGGTGCCCTGCACCAGTTCACGTACTTCCAAGGCGACCAAATCGCGTGTCGTGCTATCGGCTAAGTCGGCTTTAGTAATGGCGATGACGCCATGTTTCAGTCCCAAGAGTTGCAAAATCTCCAAGTGTTCCCGCGTCTGGGGCATGACGGAATCATCCGCCGCTACCACTAACAACGCTAAGTCAATCCCAGTGGCCCCCGCAAGCATGTTCTTAATGAACCGCTCATGTCCCGGCACATCTACGATGCCCAACCGATATTCCCCCAAATCCAGATGCGCAAAGCCGATGTCTATGGTGATGCCGCGCGCTTTTTCTTCGGGCAAACGGTCGCAATCAATTCCTGTCAGCGCTTTGATCAGCGAGGTCTTGCCGTGGTCAATGTGCCCCGCCGTTCCGAGAATCAACTCGCGTGGCATGGTGCTCTGCTTAAGATAGTCTCGAGGCCCAAGTTTCTTACGTATTGGCCCTATTCATTGTAGCCCTAGTCCAAATTCTGACGCGCAAGGTCCATCGCTTGTTTAGAAGTCGGGCCGTACTGTGCACCACAAGTACCAGAGTCCAGCGAAGCTGATAGCGGATAAGGCGAATCGGGTGCAACACCAGGCCGATGATAGACCTGCCGAAGTGTGAATCGAGCCAGGTCGAAAAATCGGTCCGCGACAATGCGCGGAGACTGGCCAATCAACGGAAAGCTCCGAGAGGGCAAAAACTTTCAGGGACAGGTTACTCGCAGACGCACGCGATAACAAACTGCAGCACGAGACTGCAACAGCGCGCGGGCATACTGCACTGTACCTCGCGAGACACTTGAGGTATCTAGTGACCACGAAGCATCCTCAGGCTCCAGACACTCCGCGACTAGCGTCCATACCGGAGTGTGCACACGTAACTCCGGACCCTGAAGTTGTGGCCGAGCGCTGCGCTGACCATCAGTAAGCCAGAGCGGCAGTTGCAGAGCGAAACCGGGAATCGTCCAGCGCAAGCCGCAGGAATAATCGAGGGCTTGCGGGGTGAGCGTGAGGGATTCGAGCAAAATTGGTCCACCGTAAACTTTCGACTCCGTCGCCCAGGACAAAGATTCCCCATTCTCCCGTAGCACCTCGAGCGTGGCATCGAACCAAGTTGCTGGGAGGCCTGCCAACGGCAACCAGGCCCCGTCAGCTTCCCGATATAGGGGGCCGAGCGCTAACGCCTCCCGATGCACTGTCTCGGGGGCTAGGTCAGAACGATCTTGGCCTGGGCTTTGCCAAACGGGAAAATCCTCCGCAGCGGAATGTGCGAGAAAAGTCACCCCAACAGGTTCCTCCACGGTCGCGGCATTGAGCACGTGAATCAGTCGATAGGGGCCACATACCGCTAACACCCGGTGCACGCCACTATCCAGGCTTTCTACGACGAGACGCTGCGCGATCGAAGGCCAAACCATGAGTTGGTCCGTTGCCTCGGACATGGCCGGGCTAGACATAGTTAGCGACGAAACGCAAGATATCGCGGGCGGAGATCATTCCCAGGGGTTTCTGATCGCGCACCACGGGGAGGTGTCGGTAATCACCCGCATCCATTTTGTGCACCGCGAACAACACGGGGTGGTCTGGCTTCACCACTTCGGGATTCGGCGTCATGAACCAGCCGACCGGGAGATTGTCAAACTGCTCGAAGAAGCCGACCACACGCATCAGAAGATCCCGCTCGCTGAAAATGCCCACCAAGTGCCCCTCTTCGTTCGCGACCAGCACAGCGCCTATGCTATAGTCCACCAGGAGGCGGATGGCTTCGCGAACCGGAGTCGTGGGCAGAACGGTAATCGGTTTCTGTGGACGCAGTTCCCGCACTTCCGTGTGCATTAAAGCTTCGCTGAGTTCGTCCTGGGGTTGTGGCTCATCCAGCGGCGTCAACGGTTGCCAACACGATACGCAGACTTCTTCCCCGGGCAAATTGTCGGAACCGCATACCGGACAAATCATTTTTTCTATTCTCCCTTCAGCGTGTCGGCCGCGCTTACTTGGCGCGGCTTGGATACCCTGGCTGCGCATCTCTGGGTCGAACTTCGCGTTCCGGCCCGATGCTCGACTGTATCGCAGTTTCCTGCGGACGCAAGGAGGGTACCGCCTAACTGGAACCAGCGCTCAAATCAGTCCAGGGCGGTCGGACCGTTAGCCTCAGCTTCCTCGACCTCCCAAATGTCCTCGCTCTGGAAAAGCTCTTCGAGCTTGCCTCGACCTTTGGCCTTGATCGCGTCCTCGACTTGACGGTTGAGCAAATCTTCGAAGGTCGGTCTTTCGATGGCGCGGAAGACCCCAACGGGTTCAGGAAATTGCGGATAATACATCCGGCTCAGAACAAAAGCGAGCGTGGGTTCGGCGGCCTTCTCATCATGGATGATCAAGTCGTCCACACTCACTCCTTTGCCGAGTTCCACGACTTCCGGTTCTAGGCCATTCAGGCGGATGCCCTTATCGCGATTTTTGCCGAAAATCAGGGGCTTGCCGTGTTCCAGGTAAAGCACGTTGTCCGACTTCACTTCTTTATCTGTCGTGTATTCAAACACGCCATCATTGAAAACCTTACAGTTCTGATACACCTCAACGAAAGCTGACCCCTTATGGAAAGCCGCGCGGCGAAGCGTCTCGGTTAGGTGGTTGACGTCCACGTCAATCGTGCGGGCGACGAAGGTAGCTTCGGCCGCTAGGGCAATGGTGATTGGGCGAATGGGATTTTCAAACGAACCCAGGGGGCTGGATTTGGTGCGCGTGCCCAGACGCGAGGTCGGAGAGTACTGTCCCTTGGTCAGGCCGTAGATTTCGTTATTGAACAAGATAATTTTGATGTCCACGTTGCGTCGGAGCGCGTGGAGCAAGTGATTGCCGCCAATGGAGAGACCGTCGCCGTCTCCCGTGATCACCCAAACGAGCAAATCCGGACGTGCTACCTTCAAACCTGTCGCAAAGGTGGGAGCGCGTCCGTGGATGGTGTGGAAGCCGTAGGTATTCATGTAATACGGAAAGCGACTGGAGCAGCCGATGCCGGAAATAAACACGAATCTTTCGCGGGGGATGCCTAAGGATGCGCAGACCTTCTTCATCTGCGCCAAAATGGAATAATCCCCGCAGCCGGGGCACCAGCGCACGTCCTGGTCACTGGCAAAATCTTTCGGCGTGAGAGTTGGTAGTGATGCAGCAGGCATGGCTATCCTCATAAGAAGCAAGCACGCCCGAAGTCGTTGCTTGCGGGCATGCCCAGAAAGCTGGAATTACACATGAAGCAGTTCGTGAATTTTTTCCTCGATTTCGCTTACCAGGAAAGGTCGGCCCTGGACTTTATTGAGTCCGATACATTCGACCAGGTAACGTCCCTGAAGCAGCAGCCGCAAATGGCCCAGGTTCAGCTCAGGAACGAGCACTCGCTTATACCGGCGCAAAACTTCGCCCGTGTTTTTCGGCATCGGGTTGAGATAACGCAACTGCGCACAGGCCACACTCAAGCCTTTGCGTTGAGCGCGTTCGACGGCCGCTATGATCGCTCCGTAGGTGCTGCCCCAACTGATCACGAGCAAATCGCCGGTTTCCGGGCCGACCACACTGAGAGGCGGAATTTCGTCCGCAATGTTGGCCACCTTCTGAGCCCGTGTGCGCACCATATGCTCATGATTGAGCGGATCATAACTGACATTGCCGGTCACGTCTTCTTTTTCCAAACCACCGATGCGATGTTCTAAGCCGGGCGTGCCGGGCAAGGCCCAGGGGCGCACCAGACGATGATCGCGTTTATACGGCATAAATTGGCCGTCTTCGTTAGGCTCCGTCGGATGCTGAATTTCAATTTTGGGCAACTGTTCCACCTTTGGGATCGGCCAAGGCTCCG
The DNA here is from genome assembly GCA_025060195.1 of Gemmatales bacterium. Classification (GTDB taxonomy): domain Bacteria; phylum Planctomycetota; class Planctomycetia; order Gemmatales; family HRBIN36; genus HRBIN36. The sequence goes on along the minus strand of JANXCQ010000003.1, from coordinate 40,353 downwards.
CGGAGTTGGCCAGGTACCCGTCCGACATAAAGAACACGGGCGTCATATAACTGACGGCCAGACGGATGGCTTCGATGATCATGGTAAAGCATTCAGCCGGCGAGGCAGGCGCTACTACCACCACGGGCGACTCGCCGTTGCGGCCGAAGAGCGCCTGTAACAGGTCGGCCTGTTCCGTCTTCGTCGGCATGCCCGTACTTGGGCCAGCGCGCTGCACGTCAATAATCACCACAGGCAGTTCGGCCATGACCGCGAGGTTGATGGCTTCGGATTTGAGACACAGCCCAGGGCCACTCGTGCCAGTCACGCCCAGTGCTCCACCGAAGGAAGCTCCAATGGCGGCGCCGACGGCCGCTATCTCATCTTCGGCCTGAATAGTTAGCACGCCATAACGGCGCATCTCAGCCAGGGTGTGCAAAATGTCGCTGGCGGGTGTGATCGGATAGCTGCAATAGACCAGAGTCTTACCGGCCAATTGCGCTGCGGTGACCAATCCCAGAGCGGTGGCCTCGTTGCCTGTGATTTTGCGGTAGCGACCTGGAGGGATTTTCGCCTTGGGCACGCGATATTGAACCGGCAGTTCCTCCAAGGTTTCGCCGTAGCTGTAGCCCGCCTTCAGGGCTCGGATATTCGCTTCCATCACGGCGGGGTTACGCGCGAACTTTTCCTTGATCCAGCGCAGCGTTGGTTCCAGAGGTCGCTCATAAAGCCAGTACACCAGCCCCAGGACGAAGAAATTGCGGCAACGATCTACCTCGCGCGGACTCAGCTTCAAATCGCTCAGCGCTTCTCGATTGAGCTTGGTGATGGGCACAGCTACCAATCGATACTTTTTCAGGCTCCCGTCTTCCAGGGGATTGGTCTTATATCCCGCCTTCTGCAGATCGCTGGTGGTGAATGCATCGGAGTTGACGATCAGAATACCGCCCTCTTCGAGGTCTTTAATGTTGGTTTTGAGCGCGGCGGGATTCATGGCCACGAGCGCATGGACGCGGTCGCCGGGTGTATAAATGTCGTAACTGCTGAAATGGATCTGATAGCCACTGACGCCGGCTAAAGAACCGGCGGGCGCGCGAATTTCCGCTGGAAAATCCGGCAGGGTACTGATGTCATTGCCGACCACTGCGGAGACATTGCTGAACTGGGTCCCTGCCAACTGCATACCATCGCCCGAATCGCCGGCGAAGCGGATTACCACCTCGGGCCTTTCCTCGATGCGCCTTTGCTTACTTGGACTTGCCATCGTCATGGCAGCGGCAGTTGCGCTCATGGCTTGAGAGCTCCTTGCTAAATAAGGAACCGACAAGGGCGTTGTCGGCTTATTGGTTCTCGTCTAAGTAATCCTATGCATCGGTTCGGTAAGTGAAATGGTGCATGCAGAAGCAAAATATCGGCGTGTCAGCCTCCGTATTCCCGTTGGACTTGATGAGGATCGGGAGGTTGATTGTACACCAGTTCGGGCATATGTTCGGCTATGTAGCGAATGATGCGTTTGATCGAAAGAATGGCGATGGGAGTGCCCGCCTCGGAGATCACGGGCAAATGCCGATAACCTCCTTGTTGCATGCGGCGTAACGCCGTGCCGATGGTTTCTGATTCCCGCACCGTAACCGGGTTCGGGGTCATACATTCGCGCAACGCCAGGCTCAGGGGTTTGCCCAGGGCCAGCACACGGCGCAACAAGTCGCGTTCTGTAAAAATGCCCACCAATTTTTCTCCCTCACAGACCAACACACAACCCGTACGCTTTTCTTGCATGCAGCGTACCGCTTCGCGTACGCTGGCCTGAGGCGGAAGCGCCAACGGATTTTTCAGGTCGGTCAACTGCCCGACTTTTTCCCGCCGCAGATTTCGATGAAGCAACGGCATGGCTGCACCCATTCAGCAACTGAGCGCCCGAGACCTGCTCAGCGTTTTCTTCAAGGATATCACGCACACTTCCCTGGCCCTTGCTGCGTTACCAAAATCGTGGGCGAGGACCCCGCTAAGTTTTTCGTGTTCTTTTCCCCAGGCATTATTTTCGGTAAGGAAACTATATGACTTTCACCCCGCAAAGTAAGCGCTGACCTGATATTTTCGCACAGGCTAGCTGCTCCAACAGCGGAGGAACCATCTGAGCCTCACTGGGCTCGATGTGCCCATGGGGAACTGGGCCTCACCACCCGACAAAAGATCCTCGCAGTTAAGTCCTTGGTTAGCTTTTGCAGTGTGTTCGCCAATTTGGCCTTCCTAAGACCGTTGGAGTCTGCTATGTGGGAGCCACTCCCGCTCCAAGCCCGAGGAGGCGCTGGTCGGATGCCAAGAACTTCATGCTGGTGGCTATGGCTGGTGACGGGTCTTTCCCATCCAATCTTTGCACAATTTCCCCCATTGGAATGCAGTGGCGGAACCTGAGGGCCGAGTTCGATTCCCGCCGGCCGGGTGCCGGCTTCGATCATGCCATCCGCGATAATCCCACACGCTGGGGCTACTAACGCACTGCCCCGCGTTCCCGCCACCGTGCCGCGCAACGTGCCCCCTGCCTCGAACGGGCGGCGTAATAACTCTCGGCCAGGTCCGTATCTTCCGCCGATGCCGGAGATGTTGCTTCCGCGCCCGACCGCGCCATCAGCCGACGGCTCAAATCGGTCTCTGGCCGATCCGACCGCAAACAGATTGCATTCGTCGCAAGTTATTGGCTCAGTCTCGCAAAACAGAAGCTGTGCCACGACAGCTAATGTACCGGCGGCTCCTCCGCGCCAGGCCGGGCTTACGACACCGCTCAACCCGCAACACAGGCAGTCGCCCGACCCTCAAACGCCCAGGATTGTACGCGGACAGCTCGACGACCAGGGCCCATCTAGTTCACCGCTGCTTACGCTGCCACCGCCGGAAGCACTAGGCCTGATTCCAGAAACAACGTCGCAACGCGCCGATACCGTTAAGCCCGACCCGTTTCGGCACAACCGCCCTCAGGCCCAGGTTGGTGTCCCTGCATCGGCAAATGCTCCGGCAGAGTCGGGGAGATTAGTCGGTTCTTATGCCGAGCTCGACTGGTCGACCTGGCAAACTCTTTGCCAACACTGCGGCGTCATTTCGCACAAATTGGAAAGACTCACAGATGGCCGCTGGCGTTTCATCTGCGTCTTGGCGGGGAACTCTCCGCACTGCCAACGGGAAATCGAAGCAGTGGCCGATTCTGAGACCACCGCTGTTTCCGCAGTGTTGCAACGCCTGAGCAACGCACACCCGGCCCGTTGATCAGCCGAGCCGCGCTGTTTTGTTTTCCATGTACCAGACTCGCAGGGGGCCATTACGCCCCTTGACGGGTCATTCGCCGAAATTAGTCGCTAAGTCAGGTTGTTGGAAAAACATGAATGATCCAGCATTACGCCCCTTGACGCCTCGTTCGCCGAAATTAGTTTAATTCCTAACGGCTCGCGGGGGCCGCTCAGGTCGCCACGCTTACTCTAAGAGGGTCTAACCATGCAGTACGGTCGTCGAAATGCTCGTCGGGGTCTATCGCGTCGCGATGGGCTGGTTTTGCTGGGACTCTTTTTGTTCCTTGCGCCTACTGGAGTTAGGGGCCTTCAGCAAGTCCGCCTGACCAAGCTGGAAATACAATCTGCCAACCAGTTGCGCCAACTGGCTATGGCCTTCCATACTCTGCACAACGATTACGACTTTTTTCCCACGGGTGGCGGCAACGCCGAACAAGGCCGCGCTTTCCTTGTCGGGGGCAACAAGCCGGAACGCAATCCCCCGCTTGGCGGGAAGCTGGTTGGCGGTGCCCAACCGGCTGGTCCCGTACTGCAAGAATGGGGCTGGGCTTACCAATTATTGCCCTATCTCGAACTGGAGCAGCTTTGGCGTACTCCTGACGATGACCAGGTGCGCCAAACGGTCGTCCCGACTTACTTCTGCCCGTTGCGCCGTAAGCCTGAAGCTAATGAAAAGAATGAAAAAGGGCTACGCATGGCCGGGATTGATTATGCCGGCAACGGCGGCGTAACGGGGCCGATGAAGAATGTGCGCGATCCGATGTTACGTAACTACGTCCCGCCTTATGACGACTTTACCGCCTCGGGCATGGTAATCCGCAGCTCGGCATGGTATCAGGGTGAGCAGCGCCGCGTCGTGTCTCTGGACGGAGGCGTTCCCGATGGCACGAGCAACACGCTGCTCCTCATCACCAAGCGAATGCAGACGAGCCGCATCGGCAAGAATCCGCCCAATGATGACTGGAGTTTCGTGGACGGTTGGGGCAACGATACCATTGTGCGTTACCATCCCGAAGATGGCAACTTGCAGCCCGCTCCCGATGGTGACAATCCCGTGCCCGATTTCGCTATGGGCTCCGCCAGTCGGGAGGCTATGTTGGCGGTCTTCGCCGATCGGTCCCTGCGCAGGATTCGCTACACGGTTGCTCCGGAGACGTTGGCCGCCATCATGATCCGCAACGACGGTACCAGAATCAAGCCTACTGATAGCATTGAATAAATTGGGACCATCATACGACTACGTCCAAGTTTACGTGGCCATACCGCTCGTGCACAAAAGTTGACATTGGTGAACGTGGCTGCTGAGTATGCCCATAGTCGGGCCTTGCTCGACCCCGCTAGTTTTCGTAGACCAATCATGACGCTCGCCACAGTTGGGTAACAAAGTCCTGACAGCAAGGTGCGGTGCTAAAACGCGTTACCATGGAGGCATTCTCGCCGGAACCTTAAACGTCCCCCTCATGTCCGAGCGTTGGCGAAGACCTCAGGAGGACGACCCTGGTTTCTCCAAAGGGTTAGTTTACCCTGTCGCGCCAACGGCATTACGAATTGGCGGGCTTATTGATATTAGTCGAAAACACAATGTAAGTGTGTTTCGGCAGAGGTGAGATACATCGAAGTTCGGGTTAAGGCACGGGCAGTTAGCACGGAGGCTTTGGCCTGGCCGTTGTGGCTGGCGTTTTTTATCCCAGTAGGTGATGTCTTTGAGCACCACGGTACCACAAAGGGGGCGAATCATGTATTATCCACGGGCACGGTCAGTCAGGTACGCGACGATAACGATCTGGCTGTCTTGTTGCGTGGTAGTGTCGGCGCAGGTTGGAGAGCGCCTGACCCAGCCAGCCAACACTTGGGTCAAACGCAGTCCGCTGCCGGACGCACCGCCATCTCCGCGACTCGGTTATGAGGCTTCGTGGGCCTATGATCGTTACGCTAAAGTGCTCATTCGCTGGGGCGGACATAATCAAGGCGGCGGGGGCGAGCAGCACAGTGAGACTTGGACGTTTGATCCAGTAACAGCGCGGTGGACACTCAAAGAACCTAACGACGCTCCGCCAGGAGTTTGTTGTGCCCAGCAAAACGTGTTCGATGAGGCAGCCCGGCGCTTCGTCCGCTTCCCCGCGTTCAGTGGCAGCCACGGTTGGCAATGGTTCCGCGAGATTTATTTGAAGAATACCAGTGTCTGGACATATGAGCTGGCCCGCAATCATTGGCGCGATATGCGGCCGTGTCCCGAACCGCGACTTAGTCCGCTTCGTTGTGCTTCCTGGGACAGCGAGCACGAAGTAATTGTGGTGTTTGGCGGGGAAGGTAACACCGAAGGAACTCTGGTTTACGACCTGTACACCAATACCTGGACTTGGCAGCGGCCTCCGGAACAACCTGCCTTTCGCAGCGGAGGCAACATGACTTACGATGCGGCTCACCGGGTGCACATACTCTTCGGTTCTCAGTTCAGTAACGATCCTCATACTTGGGCCTACGATTTGGTGGCCAATCGCTGGATCGACCTGAAACCTTCGACCATGCCTCCCACGGATCGCAATGATGCTGTGCTGACTTACGATCCCATCAATCGCGTCGTCATCGCCGTGATCAAAGTCAGTGAAGGGAAAGGAGAGGAAGCGAAATCGCGATTGGAAACCTGGGCGTTCGATACTGGAAAACGCCAATGGACGAAAATGAATCCACCCCGTGAGCCTGATCCTAGCGGCAATCGCGCTCGCTTGCTGACGTTCCTGCCCGATCACGGACTAGCTATCTTGGAAAACCGCACCCATCCGCCTCATGGACCGGCCGAGCAACAAATCTGGACCTACCGCTATGGCGATACGCCAGCTCAGGCCGCACGGCCAACCGCCCCGGTGCTGAAAGTGGTGACGACCCAGCAATCAGCTATTCTCACCTGGCAAAACACGGCAGCCGAGCCCCCGGCGCGATGGGGTATTTTCCGCGGTGAGGGTCCGCGTCCCTGGGAGGCCAAGTACCAACGCATTGCCGAAGTGCCGGGCAATGAATGTCGCTTTGAGGATCGCACCGTGCAAAAAGGGCAGATTTATTATTATTTCGTCCGTGCCGAGACCCAGGCCGGTGCTCTTGCCGAGGGTGCTGTGGCCAGTAACAAAGGGCGAACTCAGCCTCGTATCGTTGAGGAGGTTACCGTCTCAGTGCTCGGGCCACAACAAGTGGAACTGAATTGGGCACCGCCGGAAAGCGCGGAGGACGTCATCGGCTACCACGTCGAGCGGGCAGTCGTGGAGGTCTATAGCGATGATCAATTGGTGCGGGTCCGCAACTCGGTGGCACCATTGCCGACGACTGCAGTGGCCGCGGTGCATCGCATTGGGCCATTCCAGCGTTTGACGGAGAAGCCTTTGACTGCTACTCGCTTTACCGACCGCGTGGACTTAACCAAGCCGATAAAGATTGCTGACCCGCCACTCTGGGAACGCCGCTTTTATAAAGAGGAGATCAATCCTGAGGGCAAGCCCTATCCCTGGGCGGTCTATGCCTACCGAGTACGGGCCGTCAATGCCTTGGGAGTGGAAAGTGGTCCCTCGCCCTATTTTCTCACCATTCCCTCGGCTCCCCAATGGGTGTTCAGCCGCGAGCGCAACGGTCAGTGCGATCTGAAATGGGCCAAGAACCCGGAACGAGGACTTCGCGGTTACCGTGTGTATCGCATAGACAGCCGATTCGGGGCGCCGCCAGTTTCGCGTCTCACCCCAGAACCGATCCAGGAAGCGACCTTTACCGATGCGACCGCCGGGAAAGCGACCCGGCGATACCACATCGTGGCGGTCGATGCGCTCGGTCAGGAAGGTATCCCCTCGATGCCAGTCTGGTATGAACGCGAGTGGAAAAGCTTTTACAAGCCGTTTACGGGCGAATGGCACCAGTAACCAAGCGAGTCACCGCTAAGCCAAGCCGGTGAGGAGCGCTTCCATTTCCTCGGCAGCATGGGTATCGCCCGAGCGAAGCGCCTCGCGGATTCCCCGTTGCAGAATCGCTTGTGCCTGCTCCTGGTGGCCAAGCTGCAGCAGCATTTTTCCGTATTGGTGATACGCGGGGATATACTCGGGATGCTCGCGGACAAGCCGCTCGAACCAGTCAACCGCTGCGGGCACGTCGCCTTGGGCAGCACATTCCATAGCTAGAGCATATTTGAGGAACGGATCGTTCGGCTCCTCAGTCAGCAGCGCTTCGAGTTTCTGCCGGCGAGTCGGCTCCGACATGAGCAATACTCCCGAACGTGGACATCGGTTCCTGAAGGTTCCATGCTGTCGTCGCGTTACATTTGCGTGCCGCGACAGCACCGTTACATTCTTGGTAAGCCGCAAGTTTCGCATCCTGCGAAGTAAGTTTTCACCAGCTTCCCTAGCTCACGACGCAATGATTTTAGTTTAGGCAGGAAATTGCCGAAATCCGACTAGCCTCCCAGCGCGCAGCTTTGCACCCAAGCCTGAGGATCACTGCACCATGGCGCGGCAGCTGATGAGCAGCATCTTGTGCGGGATGACGTTAATCGAAGTTTGTGGTGTGGTTTGGAGCGGTACAGCGGCGCGACGCACCGCTATTGTGAAGGCCGTGGAGCGGGCGCGTCCTGCAGTGGTGAGTATTCGCAGCGAACGGCCAGTGCGCTATACGGGCACCGAGGATTGGGGCCAGCCGTTACCTGCGCCCCGCTCCAATGGCATGGGCACCGGCATCATTCTCGACCCACGCGGTTACATCCTCACTAACTATCATGTCGTCGAGGAGGTCAGTGCTATTCGCGTGACCCTGGCGGACGGTACCCAGCATACCGCCCAACTGGTGGCTCGCGACCGGGACAACGACTTGGCATTGCTGAAGATCTCCCCATCCCGTCCTCTACCGACCATTCCGTTGGGCACCTCCAGCGATCTGATGCTGGGCGAGACAGTCATCGCCATTGGGAACGCGTTTGGTTACGAGCAGAGCATCACCGTGGGCGTGATCAGCGCCTTAGGACGCAATGTCACCCTGAACCGCGACCTGGTTTACAAGAACCTGATTCAAACTGATGCCAGCATCAATCCAGGCAACTCGGGCGGGCCATTACTCAACATTGAAGGGGAACTAGTGGGCGTTAATGTGGCGATTCGCGCGGGGGCCCAGGGCATCGCCTTCGCTCTGCCGGTGGACCACGTTCTGGAGGTGGCCAGCGATCTGTTCGCCGGGCTGCGCTCCCCAGAAATCCATGTCGGCCTGCGGTTGCGGAATTGTGTAGATGTGAGCGATCCCCATGGTCCGGTGCGGCGTTGGGCGGTCGTGGACCGTGTCGAAGCGGACAGCCCGGCCGCTCGGGCGGGACTGCAACCAGGCGATGTCATATTAGAACTCAACGGCTGGCCCATCTTGCACAACCTCGATTGGCAACGGGCTCTGCTCGAGGTGCGTCCGGGCGACTCGTTGCCTCTCAAATGGCGCCGCGGCAGCGAGGAATTTTCCGCGAACTTGGTCGTGCAACCCACGCCGCTGGAGAGCGGTCTTACCGAAGTGGTGTGGCGTGTGCTCGGGCTGCGCTTAGTTCCGGCCCCGCCGGAGCAAGTGCAGCGGGTCCAGGCCAGTTTGCGGGGCGGCCTGACCGTCGTTGCTGTGGCGTCCAATTCGCCGAGCGAACGGGCGGGCATCCAGCCGGGCGACATCCTGGTCGGTCTGCATATTTGGGAAACGCTGAGCTATGAGAACATCGCCTATGTGCTGCGCCATCCCGACCGGGCCCAATTCCAGCCCTTACGCTTCTTCATCATTCGCCAGGGAGCCATCCAACGCGGCACTTTGAACCTTCCGGAAAACGTGCTGCGCTAGTCTGCCGCAGGCACCCACTTGACTGACCCGTTTGCCCATGTGGTGAGCTTTTCTGAGCCTACCTAAGGCGCGGCGAACGGTTGTCCTGCCTTGCAAGGTTTACCATAATAGTTGACGTGCCCGGTAAGGCCGAGGGAGGTGCACGTATGCTCGTGGAAATCTGGCGGTTGTTGACGGAGTGGGTCAGGAATCATCCGGAAGCGATAGCCGCTTTTGTTGTGGGGACGCTGGTAGCAGAGGCGATCCTGATTTGGCTTTGGTGGTGGTTTCGTTCGCCACGCGTGGATGACACCCAGTTGGCTCTCCGCCTGCGTTTAGAGCAACTCGAGCGGGAGCACCAGGAATTGCGCGCCCAGGCCGCCGATCTGCGCACCGAAAATCGCGGACTGCGCGAAACGGAAGCCCGATTGCGCCAGGAGTCGGCAGTGTTACGCGAGTCCCTGGAAGCACGTTCCCGCGAATTGGCCAGCATTAGGGAAGAATTGCGTCAAGCGCTGTCGGAAATTCAGCGTTGGCAATCGGCTTGCCAGCGCCAGCAACAGAACAGTTCCCAACTGACCGACCAACTCGAACAACAGCGCGAGCGCTACGAGCAGATTCTCGAACAATACTGCTCCCAATTGGAGCGCATCAAACAGGAACGCGATCAGTTGCGCCAGGAACTGGATGCACGGATTAGCATCGAAGAATTTGACGGCCGCATCTGGCAGAGCCGACCGTTACCCAAGCAACCCGCCTTCGTCCCCGCCAGGAAACGCAAGACGCGGATACTCGCCTTCGTGAACCTCAAGGGCGGCGTCGGGAAGACCACTTTGACCGCCTTCCTCGGGGCTGCGCTGTGGGAACTCAAGAAACGCGCGTTGCTCCTCGACCTCGACTTTCAAGGCTCGTTATCCTCACTGTGCTTAGGCGACCAATACCCCGAAATAGATGACGAGTTATTCATCAGTCAACTTTTTCGGCAGCCTGCACCGAGTTTTGCCGAACTGCAACGACGCGCCGTGCCCTCTCCGATTTTCGAGAGCGAAAACAGCCAGGGGATTTACCACGTGGTTGCCGCGAGCGATGACTTGCATCAGGTCGAATCGATGCTACTGTCGAGGTGGTTGTCGCGACACCTGGAAATAGACGTTCGGCAGATCCTGCTGCAGGTGTTGCACGAGCCGCAAGTGGAACAGTTTTACGATTACGTATTATTGGATTGCCCGCCCCGCCTGAGCACTGCCTGCATCAATGCGCTATGTTGTTGCGATTATGTCGTGATTCCCACCAAGCTGGATCGGCTCTCTGCCAACGGCGTTTACCATGTGCTGCGCACCTTGCAGGTACTCAGTCAGCGGGCGAAAAGCGCCAGCGGGTCGGACGAGGACGAAGTTCCACCGCTATGTCCGCATTTGGAAGTCTTGGCAGTGGTGCCGACTTTCGTGCGTCGCCGGAGTGATAAGCCCATCGGGATTCAGCAGCGTATTCTCGAGGTACTCCCCACGACGTGTGCGGAAATCTGGGGTAAGGAGGTGTTCGTCCTGACTGAGGGAGTGCCCGAAAGTTCCCAGTTTGCGGGCGCGAGTATGGAAACGTTTTTCGCGCCACGCTACGCCAACTTGTCCGATTATTTTCGCGACATAGCTAATCAACTGCTGGGCAAAATGGCGGAGCTGGAGCGTGCACGTCGGCGCACTGCGACAATACCTTAACGGTCTGGCCGAGGTGCTGCGGAGTAGCGGTGCCAAGGCGGTAGCCCAGGACCTCGAGCGCGCAGCTACCGCTCTGGCCCCGTTCGATTCCTGGACGATCGCCCAATGGGCTGAGTTTTTAGCACGGGCCGAAGAGTATCACCGTACCGGGGTCATCACCGCAGCCACGTCCCGCAAGCCAACCGCGAAATCTGTGGATCACAATAAGATTGACCAAGCGTTACAACGGATTCGGGAATTAGAAAGCCGACTGTTTGATGAAGATTTTGCCATCACCCAGATAGAGATTACTCGTCGGCAGCTAGACAAAGAACTGTCGAAAGACGAAGCCTTGGCGCTTGCGGAGCAACTCGGTCATCGCGGCTGCAAGACAAAGAAAGCGGCCCTCGATACGCTCACGTCGGCCCTGCGCGAGCGATGCCTGCAACATCGGAGACTCTCCTTGATTCAGAGCACTTGATGAATTTGGCGACGCTCAGTTATGGGCCTTCCGTTAGTTCTGGACGCACGACGAAGCCAAAGCTGCGCAGGGCGGTATGCACCTCGGGTTGTCGTAACAACTGCTGAAACGCCTGAACCGCTGGTCGTGCCAAGCGGGATTTAGGCACGACGAAGTCGAACCATTCGTGTTGCACAGGAAGAAAGTCCAGGCCATGCTCACGGGCGACGTGTTCGATACACACGCCCCAATCGGCCCGTCCCTGGGCAATAGCCGCGGCGACCGCGTGATGCGAACGGGCTTCGGTCATGTAGCCGGGAGGTCGTGCCCCTTGGAGTAGCTGGTCGATCAGAATGCGGGTGCCACTGCCTCGATTGCGATTCACGAGAATACACTGCGGATCCGCCAGAGCACGACGCACGGCTTCTGCAACTGCTTGGCCACTGAATCGCGGATCGCCGCGACGAAACGCGATGCCCTGCAGCCGACCGTAACCAGGCAGCCAAGCCAAATCGTCAGTCACAAACGGCCGATTATAATCGCCTGTTTTCTCGTCGAGCAAGTGAATGCCGGCGACATCACATTCGCCGCGTTGCGCCGCGGCCAAGCCGCCCATGCTACCGACGGCTAACGTCTTGCTACGCCAACCTTGTTCTTGGAGCCGACCCAGAAGATAATCCAAACCGACGCAATGACTGCCGATCACCACCAAGTCCGCGGGGCGGATTTCGCGACCTAAGAGCCGCACCTCGACGATCTCGCCCGCTTCGAGCATCTCGGTGTCCTTGGGGATCACGATGAAACCGTCGGCCCGACTGAACGCTGTGACTGAGCCGGAGCCTTTGCCGATGGGATAGGCCGTGTAGCGCACGGAAGAAGTGGCCATTGGCGCAGTGATTAGATCGGCCGGAAACGGGGACGTGGTCTCCGACGGTGCTGGCGACGTCGGCAGCGTTTGGCGTACAGATCGAGCAAAGCCGGTCTCGGTAATTTCGACCAGATTCACGAGCACGTATTCGGTGCGGCCCCGCTCCGATTGCATGCGCAGCGGCAGCCGAGCGCGTAATGTGCCGTGTGGCTCCAACGCGAAACCTGCCCACTCGCGGATGACGGGTGCGACAAATTCATAGAAGGTGAAAATCGCCGAGGTCGGAAATCCGGGCAGGATGACGATGGGCGTCTGCCCGACAACGGCTAGACATAATGGTTTACCAGGCTTCAGTGCCACGCCATGCACGAGGATTCCGGGCGGCCCGAGCTCGGCAACCACCTGATAGCACAAGTCGCCGGCGCCTTTCGACGTTCCGCCGGAAAGCAGCACCAGGTCCCATTGGAGTGCCTTGGTCAAAGCGTGGCGCAGCGCAGTCGGGTCATCGGGGACGATACCTAAAACGGTCGGCTCGCCGCCGTTTTCACGCACGGCATCGGCAAGCATGGTGGCGTTACTGTCGTAAATCTGACCGGGCTGTAACTGCTGGCCCGGCGCCACGAGTTCATCTCCCGTGGAGAGAATAGCGACCCGCGGTCGGCGCACTACCCACACTTGGTCAATACCCAACGCGGCGAGCACAGCAGTTTCACGGGCGGTCAGCATTTCCCCGCGCCGCAGGACTACTTCGCCTTGGCCGATGTCTGTGCCCGCCATGGTGACGTTGCTTCCTGGGGTAACCGCTCGACGGACAATGATCCAGCCGGTATCTCCGCTTTGCTCGAAGCCCGTGACTTCCACCATGACCACGGCATCAGCGCCGCGGGGGAGCATGGCGCCCGTGGCAATGGCGCTGGCCGTGCCGGGTTCGATGCTGAGTCGTGGCTGGCGACCGGGTACTATGGTTTCGCCTGTCCAGCGGAGGCGAACGGGTTTGATCTCTTCGGCACCAAACGTGTCAGCGGCGCGCACGGCAAAGCCGTCCACATTAGCGCGGTCGAAGCCCGGCACGTCAATCGGCGCGGTAACATCGCGACTGAGCACACGGCCCAGCGCTTCGCCTAAAAGTACTCGTTCCTCACCGCGCGGACGTTTATCCAATACCGCACGGAACCGCCGTTCCGCTTCATCGCGGTCCACCACCTGGAGAAATTGTTGCTGCCAATCGCGCATGGCCCCGCTTTGGTGCCTCATCGTGAATTGTTGTCAAGACTTCGTCCGATACGGACTGAACTTGTTCATGGTTTCGCTGTGGCTCGGCGACCAGGAAACAGTTAGCTTTGCGGAGAACTGCCGTTGGGAGAGGAAGGTGGAGAGTTATCGGGCTGGGGTGCGTTACTGTTGATATTGGCTTCCCCGTTGTCCAGGAAAAAGTTGCTCGACTCCAAGCCACGTGGTTCGGCAACCACTGGACCGCGTTGGGCTGCACGTTCCCGCACTTGGGCTACCTTTTCCAGATACCGTCGTTCGCTGCGGTAGTAGATGTACAAGGCTAGGGCCGAAACTAATACGATGCCGCCGACAATCGTGGTTACCAGGAGCAGCAGGCTGATCCAGTCTTCGCCCGGAGGCGGCGGAGGCAACTCGACCGTGTAGCCAACCAAAACTGGAAAATAGAGCCGCGCGGGTTGCGGTTTCGTGGATGCCCGAGAGCGCGGCGGTTCGACGGGCGGCTCGATACCTACGACCTTGAGATAATACCCAATAAACGTCGCGTTATGAATAAACAGGCGGGGCCAGTCTTTTTCCGGCGGCATGTTGTCAGGTAGGTGGGTGAAAAGCAACCATACCGGGCGATGACGCGAGCCGCCCTGCTCCAGAACGCCGTGATATATGTATTCGGGCAAGTTGCCGCTGCCGCCACGCTCCAGGGGGAAACGTTTGACCCAGACCAACGTGCCCTGCATGCCGATCACTTCTCCGCGATAGCGATGTGGCTTATCGCAAAGCAATTCGTAGGGCACGTTCCATAGCGCGTCTTGCCGCAGCAGTTGGAGAAAACCTTCCCGGTTCGCGCGGGCCTGTTCCAGCACTAGACTAATAAGATGATACCGCGCATCGGCATCAAGACGTGCACGGCGAAAGACAAAATTGTCGGCGAGCTCCCGAGGTTCGACCAGGAAACCTTCGCGGTCCTGAGCACCGCGCAGCAGTTCGCGATCGGGCGGAAGTACATAACGAAGTCGGCTCGGCTTCGTGGGTCCGCTCCCTAGGGGCGCATCGAGAATGGGCGTGGCGTAGGCTAGCGCATCGAGGGACAAAAGCGAAACCGCCAGAGGCTGCACCGCCCAAGTTTGTGTCAGCGTCACGGTGGCACCCGCTAAGGCCAGTCCGAACTGACCCAACTCGAAAATTTCCACGGCTGGCTTCGACGGGCTAGCACTCTCGGCAGGCTCGCCGGGTACCGGCGCTTGCGCTTCTTCTTTGTTGTGGAAGATCTGAGCCGCCGAATCGCCGCTCCGGATATTTCGTACCCAATGCCACGTGGCAGGATTACGGAAGCGTACTATGGCGAGCACTATCAGCACTAAAAACGAAATCGCTAAGGCGAGGCGCACTAAGTCGCCCGGACGAAAACCGCTTGACGGTTCGGGCAACGGTGTTCGGGACATCTGGTTCGTCCTTATTTCCCGCGCCAAATGACTCCCTGCGCGCCTGTAGGTGGGGGCGTTTATTGATGCAGTAAATCCAACTCGACTTTGGGGAAAAGGTCTTCCGGCTCGGTTTTTCCTTCGGGTTGGTAGCGGCGACAAGCGTCCATTAACTGCATGGCTAAGCCCCAAGGCATGCGCAAACTTGCCCGCAGCACAACGCGGTCCTCAGTCGTGTAGGTCTTTTTCAACGAAGCCAAGGCATTGTTCAGCCCTGCGAGATAAAACTCTACCCCGACGTCACTTTCCGCGGCTGGAGGTTTGACAATAATGCGCTCGCCGCCGCCGTGGATAATTTCCAGGGCGTCCAACTTCCCTTCTGCCCGGGTGCGAGCAATGACGATAATGTGCGGTTTGGTTTTCGTTTCAACGGGCGAGACCTGCGGATTAGCGACGGGCTTCGTCTCGCCACCACTTTCTCCCGCCGCTAAGGCAATGGTGAACTGTCCCTCCATAGCCGTCGGATTGTAAGTGAAAACGAAAAATGTGAGGATCTGGAAGGCCATGTCCAGGAACGGCGTGATGAAGACCGCCGTACTGTCAAAGGACATCTCACTGCCCAGGGCGCGTCGGCGATTGGCCATAATTGTTTACCTTACCTGAGCCTGCTAGCCACCATCCGGCTTTTGTTGCTGGATAGTGGCTCGCAGATCCACTTTCTTAAAACCCTCGAAATTGCACTGGGCGATCAGGTGAACAACCGTGCCATAGAGTGCATCGCGGTCGGCACGCAAAATCACGGGTACGTCAATGATCCGTCGGCCCCCTTCCAGCTTGGTAACTTTTTTCGGGTCGGTAACTTCGATGGCCCGAGCGATGTTCGCCAAGAAACGCTGCGCTACCACCATGCCACTACCTTCGGGCAACACTTTGATCTGGTCGGGTTCGGGTCGTTGATGATTATCCTTAGGCAAATAGCCGATGCTTAGCAGATATTCGCTGACATTTTGCAGATCGGTATCAGTGGCTTGCTCTACCAGGAAGACGATCTTCGGATCGAGGTTGCGGCGCTCTTCTTCCGTCATTCGGCCCTCGCTGCGTTGGCGGTAGGTCAGAATGGAAACTTTGGTCGTTCGCGGCGTGATGGGCATGCGTTCGACGCGCCCGGTTTTCGGGTCCCGCTTGGGCAAACCATCGGGGCCGATCACATCTTTGCGGACTACTTCCATGTTGATCACGATCACCTGAATATCGGTCTTTGGCTGTAACTCGCGAGCCGACACGGAAGAAGGCAGCTGCACATTGGGGTCGACCTGATCCATGACGAAGTTCACGCACATCATAAAGAACATAATCAGTTGCAGGACGACGTCGAGCAACGGGGTCAGGTTCAGTTCCAAGCGTTCTTCGGAACCGACAGCAGCGGCCATCGATCGTGCTCCTTACTACTCAAGCTAACCCGCGTTCGACGCTGAAGGAAGGGCCTGGGCTTCAGCTCTGAGTTCGCGGCTGTGCCTGGACAGCGGCCGCTTCGGCAGGTCGTTGATCCGCGGAAGCGGGGGCACCAGGACGCGCTGGCGCACCAGCTTGTCGGCTGGCGAAATACATCTGCACCAGCAGGTCATCGGCCATCAGGCTTATGTCGTTGATGATGCGATCTAGACGGTTATTGAAGAATGTGTACGCAGGGATAGCCAAGCATGATAGGAAGATACCCACCAGCGTGGCGTTGAGCGCGTGCGAAATACCGTCGGCTAACTTGGCGGGGTCAGGTGTGCCGCCCCGGCCGAGTTCCGCGAAACTCTGAATCATTCCCGATACCGTACCGACCAGACCGATGAGGGGACCTAACGTACCCACGATGGCAATATAACCCACCAAGCCTTTTTTCTTCGAGCGGAGGTTATCGAGCATGGCGTGCACAGCATCGCGCGCTTCTTCCAGACCGTGCTGCAAGCGGGCCATCCCTGCGGTCATCACCCGGGCGAAAAACGAGTTTTCTGCCTTGACCGTCTCGAAGGCTTGGCGGAACTGCCGCTTGGCGATCCCGTCTTCGATCGCTTCCACCAGGTCAGGCGGCATCATGGCGCCGCCGCGCACGTCCATGAGCAACCACACCATCATGCCTACGAAGAAGAAGTAAATACCGATCAGCACATATCCCGTAACCGAGGTAAAAAGGAAGTGAATGATGGAGCTGGCCAGATCGGCTCCCGACTCGCCTTCCGCGGCCGAGACGAGGGACGTGGTCATGAGCCAAACTACGCACACCAGCCCTAGGTGCCCGATCCGACTTAGGCGCGTGAAGGTCCCCAACATCGTTATTCCCCCTGATGGTGATGAGTCGGGGTTATGAAGTCATAGCCCGACGCTGCTATTGGTTATGCTAAGTGAAAACCCGGTGTTAGTCTTGTTAATAATTGTGGGAAGAGTCCGTGACGTAGTCAACGGGCGGGCATCGAATTTAACCATTGTCGCTCAGGAGGTTGTCGTCCGGTCAGGGTCGGCCTGGCTGTAAGCAGACCTAGTACCCATGATGATCGGGTTAGAACGGTGACCGTCCGGCAGAAAAATGCACGACTCACAGTGGTCGAGAATGCGTTGGATTTCCTCGAGAGAACGGATGGGCGTGGCATGCATCTGTAGCACCAGTTCTTCGGGCAACGAACCATAGACAAACAGACTGGCGCGGCGTTGAGCCACAGCCAGGTGCCAGATGCTTTGCCAATCGGCCAGATAGTCGCGGCGTGCCTGGGCTAGCAACGTGACTAAGTCGTCGAATTGACCCAATTGCCTGGCCGCGGGGCCGAGCGTGGCCGCGTTGATGGGA
The DNA here is from genome assembly GCA_025060195.1 of Gemmatales bacterium. Lineage (GTDB taxonomy): Bacteria > Planctomycetota > Planctomycetia > Gemmatales > HRBIN36 > HRBIN36. The sequence goes on along the minus strand of JANXCQ010000003.1, from coordinate 22,779 downwards.
GCCAGCGCGATGATTTTGCCGCCTGGTTGCACCACTCGTGCGGCCGCGGCCAACGCGCGGGTCAAATCGTCGAAACTGAGCCAACGCGGTTCGCCACTGAGCGCGGTGACGACGACTTCGGCCCGGTAAGCGAAGCGATATTGTTGGACTGATTCCAGCATTTGCCAAACGCGGGGAGCGATACTACCCTCGGGACCCGCCAAGACGGCGTGAACTCGGTCGCCGCGACCTGGGATGGCTGCCAGCCAGAACGGTACGCCCAGCAGCCAACTTACTTCGCCCGATTCCTCCAGGCGACGATTACCCCGAATCGTGGGAGGTCCCTCGACTAATCCGCGGGCAAACTCCCGACGCACTGTTTCGTCGGCTAACGCGGGGAACAAAGCGGCGCGGCCACCTCCGTAGCCCATCACCGGATCGTAACAAGCGGGGCCGACCACGATCACCTGATCCGCTTCCACCAGAGTGCGATTCAGGTACAACCGGCGCCCTGCCCGTGTGCCGGCTAAGTAACAAAGTCGGGCGCGGTTAGTCGGCTCATGTTCCTCGACACGAATTGCCGCGCATTTCTCGGGCAATTCCTCGCGCCACGGCGGTGGTGCCACCTCCGGCAGACGGGGCGGACAGAGCAACGTTACGCGCTCCAACGAGACCCCCGCTTGCTCGACGTGTTCCAGCAAGGGCACCAGCAAATCGGGCAGGCTACGGTATTGCTCGTGGACGACGATGGCCAGCGCGTCGTCGGGCGTCAGCGCTTGCCGCAGGGGCGGAAAATCGATGGGCGACTCCAGCGCTTGCCGCACTGCGGCGCGGACGTCGCTGAGTTCGTTCGCTTGCGGCCACGGTGGCATCGGGCGCGTCAGGCACTCTTCCGACACCCAGAACCGTGCCTGCGTTTGTCCATAATCCAGGGCAACGGCCACTCGTTCGCTCATGGCGCACTCCGACTTCCGCTCCATTGTATGCTCCACCGGATCGGAAACACTTCGCTGGCTGCTTGGGCGGAACGCGCAAGCCGCGGCGTGGGACAGGCCTGCAGTATGGACGTCGATAATAATGTTTCCGCCGCGTCGCGCTAGTCGGGAACATCGCGACAGCAGGCTCTGCTCCGCACCGCGTTTTCTCCGTAGAACGTCCTATCCCCGCAGGTATGGCGAACTGGCTTGCCCCGACTCGCCTGCGCGGTTTCCTTGGAGGTACAAAGTCGAAGCGACCATGCCGCCACGAGTCTCTCGGCGCCGTCGCGCCCACGAGGATGCCCAAAGGCCGTATTCGTGCAAAATCATCAAGGCCGGCTCCTTGCTCGCCGAGACCAAAGCGATCCTGTTGCACTGGGACAAGACGCGAAGTCCGCAAGCCAATCTGGAATGCGTGCTGCGGCAAAACTGGCTGGGCAAATCGTCGCGGGCACGGCTGCGGCACATCCTGAGCGTGTTTCGCCAACGCTATTTGGTCGAACCGTCGGTCTTGCCGGCTCTGGTGATCCTGGTGCAAGGGAGGCTCCCCGCGACGGCGCTCGACCGCATTTTGTTTTTCCACACCGCTCAGGCCGACCCCTTAGTCGCCGACGTGGTGCGTCATGTGCTGTTACCGCAGGCGCAATGCGGCCTGGTCGAGGTGAGCGTGGGTGATTTGCTTGGCCCGCTGCGTGCCTGGGTCGCTCAGGGGCGAATGGTGCGGCCCTGGTCGGAATACACGTTGCGCCGCGTCGCCCAAGGACTGTTAGCGGCGCTCCGCGATTTCGGCATACTGCAGGGGGTGAACAAGAAACGGCTGCAACCGGCGTATTTACCTTTGGCGGCTTTTGCCTACATCGCCTATTACCTGCACCAGCGGCATCGCGCTGTGGCGCAGCTGGTACGGCGGCCCGATTGGCAACTGTTTTTCCTGACGCCCGATGCGGTGGAACGGGCCTTCTTTGCCGCCCATCAGGAAGGCTATCTCGAATATTACGCCGCGGGCAGTGTCGTGCGTCTGACGTTCCCCGCGACGAGCCTGGAGGAATATGCCCATGTCCTCGTTGAGCGAGCGGCTCAAGCTCCTGGAAGATGACCTGAAAGCGGTGCCTCCGCGGATTGCTGTCTGTCACGATCTCCCCTTTGCCATTCTGCGCTACGATCCGAGCGAGGAATGGCAGCTGCGGCGCGAACTCCGGTTGCTCCAGACGCGCCTGGAAGCGGCGCAGAAAACCGTGCACGTGGTGCGGATGTCCGATTTGCTCTGGCAGGCCATCGCCCAGTCCGAGGGACTCGATGCCCTGGTGCAATTGGAACGCCAATGGGGCTTTCTCCCAGCCCAGGAGCAGGTGACCTGTTATCTCTCGGATCGCGATTGGTGTCCGTTGGCCGACTTAGTGCTCAGCCACTACAGTGGTCTGCATCCTGCCCGCGACATTGTGTTTCTGACCCGCGTCGCGGCGTTGGCGCCCGGGCTGTATCCCGTGTCGAAGTTGCTCGACGAACTCCACGGCCGCACGCAGGTGCCCACCGTCTTGTTCTACCCCGGTTCCCGCGAAGGCACTTTTGGACTGCGCCTCATGAACCTGAAAGACCGCCTGGCCTGGGGCAATTATCGCGTGAAAATCTACGGGTAACGCTCAGGGACGCGCAAGTGCGGCAACTGCTTCGCCGACTGGCACTCGACGCCCGCGCCCGGTTGGAACGCGCCGTCGCGGAGCTTCTGGAAGGCCAGTACGACCTCTACGAAAAGTCGGGCCAACTGGTGGCCGATCCCAACGCCCCGCTGCGGCATCTCGACGACGAAGGTCGCTCCTTACGCGCTGCCTTGCTCAAGCATTTCGACGACCTGCAGCGTTGCGGCCTGACCCCGCGGCAGGCGTATCGGCAATTTCTGCGGGAGACGGCCTTCACCTGGCTCAACCGCCTGGTCGCGTTCAAGATGCTCGAGGCCCGGCGCTGGCTCCGCGAAACCATTTCCCGCTGGGATCACTCCAACGGGTATCTGCTGTGGCTGGCCGACCATCGCGACGCCTGGCTCCAGCATCAACGCGGGGGCGAATCGCGCGACGCTGCTTACTTACGTTTCCTCCTCGACTGCTGCCGTCAGCTCGCTCGGGAGATTCGCGTGTTGTTTGACCCGGATAATCTGGCTTCCCGCTTCGCACCCCCCTTGGCCGTGCTCCGCGAGGTGGCCCACGCCCTCAACCAACCCCAACTCGCCGAAGCCTGGCAGCCCGGCAATGAGGAAACCCTCGGCTGGGTCTATCAGTTTTTCGTCGAAGAGGAGAAGGCCCACATCTTTGAGCAACTTTACAAGCACAAACGCAAAATCTCCGCCGAGGATTTACCCGCGGCCACGCAGATTTTCACGCCGCGGTGGATGGTGCGTTTCCTGGTGCACAACACGTTGGGTCGCTTATGGCTCCAACTTCATCCCGATTCCAATTTGCGCTCCAAGTTGGACTATCTGCTTCCCGAGGCGCTCACCCCTGCGGAATTGAAACGGCCGATTCGCAGCGTGCGGGAAATCAAATTACTCGATCCCGCGTGCGGTACCATGCATTTCGGGTTAGTGGCGTTCGACCTGTTTGTGGAGATGTACCAGGAAGAAATGGCGCGGGCGGGTCAACCGGGCTGGCCGGCGCAGCCTCCGGTGGACCATCCCGAGGACATCCCCGCGGCGATTCTGGAGCAAAATCTTCACGGCATTGATATTGACCTGCGGGCGGTGCAGATCGCCGCTTTGGCGCTTTATCTCAAGGCCAAGACGCTGGCTCCCGGGCGGACGCTCCGCGAATCGCGGTTAGCCTGCGCCAACGTGCACATGCTCGACGGCGAGCGGTTAGCCACGTTCCTGCGTCAGGCAGGACTGGGCGAGCGGCCCATCTACCAAAGGATTCTCACCGCGTTGCAGGAAGAACTTCAGCGGTCGCAGTATTTGGGCTCGTTGCTGCCGTTGGAGCGGCGGATTCGCGCCCTGGTCGAGGAAGAACGCCAACGCTACGAGCGCGCGGGTCGCAACCCCGATTTATTCGGCTGGAGTCGGGAACAATTCGGCTCGGAAGCGGCGCGGCGTCACTTTTGGGACACGCTCCTGGCCCAGATTCGCCACGCCCTCGACCAATTGGCCCGCGACCAGGACGCACGGGGCATCCCCCAGACTTTCTTTGCCGGCGAGACCGTCCAAGGCCTGCGCTTGCTCCAACTGTTAGATCAGACCTACGACGTGGTCGTTACCAATCCGCCCTATAGCACAGCGTGGAATCTCGACCCCGTGATCAAAGACCTCTTAGCCAAACATTACCCCGAGGGAAAGACGGACATTTATGCGGCTTTTCTGCTCCGCGGTTCGCAACTACTCTCAGATGGCGGTCGGCTCGGCATGGTGACGCAACAATCGTTCATGTTCATTTCCAGTTACGAACGGCTGCGGCAGCAATTGCTGCAAGAACACGTGATCGAAACCTTAGCCCATCTCGGAACGGAAGCGTTTGAGGAAATCGCGGGCGCGAAGGTGAATACGGCGTTGCTCGTGCTGCGGAAGGAGAGCGATGAGCGGCGGCGGGCCGAGGCGGTCGCGACGTATTTTCGACTGGTCAAGGAACCCGATGCGCCAAGCAAACGCCAGCGCCTGGAACGGGCCCTCGCCGCGTTACGTCAGGCGTTCCAAGCCGCTACGAGCGGCGCCAGCGCTCCGCCCACGAGCGAGGCCAGCGCCCTAGACCCCGCCGTGTTCCGTTATCGTCAAGCCGACTTCGACGCCATTCCCGGCAGTCCTTGGGTGTATTGGATCACGCCCGGCCTGCGGCGCCTGTTCCAGACCTTACCCAAACTCGGCGACGTGGCCGCAGTGCGGCCGGGGTTAACCACGGCAGATAACTTCCGCTTCGTCCGATTCTGGTGGGAGGTGGGCAAAGAGCGGATCGCCTTCGACTGAAAAAACGCCGAGGAAGCCAAACAGTCGAAAAAACGCTGGTTCCCCTACATGAAAGGTGGCAGGTTTCGCCGATGGTATGGCAATCAGGAATATGTCGTGAATTGGGAAAACGACGGCGCCGAAATCAAAGCTTATGTTTGCGAACGTTATTCATACCTAGACGGAAAGTGGGAATGGGTAGTTAGGAACACGGAACACTACTTCCGCCGCGGCATCACGTGTCCCAAGGTCAGCTCGAGCCGATTCAGTGCTAGACTGATGCCCGAGGGCTTTATTTTTGCCGACGCAACTGCAGGGCTATTTGCCGACAATGTTCCACAAATACTTGGTGTCATGAATAGCAGTATGTTCTATCACCTGATCACCTTGGTTAATCCGACAGTAAATACTCAAGTCGGGGATCTATCGCGGTTGCCGATACCGCAGCAGTCGAGCGAGAAGCTGGAGCGTTTGGTGGAGCAAGCGATTGAGTTAGCGAAGTAGGATAGTCGGGAGGACGAAACGACGTGGGATTTCGTGGAACCGCCGGCTTGGCCTGACGGCGTGGAGCGTGTGGCCGAGCGCCATCGCCAGTTGGCGGAAATCGAATGGGAAATCGACGAGGAAGTGTATCGGCTCTACGGCATCTCGGAGAGCGACCGTCGGGCCATCGAGGCGGAATTAGCGGCGCGTCCCGCGGCCGATGACGACGCCGAGCCCGAGGACGAACCGAGCGAGGAAGCGGAGGCGCCTCCCGCGGCGTGGACCCGGACGCGTTTGGCCCAGGCGTGGCTCAGTTGGGCCGTCGGCCGCGTCCTGGAAGCGGAAGCCTTTTGCGAAGCGGGTCGTCCCCTGGCCGAAGCGGTGTGGCGCGTCCTGGAAGGGCGTCACGGCGAAGCCGCGGCGGAAGTTATAGTCACGGAGGCGTGTGGCCCGGGTCCGGTGCTCGACCGTCTGGCCGACGACCTGGCCCTGCCGTTTTTCAAACGCCCTCTGTCGCAATATCGCAAGCGCCCGATCTACTGGTTGCTGCTGTCGGGGCGGAAAAACTTCGGCGTGTGGCTCTTTGCCCGACGCTACGACCAGGACACGCTCTTCAAGGTGCTGCACAAGGTGGTGGAACCGCGGTGCCGCTGGGAAGAAAAGCGCTTGGCCGAACTGCGGGCCCGTTTTGCGGCGTGGCAGGCGTCGCACGCCGGCAGCGCCAGCGCTGGCAGCACCACAACGCTGCCGCCCCGCGAGAGCCGCTCCCGACTGCCCCGCGAAGCCAAACGACTCGCCCAGGACATCGAAAACCAACTGGAACGCCTCGAAGAACTGCGCGACTTTCAGCAGAAGCTGCGGCGCGTCGCGGAACTGCGCCTGGTGCCGGATATCAACGACGGCGTGGCGCTGAACCTGGCACCGCTGTGGGAACTGGTGCCCTTCCCCGACGCCAAAAAATATTGGCAGCAACTGCTCCAGGGACACTATTCATGGTCGAGCCTGAGTCGGCAACTGCATCGGGGGTTGTCCGCATGAAGACCATCGGCGAAATCATCGCCCGCGACCTGTCTCGCAAAATCCAGGAAATCATCCAAGTGGATCAGGCCGATGAGGAGTCGGTCTATCAGGAAATCATGGAGTATGTGGCCACGCCGAGTATCCGAGCGCACTATCGGCAATTGCTCGGGGCCATGGCCGAGGCGCCGAGCGAACTGCGCGAAGGGATCGGCGTGTGGGTTTCGGGCTTCTTCGGCTCGGGCAAAAGCTCGTTCGTCAAGAATCTCGGCTACGCTCTGCACAATCCCCGCATCCGCGGGCGCCCCTTTGCCGAGTGGTTCAAAGAGCGCATGGACGACCCGGAACTGGCCGACCTGTTGGATAATATCCATGCCCGGTGGCGTACGGGGGTGATCTTCTTCGACGTGGCCAAGGAACGCGACACCCGCCTGGCGACGCAACGCATCGCGGAAATCATGTACCGTGTGTTGCTCCGCGAACTCGATTACGCCGAGGATTTCGACCTCGCCGAACTGGAAATCGAACTGGAAGCGGAAGGTCGCCTGGCCGAGTTGGAGCAGCTGTGTCTGGAGTTGCACCAGCAACCGTGGCGCCGCGTCCGCAAAGGGGCGCAACGCCTGGCCCGCACCAGCAGCATCCTGCATCGGCTCGATCCGAAAACGTACCCCACGGCCGATTCCTGGGCCCAAGTCCACGGCCAACGCCGCGAACCGCTTTCGGTCAGTAAGATCGTGCAACGGACTTTTGAGTTATGGGGCCGGCGCCGCCCCGGACAGGCTTTGGTGTTCATCATTGACGAAGTGGGCCAACACGTCGCCACCAGCGAGGAGAGAATCGAAGACCTCCGCGCCACCGTTGAAGAGTTTGGCCGGGTGGGCAGAAATCTCGTCAAACAAGGCAAAATTCCCGCCCCGTGCTGGATCATCGTGACCTCGCAGGAGAAGCTCGACGAGGTGGTGTCGTCGTTAGATGCGCGGCGGGTCGAATTGGCCAAGTTGCAAGACCGCTTCAGCATCCGCGTGGACTTGCCGCCTTCGGACATTCGCGAAGTGGCGTCGAAACGAGTGCTGGCCAAGAAACCCGAGGGGGAGCATCTGTTGCGCGAGCTGTTCCGCCAGCATGAAGGCGTGCTCCATGAGGCGCTGAGCCTGGAACGCACCACGCGGCACACCCATCTCAGCGCCGATGAGTTCGCCCACTTTTATCCCTATCCACCGCATTACATTGATCTGTGCATCAGCATCATGTCGGGATTGCGGCAACAGTTGGGCGAATCGCGGCACCTGGGCGGCAGTAACCGCACCATCATCAAACAAACCTACGAAATGCTCGTGCACGAACGCACCAACTACGCCCAAAAGCCCATCGGCGCGCTGGTCACGCTCGACAAGGTGTACGACCTGGTCGAAGACAACCTTTCGTAGGAACGTCGGCACGACCTGGATCAGATTCGGGAACGGCTCAGCCTCGACCCGCAGGATCAGGGCTGGTCGTTGCGCGTGGCCAAGGTGATCTGTCTGTTGGAGTTCGTCCGCGACCTTCCCCGGACCGCTGCCAATATCGCGGCCTTCCTCGTGGATGCTGTGGGGCAGAATAAGCCCGCGCGCGAAGTCGAGGCGGCGCTGCAACGCCTGAGCCAGGGCCAGTTCATCCGCCAGACCGACGAAGGATGGAAACTCCAGACCGCTCAGGAAAAAACCTGGGAACGGAAACGCGCGGAATATCTCGAACCCCGGCAACGCGACCGGCGGGAAGTGTTACGCAACTTCCTCCGCGACATCTTCAGCGAACCGGAGCTGAAAACGTATCGCTATCAGAACCTGCGGAGCTTCCGTCTCCGCGTGCAGCTGGAGGATACGCCGCTCCTCGAGGAAGGGGAACTGGAACTGCACCTGGCCGTGGCCGACGACCTCGACGCCTTCAGTACCCGCGTCGAGGAAGTCCGCCAAGAAAGCCGCGAGCGCGCCCGTGAACAGGCCGTCTTCTGGGTCTTCTGCCTGACGCCGGAGATCGATCGCCTCATCGCCGAATATTACGCCTCGCAGCGCATGGTGCAAACCTACGAAGAACAACGGGCGCAGAAGCAACTCAGCCCGGTCGAAGCCGCCTTGCTCCAGGAGGAAAAGAACCGTCTGGATAACCTGGCCCAGCAACTGCGCACCAAGTTGAGCGAAGCGCTAAGCCAGGGGAGCGGGATGTTTCGCGGCGTGCAGGATCCCGGCGGGGTCCACGACGCCGGCACCGCGAGCAAAAGTTTCTCCGAAAAGCTCAAACGGTTACTCGCCGCCGCAGTGCCCCGCATTTATCCGCAGCTGAGCCTGGCCACGTTCCAACCCAGCGGCACGGAGGTGGAGCGGATTCTCCAGGCCCACGACCTGCGGGACGTCGCCCACGTGTTACGGGCGCTCGACGCCCAGGCCGCACTGGTCAAGCAGCAAGAAGGCCACTTCGTCCTGGACATGTCGGCCCCGCTGGTCAAGGAAGTGCTCGGCTACCTGGAAACGGAACATAGCTACGGCAACCGCGAGAAGTTGCTGGGCAAGGAGGTGGAACAACATTTCCGCCGACCGCCCTATGGCTGGGACCCCGAGATTGTCCGCTTGGTGCTGGCCACGTTGTTCCGCGCCCGCAAAATCGAGGTGCTCGCCAGCTGCCAACGCCTCACCGAGGCCCACGATCCCATGGCCGTGAACCTGTTTGCCAAGCCGTCGTATTTCCGCCAGGCCGCGTTTATCCCGCGGCGCTCCCTCGACGTGCAGGTGCTCAAACAGACGGCGCAAGTCCTGGAGCATCTCACGGGCCAGGAAGTGCGGGCCGAGGAAACGCACATCGCCACCGTGGCCAAGCAGTTCGCTCAGGAAACGCTCGACCAGCTGATGCAACTGCGCCTCCAGGTCAACCAATACCGGCTGCCGATCGCCCGCCGGCTCGACGACTACGCGCAACTGTTGCGGCGGATGAGCGACGCCTCGGGGGAAGACCGCGTGCGTCTGCTCGACGAACACGGCCAACATCTGCTGCATCTGCACCGCGAACTGCGGCGCTACCGCGACCAATTCACCGAGGCTCACTTACAAACTTTCCAGCGGGCCCGCCTGGCCGTCGAGCAGATTTGGCCGCAGTTGGCTCGCCGCGACGAGGCCGCACCGCTGCAAGCCGGCGTCCGCAAGTTAGAGGACCTCCTCCAATCCGAGCGCGTCCTGGAGCAATGGGACGTGCTTCAGGAGCACACCGAGCGGCTTTGGCAAACGTACCAGCGCGTGTTTCTCGATCTGTTTGACCGCCGCGCCGCTGCCTATCGCGAGGCCCTCGAACACATTCAAAACCACGCCGACTACCAGGCCCTGGCCCAACGCGACTGTCTCCAGGCCGAACGAATGGTACAAGCGCTCCGCGAACGTCTGGGCCGCGACCAGGAACGTGCCGACGTCGCCCAAGGCGTGCGCCCCGCACGCACTTCGCTAGAGCAATTGGAATCCGACCTGGCCGCAGTGCGCGGGTTTCGCGACCAGGTCCTGGAACGGCTCCGCGCATGCCTGACGCCTGAAACGCCGACGACACGCGAGGTGCGGGTACGCCTCGCCGACCTGGTACCCCGCCGGCTCCAATCGTCCCACGACCTCGAGGCCTTCCTCGACCAGCTCCGCCGCACGGTGCAACGCCATCTCGACCAGGGATGCACTGTGATCGTGGAGTAGGCTATGGACCAGGCGACGCGGAATCAGCTGCGGCTCGCCGTCTCCCAATGTCGCCGCATCCTCGAACCGGCCCTGCGCGAGGAACTGGAGGGCCGCTTTGGCATTCGTCTGGAACGGGCGCGCCGCCTGCATATCGAACCGGAGGCCCGGCTCAAGCATCTGACGCCGCAGGAACTGCAGGCCCGCCGCGATTTGCTCGATTACCTCGCACATGCCCAAGCCCGCGGTTTCGCTCCCGCCGACGCCCTGGAACAACTCGTCCGCGAAGTCGCTTTCACCCACCTGAACCGCTTATGTGCCTACAAGATGATGGAAGTCCACCAGGTCTATGTCGGCGGGCAGCGTTTTCGCGAAGCGGTCAGTCGCGGCGTCTATTCCGAAGGCTTTCAGCTTTACCTCGCCGAGCATCCCGAGGCGCATCGCGCTGTTTTATGCGGGCCAGCACGAACTCGCCTACCGCCATTTCCTCGACTGGCTGGCGCAGCGGCTGGCGGAAGAGATCGGCGTGCTCTTCAGTCCGCACGATCCGGCCAATCGGCTGTATCCGCCGCAGCGGGCTCTCGACCAGGTGCTCGCCTGTCTCAACGACCCCGCCTTGGCCGACGTCTGGCACCATGACGAAACCCTCGGCTGGGTCTATCAGTATTTCACGCCCACGGAACTACGCACCCAGGCACGCCAGGAAAGTCGCGCCCCGCGCAACGCCTACGAACTGGCCTTTCGCAATCAGTTTTACACGCCCCGCTATGTGGTCGAGTTTCTCGTGGATAACACGCTGGGCCGATTGTGGTACGAAATGCGCCACGGGGCGACACGCCTGACCGAGCGCTGCCGCTATCTCGTGCCCGACCGTTCGCCGTCGGCTTGGCGACCGAAAAAGGATCCGCGGCTCTGGAAAATCCTCGACCCGGCGTGCGGCAGCGGCCATTTCCTGCTTTACTGCTTCGACCTGCTGTTGGACATTTACGACGAGGCCCACGACGACCCCGACCTGGGCCCCGCTCTTCGCCGCGACTATCCCGACAAGTCGGCGCTGTATCGCGACCTGCCCCGGCTCATCCTGGCGGAGAATCTTTACGGCCTGGATATCGATCCGCGGGCGATTCAGGTGGCGGCGTTGGCGTTATGGCTGCGGTGTCAGCGGGCGTATCGGCAATTCGGCCTAAGTGGCGAGCGGCCCAAGATTACCCGTTCCCATCTCGTATGTGCCGAACCGATGCCGGGCGAGCGCCAGTTGCTCCGCGAGTTCGTGGCCAGCCTGGAGCCGCAGCTGTTGGGCCAGTTGGTCGAAGTGGTGTTCGACAAGATGCAACTGGCCGGAGAAGCGGGGCCGCTGTTACTCATCGAGGACGACCTCCGCGACGCCGTCCAGGAAGCGCATCGGCAATTCCTCGCGGGGGGCGGGGCGTGGCAGCGGACGATGTTCGACGCCCCGGATTCCGAGCCGCCGCGGCTCTTTGCCGTGAGCGCTTTGTCCGATGCCCAGTTCTTTGAACAAGCCGAGCAGCGCGTCGTCGCCGCCTTACGCGCCCATGCTCAGCGGGCCGATAACGGACGCGGTCTGCAGCGCCGGCTCTTTGCCGAGGATACCGCCCAGGGACTGGCTTTCGTCGAATTGTGCCACCAGCGCTACGACGTCATCCTGATGAATCCGCCCTATGGCGACTATCCCATAGCGCTCAAGGCCTATCTGGAACGGGCTTATCCGCGGAGTAAACATAACCTGTATGCGGCGTTTGTGGAAATGGCGTTACGGCGTCTGCTCCCGGACGGACTGCTGGGCGCCCTGACCAGCCGCACTGGATTTTTCCTCTCCAGTTTCCAGAAATGGCGGGAAGAAGTTTTATTACGGGAAGCGCGGCTCCTGGTGGTGGCCGACCTGGGCTATGGCGTGCTCGACACCGCCATGGTCGAAACTGCCGCCTACTGTTTGGCCAAAGCGACTCCGTCCGCCGCACCGTCCGCGGCGCCGACCGTGTTTTTCCGCATGTTGCACCATGAGAACAAAGCGGAGGCGTTGGCCCAGGCCCGGGCCGCTTACCTCGCCGACCAGCCTCACCCCGACGTCTTCCCGGTGGCGCCTGAGCAATTTCGCCTGGTCCCGGGCAGCCCGTTCGCCTATTGGGTCTCCGAGCGGATTCGTCGCTTGTTCCGCGAACTGCCCCCGTTCCAGAGCGAAGGCCGCACCGTGCGCGTCGGGCTCCAAACCGCCGACGATTTTCGCTTCGTTCGCTGTTGGTGGGAAGTGGACCCGCAGAAGATCCTCGATGCCCGCCACGGTCCCGATTGGCGCCGCGACCTCAAGGCCTTTCAACAATGGTGCCGCCAGCGCACCTTCGAAGGCAAACGCTGGGTGCCCTTCGCCAAGGGCGGCGAGTATAGTCCCTTTTACGCCGACTTACACCTCGTCATCAATTGGGAACGCGACGGGGAGGAAATTAGGAATTTCAGAGACCCCGAGACGGGACGCCCCTATTCATGCCTTCGAAACACCGATTACTACTTTCGCCCAGGATTGACATGGAGTGAACGCACCTCGAAAAGGTTCGGGCCGAGAGTGCTCAATGCGGGAGCGATAATTTCGGTCAAAGGCAGCGGCGGTTTTGCCACCAACGAGACGGATTTATGGCTTGCCTTAGCGTTCATGAATTCATCCGCTTTTAGCTGCTTAGTGGACTTAATTGTTGGCACTTCCATGATCGCCAAATCTTATGAAGTTGGAGTATTGGGAATCGTCCCCTACCCAGATCTTCGAAAGTATTCGAGTATTCTCGTTGCGGAGGCTCAAAAGTGTTATAAGTTCGCACTATACAAAAACTACGACGAGACTGCACACGAGTTTACCTCCTACCAAACTCGTCCTGAGCCCCCGAGTAAGCCGTCCCAACTGATTGACGACATTATTTACGAAGCCTACGGCTTGAACGAGCAAGAGCGAGCTCAATTGGAAGCTTTGTCCATAACTGTCGCCGTGCATAATCAAGGCTGGTTTGATGATGATAATGGCGATGCGAGCGACGAGAAACAGCTAGACGATCGGGCAAAACGAGCACGGGAAGTTATCTCTTACGCGGTGGGGTGTGTGTTTGGGCGGTGGGATGTGCGGTATGCGACGGGGGAGAAAGCAGCGCCGCCGTTGCCCGATCCGTTTGACCCGCTGCCGGTGTGTCCGCCGGGGATGCTCCAGGGAGAAGACGGTCTGCCGTTGAGCGAAACACCGCCCGGCTATCCGCTGGCCATTCAGTGGAACGGCATCCTGGTGGACGACCCCGAACATACCGACGACATCGTCCGCCGCGTCCGCGACGTCTTTGACCTGCTCTGGGGCGACGCCGCCGAACAGGTCGAACAGGAAGCCTGCCGCGCCCTGGGCGTGCGCGACCTGCGGGAATATTTCCGTCGCGCCGGCCCGGGCGGTTTCTGGCACGACCACCTCGCCCGCTATTCCAAAAGCCGACGCAAAGCCCCGATTTACTGGCTGCTACAATCTTCTAAAGGGAACTTCGCCCTGTGGCTTTACTATCACCAGCTCGACGAGGACCTGCTGTTTAAAGCGAGGCTGCATTACGTCGAACCGAAAATCCGCCGGGAGGAAAATCGCCTCGCCGCCTTGCAACAACAAAAGGCCCAGGCCGCGGGCAACGTCAGTAAGCGGCTGGACCGCGACCTGGAACGCCAGCAAGACTTGCTCAGCGAACTGCGCGACTTCGCCGACAAATTGCAGCGTGCCGCCCGCTTGCAGCTGCGCCCCGACCGCGATGACGGCGTCGTGCTCACCATCGCCCATTTGTGGGAACTCGTCCCTTGGAAGGAAGCCAAAAAATATTGGGACGAATTGCTCGCGGGGAAGTATCCGTGGTCGTCCATCGCCCAGCAATTGCGGCAAAAAGGCCTGGTCCGCGCCACGCCGTAATCGGCGCACCGCCAGGCCCCGCATCAGGTAGCCAGCCATGGGTGCCGTCAGCGACTACGTCACCAAGTTGCTCGCCGAACTGCTCGACAAGCATGGGATCGTCGTCTGGTACGACCCCCAGGGGTTCTATCGTCCCGTAGTTGACCAGCTAACGCTGCCCGACGCCAAGATCGTAACCTGCAACAACAGCTTTTTCCAACTGCGCTACGAAGTGGACCCCTTGCTCAACGACGAACAACCGCCCCGCTTGCTGGTGTACGTACCGTGCGACCCGGCCGATACGCACCATGCCCTGGTTGAGTTGGAAGCCGCGGGCACCGTGTTGCGTCCGGGGCATCCGTCGCTGACCCACAACACGCGCCCCAGCGTGCTCGCCCGGCGGGTGTTGCAAGGCATGCTCCCCGACAAAGACCTGGCCGCGGTGCTCGAACGCCTCGACCAGCAGCAACTCGACCTGGCTTTCCTGGACGCCCTGGCTGCACCCCACAAACCGCTCTCCGCCTTGCTCAAGTCGGTCTTCGGCAGCGACGACGCCGAGGAAGTCGCCCTGCGTTTCGTCGCCAGCGACAAATACGACGCCGCTCTCGAGGAAAAACGACTTGTCCAACCACTGCGCGAGATGCTGGGCGAACGATTCCAACTGTCGGTGCGCGACGGCGTCTCGCTGACCATGTTACGGGAACACTTCGCGCGCCATGTGTTGCTCAGCGAACTGTATCACGGTCTGAAGGAGAGTTGGCCGTCCACGTTAGCTTCCGTGCCCGTGGCCCAGAATCCGCTGGCCCGGGATGCCTGTCTGCGCTTGGCCCAGGCCTGGCGGAATCAACGGGAATATCGCGACAGCTATAGCGCCTGGGCCCGCCAGGTCGAACAACAGTATCAACTGCACCGGCTCCCCCTGCCCGCGCTTGCCTGTCAGCACTTGGAAACCTTCCCCGTGCTGGACAAAGTCCTGCTCCAATACGCCGAACAACAACTGCTCGAAGGCCCGCGGCGCGAGCTGCTGGAGTTAGCGCAGCGGCGGCTTTCGCGTTTCTGGGCCGAAGTGGAACCGACCCTCCAGGCGTATTGGGCGTTGGTAGCCGTGGCCGCCGAACTACTTCTCTGCGCCGACCACATCCGCCAACAACTCCAATCGCCGCCGTCCAGCCTCGCCGAACTGGTGCACGCCTACGCCGCCTCCGACCAACCCTGGTGCCTCCTCGATACCTGTCACCGCCACCTCGAACAACGCCGCCATAACCTCGAGTTTACCGCCGAGGACGACTACGACCAACTGCACAAACTGACCACGCGGGCCCGCCAGGAGTATGAAACCGTCGGCACCAAGCTGGCCGAACTGTTCTTCGACCTGCTCCACAAGACCAGATTCCCCGCCAAGGCGTTGCTCCAGCAACGCGAAATTTTCGAAAAAGTCGTCAAACCCCACCTGCAAAGCGGCCAGAAAGTCGCTTACGTCTGGGTGGATGCCCTGCGGTTCGAGATGGGACGGGAACTGGCCCGCTTGCTCGAAAACGATTTCCAAGTCGAACTGCGTCCCGCCTTGGCCACCGTGCCCACGGTCACCTAAGTCGGTATGGCCGCCTTGCTGCCCGAAGCGCACCAATCCCTGGGGTTGGTCGCGCTCAAGGACGGTCGCCTTGGCGTGAAAATCGGCGCACGAGTCATCGCAGACCGTAAAGACCGTCTCCAGTATATCCGCGAACGCGTGTCCTGCAACGTGCGGGATTGTAAATTGGAACAACTGTTGCCCAAACCGAATAAACGCCGGGAACAAGACCTGGCCCAGGCAACGCTCCTGGTAGTTACCTCGCAGGAAATTGACGAACTGGGCGAAACCGATAACATCGCCCAAGCCCGTCTGCATATGAACGCCTTGCTGGCTCAGCTGCGGCGCGTCGTCCGTATCCTGGTCGAGCACGGATTCACCATCATCATCCTCACCGCCGACCACGGTTACCTTTTCGCCGACGAAACCACCGAGCCCATGAAAATCGAGCCTCCCGCAGGCTCCACGGTCAACTTGCGGCGGCGCCTTTGGCTCGGTTCCGCCGGCACTTCGGCACCGTCCTCGTGGCGCGTACCGTTACAGAGCTTCGGCCTGGAAACCGACCTGGAATTCGCCACGCCCAAAGGCTTTGCCGTGTTTCGCTGTAAAAGCGGCAATCGGGCTTACTTCCACGGCGGGGTCTCGCCCCAGGAAATGATCATCCCGGTACTGACAGTAACGGCCAAGGCAAAGCCACGTCCGCGATTCTGCCCCATGGCCTGGACACTTACCCCCGGCGCCGCCAAGATCACCACGCGGTTCTTCTCCGTCCGCGTTTCCGGCCAGGCGACCGAATCCAGCCTCTTCGGCGCCGAACTCCCCCAGGTGCGCGTCGAAATCCGCGCCGGTCGAAAAGTAGTGTCCCGACCAGTGAGCGCTTCGTATGGCTTCGACGACGCGACAGGCGACGTCCACCTGAAATTCTCCGACGCCGATCCGCAACAAGTTGAACCCAACACCATCGCCCTGATGCTCGAAGAAGACATCAACCAACCCACGGCCACGATCCACCTGGTGGATAGCGCCACCCACGTGGAACTGGCCACCCCGTTGACCGTCGAGGTCGCCATTGCCATCTAGGAGTCCGCCATGTCGGAACTGGATCAAAAGGTCAGCGAAGTCTTCCCCGGTAAAGTCGTTCGCAAAGACCTGGTTCGCAAGGTCAAAGTCGGGGCCAACGTTCCCGTGTTCGTGCTGGAATATCTACTGGGAAAATACTGCGCCACGAACGACCCTGTGGCTATCGAGGCAGGCATGCGCGTCGTGCACAATACCCTCGCCTCCCACTACGTCCGGCCCGACGAATCGAATAAAGCCCAGGCGCTCGTCCGCGACAAGGGCCGACACACCTTCATTGACAAAGTCCAAGTCCGTTATGTCTCCGACGACGACAAATACTGGGCGGAACTGAAAAACTTCGGCCACCGCTACGTCCACATTCCCGACCACTACATCCGCAAATACGACCGGCTGCTGGTAGGCGGCATCTGGGCCCAAATTGAACTTCGCCATCAGTACGACGCAGAAGCGCACGGCCCGGCCAAACGCAGCCCATTCTGGATTGATGAACTCAAGCCGATCCAAATCGCCACCTTCGACCTCGAAGAATACCGCCAAAACCGCCGCCATTTCACCACCGACGAATGGCTCGACCTCCTGATCCGCACCATGGGCCTGGAATCGAGCCAGTTCTCCCGCCGGGTCAAGATGCTCCTGCTCGTTCGCCTCATACCCCTATGCGAACGCAACTACAATCTGGTCGAACTCGGGCCACGCGGCACCGGCAAAAGTTACGCCTATCAGGAACTCTCGCCCTACGCCATCCTGCTCACCGGCCCCACCACCGTCGCCAACCTGTTTTATAACATCGCCACCAACCGCATCGGCTTGGTCGGTATCTGGGACGCCATCGCCTTCGACGAAGTCGCCGACCTCCAAAAAATGCCCAAAGAGGTCGTCACCACTCTGAAAACCTACTGCGAATCCGGCACCTTTGCCCGCGGCAAAGATTCGCTCACAGGCATGGCCTCCATCGCCATGTTCGGCAATACCAACCAGCCCGTGGAAGTCATGGTACGGACCTCGCACCTGTTCCTGCCCATGCCCGACGTCATCCGCGAAGACCTCGCCTTTCTCGACCGTATCCACTTCTACCTGCCCGGGTGGGAAATTCCCAAAATGCGGGTCGAATTCTTCACCGACCACTACGGCTTCGTCGTGGACTACCTGGCCGAGGCCCTACGCGAACTCCGCAAACATAACTACACCGAGGCCATTGACCGTTACTTCCTCCTGGGCAGCCATCTCAACGCACGCGATGTCAAAGCAGTGCGAAAAACCGTCTCCGGCCTGATCAAATTGCTCTATCCCCACGGCGAATACACCAAAGAAGAACTGGCGGAACTCCTCGAACTCGCCCTCGAAGGCCGACGCCGTGTTAAAGAACAACTCAAAAAGATGGGCGCCTTCGAGTACCATCAAACTTCGTTCTCGTTCATTGACCAGGATACTCGCGAGGAGCGCTTTGTGGGCGTTCCCGAACAAGGCGGCTGTCAGGCCATTTCCAGCGACCCGCTACCCCCGGGCTCGGTCTATGCCGCTTCCGTAGATGACGAAGGCAAGGTCGGACTCTACCGCCTCGAAGTCGGCTGTGCCGCAGGCACCGGAAAACTCCGCAACGTCGGCGTAACCGACAGGAAACTCCGGGATTCCATTGACCGCGCCTTCAGCTACCTGCAAACGCAAAAGGAATTCCTCGGCATACGCCAACTACTCGACGCAACCGATTTCCAGGTCGAAGCCATTGACCTGCTAGGGAACCACGCTAGCTGCGAAGTCGGCGTAGCCTTCGTCGTGGCCGTTTACTCAGCCCTGCGCCGCCAATCGGTACGACCTGCCATGGTAGTGCTAGGCGACCTGAGCATCCAAGGTACCATTAAAGCCTTACGCTCGCTCATCGAACCGCTCCAAGTGGCCATGGACAACGGCGCACGCCGCGCTTTGCTACCCCTGGAAAACAAACGCGCATTCACCGACGTGCCCAGCGAAATCGTCGAACGCATCGACCCCATCTTCTACTCCGACCCCCGCGCTGCTCTGCAAAAAGCCCTCGAGAGCGCCTAAACCCCCCGCCCCAAACGCACCCTACTCCCCTCCGCGCACCGCCTGCCTACGACAAGTTACCAGTCGTGGACATAAGTACGTCTTTGCGTTATGGAGTCCCTCACCTCCGCACACGGCCTCCCGACGGGAAGTTACCAGACATAAACGCATAAGTACGTCCGCGTGTTATATATTTTCTTACCTCCGGGCACCGCCTACCTACGACAAGTTACCAGTCGTGGACATAAGTACGTCCGCGTTTTCCGTGTTCTCTCCCCTTCGCACACTGCATGCCTACGACAAGTTACGCTAAGCCACGTTAGGCTACGCTATAAGAAATCTCGCCCTAGCACGGATCAAAAACGCGCGTTGATGCAACGTTCCGGTTCCGACTTCGTAGTCAGGCGTCCCGGACGACACAAACGAACTTGCGGCGCTCTTGGCGCTGCCTCTCGCTCTAGTATCGTCTTTATCGCTTGGGCATCCCGCACCTGGGCTGCTTATCGCAAACGCGAAGCGATATAGCGTCCCGAGCCAATGGGAGATTTTTGCGACATAAAAAAAATAACAAATGGAATCGCCGTCGGGTATCCGACTAATGGTGCCGGGGAGCATACCATGATTTTTCAGAGCTAAAATGTAGCCATAATTCGGAGGTCTGTCAAATATCACCAAGTTGACTATGTTACTAATGTATTCGGAAAAGTCGCTGAATTGAATCATTCGGGTAAATGTCACTAAGTTGATAACGTTCCATCTAAGGTCGGAAATGGGGCAGAGGCAAACCGCGTGTCACCACCCCGGCAAGATCGCGATTTTGCCGTGGGGTGGACTGCACAAATTTTCCAACATGCCCGCGCGCTCGCCCTTGGTTCGAGACAAAAATTGTAAGAATTTGGCACATCAGCACTTAGGAAACAAGTTTACCAGGTCATTCGGCTTGCCGTGGGGGGTAAAAACAGGGGCGAATCCGCACACATAAAAAATTGCGTTGCCGCGCGGAGTTTGCCTAGGGGTGCCGAGATTGTGCCCACGCGGCCCGATGGGCACCGATGGGGCGATGGCTCGGAAAGCGGCAAGATGGTGTCCCGGCCGGTACCCGGATGCCTCGCAGTTGAGCGGCATGTCTAACGAAGCACCGCACGGTCAGTGTTGCAGATGGCTGGACGGTCACCACCGCGACTTAGTGCGGTCTGGGTGGCTTCGGGGGGTGACTTTGGTGCAGGCGCCCAGCGTGCCTACTTGTGCTCGCGGAGTACCGTACTAACGCGCGCCGTTTAGTTCACGTCTAACACGGCGGACATGGCAACAGCCACCGGCCTACCCAGGAGCGTACCGACGTGCCCCGCTTCGTCGAAGTTTGACACAGCGTTCTGCAGTAATGGCCTCATCGTCCGCTTGCCAGCCGCGCTTGATTCGCTATAGCAAATACCGCTGATGTTCCCTGGGAACGCTCAGCTAAACACAAGGCATCCGCCGTTGACGAAGCGGCGTATCACGTTAATTCGATTTGACGACAAACCGATTTCCGATAAGATGAAATACTCCCGACCAGCTTGGTCGAGAACCGGGTAGCTCGGCCTGTGGCCTAGTGTTCAAGCTGGCTGCCTGTGCTTGAAAAAGTCGGGCTATTGTCATCGCATGGCACAGGCTTGGGAAACGTATCCATTGTCCTGGCGGCGCTGCGAGGTAGCTGAAGACGAGGTGCGTCGCCAAGGGGAAAAGGCGAGGCCGTTCCAGGGAATCCCCTGGGGCTTGGCGAAAACACGGGGCGAATCGCTTCACCGGGCATGAGCCCAAGGAGGAAGATGCGTGGCGATTGTCGAGGTGAAAGACCTAATCGAAGCGGGGGTGCATTATGGCCATCGCGCCAGCCGCTGGAATCCCAAAATGAAACCGTACATTTACGGTCGCAGCGGTTTGATCCACATCATTGATTTGCGAGAAACGTTGCGGGGCCTGTTGCGGGCATATCGGTTCCTGGTCAAGACAGCAAGTGAGGGCAAAATCATCCTGTTTGTCGGCACCAAGCGTCAGGCGCGGGAGATCATCGAACGCGAGGCCATTCGTTGTGGCATGCCGTTTGTCAGTGAGCGCTGGTTAGGCGGCACCCTGACGAATTTCAAAACTATTCGCAGTCGCCTCCAGCGTTTAGAAGAACTCGAGGAAATGGAACGCAACGGTCAACTCCAGACTTACAGCAAGAAGATGATTGCCTCGTTACTACGGGAGAAGCGAAAAATCGAGCGGAACCTGCGTGGTATCCGCACGATGGAACGTTTGCCAGATGCGTTAGTAATTGTCGATCCTGTGCGGGAACACACGGCGGTGGCCGAGGCACGACGTATGGGCATCGTGAGCGTAGCGCTCATTGATACTGATGGCGACCCAGACCTCGTGGATTTGCCCATTCCCGGGAATGACGATAGCATTCGTTCTATCGACCTAATCGTGAGCAAGCTCGCTCAGGCAGTACTGGAAGGAAAAGCGTCCTTACCACCAGAATTTCGTGAGAAGGTCGAGGCGAACTCCGCGCCCGCATCGGTGGAACCTGTGCCCGTACAGGGGGCTTCCTAATTCATCATTTTCGGAGCCATCGTAGACTTTAGGGCAAGACTACTGGGAACTTCCGAGCACTGACCATCTTCTCCCTGCTTGGGCCTTCACTCAAGTCTTTATGCTGAGAGCAACGACTGTCCGAGAGCGCTCGAAAGCAGTGTCCTGAAAGGACGCGAACAATACAAAGTAGCTTTGCCCAGCCAGGATACCCGGAGAGAGGAATATGGCCACGATCACTGCCGCAGATGTCATGAAGTTGCGGAGCTTGACCAACGCTCCCATGATGGATTGCAAAGCTGCATTAGAAAAAGCGAATGGAGATTTCGAGAAAGCGATTCAAATTCTTCGCGAACAGAGCAAAGTCATCAGCAGCAAGAAAGCTGGGCGGGAAACTGCGGAGGGGCGAATTGGTATCTACTTAGATCAGCAACGCGGCGTAGCAGCCATCGTCGAAATGCGGTGCGAAACTGCCCCCGTGGCCAAAAGCGATCCGTTTATCCAGCTAACCGAGGATTTGGCCCGGCATGTGGCCCTCACCCCCGAACTGCCCCAAACGGTGGAAGAACTCTTGCAACAACCGTATGTGGACGGCGGAGGCCGCACTGTCCGTGAGCGGATTGAGGAAACCATTGGGATTATTCGCGAAAATATGCGCCTCGCTCGGTTTGCTCGCCTCAGTGGAGGCACCGTGGGAGGTTACCTCCATTTCAATGCCAGTACGGGAACCATTCTCCTCGCCGAGGGCACGCCCAAAGACCCCACGGTGCTCCAGGACATTGCCATGCACATCACGGGCATGCAACCGTTGGCCCTAACTCGAGATGAGATCCCTGCCGACGTCATGGAACGCGAAAGACAGATCGCCCGCGCTCAGGCCGAACAAACTGGGAAACCCGCTCACGTCCTTGAGAAAATCGTCGAGGGTAAGCTTCGTAATTGGCTCAGCGAAAACGTCCTTTTGGAGCAGAAATTCATCAAAGACGACAGCAAAACCGTCGGACAATTGGCCCAAGAACAGGGCATCACAATTCAACGCTTCATCCGCTTCAAAGTCGGAGAGCTGACGAGCTAAGTGCTTCGCGCAAAAATGTTCGACTCTCAAACATGCCCAAGTCAAATCAATCTTGGCCACATCATCGCGTCAATCGAAAACCGTTGGCAACAGGACGCGTAAGTACGCCTTCTTCGCCCTTTCATGCTACACTTACCAGTATCGTGCCAACTCAGGAGCAAGTGTTATGCCAATTGCTTAATGGAGGGTAGGGGATTCGAACCCCTGACCTCGTGAATGCCATTCACGCGCTCTCCCAGCTGAGCTAACCCCCCATGCTTAACGGTTCTATGAAATCATTTTTAGCCGAATATCAAAAGGGACGCCGAGCGGCCAGGAGCGAATAGTCAAGCCAATATTTTGCCCATGTGAATTTTACCCTGCGGGTGTAGCCTGGCAAGGGCACCTCTTAATGAACTACATGTTTACGAAGAAGCTCGAAGCCGAGTTGCCAAGCGGACTGTGGGTGAGGTTCGGCAGCCTGGCCGATTGCAACAACACAAGCTTCGCCGTCGAGCCGCACTAAGGT
>JANXCQ010000039.1 GCA_025060195.1 Gemmatales bacterium | reverse complement strand
ATGCAAGGCGAAGTTAGATAAGGCCGTGCTCAGGGCCGCATGCAAAGCCGGGCCTATCGGTCGCTTCGCTTCTAATAGATGTGCTACTGGCCCGCCTAGTCTTTCATAATAGGCCACTAACTCAGGATGGAGCACGTCGCGAACACGCGGGGACATATCGCCGCGGAGCCAACTGCCCATATGGTCGCCATCCATCATGAGAATGGCATAATACGTGGGCGGCGGAACTCGGCGACGGCAAATTCGTAATTCCTGCCAGATGTCGTCAGGAACTGGCTCAACTACTTCTTCGTCCTCGTCCTCGGCCGTTTCGGCAACTTTATAGTTGTGCTGCCAATAGACCCAGGTACTATCTAACCGTTCCTTGGAATAATTTTGGAGTTTTCCAAATCTTAGCAGCCATTCCGCTAAAGCCACCGAGGCAATGTCGGCAAATCGCAAGTCCTGGCGGGTAAGTTCTAACTCGCGCAAGAAGAAGGCGGGCGCGGCAAACCGCTTGACCAACGCCACTGCACACAGACGCTCGGCACGACGCAAACGCACTCCCCCGACGATCAGCTTCTTTTCTGCTTGTCGCCAAAACTCACGCGAAGCATCCAAGCCATCAGGCCCCATCTGCTCATAGGTCCCCATGAGGCTGCATTTCGGAGGCACCCAGGTACCATCTGTCAGGGGACTATATGTAGGAACGTGCCGCACTGCCCGTAGCGCTTGCATCAGACGCGCGGACAGCTCCTGGCGGGCCTGCCAACATCCTGCCTGGTTTTGCGCAAACTTCGGTCGCTGCTCTTGGGGAATGCTCTCGGCCAGTTGTCGTACCTTTTGGGCGTCGGGAAAAGCCTCGCCGAACTCGGCTACGCCGCAAATTAACTCAGCCAATTCATTATCAGACAGTGCGCGCCACGGCAAGACCGCAGTGCGAATGTCCCAGAAACTATCGAGCTGAGCCTGCCAGCGTTTGTCCCAATCGTTGTCCAGTGAGCTTAGTATTGGGTCGAGCGCATAATGAACTGCGTCAGTCAGTTCGCGCCATGCCTGACGAAGCGCCTGTTCGCACCGCTGCGCCAGACCGTTGGCGTACTCCCCGTCGGGGCCGTAAGGAACCAGAGCCAGGAAGCGATTAGGCAAGCACGGAGCTTGACGCATCTCGACAGAGGGTTGTGGGATAAGCTGCGCTAGTCGGGCCGAACGCCGACGGAGCCAGAGGTCTAACAACGGAATGCCACGCAGGGCAGGATAGATGATCGAGGTGGGCCCACACGCCTCTATGATGGGGAGCATGGCACGAAACGTCAGCCACGACAAGATCATGCTCCCCGACCAGAGGTCGCGCAACGAACGAGCGGTGGCGATGAACTGTTGCACTGGTCCTAAAGCGAAAGACAAAAACGCAGGTCCCTGGCCTCCCGTTTCCGCCGCAAAGACTGCGGCACAAATGTCGAGATGATGCCAGATCGTGTGGTCAGGGCAACGCGTATCGGCCGGGAGCCGCAGATACGACGGATGAATTTCCGACAAACGTTCGGGCAGGAGCCGCCATAACGCAAGGAATTTCTCAGGTTGGGATAAATCCCGCGTCAGTTGTTCTAACACTTCCTGAATGCGTCGCGGCTCTAGGTTCGGCAGGTCCAACCAATCGGGCTCAGGCGATTCCGCCCTGCCAGTTAATGGATGGTAGACTAAGAGCTTACCATCGCTCGGCCCAATGACTAATGTTTGACTACTCGGTGCAGGCATCCGCTCCAAGGCCGAGGATAATTGGTCGGCCAACTCATAAATTTCTCCTTCGGGGAAATCCTTCCCTAACACCGTGCGAGCGTATTCACGAGCTCGCCCCACGTGGGTCGCAAGGTCAAGTATCTTATCGGGCGGATCGTGCAAATAAACCCTAGTCAGATCGTCCCAATTGACGTTCCAATCCATGTTCGATGACCTCGTTGCCGGGGGTTGCTCTCCCGCCTTCGCGATATTTTTAACGTAGTCGAAACATGCTAAGTGACAAAAATTTTTGGGTTGTTTTTTCGCGAGTAACCCCATTGGGAGTTTTCGGATTGGTGTGCCAGAAACAGCAGTTGCTAAGCACTGTTTACTTATTGGTTTGGATCTAGTAGTTTTTACCTTGTGCTTTGAGGGGAAAGAGGCCAGACCTGGTGAAACTCTGAGGTAGAGTACCACCAAGAGACTAAACCATCTATCTTGCGAAAGCCCTGCTACATGGGCCATTGATGAGGCGACCACCTATGCTGAGTCTACCTAGGCACTACGCTGGAGGCACTGCGATACTGGTCATGTGGTTGGCGTTCCTATCGGCGGGCCTCGCATTTGCCAACATGCTGCGAAGTCAGCCTGACGACGCCCATGTCATCCCCGCCCACGTAGTGTTAGACAAAATCCATGGGGGGTTATTAGGACAGATCCTAGGCAACCTTAATGGCTTACCGCACGAATTCAAGTATCTCGAGGAGCCGGGGGAAGTCCGCGACTACATTCCTTCGCTACCTAACGGAGCCTGGACGGACGACGATACAGACATTGAGTGGGTTTATATAGTAGCCATGCAACAACGCCGAGAGTTATTGTTACCTCCCAGCGAAATCGTTGCATTGTGGCGTAAGCATATCAATCGCCGCATCTGGTCATCAAATCAATACGTACGACAATTATTCGACATCGGGATAGAGCCTCCTTATACGGGCCTAGTCGTTTTGAATCCGTGGGCCGAATTCAACATCGCAGGTCAATTTTGCTGCGAATGTGTTGGCCTGCTAGCTCCCGGTTTGCCGCAATTGGCAGCACAGATTGGATGCCACTATACCTCGACGGTGGTCTCAGGGGAACCGTTGCAGGCCACGCAATTATTTACGACTATGATCGCAATGGCGTTTATCACCGATGACCTCAACAGTATACTGGACGCAGGTGAGCAGGCGTTAGATGAGAAGTCGCACGTTTTACAGATAGTCAAGCAAGTACGAACCTGGCATAAAGAACACCCACAGGATTGGCGCATCACGCGCAGAAAGGTAAAGGAGACTTATGACGTTTTCGGAACCTCGCATCGGGGCCGTAACGGGTATGAACTCAACACGGCTTCAATCATCGCCGCATTACTTTATGGTCAAGGGGACTTCGTGAAGACGATGGAGGTCGCTTTCAGTTTCGGCTGGGATGCAGATTGTAACGCGGCCACTGCTGGGACAATTATTGGGGCGATCAAGGGCTACTCCTGGTTCCGCAAGCAAGGCTGGAACATTAAGGACATCTATCAAAATACCTGCCGTGAGGGCATGCCTGAAGATGAGACGATTAGCCGATTTGCCCAACGTTTGTACGCACTTGCTGAAATAGCACTAACAAAGGCTGGCGGACGAATTGTCACCGACCTCCATGGCAATGAGCGGCAATGGATAATTCCGAAACAAACTCCTCGCTGCGTTCGTCCTCTAAGTGTGGATGGGGAGATGTTGACCGAATTACAGCGAACGTATCCTATAAATCGCTTGGGGACGATGCTAAAGGATCCGGACCCGCAGGTGCGGGCACGCGCCGCTTACTTAGCCGTAGCCCTGAACAATTGGGAGTCGTTACAGCGAGAAGATCCTCAAAGCTATAAGGCAGGTCTAAAGGCATTAGAAATGTTTCCCAAACTGGTGCAGGCGATCTATTACTATACCCCAGCGACGAAACGGGCGGAAGAATTGCGAAAAAACGCCGAGCGTGCCGGCTTGCCACGCCCTGCTAAGAGAGTTCCTCTATGGTAGGTTAATCGCAACCAGGATGGGTATGGTGCCTTAGCATGGCTGATTCCCCATGACATGGTCTTACAATCCTTAAAGTAATTGGCAGGCAATGTCAGCAAGACAATCTTCTCGCACAGTAAAACAATTGCTGAGCTGTTTATCAGGCCGTATCAGGAGGTAGGCTTATGAGTCAACCAAAGGATGTAGCGAATCATAGTGAACACGGAAAGCAGTGTGTACCACCCAGTGGGCCTCCCGCGCTAACTCAGCGACGAATCGTCTCAGCCAGTTCCGTGGATATTACGGGGCGTGTACCCGATGACGTACACGTGGACCCCGACATTACCGAAGGACATCCGGGTTATCAGGAAAGCGGCGAATCGGAGATCATACCGATGGAGCGGCTGACGAAACCAGAATCTCGCCAGGAAAACTAGCGCACGCGAGGAAAGTACCTTCCTCGTAGGGGCGAATATTTATGGACCGGACCCGGCAGGTGATAGACGACTACTTCGCTAGCAAATCTTGCTTTGGTGATTAGTCGGGGTTGAACTTCTTCAGCCACAGCGCTGAAAGCAACAATCCGTTCCCGGACACGAGGGTCACGTTCCTCCCGATTGAGGACGATCCACCAATCCCCTTGCGCAGTGCCTACACCATCAGGATAAGCTTTCGTCCATAACAAAATTTGTCCAGAATAAAAGGCTGCCAAGCCGTAGGGGTCAAAAAGGTTATCTTCTGCTTTCATATGCCTCTGCAACCAATAGCCAGCTTCTCGATGTCCGGCGGCCCCTTGATGTAAAGGCTGTGCTAATACCTTAATAGTGCATAAAGCCAGAAAACCGACGAACCCGAATCGAGAACCGATAGGCCAATTTCTAAATGCCCACGAAGAGCTACCAACAGCGCGGTCAAGGCGTCGGGTCAATAACAAAACTCCATAGCGCCAGGCAAGTCCTGCACAAAGTAGCCCGCATAGAGTGATGGGATAAGTGTACCGTTCTACGACGTAGCCTAAGACCAGGGCGCCGCGCCATAATACAGCGAAATGCAGCATGATATACAGTACCACAATCAACCAGCCAGGTCGCGCCCGCGCCTTTTTTAGCGAAAAGATGATACCTGGAATAACAAACAATAGGGGGGCATAGAAAAATCCTTGCGCGGTTTCTTCAAGCAACTTGTATAAACTTAGGAATTGACGGCTTTCCAAGTAGGAAAAGCCTACAACGCTAACAGTGTTCCAGGCTAGATTTCCTTGAGACAACGGGGCGACCTCGCTTAGTTGCCATAACAAATGTCGTGCACTGTTTTTCACCGTCAGCTGGCCAATGGTATAGCAGTAAGGGGCGATAATTAGGATAAACGAGACTAAGAAGCTTGTCACGGCCCAAGCGGTTCGCAAGCAGTGCTCGCTCCGTTTTGTTAGGAACCTACTAGTTGACAGGGATAAAACAAGGCTAGCGGCCAAGACCGCGGCTTCTGGCCGCGTCCAGTAAGCCAAACCGCAAGCGCAACCTGAGCAGATCAAGCTCAGATAATTGCAGTTCTGTATACCATAAATGGCCAGTGCGAGACACCAGCTTATTGCTGCTAAATACAAGGCTTCGGAGAGGGCATCGGCACAGCAACGGGTCAGTCCAGGTAACAGGTTAACCAACACGGCAATACCGAACGCGATTCGCAAGCCCAAAAGATGCCGCGCGGCAAGATAGAGCGCCGTCGTAAGAAACAAACTCGCGATCAAGCTGACAAGTTGCGCGGCATGTTGCCAGGATTCAGGATTATTCTCCTGGCCAGAGTACAGCAACTCATGCAGCGCCACAATCGCTAACGGGTACAGCGGATGGTGGGACGATTCGCGCCAGACGGTGGGCCAAGGTTCCCGCTTCAGGTAATAGGCATACTGAATATAGTCCACTCCGTCGCGTGCTATGCAGACTGTGCCAGTGATAATTAGTGTTTTGATCAGCACAGCTATGGCCAGCGCGCTGACTAAGTATGGCCAGTCACGCCGCGAAATCAACTGGCGCGATCGAACTGCTAACCGAGCATTCATGCTCCAGTGGCTGATGCTTTATTATTGGAATAATTTGGGACTTACACGAGGTGAAGAAATCAACGGAGTCATTTGCTACGGGACACTCGATGGTGCGCCATAAATTACCAAAGTCGCATAAATCAGGACAAGGCCAACTAACAGATTAATCAGACGGAGAAGGTGGCCAGAAGATGTCCGATGCAACTTGGTTGGAGTTACTGCGTCGCCAAGTGCGGGTAGTGTTAGTGAGGCCTTCAATAGCAGGCAATATCGGCGCTGCGGCTCGGATAATGCGTAACTTTGCGGTGGAGCAATTGTACTTAGTGCGTCCCCATGCGGATCCACTGGACTTGGAAGCGCGGAAGCTCTCCACCCAAGGCGAGGGCATCTTGCACTGCGCCCAGAGTGTTGCCGACCTGAGTGAGGCCGTCAGTGATTGCGGATTGGTATTGGCCACTTCGGCAGATATAGCAGGGCTGTTTCGCCGCGATATGGTGATCACACCTCGAGAGGCAGCCCGCCGAGCCTGGGAATTGGCTCCTGGTAGTGCCGTGGCGTGGGTATTTGGCCCCGAACAGTGCGGCTTACTCAACCAGGAGATCGGCCGTTGCCATTTCCTGGTTCATATCCGTGCGAATCCGAATTACCCAGTACTGAATCTCGCCCAGGCGGTGGCAATTTGTTTGTATGAGCAATTTCAAGCCGCTTGCGAAAGCCAGCTCCCTGTCGAATGCCGGGCGGTCGCTCCCTGGCAATTGCAAGAACGGATGTTCCAGCACCTTGAGCAGGCGCTCCGGGACATTCACTTTTTATGGGACGACCGCGCACGTTATCTAATGCGCAGCCTCCGCAACATTATCGGTCGAGCGGCTCCGAACAAAGAAGAAGTGGACATGCTCATGGGCTTAGCACGGCAGATCCGCTGGTACGTGCAACATCACGGACCGTCTCAATCTAAGCGGCCTGAGCTAGCGCCTGATAACGTACGAAATAGGGCAGACAGTACTCCACGGCCTGAGCTAGATCCTCCGCAATCAAAGCCAA
The DNA here is from genome assembly GCA_025060195.1 of Gemmatales bacterium. Classification (GTDB taxonomy): domain Bacteria; phylum Planctomycetota; class Planctomycetia; order Gemmatales; family HRBIN36; genus HRBIN36. Next base: position 13,190 of record JANXCQ010000039.1, on the reverse strand, counting down.
ACGCACAGGAATAGTAGGCCAAGCGTGGTGCCAACGTTGTCCTTGGCCCGTGCGTACGAGGATGGCCGAGCAACCCGCGGCCGTTGCTGCTTGAATGTCGCTCAGCCGGTCTCCAACGAAGAACGAGCTTTCCAGTCGGATTCCCAGATCGCGGGCCGCTTGGTGAAGTAAACCTGGTGCTGGTTTGCGGCAAGTACAGGTGTCGCGGTATTCCGCTCGTGGCGCATGGGGATGATGGGGGCAATAGTAATAACGGTCTATGTGGGCGCCCAGCCGGGCCAGCATCTCGTTTATCCGGCGATGCACGGCAAGCAGATCAGCTTCGGTGAACAGCCCCCGCGCGATGCCGGACTGATTGGTAATTACCACGACGGGCACACCGAGGCGATTTACCCGGGCTACTGCCTCGGCAGCTCCAGGTAACAGGCGGACCTGATTCGGGGAACTGATGTAAGGCACTTCTTCAATGAGCACACCATCCCTGTCCAGAAAGAGGGCACATCGGCCTGGCATATTCCCTCCTTGTGCTCAGGGCTTGGTAACGCAGGATATGCCCAGACGCCGACGATTGATCAAGTCCAACAGTTGTCGCTGCGGTTGCACGAATTTTTCAATGCCCTCTCGCAACAACGTTGCTTCCAAATGCTCATAGTCCACGTGGCGATCTAGCAGGGACACGACGTCGTCTGGTGGCAACTGTTCTATTTGCCGCCGGAAGCAAATGCCGCTTTCTTGAGTTTGGAGATTCGTCGCAGGCGGGTTAGTGAGGATGTCGCCCCCCGCGAAGGCTTCTAAATATTTCCACGGTTTTTCTCCAGGCCGTTTCGTCCCCGTGCTAGCGAAGACGATTTCCTGATGCAGCGGGGTCGGTCGCTCGCGCCAATATTGCTGGTTCATCTGCCAAATCCGCTTGGCGTTCAAAATTCCCAACTGGCCACGCACTTCTTCGGGAAGATGGGAAAGGTACTTGTCAGCATAAACGTCGAGACGACTGACAAAGATGCTATACACGGATTTGAAGAGTCGCAAATCTGACAACCGTTGTGCTCCCTGCCAGATTGCATCGCGCGCCTGCTGATATTGCCGCGCGGTGAAGATGAGGGTTACGTTCACTCGCACCCCTTGGGCCACCATCTCGGGTAAGGCCTTGATGCCGGCGGGCGTAGCGGGCACCTTGATCAAGCGATTGCGATGACCGAGCTGCCAGCGCACAGCTTCCTGGACATACCGACGAGCTCGAGCGTCGAGATCCAGCGGCGAATCGGACACTTCCAAAAGCGGATCCAGTTCAAAGCTCACATAACCGTCTTCGCCACCAGTTTTCTCCCAAACAGGTAGAAACTTTTGCTCGGCCTGCGCTACCAGGTAGTCGGTCAGCTGCCAGGCAACTGTTTCCCCCTCATCTCCTTTTTGAAGCAAATCCTGAAGTTCCCGGTCGCATTGGCCGCTTTGAATAATTTCCGCGATAATCACAGGATTGGAAGTGGCGCCGGTGATGCCCCAAGCAAGGTTACGCTCCAGTTCCCGCGGATCTACGGAATCGAGCCAGATTTTGCTGCCGCACGCGCGTAAGGAATCTAGCGGCGTCATTAGGATTCCCCTCCGTCAGAGAGGATTCATTCCCAGCAAACCGTATATTAGCTAACCAGTTAGTTTAGGCAAAGGGCACTTACCCGTCTCACATGAAAGACACGCAGGCCTTCCCTTGCCTCACTTCGAGAATTCCATAGATTTCCTACTTAGTGGATACGAGATAGTGAGCTATGTAGAAATGAGCTGTCATGTCGGCACAGGCGTTCCCTGGCTGAGCGCAACTACATCGCGACAGGAGATGAGCCACGATGAAAATTACCCGCGCGGCAACTTATGCAATCTACGCTATGGTGTACATCGCCCAGCATAAAAGTGAAGGAGCGCGTGCCTCCCATGTCATCGCGCAAACTTATGGCATTCCTGAGCGGTTCTTGCTGAAGGTGCTTAAGCCCCTCGTGGCCGCCGGTCTGCTTCATTCGGTGAAAGGTCCTCGGGGTGGTTACCAACTGGCCCGTCCCGCTTCACAAATTACTCTATTAGAAATTATCGAAGCAGTAGAGGGGCCGATTCGGGGCCAACAGATGTTCCTCGGACGCCCCCAGGATCCCTTGGAAAAGAAACTCGGCCAGGCTTTGCAAGCTGCTGCCGAGGAAGCCTGTCGCAAACTGAATCAGATCAAGCTATCGCAGTTGTTATAATTGCCAGACCGCTGAGCCTCTCGCACGAAATTATCCAGCCAGGTGGCGTTCACTCAATTTGTGTCCTAGACTTGTTAGGCTGCTGAATCAGTCGCGCCTGACGCTCTCGCTAAGGAGTGGCTGGTTGCGGACCTGAACTCGACGGGTGTCTTGCCGAACTCCAAGAGGTCCTAATCGGTCATCGGAAGATGCTATGGTCACCTACACTCACGACGACCAGACAGCGATGGATGCCGTGTTACAACGGTTGACTTGTTTACATAGCCCACCAGAAGTGGCCCAACGCATTCTAGAATTGACCCGCGACTTGTACTTCGACGTCGGAGCGGTGCTTCATTGTCTGGAGAGCGACCCCGCCTTAGCCGCACGGGTGTTGCGGGTGGTCAACTCCGCCCATTACGGCTTGAGAAATCGCGTTACCAGCTTGCGTCAAGCAGTGGCCTTATTAGGTCAGCGCTCACTGCGCTTAGTCGCTTTGACTTTCAGCTTGGTGGATGCCCTTACGAAAGGCGTTCCCGCTCAACTGTGTGCAGAATATTGGAAGCAGGCTTTGAGTATGGCGGTAGTTGCTTCGCATTTGGCGAAATTCTCCCACGGTGCCGTGGTACAAGACTCTGCTTATACAGCAGGGCTCCTCGCCGACCTAGGCATCCTGATTCTGACGCAAGCGTTCGGCGATACTTACGTCCACTTCTATCAACGCCATGGACACAGCCATGCCCTGGTACAAGCTGAACGTGGCGAGCTAAGATTTTGTCATGCAGCTCTGGGAGCGCGCTTGCTGGAGCGCTGGGAGTTTCCTGTCGCCATAGTGCTTGCCACTCTGCACCATCATGAGCCTGCGGAATCCGCTTCGCTATTGGATTGCTTAGTTCACTTAGCCCACCTCACCAGCGAAGTGTTCTGGCAAACTCCTGGTTCCCAATTGCCGGACTTACGCCGACAATTGAAAGATCGTTTCGGCCTGGATACCGACCAGTTTATCGAGTTGGTTCGCCAATGTGCCCTGGATATTGATAGCCATGCTAGTCTCTTTGAAGTAAGACTTCCGCCAGGGCTCGATTGTCGCATCCTTGAAGAACGAGCACGTCAGCAACAGATGGATGCCGCCGTGGCCACCGCCCTGGAATTGGACACAGTTCTAGCTGTCCCGGGCGAGTCGGAAAATTCGTTTATCCTCGGATAAGATGCTTGTTGCAGCCGAGGTTATATTCACCACCGTTCCCCGAAGGTCAAGGGAAGGCTCTTTCGCAAACATATCAAGTGGTCCTCGACTTCCCGCTCAGTTGCGCTTATGAGTCTTTGGTCGCTAAGTGGATCTTGAAGAGCCTCCCGTGTTTGACCCGCCCTAGCCTAACATGCGTCAGACAAAAAGGAGAACCATGAACCACATGGAACCCATGGTAGCTAGCGCAACTTGTCCCACATGCATGGATGAGCGAAACTGTGGAGGTAGTCCCGAAGGTAGCGTTCGTGCTGCGGGTACGGATCTTTTCAAGTTTACGGAATGTAGTGCCGATTCGTACCTAAGCGAGCTTCCTGACCATCGTGCGCGGGGCATCTAACCACCACGAAACGTATGGGCGGTGCCAGGAATGCGGAGATGAGCAAAATGAATAGCCAAGCAGCGCGGCTGCTGCCATGGGGCGTAGTGTTGGCGCTAATGGTGCCGACTGGTGCACACGCCCAGATTCTTGGTCAAGGCACCTTGGAACCGTTTACTCCTCACTTTCTCCCCTTAGGGCCAGTTCGTCAAGATGGGATCTATGTTGCGGGGGAAGCAATTTTCTTTCGTGTCAACTCCTCTATCAAGTCCCAAGTCGTGGCTCGACGCGGTTTGGTGGATACGGCAGGCAATATCTTCGCGGAAATGACCGTAGATCAGAACGGCACCGACGACGATGACACCGACGACATCGTGGTCATCCCCCCGCAGCCCCAGCCAGGGCGGATACTTGGCTCCAACGAGGTGGCGTTGCGCACCGATCAAGTCCGAGGCGATGATGGTCGGCCAGGCTTGCGCCTGACGATTGGCTATCGCTTCCCCAACGATGTAACCATCGAAGGCGTATTCTGGCTCTTGCCTGAACATCGCCGCAGTGCCTGGGCCTCCATTTTACCACCGAACCTCCAACAAGGCGATTTCTTCTCGCGGAGTTTCCTATATGCACCGTTTTATAACGTGCCTGTGGATTTTATTGGCCCTACCAATGATGTACAGCAAATTTTAGTAACGCATTTCATCAACCCCGACGCCCCTGATGAGGTTGAAGAGGGCGATGAAGTGCCTGCCTATGGCGTGTTCAACGGTGCGGAACTTTTCCGAGTCACTTACAAACAGGAATTCTACAACTACGAACTCAACGTCCGCTTCCCGACTTATCCCTTAGATGTATTCCGCACGTATACTAGCGTGGGGCTTCGTTATCTGCGCTCCTTTGAGAGATTCGAACTTATTGCCGAGGATCTAAGCATAGATGGCAGCGGTTTAGCGGTGGGACGTTATCGAAATCGCTGGACGAATAATCTCTTCGGTGTTCAGGGTAGCTATGGTGGCGAGGTCTATTTAGGTTATGGTTTCGCCTTGCTCGGAGAGGTACGCGCAGGTTTGTTTTATGATGACTTTCATGCCCGTACGGAAGCCACGGTTGAAGGCAGTGCTCTGATCTTGCGCCGCAAACATACCGATGCCAACCTCTCCCCCATGTTAGGCACAGGCGTGTTCTTATACTGGTATCCCGTGGATAGCGTGGTAGTGCGCATCGGCTACGAGTTTCTGGGATTCTTCAACGTAATTCGCTCGACCGAGGCCATTGATTTCAACTTAGGCACCTTGGAGCCTACTTTCCGCAGCACTTTACTCAGGTTCGATGGTTTCAGTGCGGGAATCGCGATACGTTTCTAAAGGCTAGTAACGAGTTTACAAGGGGTTTCATGATTCTCAAGCTAACCATGGCCCTAAGTATAGGGCTTAGTGTTATTTGTGTAAGCATTTCTGAAGGCTCCTATAAGTATAAACGTTATGCAAGGCAAATCGTTGCCATCTAATACCTTTGAATCTGGGGACCTAGTACTTCGTATGGCTGAAGTACATGCCAACGTTACCAATGCGTTTTGGATGGCTAGTTCGGTGTGAGAGCCTGCCATTCGACTAACCATGCGCTGAGCTGAGCGTCGCTGGGCATGCGCCAATCGCCTCGCGGGGATAAGCTTACTGTACCCACCTTTGGGCCATCGGGCAAGCAGGAACGCTTGTATTGGTTGGCAAAAAACCGGCGCAGGAATACTCCCAGCCAATGGTGTAATTCTTGCTCAGTATATTTCCGGCTGAACTCAGCGTGTCGGGCCAAGAAGTAGATTTTGCGTGGGCCAAACCCGAAGCGCAGGAAGTAATAGAGGAAAAAGTCATGTAGTTCATACGGGCCTATCGTTTCCTCCGTAGCCTGGACCCAAGATTCGTCGTCGGAAACAGGGAGCAATTCAGGTGAAATCGTCGTGGCTACTATGTCCAGTAATATCTGTCGCGCTATGCCCGAAAATTCGTTTTGTGCTACCCATTCCACGAGGAACCGTACTAAGGTTTTTGGAATACTAACGTTAGGGTTATACATACTCATGTGATCGCCGCCATAAGTGCACCAGCCAAGAGCTAATTCCGAAAGATCCCCAGTTCCCACGACAAAACCCGCGTTCATCAGGAGGTTCATACGCATCCGTGCCTGCACGTTTTCGAACACTAGGTCCTGACGGCACTCGCGCGGCACTCGACGCAGTTCTTCAAGAAATTGTTCGAAGGTCTTATTACCAATGTCAATGCCAAAGGGCCGGTGCCCCAAAGCCTGAAGCTCCTTAAAACAGAGCCGGCGAATGTCTATACACGTACTCCGTACACCCAACTCCCTCATTAGGGCTTGCGCGTTCTGTAAAGTACGCTGTGTGGTGCCAAAACCAGGGAGTGTAAATGCATGAACGTGAGTACGCGGAAGCTGAAGACGATCAACAGTCCGGCAACAGACTAATAAAGCCAATGTGGAGTCTAGGCCCCCGGACACCCCGATCACCAAGGGCGGATTCCCTATGTTTTCTAATCTCTGGGCTAAGCCTGTTACCTGGATGCTAAATATCTCGCGGCAACGTTCTGCGAGACGACTTGTGTCGCGCGGAACGAACGGCTGGCCATCTACTTGGCGAAGTAAACGTCGCTGCTGACCTGGACACTGTGCGCCAAAGCGAAAGTCAATCACGCGCCAACGACATGGTGGGGAAAATACTAGATTTCCGAAGCCGAAGCTGGTAGTTCGTTGCCTTTCTAAAATAAGCCGCTCGATGTCTAAGTCAGTGATTACTAAGCATCCCGCGGGTTGAAAACGTTCACTTTCGACGAGCAGATGGCCATTTTCTGCGACCAGAGCGTGCCCCCCATAGACTAAGTCGGTACTGGATTCGCCTGGGCCACAGGAAACGTATATATAACCAGCAATACATCGGCCGGATTGGCTCAACACTAATTGCCGACGCCAGTCGGCCTTGCCGATTACTTCGTTGGAGGCAGAGGCATTAACCAACACAGTGGCCCCAGCAAGAGCGGCTAAACTACTGGGAGGAACGGGCACCCAAAAATCCTCGCAAACCTCCACGAACGTTTGCCATGAGGGAAAATCCTGACAACGAAAAATTAAATTCGTTCCCATTGGCGTTACTTGGCCCGCGTAGCGAATTTCCTCGACGGAGGCTTGCCGGGCGGAAGCGAACCATCGTGCCTCGTAGAACTCCTTATAAGTGGGCAGGTAGGTTTTCGGTACGCAGCCGAGAATTTTGCCTTGACATAAAACTAACACGCAATTATAAACAGCACCTTGAACAGGCACAGGTGCCCCGACTAATATGAGTCCGGTAAAAATTTGGGCCGAACGGTGAGCTAAGTCAGCAATTGTCTGCTCGGCATTAGTCAGTAGGGATTGCGTGTGGAACAAGTCCGCACAGGTATAACCCGTAATGGCCAATTCAGGGAAGACAACTAAGTCAGCTTGCGCCTGTTGCGCATGGGCCAGCCACTGAAGTATTTGATTCAAATTAGCCTGACAGTCCGCCACATATACACGAGGGACGGCAGCGGCGACACGCACGAACCCGTAATTCCACATCGGCTTGCCCTCAAGCTGGATCGACCAGGGTGAGTATTAGTAGATACAAGGGCCGGTATTTTCAAAGTAGTCCAGTAAGTTGGAAAGATACTGGCGTCGGAACTAGAAACGTCAGGAGGTCACTGCCGCGCATTTTCGTGCGTGCTAAAGTCCGCGATAAGAAGTTGAGCCAACCTCACTAAAGAACGGTTCAATTGGTCGTAGTATCGGCGAAGAAAGACACGTCCTAAATAGGCATGGAAATTTTCGATCTTTGCAACTGTGTCGCCGTTATGCTGCTGTAGGGCGGTATCGCCTTGAATGTGCGAGCAGCTTGCTAGGAATGAGCGCGCTAGGGGTGGTTTCATATCAGTCATCCTGATTTCTTCGGGACGCTAGTCGGCACCTTATGCGCTTACTACATATAGCAAACTTTGGACCGATATATCCGGGCTTAGCTCAGAGCTAGTAGCACAAAAAGTTCTTTGACGCAAAGATGCATCATCGGGTTGATCTCCCACCACAGTTTGCCTGGGTTACCCGTCTTTAGAGGATATGGACGGATGCAAGATCGGCACTGCGTCATTTCAGCATGATGCGATATAAAGCAAGCGAGCGTGATATGGAAATTTTTACAGTATTTTTTACATCTCCACGATAGTTTGAGCACATTGTTTCACTAGAGTACGATGAGCAACGGCGTCACAACAGCTATCTCCAGCTTGTTAGAACAGCGCTACTATGGTCATTAGCTCAATGACTTGCCTACTTAGCAGTCTGTGTCAAGTATACACTCCGGCCGACTATGAGCATGTTAGATTGATTATTATGACCTGTGTACCTAAGGAAGCAAAAAACGCTATCATTACACGCGTCTAACTACCGCCGGGCGCTCCTGGTCTTGACGGAAGCGGCTGGGCAGACGTTTAGAGGTTGGAAACCGGCTAGGGCGGGTTAGGAGCTTCCCCCAATTGCTGGGCGTAACTACGCATCTCTTGGGCCGATTGGAGCAGGGCATCGCGCGACACAGTTTTCGGCGGCTCTAGTGAATACACTAATTCCTCATGGTAACGAATGGAGAAGGGCCAGAGTACTTCGGCGAAGAAATCGAAAGGAAATCGCAAGTACCAGGGGGGTCTAAGTTCCTGGCGCACCTGGAGCGTTTCATAACCGTCTTTACGTAAGGTGATGTCGTAAACGCCGTCATAGATAAACAGTTCGCTCGGTACATCTACGGGAGCGGCCCCGATGTCGTGATTGTTAACAGTAACCAAAGCGCCCGGCGGGTCGGATACGATGGTCAACCTTCGATCCACGCAGCCGGCCATCAGAATGACCGCGATCTGCCCGAGTACGAATGAGGTCAGCCAGCGGTTTATCAGCATAGGAAGATGTCCGGCAGCAAATCTACCAAGCATGAGTAGCTCATAAACTAGTGCACAACTGGAGTCAAGACGACTGTTGAACCCATGATTACGAATAGCGGCAGAATTACTGGCCCCAATCTATAGGGCGACGAAGCGGCGTTCAGCAGCCGAGCGATAAATGGCCAGGACAATTTCAACCGCCACGCGACCTTCGTGCCCATCCACGAGGGGTCGGCCTCCTGTTTCGATGGCGCGGAGGAGGTCGGCGAGTTGGCGGCGGTGATATTCGTGGGAAATGGCTGCAGGGTGGGAAGCGCCGCCTGAGGCACCGACCCGTTGTGCGAAACGGGCACGAATCTGCTCATCTTCGGGTCGCGGCACGGCAAACTCCCAACGCAGGATATCCTCTTGTTCGACGACCACGGTGCCACGGTCCCCGTGGATAGCGATGGTCTTCGGCAGGCCAGGCCAGACGCTGGTGGTCGCTTGGATAACTCCGAGAGCGCCATTCGCAAACCGCAGGCAGGCCACGGCAGTATCTTCGACTTCGATGCGTTGGTGGGCGAGCGTAGCGGTGATGGCGGCGACTTCGACGGGGCGTCCCATCATCCAGTAGAGCAAGTCCACGTTGTGAATCGCCTGATTCATCAAAGCGCCGCCGCCGTCCAGCGCTTTGGTGCCTTTCCAGCCGCCTTGGTCGTAATACTCCTGAGAGCGCCACCATTTGCAGGTCGTTTCGCCCAGCGTGAGCCGACCGAAGCGTCCTTGTTCGACGGCCTGCTTAAGCACGACATTGGCATCAGCAAAGCGGGATGGGAATATCGTGCACAGTTGCACCCTATGGCGTTCGCAGGCGGCGATGATGCGATCGCAGCGGTCTAAGGTGATTTCCAGCGGCTTTTCGACCACGACGTGCTTTTTAGCTTCGGCTGCGGCTACCGCGGGTTCCATATGAGCCCCGCTGGGCGTGCAGATATTGACGATGTGCAAATCATTACGGCGGAGCATCGCGGCCAGATCGGTGTAAATATCGCAGGTGATCCCGACGGCTTCCTGCACCTTGCGGGCGTTTTCCGGATTGCGACTACACAGGGCGACGAGCCGCGCATTGGGTAATTCCTTGATGGCCTGGGCGTGAAAGCGGGCAATCATGCCACAGCCGACGATTCCAAATCCGAACATGGTTCCAGCTCCGTTCGTTAGTTATGGTTGGCGGCGCAGTCCGAGCCAGCATGACTGCGATAGGCCGAGTTATTCCCCTGGCATCGCGTCAGCATGGCTTGACTATGCGACGAGAACGTAACTATTTTTAGTAAGTTGGCCGCCAGGAGAATACGGACGCGAAATGTTACAAAATTCTTCAAGGACGAGGCCGGTTATGATGCTCAGGATCGAACAAGGGCAAGACTATGTCCTTCTCTGGGTCGCCCCCATCGTCCATCGGCGGAAACCCAAAACCTATGGAATAAATGATTACCCTGTCTGGTCGGCGGACGAACCGAATTGGTCTTTCCAGGGGGATCCCAAAGATCGCGGGGCATCCCAGGCAGGAATTGGGGGACTAGATCTTCCAATTTCTTCGGCCAATGACCGTGAATCATACGATGATGTTCCCCGTATAATGCTGTCTCGAATGTCCATAATAGCATGAGCCTCGAAAGTTAGCGTGGTCCTGCAGTGGCAGGTTGCCAGGAATCCAAAAGGAGAACATTACTGACCCACAGGTCGGTTGGCAGATGGGGACCGTGCAAGCTTCGATAAGACCCAGCCTGATTTGATAGCGGTTTCTGAGCGAGTCTTTGATATTGATTACGTACGTCTAACACGCAGGCATGAAAGCGATAATAGTAAAATTTTCTCGTGCGCTGCTCAAGCCGATCGGTGATCGCGTATTTGGCTACCCTGCAGTGTTCTTGCAATTGCTCTGCAAAGGTTGGTTGGTAGGTGACTACTGGATAAACCTTTGAGACACAAGATAACCGATCCCGCCAAGCGACTTCACCAGATTTGAAGGCGCGATATTGCAGGTCCAGCTGAGCCCGCTTGGTAGAAATCGAACGGAGGCATACCGGTGCTTGACGGGCCGCACGGGCTTGCTGTTTCAAGTACTCAAGAAGCTGGGGGATAGGCCGCGAGTGTTCAAGTGGCGTATTGCCTGATGAACTAGCAACCGCTCTGCCTCCAAGTAGACTTGTCCGCTGTCCCAAAGGAACAAAGCCAGGTCTTCGGCCTCACGACGTAGTTTGCACAACAGATTTCAACAAAACTCAGCTTCCTGCGATCGACGTTGGTCAAGGAAGTATTCATGCCAAAAAGTTATGGCCCAAAGATCGCTGCTGTAATCAAAATACGCCACTCGGCCGACATACCTGAAAGAGGGAAAATGCGGGAGGAAGAATTCTCGAGGGGAGTTGGGGCACGAATACGCGGCGCATGGTGTAAATCACGCAGAAGGGGCCGGGCAGGAGCTAAACCGTGAATCAGGCGCTCCCATTCAGCCCATTCTGAGGGGAGAGTTGCTCATGGCAGGGTCGCCTAGGATAGTCGCGCGATTCCCAAAACTTAGGATCGCGGAATTAGACAGTGCCCCGTACACGGTCATAACGCCGCACCAGTTCCTCGAGCCGATGCCAACCGTTTTCCACAGGACTCAACTCAGGGACGCTGGCCACGAGATATTCCCTACGCCAATGAGGTTCGAGCGCATCAGTTTCTCGTACGACAGGGACGAGCTGGGCTTTGCCGTCAATCACGGCCCACACTAACGGCCAAGCAAACGATATGGCGAGAATACTGAGCGCCGCCGCCACGACCACCAACCACAGGAGCCAGCTGCGTCGCACAACTTGGCTCTGCTGGGCGGCCTCGTTGGCACCTCCAGATATGGCGACACGCGTTGCCTGATTCATTTCATCAGCGTCGCTTCGGGCAGTCGGTGGCGGCGATAGCGCACTGGTATCCGTTGCTGGTTGGTCAGGCAGCTTACTAGCAGAATTGTTCTGGGAGACGCAGGAATCGGCCAGTTATTGGCCCCCACACTGGCCGCGGCATGAGCATCGTCGTAAACGAACGGGACACAGAGTCGTGGAACCGGTTCGACGCTCACGATCCTACCCTCTGATACTGCGCAGATAAGAGGCAGCCTCTTCGGGGAGCATGAGGTTGATAGACATGCCGCTGCCCAACTCGAAGCCGGCAGGGGTGGTCAAACGTGGAATAATCTGGATATGCCAGAGGAAATACGGCTTGTTTTCGTCACCGCGGGGCACGGTGTTGATGGTCAGGTTGAAGTGTGGATTATCCAATGCGTTGTACATCTTGAGCAAGACAAGGCGCAGTAATTGGGCCAGGTCGTATAATTCCGACGGTTGCGCTTGGCCGAAGGAAGATTGATGGTAACGCGGCAGAATCCAGGTTTCAAAGGGAACATGAGCGGCATAAGGAACGAAGGCGACAAAGCGGTCGTTGCTGGCCACAACGCGGACACCCGCTTCGAGTTCTTCGTGTGCCAGATCGCAGTACAGGCAGTGGCCCGTCTGATCGAAGTAATCCGTGGCGATTTGATGCTTGAGCCGCAGTAAACGAGGCACCACAGGCGTGGCAATCAGCTGCCAGTGTGGATGACGCAACGAAGTGCCCGCGCGCTCGCCGTGGTTTTTGAACAACACAATCTGTTGGATACGCAAGTCCCGCAGCAAATCGTTATGTCGTAGCTGTAAGACGCGGAGCAGTTGCTCGATATGCTCGACGGGGTGGTGGCCCAAGAAAGTATCGTGCTGGGGACTTTCGATGATCACTTCGTGAGCACCACAACCTCCTAAGCGGCGGAAGAGCCGACCCTCTTCAACATGGCGATTCTCTTCCTCCACACGCAAGGCTGGAAACTTGTTCGGCACAACACGAATACGCCAGCCCGAACTATCCGGTCCCCCAGCGCTGCGCAGGGCGAAAATTTCTGGGCCGGTCATCCATTCGTTGCCAGGACAAAACGGACATGGACCGCGTTCGGATGGCGTCTCAGCTGGCGCAGGTGCATGCCGGAACTCGTGAGGACGACGCGCACGCTCCGGGGCAAAGATCACCCAGTCGCCTGTTGTGACGTCGTAGCGCAAAAAGGGCATGGACGCGTCTGCGGAGCCTGGCCTTTTTGTTCCTACGGTAACGAATCGCTTGCCGCCCTGTATTGCGAGCCGCTTGTGTCAACGTCATTATACTGGCTCCGACTCGCGTCTTGAAATGAACGCTCCTCCGTAATGCAGCCACTTAGCCACGAATTTTCCTACGGCAGCTTTTCTTCCTGGCGAAGCCCGCACAGTTGTGTGCCCTCTACAGTCCCGAGCCAGACCCGGCTGAAAGATGAAGAGGCATTTCGTCGAAAGCCGTAGTTGGCGGGTCAAGCGCTCGGCCGGAGCGGCTGACTCGACGTCCACTTCCTGATGGCGAATGAATGCCGAGAGAAACGTCCCGCT
>JANXCQ010000038.1 GCA_025060195.1 Gemmatales bacterium | reverse complement strand
GTGCGGCTGTGGGATTTGGCCAGCGGGCAGGAAGTGCGGCGGTTCACGGGGCACACGGGTTCGGTTTATAGCGTGGCAGTGACTCCCGACGGCAAGTATGTGGTGTCGGGAAGCAGGGACAACACGGTGCGGCTGTGGGATTTGGCCAGCGGGAAGGAAGTGCGGCGGTTCACGGGGCACACCAGTTGGGTTCTAAGTGTGGCGGTGAGTCACGACGGCAAGTATGTCGTGTCGGGAAGCGAAGACAAAACCGTGCGCGTATGGTACATCGGCGACCTGCCACGGTGATAGCCCCATATCACAATCAATAACGCCAAGTGAGTCCTTCCAAAACTTTGATAAAGCAAGTGAGCTAATCCAGGGCTAAGCGTTTGCGAGGCTCCCGCGGCTTTCCGGAAAACATAATTTCCGCGGAGTTTAGAATGAGTGCCTTTCTGCTTTGGGGATTAACCAAAGGCAGCGTTCTAAGTCGTGAAGAGCAGAGGGTTTATTGCCATGGTACTGGTTGGTACGTAAGATGGAATGACGCAGCGGGGGCACAGGGGCCATGGGGCTGATGAGGAGTGGGCATGAGTTCGAGTGGACGGGAGCCAACCGATTACCTGACGGCACGCGGGCGTGATTGGCCAAGTGTGCGGCAATTTAATGTGTTCTTGGAAAACCGCGTGGGCATGTTGCTGGAGTTGGTACGCAAACTTGAGGTGGCGAATAATCGCATAGTTGCCTTGTCGGTGGACGATTCGGTGGACTATGCCATCATTCGCTTGGTGCTTCGCGATCCTGATCGTGCGCGGGAAACGTTTGAATTGGCGAACATCCCGTATATTGAAAGCGATTTGCTGGTGGTGCAACTGCCGCCTGAGCCACATCCGTTGGTGGACATATGTAAGGCCCTGTTGCAGGCCGAGATTAACATTCACTACGCTTATCCCCTCATGCTGGCTCGGGAACGCCCTGCACTGGCTCTGCACGTAGATAACCATGAAACAGCTGTGGCTATTCTTCGCAAACACGGCTTCACCGTTCTTACGGAGGCGGATTTGGGTGATTGACGCGCAGGGGTCAAAATAACTGCGGTTGCCCAGGTGAATAGCTACGCAGGCGGAGATGTGCTCGCCGCAGCCAGCGGGTCAGTTTATGAAGTGTTTGGCTCACTTCGTCGAACGTAAGGTCGCGCCAGCACGTCGGATAGCAGTCTAAGACGATGTGGTCGAAGGCATCGGCTAGTGGAAGCCAATGTTGGCGAAGCAGATACCAGTCTTCAGGTTGGCGCAACTGCCATAGGGGGGGAATGCGATTTTGTTGCGTTGACGATGTGCCTGGTTGCAACGCAATCCACTCGGGCGGGAGCGTGGCCAGTCCGCACCATGGTGCGCCGCAGTGCCTCGCTTGTCGGCCTGCGTCCTTGAGGGCCCCCACGAGTTCCCGTTGCCAAGAGTATTGCTGAGACGGCTCGTCAAACCAATGTTGTGCTGCAGTTTCCAATCCTGTGATATAGAGCCAGACCTGAGCACGTTCCACCACGAAAGGGGGCGCGTTTAGCGCGAGGGCGGGCCGGAGCCGTTCGCGCCATTGTTGTAAGGCCGCCAGCACCAGCTTCAGCACGCTACAGCAGCGGTGCACAACGTCGTTAGCTTGGGCGTGTTCCCAGTGGGCCACCAGTTGCGTCAGCGACAGGCCCACGACCGCCAACACGGCTTCTCGCTTCGCTCGCAGGGTGGGACTAGCATCAATCGCTAAGTAAACATGCCCATCGGTCGCTAGCCAAGCACGTCGCAAGTAGGCCCAGGTTTCCGGCGACCAATCCTCGGCAGTACAATGCCATACCACATGTATCGGAGCGCTATCTATCCAGTGGACCGCTGCTTCAAGTAAAGCCTGTCGGATAGTGGCCAGGTGATCGGATGAGAACCACGGCAACTCAGATTCAAACAGCCCCCAGCGTTCCTGGTCATCGCCGTCGGATAACGGTGCACTCAAATGCAAAACCACATGCAGGTCACTGTAACGGCTAAGCAATGCTAATTCGCGGACTAACTGGGGCACCTCTCCGATGCGACACGACAGTAACTCCGCTTCAGGCTGCTCGAAGATCACCGCTTGGCCGAGCCACTCGCTCCAGGATTCCCAAAGTGGCCACGGCGTGGATTCGAAACCTGACTTGCAATAAGTACTCCTGCTTCGCGAATGCACTGACGTGGACAAGAGGGAAACAGGAGCGGCGGCTAATTGCCACGGGTGCGCCAGGGCGTGCAACGTCACCACGCCGAGACGGTGCAAGTCCGCCAACGGTTCAGGGACGAGAGTTTCTAAGACTTCCTGCGCATAACTTGCTCGGCCCCGCCGGCGGATCTCCTCGTGCGCGGATAACGCATGGCGCGAGCGGTTAGTGGGCTCCCCCGCGGTGGGCGTCGCTTGTTTCGCACGGAGTTCCGCAGTGGCGAAGTCGCTCAAAGGTATGACGGCAAGATGTTCCGCCCAGGCAGCGCGTCCGAGTTGGCGGAGTATCGCGGCTAATTGCTGACGCAACTCCGAGTCCGTAACCAAACGGCGAGTCGGCCACTGGTGAGTTAATAAATGCCAGACGCTCTCGGCTACTTCCTGCCTGATGAATGGATCATGTTCGCCCGCGCGACGTGCTGCCTCGTGAATCGCAACCATTAGCTGCAACGGTTGCAGCTCCCGCCAAGTACTGCCCGCAGGAACGAGCCAACGCGGCGTCTGATCGGGTTGCTGCCACATGGACACCGGCCTGTCACCGTTTTCGATTTAACATCGGCTCGACTTCTTCCACGAACTCGCTGACATCCTTGAATTCGCGATACACAGATGCGAAGCGAACGTATGCCACTTGATCGAATTCTTTCAGATAACGCATGACCAACTCCCCGATAGCTCGAGAGGGAACTTCCCGATCATATTGGCGATAAATCTCCTCCTCGATGCGGCTAACCAACTCCTCGAGTTGTTCCTGACTGACGGGGCGCTTGTAGCAGGCCTTTTCTAGACCGCGAAGAATCTTGGTGCGGTCGAAAGGCTCGCGACTTTGGTCTTTTTTGATCACGTGCAATGGATTTTCCTCCATGACTTCCACAGACCACACGCGGCGACCGCAACGTGAGCAACGACGCCGACGACGAATCGGAAAGCCACCGTTATTGGTTCGCGTATCCGTAACCGAGAAGATGCCACGGCGACAAAACGGACATTTCATGGTCGGATACCTTCCTGAGCTTTACTTATTGGGATAGGGACGCGACCAGAAGTTCTCGCCGTCCATATTAAACGGCGTACGCACCTCAATGTGGCAATCGCCCAAGACGCGACATTGGCAGGCCAGGCGGATTTCCTGTTCGTGTCCGATGGTGGCCAAGCTCAGACCGAGTCGAAAGCGCTCCCGCAAGGTTTTCGGCGTAAGGTTTTCCATGCCCTTCTTGACCAGCACCCAACAAGTCCCACACATTCCAAAGCCGCGACAGTTAAACCAACGGTCTAGCAGGCCGCGATAAACTTGCACGCCATTTTTCAATAGTTCCTCACGCAAATTCGCACCGACAGGTACTTCGATTTCCTTTTTCTCATTGACAATCGTGACTTTCGGCATGGCACGCTACTCCAAAGGAGATGCGTAGTTCGCCTAATAATTTCGGGCTGATTGTACGAAGTTCCTCACCCATTGTCCGCCTCGGCTGAGTTGAGTCGGCTCGATACTGACCGTGCAACGTGTGCCTTGTGGCTGACCTTTGTTCGGGATTTCGTCGCAGGCAAGGTTTGCCATGGAGCAAACGATAGACAAAACGCACTGCACGAACTGTCTAACGATTCAACATAGGCAAGTCCCGTGCAGTTCGCGTGATACAATAATCAATCTGTTCATTTGGCAAGTTGCCGCAACGCCGATCCGCCTGACTCGAAGCTAATCTATGCGGTGATTCCCCGCGTCAGCCGCATGAATGCCGTTTCCAGATTCACCTCCTCTTCGCGAAGCATGGTCAGCTTTAGGCCCGATTGTACCAGGATGTCGGGGATGAAAGTATAATCATGGCAACCCGCTTTCAGTTGCACGCGAATTTCTCCGTTCCGAATATCCACCGAGTGAACGTGGGGATGGCTCTCGAGTTGGCGCGCGGCACGCTCCAGCTGGTCGGCCACTTTCACCAGCACAACTAAATGCGGTTGCACTTGGGCCAGCAAATCCCGAAGATTACCGTCATACAACAATACGCCTCGCTCGATAATCCCGACTTTGTTGCACACGTCTGCCAACTCGGGCAAAATGTGGCTGGAAATCATGATGGTCTTGCCCAGTTGTCCCAAGCGGCGCAGTAAGTGGCGCATGTCAATGCGAGCCCGCGGGTCGAGCCCACTGGCTGGCTCGTCGAGCAAAAGCACTTGCGGGTCGTGGAGTAACACACGGGCCAACCCCAGCCGCTGCGTCATGCCTCGCGACAAGCTCGTTGCCGGTGCGTCGCGCTTGAACGTCAAGTTGACCAATTCCAACACTTCCTCGCATTTCTTGCGCCGCGCTGGCCCATTGATTCGATAAGCCGCGGCAAAGAACTCCAGGTATTCGATCACCTTCATGTCGTCATAAACGCCGAAAAAATCCGGCATATAGCCGATGAGCCGACGAATCTCGCGGGGCTTGTTGTAAATGGAATAACCACAGATGGTGGCCTCTCCCCAACTCGGGGCCAGCAGCGTGGCCAGGATGCGCATGGCCGTAGTTTTACCCGCGCCGTTCGGCCCAATGAAGCCATAAACGTCCCCAGGTTCGAGCTTGATGGTCAACCGATTCAGCGCGTATAAATCGCCATATTTCTTGGTCAAGTCGCGTGTCTCAATCATAGCCACTTCACCACAGCCACCATTCTCGATTCCCCCTTAGCTTTCCGTGGTTGCGCCCCACTCTTAGAAATGAGCTTCCGTCACCATTCTATCAAAAGCAGTAAGCCCAGCGACTGGAGCGATCCAACTGAGCAGGCAATCACTAAGTCCCCCCAAGCGCATCGGCTCAGGCGCGGAACAATTCCCCCAGGGAACGTCCTAGAGCGCGGCTGGCGATGAGCAAGGCCGTGAACAAAAGTCCCATCCCGATCACTCCCAGGGCACTGGCTAATTGTGGCCCATCATCAGGACGCAGCGACAGACCATAGATGGCACGCGTCAAGGGATAATATTTTTCCTGTTGTGCCAGCATCAGACTGTCGCTCACTTCCAGCATGGCAAATGCAAAAGCGAGCACTCCCCCTGCTAACAGATGGGGTCGTAGCAACGGCAGAGTCACAGTCCGCCAGATACGCCAAGTGCTGGCCCCTAAACTCGCCGCTGCCTCCTCCAAGGCCGCGGGCACTTGCTGCAATCCAGCCATCGCAGAACGCACCACGAACGGGAGTCGCCGCACTGCATATCCAATGATTAGCAGCAAGGTAGGATTTTGTCCCGGATCAAACCACACGCGCAACGGTCCTACGGGCAGTCGCGTGTAACATGTCAGATAACCAAACGCTAAGACTATTCCAGGCAACGCCAATGGCAGCATGGCTAAACCATCTAACAGCCCGCTGAGCCGGCTCGGCCTACGCACCACCAACCAGGCTAAGGCGACACCTAAGATCATATCTAACCCCGTGCTGCACAGACTATAGAAAACACTATTGCGGGCAGCAGTTATTACAATCCCCTCGTGCCCCAAGGTCCGAAACGCCTCTAAGCTATATACGCTCGGCAGAGCTGTAAACTGCCAACGTCCTTGTAAAGCCAGCAATGCCACCATCGCGTGCGGCACCAGCGAGAGAACTATCAACCCCAAACCATAGCACCAAATTAGCATGTTTCCCCACCACGGAAGCGCATCTTGGCTCTCGCCCACGCGAACCCCACGCGTTATCCATTGATATTCCCGACTTAGGATATAGCGCCGGCTAAGGAAAAACAGACCGGCGCTCACCGCTAAGACCACTAAGACTAATGCGTAACCTAACGGATTAACCTCTCGTTCCGAAATGAGATTAAATATCTGAACCGGAATAACGCTTGAGTAGTTAAACATCAAAGGCGTACCTAGATCTGTAAAGGCCATGATAAATACAAGTACCGCCCCAGCGTAGAAGCCTGGCATCGCTAGGGGTAAGGTTACCGTTCGGAAAACGCGCCAACGTCCCGCACCTAAACTTCGTGCGGCTTCCTCTAAGCTTCGATCGATATTAGCAAGGGCAGCAAGAAGATTGAGTAACAGTATAGGATATAAGTGTAATACTTGCATAGTCGCCACGCCGAAAAACCCGCTCCACGCCAACCAATCGGGGGGCCGATCTAAGTCTATCCAGCCCAGGGAACCTAATAACAGATTGAGCGTACCATAGGGATGTAAGAATTGTTCCAAACCTAATGCTCCGACAAAAGGAGGCAAAACTAAGGGAATCAGTAACAACCCTAACAACCAACTCGATGCCCAGACGCGGTAGCGTGCCACGAACCAAGCCATGGGCCAGCTTAGCAGCGTCGTGCCGAGAACAGTAACTAAACCCAGGGCCAAGCTGTGTACTAGCGCTCGTGCCAAGAGCGGATGACACCACACCGCGGTGATATATTCCCAAGTCCAACCATGGCGGTCGCGGCTGGCCATGGGAATAATGTAAACTACTGGATACACTAAGAACACCAGGAAAAATCCAAGCATCAGCCCAGCGATCCAGTGGTGCGAGCACTTGTTTGCGAATCGCCACATCCTCATGGGAGCCGACCTGTTTGGCTAAGCATTATTAGTTTACCATTGCACCTAGCTTATCTTGCAAATCCAACCCGTCCAGCTTGCGAAAAGTCCGTCTTTATAAAATATTCATAGGTTCTTACAACAAGATTAGTTCACGTTATTGGCGGCAATGGGCTAACTTAACTTATTGCCTGGTCGTAACTTCGGTTGCCGTAAGTAAAGGTGGCCTAGGTCTTCTGCTTGTCCTAAGCTGAGATGTTCAGTTCTAAGTATTTACAGGGATGGAAGATAGAAC
Organism: Gemmatales bacterium; assembly: GCA_025060195.1. Taxonomy (GTDB): domain Bacteria; phylum Planctomycetota; class Planctomycetia; order Gemmatales; family HRBIN36; genus HRBIN36. The sequence goes on along the minus strand of JANXCQ010000038.1, from coordinate 15,640 downwards.
CTTTTTCCCTTGGGAGCCACTGAAAAGCCCCCGGTTGCGTACAATGAGGTGCTGGGACATTGAGCTTGCATTCTCCGACAGCAACTGGCATAACCCTCCAATTGGGAACACGTTGAACCTAGGACAGTGGGGCTCAGCACTGGCAGGTTCAGGACGGCTAGATCATGTCGGCAGCACGCACGCTTTCCTTGCTCAACGGCTGGGAGACCATTCGCTACGAACTGCTAAACAGTCGCATTTGCGATCTGAATCTACGCATTGAAGGCTCGCCCTTAGAACCGCTCGTCCAGCGCCTTTACCGCGAACTGGAGCGTCGCCAATTACAATTTCGTCCCCGCGTTTATCTCACCGACGGCTGGGGTTGCCCGGATCGGGTTCCTGTCATTGGGGTACCTTTTTATCTGGCCGATAAACGGCTCGCGCGTATCGAAGAGGAGCAAACGGGCGAGATTGAAGATGAGCACTATATTATGATGTTATTGCGGCACGAAGCGGGCCATGCCTATAACTACGCCTATCGCCTCTACGATCGCCCGGATTGGCAGGAGACATTCGGGCCTTTCGATAAGCCCTATAAAGACAATTTTCGTCCGAACCCGTTTAGTAAGCAATTCGTCCGCCACATTGTTCACCACCGTTATGGGCGTACTTATGCACAAAAACATCCAGACGAAGATTTCGCAGAGACTTTCGCAGTATGGCTCACGCCCCGCTCTGGCTGGCGCCGCCGGTATCGCTATTGGCCCGCTATTAAGAAGCTGTATTACGTAGATCGCGTGATGCGAGAAATTCGCAATGTGCCGCCCATCATTGAAGATGGTAAGCGTCTGGCGCCTGTAGAGGAATTAACCCTCTTGCTGGCAGAACATTATGGTCAGCGTGCCGAACGTTATCGCGCCGAAGCCCAAGGTTATGTGGATGATAAACTGCGTGAGTTATTCCCTCCTTCTAAGGGCCAACAGCTCCTGCCTGCTGCCTCTTTCCTACGAAAATATAGTGCGACCATCATCGCACAACTGTCGCGCTGGTCAGAATTGAGTTCCGACGATGCGGAGGCGCTACTAACTAAGATGATCCACCGGGCTGAGGCCTTGGGCCTTTCGGTAGCTCGCAGAAAAATGCATGATAAGGTTATCGAGGCCGTGGCATTAGCCATGTCCTTAGCCATGAATTTCAGCTACACAGGTCGGCTTACGGGGTAGCCAGCATGGTTCCTGGCGCTAAGCCTTTGCGCTTTCACTCAAGCAATCGCAACTAAGCATGCCGTCATTTCCCTGCCCATATACCGCTCCTATCAAGGGATATTCCTAAAAGACTTATTTGCAAGTTATCTCAGGACACCGAGCAAATGCCCCGCATCGTTGAAGTGAAAGCTCGCGAGGTATTAGATAGTCGCGGTCATCCGACCGTAGAAGTGGAAATACTGTGTGAGGACGGGGCGTGCGGACGGGCTATCGCCCCCGCAGGTGCCAGTCGAGGCAGCGCAGAAGCTCAAGAACTACGAGATGAGCAAGCTCCCCGATATTGCGGCCGAGGTGTGCGTCAGGCAGTTCAACGAACGCAAGAGGTGCTAAAACCTGCCTTACAAGGTCTGGAAGTCACCGATCAACAAGAGCTAGATCGCCGACTTCAAGAATTAGATGGCACACCGGCCAAGCGCTACCTAGGAGGCAATACCCTGATAGCTACTTCCCTGGCTGCCGCACACGCCCACGCGCTTTCGTGCCATAAGCCTCTCTACGAGGTCTTTCGCCTGTTAGCTCGACAAGTTGGGTGCCGCTGTATACCTGATAGGGATAGTGATTATTTACTGCCCCTTCCCATGGTCAACATGATAAGTGGGGGATTGCATGCAGGGAGGCAGTTAGAAGTGCAAGATTTTCTGATAATCCCGTGCACCGCTCGGAGTCTGGCCGAGGCTCTCGAGATGGTTTTCGCCGTCCATCGAAGTCTGGGAGAATTATTACGGTCTAGAGGTTATGAAGCCAACTTAGTAGCGGACGAAGGTGGCTATGGCCCGAAAGTGCGAAATAATGAAGAGGCGATCGAGTGTATACTGCAAGCGATAGAGCAAGCAGGTATGCAGGCCGGGCGGGACATAAGTCTGGCCCTAGATGTGGCAGCGAGCCATTTTTACCAACGCGGTCAATATGAGTTCAAGACCCTTAACAAGCACCTGCCCACGGAGGCAATGATTGATTATGTAAAAGGTTGGGTAGATCGTTATCCCATAATCAGCGTAGAAGATCCCCTCGCGGAGCACGATTGGACGGGCTGGGAATTATTGACACAAGTAATAGGAAACCGCGTGCAACTGATCGGGGATGATTTATTAGCAACTAATCTATGTCGTTTGCGGTGGGCTGTAGGTCGAGGGATTGCTAATAGCATCCTGATCAAGCCGAATCAAGCAGGCACGCTGACAGAAACTTTCCTCGTGCTGCGGGAAGCACAACGGGCGGGTTATCGTCTGATATTATCAGCACGAAGTGGCGATACAGAGGAATCATGGTTAGCGGACTTAGCGATCGCTACCGGTGTTGGACAAATTAAGATCGGCTGTATAACGCGAGGCGAACGGCTAGCCAAGTATAATCAGTTGCTCCGAATTGAGGATTGGCTCGGTAAGCGCGGGCGATTAGCACAACCGTTTGCTTAGACATAATAATGGTGGTTAACCATAAATCAGCCGAGATGACATTTGCATATGACTCTCAGCATAGTGCTAAATCACCAAAGGAGGATAGCCCGAATAAAGGGTCCGTCGAAGCTTAGATCTTGATGTTGCACCCTGCCAGCGTTGATTCTCGAAAAACTGCTGGAAGCGGCATCAAACCAGTAGATCCACTCATATCCGCCCGCGATAATCAATCGTCCACCTAATAAGCTCCATTCTCCCCCGAGAGCCAATTCCCATTGGGGAAAAATTTGCCTCGTCGAATAAAATCCGCGAGCCTGTTGGGTTATTGTATTGCCGACGAATTGCGCAGCTTCTACGGATTCATCCGAATCAGCCAACAAGAACGAAGTATAGGAGCGTCCGTAGAACGAAAGCGACCAACCAGTATGGCCACGCCATAGATATAGTCGGCTCTCCAGGCCAAAACGCGGGCCGGCGCCCTGGATGTCGAGGTGCCAGCGGTCGAAGCCCGACACGGCTCCGCCTCCCTGAGTGCCTGACGTGACGATGCGATGGCGAATTTGTCCTAAGCGGGCACCTGCCGCTACGATGAGGTCGAGAAATTCCGTCGGGCTAAGCACTGAACCAGCCATAATGTCCACAGTCTGATAACGCAAATCCCAAGCAATGGTGGCGTTGTCGTTGGGTCCGGCGGTCGCGCCGTTCCCTAAGCCTGGGCCGTTATACACGAGAAACTGAGGAGGCGCTGGGGGTAAGGAGACCATCATATCGGAAACTAGATTATCATAAAGGGTATATTCGCCCCAAATGAAGACGCCGCCACTGAACAGATAGCCGGCCCCTGCGCGAAAAGCGAGTTCATACTCGGCATCCCAAGGGACGATCCGCGTTATGCTGTTTCCTGGCCCTGGGACCTGCGTGATCAAAGCAAAAGGTTCATTCAAGCGCGGCCGCCAAAACATAACATCGCCGAAGACAACCCAACCCGAAGGCCCACCGATGTGTTCTGGAGGCGGGGGAAGAGTAGGCAAGGCCATGGGGGCCACAGGCGCTGGTACCGAAGGAGGCCAACTGGCGGGCTGGTGAGCATCCTCGCCCCCCGGCATCCCAGAAATATCGGGCACAACTGGCCCCGGAGCGCTCTGGGCAGGCTTATTGGGCAACTGCGAAGGCATTGGGAGAACTTGATTTGGTTCGGGCTTATCTGGCGATGCCGGTTTGGTGGCCGGAGGCTTGTCCTCCGAAATAGCCAAGCGGTTCGGTTTCACCAACGGGGTGTCGCGCTCCAATGTAGGTGCCGACTTCGGGAGGCTTATGCCCGGAGGCAATGGCGGCAAATCACGATTTGACTCGGGCAGGGTCGGCAACGGCGGCAAGGCGGGTTTCTCTGGTGAACTGGGAACCGAGCTCGGTTTTTCGGTTGGATGCGGCACGGGAGGCGGCAGATCAGGAAGAATCTGACCCCACAGCCCTGTAGGCAGGCCCAGCAGTCCGACGACCCAGACGAGTTTCCAGCCTCGCGACATTGCCCGCTTCTCCTTGCCCTCCAGCTCCAAAGACACTTCTTACGGAAATATCGGCAAAATCGTTACAACACTTCAGCTCAGCAAAGTTTGATCATCTGTCCGCCTTTTGCCACTTAGCAACGGCAAGCGCGACAGTCTCCCATGCGGGACGGCAACAAACTCGATACGCATCACTAGGGTAACAGTAACGCAATTCCCTGAGCAGCCACGGCAGCCCTGCTTTACGCTTTTCTAAGCGCCGAGGTAACGCTAACAAACTACTGGCGGTCCTGTGAGCGCCATCCGTAACCAATACCTACGATTATGCACCATTACGGTTAGTTTTCAAAATACCCGTGTGCCATCAGCTCGGAAACTTCCACTTCGGAAAGTATTCCTTAGAATCCTCAAGACGTTGCTCAACTTAGGTCGGCTCGTCGCGGACCTATCTCGCCTTTGACTCCACTACCTCTACCAAAACCATCGCACTACGCAGATTTACCCAGACAAGATGGGCTACGGCGAACTAGCCGAACATTATCAATCACCATCGTGCTTTTCGAGGCTTCCACGTCATCCAGATGTAACTATCCTGGAGTAGTATGGGGGATTAGGTGAGAATCCCGCTCTTTCCTAGCGTCTCTCTCACATTGGTGAGATGGGCTCTTATTGATAAGAGTGTGGCTTTCGGCCCGCGCGCTCACAGCAAAATCAAACGGGCAGGCGACTCGGCGGCCGTTTCTATCCCACGACGCGACTTTCAAATCCCGCGCTTACGTCAAAAGGGCACTGTCTTATACCAGTTGTACCATGACAATAGCTACCTCGAGCTCGGATGACCGTCTTCCCGCGGTTTCTGCCACGCCTGAGCAAGGTCATCATGCTGCGGCCGGAAAATGTGTGTTCCTCCCAAGCACAAACTGGGCAGCGTTGCGACGCGGGTATGCTGTGCACAGTGCGGGTCGGCACGCAAGCGACGCATTCTTCGTGAAGCACCTTGCCATTTGCCTGGCCAGAGAGTTCACCATCCTATGCGTATCGGAACGCAAGCGAAGCACTTTGCCCGCTCAGGGGGAGACACAGCTAATAATAGACGCACTGGGTGCTTCACAACTCCAGCGCCGTTGACCAAATGTTTCAGGATTCAATCTCTCGCCATGCCAAGAACAGACGGACTTAGTGCTTCCTAGCTCTGGCCCTGTCGTACGCATCGGCCGGGAATAGCTTACGCGCTTCTGACACCCGCGGGCCTCTGTCCGAGATACCCGACGGCCTCTGAAAGTTCTTCGGCTACGGGTCGTAACGTTATTAGGTTGATAATGCTACTTACCAAATCGCACAAGTAGCAAATTCGCCTGGGGAGGGTAAGTATTGTTCATGCTGCTGACTTAGTAATGTCTATCTCAGGTCGGCCATGTAACAACGGCCGATGGCCTCATCGCGATCCCATAGGATTGCGGTTTTGCCTTTGGGTTTATCCCAACCGATCGGTAAATTGGCCTGGGTGGATGCCGTGGGAGAGTAGGCGAGAGTTCGCAGGTCATTCCCAGTGGCTCTTTACGTGAAAATTCTCCCGCGTCGCTCGAGATACCTGTGTTCTGAAAAATGCGCATGGCGAAAAATGCGTTGCCTCACGTACGTAGCCTAGGCGGTCTGATGCTGGCCTGCTTCAGGTTTGGAAATGGTCGAAGCTAACTGTGAGCGACGAACTCGAAAGGCGCTGGACGAGCCTCGTGATGACTTGGTACGATCAGCACTAACAGGATGAGCAAAGATTGGGGGCGGTGGCCTCACAGGCCGATAGTATCAAAATGCCCGGGGGGCTGGCTCCGGAAATAGAAAGGGCCGCACGGTGACTAAAGATGACTTGGCACGAGCACGGGAATGGTTGGCTGAGGCCCAGTCTGTGACGGTGCTGACAGGGGCGGGCGTATCGGCGGAGAGCGGCATTGCCACGTTTCGCGGTCCTGGGGGCGTGTGGGAGAAGGTCAATCCGATGGAATTGGCCTCTTCTGAGGGGTTTCGCCGCGATCCCAGGAAAGTCTGGGCGTGGTATAACGCGCGAAGGCGGCAACTGCTGGAAGCGCGTCCTAATCCTGGGCACTACGCGTTGGTCGAATTGGAGAAGCGCGTGCCGTGCTTCGGTCTCATCACGCAAAATGTTGACCGACTTCACCAGGCCGCGGGCAGCCGTAACGTTGTGGAACTTCACGGTAATATCTGGGAAGTACGTTGTACTGGCTGTGGGCGGCTCGAAGATCGTACTGGAGTCGAATTGCCCGACGAACCTCACTGCGACCATTGCGGCGCGTGGCTCCGTCCGAACGTGGTCTGGTTCGGGGAGGAACTGCCCTCTGGCGCTTGGCGTCTTGCCGAGGAGTGGACTCGCCGTGCTGACGTTTTTCTAGTCGTGGGAACTAGTGCTGAAGTCTGGCCCGCCGCTGGACTGATCTACTTGGCTAAGGACGCAGGAGCCAAAATCATCGAAATCAACCCTGAAGACACCGCGGCGACTAAGGTTGTTGACTTAGCTCTTCGGGGGCCTTCAGGCCAAATCCTACCCCAAATTGTTCCGGCTTAGTGCAGGTTAGCTCAAATCAGGCGTTGTTCTTTGCTTATATGCGAGAGGTTCCTCGCCGATATAACGAATTTGTCAGCTACGATTACTTGATCTGGCCGCTCGGTTCGTGCAAAAGGCTGCTGAGGCAGACTTCGCTGTAGAGGACTAATTATGGAAACGTGGCTTGCCATCGCTGGAACCGGCTTCGTGGCCTTAGTGCTTGGTTTTCTCCTGGGCTGGTATATTCGAGGCCAGCGCGCGGCTCAGGCAGAAAAAGCAACTGGCCCCAGCCCGGAAGCGATACGGCTACTTGCGTTGATGCAACGTGAGGGCAGGCTTGTGGACTTCTTGCTCGAACCGATAGACAACTATAGCGATGCCCAGATTGGCGCCGCGGTGCGCGAAATCCATCGTAAATGCAGTCAGGTGCTGCAACAGACGCTGGTGCTAGATCGAGTGCTACCTCACGAGGAGGGCCAACTCGTTGAGGTCGCTGCGGGATTTGACCCCTCCGCGATACGATTGATTGGAGCGGTGAGCGGACAACCTCCCTTTCGCGGGACGCTGAAACATCCCGGCTGGCGTGTACGGGATGTCCGTTTACCGCCCGGCCCCGTCGGCCAAGACCCTTGGGTTCTTATGCCCGCGGAGGTAGAGATCGCATGAGTCGGTTCACCATTGGCATTGACTTGGGTACGACTAACTGTGCTCTCGCTTGGATCGATACAGCAACCGATGAGCTTACAGAAAATTTTGCCGTTGAATGTTTAGCAATCCCGCAAGTGGTGCGGCCGGGGGGCGTTGAGGAACGTTGGTTACTGCCTTCGTTCCTTTATTTGCCGATGCCTGGCGAACTGCCAGCGGGGAGCTTACAGCTCCCGTGGGATGCCCACCGCGACTACGCCGTGGGGGAATTCGCCCGTCAGCAAGGGGCGCTAATACCCACGCGGCTAGTTAGTTCGGCGAAATCGTGGCTGGTACATCCCGGTGTGGATCGCCGAAGTCCCATCTTACCTTGGCAGGCTCCCGAGGGCGTGCGTCGTGTCTCCCCCGTCGAAGCCTCATCGCGTTACCTGCAGCATCTGATCGAGGCTTGGAACTATAAACAGACGACTCGTTATCCTGGGCAGCGGTTCGAGGAGCAAGATGTAGTCTTGACCGTGCCTGCCTCGTTTGACGCTTCTGCACGCGAACTTACAGTGGAGGCGGCACGTGCTGCGGGCATCGAAAGGCTCACGCTCCTGGAAGAACCGCAAGCTGCCTTTTACTCTTGGCTTCACTCCCACGCTGATTGGCGGAAGCAAGTCCGGGTCGGCGACGTCATTCTGGTCTGCGATGTCGGCGGGGGGACAACTGACTTTACGCTCATCGCTGTCGGTGAGGAGGCGGGTAACCTCATTTTGGAGCGGGTGGCCGTCGGGGATCACATCCTCCTCGGTGGCGACAACATGGACCTGGCGCTGGCCCATCACGTTCAGCAAAAGTTTGCTCGCCAAGGTATCAGGCTCGACTTCGGCCAATTCCGCCAACTGGCGCAAGCCTGCCGACTCGCCAAGGAAAAGCTCTTCACTGACTCTCAACTCACGTCTTACCCCGTGACCGTGCTCGGTCGGGGCAGCCGGGTGGTCGGCGGTACGCTTACGAGCGAGCTGAGCCAGGATGAACTTCGACAGGTCTTACTCGAGGGTTTCTTCCCTATCGTGGATTTCGCCGATGAACCGAGGCGCGGGGCCAGTCTCGGACTTCAGGAAATTGGCTTGCCTTATGCCACTGACGCTGCTATTACCCGCCACCTCGCCAGTTTCTTACGCCGGCATCAACCCGCTCTGAGTGAACGTTGTCAAGCTGCGGGCCGAAAATCGGCAGCCTTTCCGACCGCGGTATTGTTCAATGGCGGTGTATTCAAGGCCCCACCTCTCGTAGCGCGGCTCGTTGAAGTGCTCAACCACTGGGCGCAATCGCTGGGTGCCCCACCCGTACGCATGTTACATGGAACCGATCTCGACCTGGCCGTTGCTCGGGGCGCGGCCTGTTATGGCTTGGTGCGACGCGGTCGGGGTATCCGCATTCGTGGCGGCATCGCACGCGCTTATTACATCGGCGTGGCAGTAAATCTCCCCGCGGTACCAGGCATGCCGCCGCCTATCAAAGCAATCTGCGTGGCCCCGTTTGGCATGGAAGAAGGTACCGAGGCTGATGTGCCGGGACACGAGTTCGGTCTCGTAGTGGGCCAGCCCGTACAATTTCGCTTCTTCGGGTCAAGCACTCGGCGCAAAGATTCCATTGGCACCGTGTTGGAATATTGGGACGAAAACGAGCTCCAAGAGCTCGATCCCTTAGAGGTCACGTTGCAGGCTCCCGACCAACGAGGGCAAATTATACCTGTGCACCTCCATAGCCACGTCACCCCCGTCGGGACGCTCGAGCTTTGGTGCTTAGGATGTGAACCACAGCACCGTTGGAAGCTCGAATTCAATGTGCGTCAAAACTCCGAAGCGGGGTAACTATTCGCCCGAGCCAATCGCTTCGAGTCGCGAAAAGACCCCATAACTCCATGGCAATATTCCATTCGTAGTGGTATCATCGTCCACAGTGCGGGCCGGGCGGGTCGAACTGTCCTAAAAGGTCATCATTGTCATCCCTACAGCCCCGCGATACGCGCGTCCGCGTCGATCCTTCGCATCACCACATTTGTGTCTCGCACCGCTTCCAAAGGCTAGTTGCCATCCTGTCTGCAATCGTTGCGAAGCTCGCGTACCTGTTCCATTGGCAGTCCGAACACGACGCTTCAGCGCATCTGAGTGCCTCCGACGGCATACCAGCAATTCCGTGACCCATTTACGCACAGGCAACATTGCCTTGCCACGCTTCGCAAACGACATTTCCCAAAAACTCACGAAAAATCTCCCTAGCAAGCCATTGCAACTTTTGCGAAAGTCTCAATTACAAAGAAATGCCGCGTCGCAACTTGCAGTTGCCGTATTGGACGCAGAAGACCAATTACTGCGCAAGACTACAAACATGCAAGAGACAACGCTAACTGGAAAACAAGCCATCCGCCACACATGCCAAGTAAGAGCCTAAGCTCAGTAGGCCAGATGGAAGAAAAAGCCACGCTATTGGTTGTTACTCGTTTTCTTCTTGAGCGGAATCGTGTAGAGGTAAATAGTTCGCTCAAAACCATCGGCGTTCACGCGCTCGACTTTGTCAGGCTCGTAACCAGGTATCTCAAACGAATGTGACACTACGCGCGAGCCTGGTTTCATCTTTTCTAATTGCGGCACGAGTTTTTCGTTGAGCGATGTCAACAGATAGAGGGTAATCACTGAAGCGCCACTCAAATCCAAGGTGAAGATATCCTTCTGCTCGATCTTGACCAAATCTTCGACGCCGTTCTTACGGACATTTTCCAATGATTCCTTGACCCGCTGCGGATCAATGTCAAACCCGACCGCGCGGCAACCATATTTCTTTGCGGCAGTTACGACAATCCGTCCGTCGCCGCAACCCAAGTCATAGACGACATCCTCTTTGGTAACCTTTGCTAATTCTAGCATCCGTTCCACGACCGGCTGGGGCGTGGGTACGAAAATCACATCCGGCCTGCGTTCCTGGCCAGAGGCGCAGCTGAACAGCAGAGCCAAAGTGGCAGTCAGGCCGGCCGTCATTACCAGAGCACTCGCTCGTACGCAGTTCTGCTTCATAGAAGCACCTCCTTTGCGATGGTGATGTTGAAGCAGCGCTGTGCCATTGCACTGCCAACTAGCATAAGCACCATGCGACGGAATTCAAGACCCCTCTAGCCGCACGGTATTTCTGCTATACGCAATGGGTTGAGTAACGTCCGTGCAGAGTGTTTAATCGATACACTTGGTAATTTCCGCATGTTGGCGGACCTTCTCTGTCCAGCTTGGTTACGTCTAGCGCTAAGCGACGGGCGATACTAAGTTGCAGACAAAGCCGTCTGCGTCAGCGGCATGCCTTTGTGCTGTCCAAACGAAATCTGCTGCCAAACCAAGAACCTATTCCGCGAGCGCAGACCAGCTTGTAACCAAGAGCGGAGGGCATATGAGTGGCGGCTTGCGAGGCGTACCAATCGCCCTAGTGGGACTGATAAGCCTATCCTGCATTACTCAGACACCCTTTGTCGATTCTGTGAGCGCCACCACTGGGGCTAAACCCATTGCCAGCTCTACGCATAAAGATTTTGGTACGGTGCCGCGAGGCATTGTTTGCCTCCATCAGTTCACCATTCACAATCCCTTCGACAGACCCATGAAACTCGGTAGCTTGCGTACCTCCTGCGCGTGCGCTAGCGCTACGCTGGATAAACAGGAACTTGCCCCAGGCGAAAGCGCTACCCTAACCGTCCGAGTGGATACAGGCAAATACGTCGGCCAACGTGTCTTTACCGTTTTCGTGTTAGTGGAACAACCTGTGTTGCAAGAATTACAATTCCTCGTCCAGGCTGATAGCCGAGAGGACATTACCCTCTCGCCGAAAGAATTGGCCTTTGGTCGAATCACGCGGGGCCAAGCGGCTGAAGCGAGTGTTACCCTTACCCGTTACGCGGTGCCGAATTGGCAAATCGTGGCTGTGGAAAATGATAACGGTTATATCGAACCGCAACTCACCGAGCTGCGCCGCGATACAGCGCAGGTACAATACCGTCTGACGGCGCGTCTGCGACCGGATGTACCCCCTGGTTCGTGGTTCGCTGAACTGTGGTTACGGGCCAATGACGGTAGTCGCATCCTGGTGCCGCTCACCGTGGAGGTCGTTCCCTCTTTGGTCGTCACACCCAAGGAAGTCCATCTCGGGCGGGTCGCCCAGGGAGTGCAAATTGAAAGACGTGTCATTCTGCGCGGACCAAAACCGTTTCGCATCCTCAAACTTGCGGCCGATGACCCGCAACTGGAGTTTTTATGGCAACCCGATGAAACCCGCAGCACCCACCTAATCACAATCCGTTATCGGACGCCCACTCAGGCGGGTCAGGTCCGGCAAATCATCCGCATATTTACGGACCTGCCCAACGACAACCTCGCGGAAATCTTGTTTCAGGCGGATGTGCAATAGAGCAGCAACCTAGGCACGCTGCTTGTACGCCCACCGGTTATTTGACGCGTTCCAGATATTCGCCAGTACGCGTGTCCACCTTAATCTTTTCACCCACGTTGATAAAGGGGGGCACTTGAACACGCAAGCCCGTCTCTAAAATCGCTGGTTTGTATTGCGCAGTCGCCGTAGCTCCCTTGATGGTCGGCTCAGTCTCAACAACTTCCAATTCCACAGTCGGGGGCAGCTCGACACTAATCGGCTTACCCTCGAAGAAGATCACCATGGCCCGCGTATTGGGCTTCAGATACTGCATCAGCTCGCCAACTAACTCCGAGTCTAAGGTCACTTGATCATACGTCTCCAAATCCATGAACACGTAGCCACTAGTATCTCGATAAATGTATTCCATTTCGCGTTTCTCAAGGAACGCAGTTTCGACCTTATCGTCGGGGCGAACTCGCTTTTCGATGATGACGCCCGTTTTGAGGTTGCGCAGTTTCAGCGTTAGCATAGCACGCCAGTTACCGGGCGTGTTCAGGTTACGATCGAGGACATGGTAAAGCTGATTATCCTCGCCGACGATCACCATCCCCTTGCGGACATCGTTGTATTCAATCGCCACTGTTTGCCTCCGGTTCGTCCAACTCTGGCAGAGCTCTTAGGATGACAAATCGTTGCTGGTTGCAACGAATTATAAGGCAGGCAGCGAGGGCGGAAAAGATGACTCCCGGCGCGGTAAAAGCGGCTCGATGCCCTCTAACCACGCCAGAATGTCCCGAATGAAAAAATCTGGATCGTCCTCGAACTCCAGGGTGTGGTGAGCTTGCGGATACTCGATTATGGTTTTGTGAGCCGAGGCCCAGCGCTGAAAAAATCGCCTCGTTTTGTCGTTATCAATAATTCGATCCTTACCTGCTAACAGCAAGAGTACGGGGCAGGTGATGTACTGGGGCGTTCCACGCAAATACCAATCCAAGCGTCGGCTCTCAACTAAGAAACGCGCCGTGGCTTGCCGGAGCGATAATTCGTCTTCTCGAATGAAGCGAATCCGCTCCGGGTTGGCAGTGAATAATTCGGGGTCGTTCAGCGGAATAGGGAATTGCCTGGTGGGTTCCAACAAGCGAGCTAAGAACACACGTATCCTGCTACGCCAAGAAAGTTTTACCTGTGGGAAAAAGCCAGGCGACCAAAGAATCAAGGCATCAGCATAACCCGGAAAAGCACGACAACATGCCAGGGCGAGTTTAGCCCCCCAGGAGCCTGCTAGCACAACCACAGGTAAGCCTGCCCCCGGTCCCTGCCCAGGCAACCGGGCCGTAAAGATGCCCGCTCGAACCGCTCGGATAAACTCCGCCACATCCGCCAGCAACCGACCATAGCTCGGGCAATCGCCACGCTGCTGCCAATTGCGCCCCGAGCCACGCCGATCGGGATACCACACCACGTATCCAGCTTCGCAAAACTTAGCGCTGGAATACTCATACCAGCCGCTATGACTTTGAATGCCATGCACGCACACCAGGTTGGCCCGTGGAGGCCCGGCAGGCGTCCATAGCCGATAGTATCCCTCGTAGCCGTCACTGGCGCTCCACATCAAAAGCTGCGGACTCGGTAATGCCAAAGATCTCCTCCCGGCGCACGGTCATACCTTGGACAGCTTCGGGACTGATCTTGATACCCAAGCCAGCCCCTGTAAGAGCAGGTGCCCATCCGCCCCAACCAAAAGTCAGATTCGCACGAGTGACATTTTCACGAAGTAAGAAACGGTCATATGAACCTTCGCACCAGCGCAGGCCAGCTACGGAGCAAGCGAAATGTCGTCCGGCTGCGGAAAGAATAGCACTTTCTCCAACATGACATCCCAGTTGATAGCCCAAGCCGTGTTTCCGCGCCAACTGGGCCAGTCGCAGGGCAGGAATAAAACCTCCGCATTTCGATAACCGCAGATTGAACAAATCGCAGCTTTCCTCGGCGATGGCACGTTGCCCATCCACCAGACTACACAGCGATTCATCGAGCATGATCGGCACCCGCAGTTCCTGGCGCACTTGCTTGAGGATCATGCGATCTTCGTGCGGCACAGGTTGCTCCACAGCCGACAGGCCGAACGGTCGCAACTGAGCCAAGCGTTCCCATACCTCCGTGGCCGACCACGCTTCGTTAGCATCAATGCGTAGTTCCACCTGCTCTCCACACCATCGTCGCAAGATACGCAAGCGCTCGACATCATCTTTGCCAACAATCCCCACCTTCACTTTCACATCCCGAAAGCCATACGCTCGCAGGGCTAAGGCAACACCCTGCAATTTCCAACCTTCGGCATCAGTAATCACACCACTATATCGCACTTCCGAGCGCGGCTGATAAAGCTCGGGAGCAATGATGGCGGTAACACGATATAGCGGCTGGCGGAAAAATCGGCCATAGGCATCGAGTAAGGCTAATTCCAAGGCACAACGGGCGGCATGACCGCGACATTGCCTGGCATCGTCTGGAGCATATTCCCACGGCATCTCCGCAATTGCCGCCACCGCAGTTTCGAACCTAGCCGGCCGCAAAGATGCTAGAAACTGATGCAGGCTCTTTCGACGTAGCAGCCCGAATGCCTCCTCGGTACTGTCGCCCGTGACATATTCCCGTGGTGCACCTTCACCATAGCCAACTGTGCCGTCGTCCAGTTCCACACGCACTAGCACATGCTCCGACTGGCTTCGTTCGAACGAAGCATGCCGCACCGTCCGTTTCAAAGGCAGCCGCACTAGATAAGCAGTAACGCGGTAAATGTTCATGAGGTTTGGACCTACTGTCGCGTAGGGAGCGTGTTGTTCACATTCAGACGACCACGAGCCACTGCTGCACGCCGAGCGGCCCTGACTCCCTTAGCACACCCAAAGCGCGTTCATTATTCCTTGAACATCTAGCAAATCCTACAACACATTCAATCCTAACAATCCTGCGAGCCGCCCTAAGTGTGCCAGCGTTCTCGCTAGAAGCAAGGGTTTGGCGACGTTGCCCTAACTAATCCCCTACCCAAGTATCTCCCACATCTCGCTTAGGCCTCCATGTCCAACCACGTAGAGCAGCTCACTCAGTCGCTGCGCAACACGGTTTCATCCAAGCCGTCGCCGCACCAAACCCATAGCGCGAAATACACGCTGCGGCGCAGAGCCCACCACATACATCAGATCGCGGCCAATAGTGCACAGCGCCTACTGCTATCATCCTGTTTCCGCTCTCCGCTCCTCGACTACCTGCAAAACTATCGCGGGGCCCGGAGCGGACGGCCCACGTAAAACATGGGCAGCAACGGATTTTTTGCCATGCACATTTTCCAGAACACAGGTATCTCGAGCGACGCGGGAGAATTTTCACGTAAAGAGCCACTGGGAATGACCTGCAAACTCTCGCCTACTCTCCCACGGCATCCACCCAGGCCAATTTACCGAGCGGTTGAGGTAAACCCGAAGGCAAAACCGCAATCTTGTGGGGTCGCGATGGGGCCATCGGCCGTTGTTACATGGCCGACCTAAGATAGACAATACTAAGTCATCGGCTAAAACAATACTTGTCCCGACTCAAGCAAATTTGCTACTTGTGCGATTTGTTACATAGCATTATTAACCTAATAACATTACGACCAGGAGCCGAAGTACTTCCAGGGGCCATCGGGTATCTCATACAAAGGCCTCGCGGGTGTTAGAAGCGCGTGAGCTATCCGCGGCCGATGCGTACGACAGGGCCAGAGCTAGGAAGCACTAAGTCCGTCTGTTCTTGGCATGGCGAGAGATTGAATCCCGAAACATTTGGTCAACGGCGCTGGAGTTGTGAAGCACCCAGTGCGTCTATTATTAGCTGTGTCTCCCCCTGAGCGGG
>JANXCQ010000037.1 GCA_025060195.1 Gemmatales bacterium | reverse complement strand
GAGCCGGTCGAGCAGGATCAGTTCGCGGAAGTTCTGGTCGGAGCGGACGTAGCGATAGTCGGTCCAGAACACCAGCTTGTGGGCGATGCCATTAAGGTTCCACAGTACACTGCTGATTTCGGGATAGATGCGGGATAACGGTAAGCTCGCTCGTGCCCCACCGCCGTAATAGATGCGGGCGGCTCCGTCGGGGTCGGTTTCCGTTTCCTGGTACCATGTGGCGTCAAACAAGCCATAAGGAACGATTTTGAACGGTCCCAACTGGAACGGCCAATCGAGTTCGTTCCACCAGTCGAAGCGGGCCAGTTCGCGGCGTCCGTAATGGGGAAAGTCGGCCGAAGGCGGCAAGGGCCGGAATCGCAGGAATTCCCCAGGAATTGGTACCAGGTGATAACCCGGCGGAATGTCATCGCTTGGGGAGAAGATGGCATAGCCGGCACTCGCACGGGAGAACCAGGTGAACGTTTCCAGGAAATCCTGGCCGAGGATGAAGAAATCGCCCCGCGGTAACCACGAAGTTTCGTTGACCCAGGCCCGCAGGTGGGGTTGAACGAGCAAGCTGGCGGCCAAGTCATCGCGTTGCCATTTCAGATAGGCGAACGTTTCCTGGTTGATGCCTTCGTCGAATTCCCGCTTGAAGAATTGTTCGAGGAAGTTACGGTCGCTGAGCCAGGAAAATTGGCCTAAGAATAACCAGTCCTCGCCGAGTTCCTGGCGATGGCGAATGGTGTCGCGACCGCGCCAAGGCGTTGGTGGTGTGAAGGTGCGAATCCCACCGAGTCGGTCGGTTCCCGTGTCATAAATGTGCCAGAGGTGGATTTCGGTCTGATATCTTCCCGGAATACCGAAGAGATTTTGGCCTTGACTCTGGAAGATCGTACCAAGAGCGGGTCCGCGTTCCGACAGATAGTCCGTTTCCAAGTTCCAGCGCGTGTTAGCGGGACGCTCGCCGCCGAGCAGTTCGAAAATGTCCCAGTCCAACATGAGGCCGAAACCGAAGACACGATCAGCGCGAACCCTGACGCGGTCAAGCGGTCCCAGCGGATCTCGTAGGTCGCCTTGTACGTAGGGCCAATAGAAAAACGGGATGCCTTCCCACCATAACGAAAAGTCCTGGGCGGTGCCGAAAAGCTCGGTTTCGGTGCGTGGCCGACCGGTTTGCGGGTCCAGTTCGAGCCAACCGAATAGGCCCCGCACGGGCAGTTCGCGGAGCTGTAGGGTAGCCAAAGGGGTGCGAGCCACCACGCCCGGGTCGGAAGGCAGCCGACTGGCGAAAACCTCCACGTCGTTGGCTTCAAACGTGTCTGCCGCGACCTGACGAATTTCGCTGGCCCGCAAGTACACAGGCAGGGGCAACCGTGGCTCAGGAATAACCAATTGCGCTTGGCGCAGCACGCCGACATTGCGTTGCAGGTCGAAATAAGCTTGCTCCGCTTGAATCAGGCGCGTCTTACCTGCTAATGGGCCCCGGGAAGGGGTTTGTCGAACTTCAACGTGCCCTTCGAGGTAAACCTCATAGTGTTCGTCGGAGGTGCGGCCGACCTGCAGCTGCGATAGCAATCGTTCACCGCCGACGTTTCGGCTCCAGATGACGGCACGATCGGTGCTGA
The DNA here is from genome assembly GCA_025060195.1 of Gemmatales bacterium. Classification (GTDB taxonomy): domain Bacteria; phylum Planctomycetota; class Planctomycetia; order Gemmatales; family HRBIN36; genus HRBIN36. The sequence goes on along the minus strand of JANXCQ010000037.1, from coordinate 24,216 downwards.
GAGTCAGGTTCCCTTGGTCGTCCTCCACGTAGATGACCACGCCACCAAGCACGACCGTGGCGTATTCGTTGGGGCCTATGGGAAAGGTCTCATGGGAAAAAGGACTGCTACCGCGTGGAGATATACGAATGCTGCGAATGCGTGGAGGCCCACTTCGACCGATACCAGGGAGCGGTAGTAGCGGTCCTGCAACCGGGGGTGGCTTTTCGGGTTGAGCAGGGGGCCTTGGTTTAGACGGAGTTACATTTGGGGCGGCCGACGGTGGGGGTGGCGCTGTTGGTGGTGGACTCGCACTTGGCGAAGACGGCGCCGGCACGGGCACGGTGGGCGGCTGGATCGGAGGTGTAATTGGCGTCGGCGGGGTTTGCCAGGCGGCCAAAGCCCGGCGATAAAGTGGGTCATCGGCAGCAGGCCGCTTTTCCATCTGCGGATTCTGCAGGCGGAACTCGCCGCGCGTTTGCAAGTCAAATAGCACGCTAGCTCCCGTTTGCACTGGGGTGCCTTCGCCAACCCGCACGTCTCCCTCGCCGTAACCCCAGAGGCGTAACGGCTGTCCTCGACGTACCTCAGCTGTATTCATCCACACCACCGCTTCACGCATGCGGATGCGTAATAGACCTTGTTCCAACAAGACGTTGCCACGAGCCAGGAGGATGTCGAGGTTGCCTTCGGTCCAACCGATGACTTTGTCTGCGCTGAGTCGAACGGTTGCCTGAATTTGGTCAGGGGGGGTTGTAATGCGGATCGGCTGGGGCGTTTGGCCAAGCAGTGCGCTAAGCACGGCCAGCCCGATCAAGCCCAGCGCCGCAGCAAGTCGGCCCGCGATTACCCAGCCCTGAGTTGTTGGTCGCATAAACCCCGTAGTCGGCCCTCGTCCGCCATGGTCTCCGACACAGAGTTGGGCCTCATACTGGCCGAGCCAGCCCTGTCAAGCCCACCGGACCGGACCGACCGCTCGTGCGGAAAGGGAGAGGGCATCAGGAGCGGGCCCACGCAGCTATGCCTGAGTAACGCTCACGCTGGGTCGGATGGCGCGTCTTTGCTTCCGGTCGTAGCAGAAGTCAAAGGTGTTTCCCAGCTACGTTCCTGGCGTGCAACACAGACGGCCACTACGAGGTCGCCGCTGACGTTAAGTACCGTGCGGGCCATGTCCAGGAGCCGATCAACTCCCAGGATGATGCCGATATACTCGCCGGGCACGCCGATGCTGGTCAAGACCATAGCCAAGAGCGGAAGCGAACCGCCGGGCACTCCCGCGGCGCCGATGGCGGTGAGTACGGCCAACACGAGCACGGTAATCTGGGCCGTCCAATCGGGCGTTACGCCGAAGTAAACCTGGGCTAAGAACAGGGCCGTTATGCCTTCGTATAAGGCGGTGCCGTTCATGTTCATCGTGGCACCTAGCGGAATAACGAACCCGGCAATTTGAGGCGGCACCCCCAGTTCCTGCTGAGCGGTGCGTAACGTAGTAGGAAGGGTAGCGTTGCTCGAACTGGTCGAAAAGGCGGTGATCATCACTGTCCAAATGCGGGCAAAGAAACGCCACGGCGCCCAGCCGCCGAGCAGCCAAACTAGAAAGCCCAAGCTGACTACCAGGTGAAACGCCATACCTCCCAGGGCCAGCAACACATAGCTGCCCAGCGTTTCCAGATAGCGCCATCCGAAGGTGGCCGTCTGAGCGAATATGAGCGCAAACACTGCCAGCGGTGCGATCCGCATGACCAAGTGAATGATGACCACCATGACTTCGGTAACGCCTTCTAACAATCGGAGGAGAGTTTGGCGACGCACCTCCGTGAGGAAAGTCATGGCGACGCCGACCATGAGGGCGAAGAAGATGATCTGCAACATGTCCATTTGCACCGCGGCCTGGAACGGATTCCGTGGAACGATGCCCACGATTGTATCTACGGTGAGTCCCCGGGCAGGCGGCGCAGGGTTCTTGGCTTCTGCCAGCAATTGCTGGCCTACTTCGGAGGGCATGGCAAGTCCCGGCTGATACCAGTTGACCAAGGCCAGTCCGGTAGCACACGCCAAAGCCATGCTGAACACGAACAGGGCCATCGTGATAAGTCCTACACGCCCCAGTCGGCGCCAATCGCCCAGTTGGGCCACGCCTGACGCCAACGACGCGAATACCAACGGCACCACGGTCATCAGCAGCAAGTTGAGGAAGATCTGCCCCAAGGGTCGTGCGATATTACCCACGATCCAATCAACAGCAACTACAGGCGCGCCCGTAACGTGTGCCACAGCGCTGTCAATCGCTTCTCGCCCCCAATTGCAGGCGATGCCTACGAGAGCCCCAAGAACCAGGCTGACAAGAATAATCCATGGCAGGTTGTCTTGTCGGGGCTCGCCTTGCATCGAAAGAGCGTAGCGTTGTCGCGGAACTTAGGACTAGGCCCCAAGCGCTCGATAATCGGCTAATTATCTTTCCAGGCAGTTTGGAAGAAACGCACCCAATTGCGGTAGAAGATGTTGCGGATATCGTCTTGGGTATAGCCGCGTCGCTCGAGTATGGGGATGAGCTTCTGCAAGTCGGCAATGCTCTGCAGGTCGCGGGGAGTTTGTTCTGTGCCGAAACCGCCGTCCAGGTCGCTGCCGAGGGCACTATGCCGACTATTTCCGGCCAGTTGGCATACGTGGTCAATCTGATCGGCCACTGCCTCCAAGCTCACCACTTCCGGGCTGGTCTCGCCGCGCACCCAACCGGGATAGAGCATCCACGCGTCGCAGGCAGCACCAATCACTGCTCCGCGGGCGATCAGACGCCGAATTTGCTCATCGGTCAGTTGCCGTTGGTGTGGCACCAGGGCGCGACAATTATGATGGCTGGCCAAAACAGGCCCGTGATAGATTTCCAACGCTTCGTCGAACGCCTGATCGGTCAGGTGGGTTACGTCGAGAATCATGCCGACGCGCTCCATCTCCCGCAATAAATCACGTCCCGCGGGAAAGAGTCCACCTTCGCAGCCGGTACCTGGAGTGTAAGCGTTGACCCCATAATGAGCTGGCCCCACGATGCGCAGGCCGCGGTGCCACCATTCCTCCACTTGTCGAGGGTGTAAGATGGCATCTGCTCCTTCCATGCTCAGGATGAAAAATAAAGGCGGGTTCGTATCGGCCCCGTTTTCCCACGACGCCACAGCGCGTTCCAACTCCCGCTGATTCCGCACCCAGGCCAGGACGCCGCGCTCGATTATGGTTTCGTAATAGGCTAACTGACCGCGTGCTGCCGCGTAGGCTGACACCGCCGAGCGATACGGTTGCAAGGGCGGCATGGTGTCCCGCAACAGCTTCGGTAATAAGGTCATGATGCTGATGCCGACTTGTCCGCGGCGCATTTCGGGGAAACAGACCGTATTACGGCCGCGACCTTTGCCCGGCATTTCCGACTCCGCCGCGCGAATGACCGCCAACGGCTGTTCGTAGTCGCGGTTCCAATCCAAGGCGTTCCAGGCCACGTCCAGGTGCGCGTCGAAAATGAGCATGGCATCTCCCTTGTCTTTGGGGGCCTGAGGAGAGCGGGCCATGCGGCCGCATAGGCTTAGTTTACGACACCATGCTGGCGGCGCACATCAATACTAGGGCCATGGTCCAGCGTCTCTCACAGCACTGATTTTGCTGCGGAGATCACTATACAATCTGAATCCGTGTCCGGAGGGAAACCGTGATGAACAATTCCCCGGTACAAATTTCGGCCTCGATTTTAGCCGCTGACTTTGCTCGGCTGGGCGAACAGGTGCGTGAGGCAGAATCGGCCGGAGTAGACCGCCTGCATCTGGACGTTATGGACGGCCATTTCGTTCCTAACTTATCCTTAGGGCCGGCAGTAGTCGCCTCCTTGCGGCCGTGGACCAAGCTCCCCATGGAAGCACATCTCATGGTCAGTGAACCATGGCATTTTCTCGAGGCCTTTGCCCAGGCGGGCGCCGATTATTTACTCGTTCACGTCGAAATTGCCGAAGCACCACAACGTTGTCTGCCGGCAATTCGCCAACTTGGTAAAAAGGCTGGGCTGGTACTCAACCCTGACACGCCCGCGGAAGCGGTTTCTGCCTGGCTCACGCATGTTGACCTGGTTCTGGTCATGAGCGTATATCCCGGTTTCAGTGGTCAAAGTTTTCTGCCGCAGGTGCTTTCTAAATTGCGCCAACTCCGCGCGCAAATAGACCAACTGCAGCTGGCCTGCGATCTAGAAATTGACGGCGGAATCAACGAGGAAACCGCACCGCGAGCCGTTCAGGCAGGAGCGAATGTCTTGGCGGCGGCGTCAGCGATCTTCCGCCACCCCCAAGGCATTACTGCCGGGGTGACCCGCCTGCGCCAAGCCCTGAGACATGGTTTCTCAACACAAGCTTCAACCCTTTGAGACTTCGTATCCAGTTCAACGCTGCCCCCCTGTCAGCGGGTCCTCGGATTCCAGCAACTTAAATAGATTGGAGTCCTCCAGCAGCGAAGTCTTTTTCGCAGGACTCGACGACACAGTTCGAGGAGCGGCGGGAGGAATACCCGACGGGCTCGCTGGGGGGGACGCCATGGGGATTGCAGCCACCTGAGGCGGTGACGCTGACACCGATGGAGGCGCGGAAACTGGGGGCGGTGTATGCCGCCTCGCGGGTTCAGGTTGCCAGACGACACGTAATCGGTACGGTCCGACCAGGAGAATGTCGCCGGGGTATAAACGCCCTTCAAGTACGTCCTGGTTGTTAATGCGTATGCCGTTGGTGCTGGCTAAATCGCGGACGGCTATGTAGTCATTCACTTGAGCGACACAACAATGGTGCCGCGACACTTTTCGCGATTCTAACCGGATGTCGCAGTCCTCCGCTCGACCGATAATGTAAACTCCATCCGAATCAGATATGAACCAGCGTCGCTGGTCGTCCAAGCATTCCAGGAAGAAGGGCATAGTCGCGTTCCCAAGCAGCTAGACGAGGAGATGGCTTAAGTCCCCTCAGATGAAGCGGGCGTATCAAAAACCCCGTAGCCAAACGGTCGCGCCTCCCGACGCGACGCCGTTGGAGTGACAGGGGTAGGCGCCGGAGTGGATCGTACAGGTGTCGTTGGTTCAGGCTCCGGCGTGGGTGCCGCTTCGGCAGTCGATTCGGGGTGGACGGCAGTTTTTTCCGCGCCTTGGTCTTCGGAAAGCTGAGATTCGCTGGGCACTGCGGCCATTTCACTGGCCACGACAGCCGATGCCGACTCGACGGGCTCGTAGGTTGGCTGGGCTGGTGCGGTGGCAACGGGACTTGGCTCCGGACGACGTGCAGCCTCGCCAATAGTGAATACAATGCGCGGCGGAGCCCCCGGGGTGAATCCCGGCGTGGCCGCAGGAGCTGGCTCCGGCGCGGCAGGACTGGCTGGTGTCAGGTCGCTCGCCGTAGCCTCCACCGTCTCGCTCACGGCGCCCTCCGCTGCCGCCGACGAGGCTGCCGTTTCTCGACTTATGTATTCGCCGCTCGAACGCAGCGCGGCTGAGCGTGCCACACGCCGACGCACAGGACCGGCCCGTCGGCGGACGCGCTCGCGCATTTCCCCCACCAGCGATTCATCGCGCATCTCCTCCCCGAAGCGCGTTACCACTACCGTGCCGCCACGCCGTTCTTTCGCCAGTTCCAGCAGACCGTGCCGTTCTGCGTCCTCCAACAATTCCGTGAACGAGTAATAGCCGTAATAGGCTTCGTTAAAACTCGGCTTCAGACGCTTCATGGTGTCCTTAATCAAGGATGACCAGAGCACTTCCTTGTTTTCCCGCCGCAACGCCGTAAGAGCATCCATCAGCAGCTGGAACGCCTTGCGTTTGTTTTCGGGCAGCCTGGGGTCAATTTCAAAACTGCTGACGATGTGCTCTAAGTCCTCGTAATAGATAAATTCATCGCAATTATCGCGCAGCAAGTCCGAAGTAGCGTTGGCCATTCCGACGCCAATGACATGCTTGCCCAGTTCCTTCAACTTCGAGACCAAGGGGGTGAAATCGCTGTCCCCTGACAAAATCACGAACGTGTCAATGTGCTCCTTCGAATAGGCTAAGTCCATCGCATCCACGCATAATCGAATGTCTGCCGAGTTCTTACCAGTCTGGCTACGGCGCGGGATGTCGATTAACTCAAATCCCGCCTCGTGCAATATCGCAGTGTACGAAGGATAAAAGCTCCAATCGGCATACGCCTTGCGCACTACCACCTTGCCCTTCTCAACCATGCGGCGTAGCACACGGTTGATGTCAAAGCGCTCCCGAGGATCCGTTAGCCCCAGAGCAAAGTTCTCGAAATCCAGAAACAACGCCAAGGAATGTGCTGATGCTTCCGCCATCCTCGTTTACTCTCCTGAACAGGCAAAATCTCCTGCAAAGCACAGCCTGCTAAGGCTTCTCACCTGACACGCTAAATGCTGTTATTAGTCTAAGCGATATCCGCTCGTCAGACAAGCAAGCCTCTTCTCTGCAATCATGCGACCTGGCAATCGTTCCTTTCAGCAACTATTTAGCAAGACCTACGAGCTGGCGCGAATAATAACACGTTTCACGTAATCCATCAGCCTGCCATTATCGAGCACCATAATTTTGCTGGCGACAGTAGCCACCTGAAGCGCGAAGAGGACCTAGTTGCCTGCTCACGTTCACTCCGAGGTATCGCAGCCATGAAATGGCCTGGAAACCCAAGGGGACGTCGCATACAAGTTGATGTTTAGACATTCCACCTGAGCGCGCACCCTGTCCCCAACGGCACGAAACGCCTGGACAATGAACCCTCTTATCGAACGGATTGCCGGCTGTGTGTCAAACGACAGGCTGGCTCGCAGGGGCCTACGATGGCTGTGTTGAGTTGCATTACCATTTTCCCGATCAAGTCGCTAGATGGGGTGGAGCGGCAAGAGGTTACCTTGTTGCCGACGGGTCCCATCGCAGGGGACCGACGATGGGCGCTGGTGGATGAGCAAGGCAAGTTTGTCAACGGTAAGCGCCACGCCGCGGTACACCGATTACGGGCCAAGTTTAGCGACGACCTACGCAGGGTGTGTTTTCGCGTGGAAGGAGCATCTCGTTGGCACGAGTTTGATCTAGAAAAACAACGTTCCGAATTAGAGGGTTGGCTTAGTCAGTATTTCGGTTTTCGCGTGTTTTTGCGCACTAACGCCACTATTGGTTTTCCCGATGACGTAGAGGCCCCCGGGCCAACGGTAGTCGCGGAAGCGAGTTTGCGCGAGGTAGGTGCGTACTTCGGCTGGAGTCTGCCTGAGGTGCGAGCCCGATTTCGCGCTAACTTGGAAATCAGTGGTACGGAGCCATTCTGGGAGGATCGCTTATATGGCCAAGCTGGCGAAGTGGTGCGTTTTCGTATTGGCGAAGTGATCCTGGAAGGTACGAATCCGTGCCGACGCTGTGTCGTGCCCTCACGGAATCCGTGGACTGGGGAAGTCATGCCCGAGTTTGCTAAACGCTTTGCCGATTGGCGTCGCACCAATCTTCCAGCTTGGGCAGAGCGGTCCCGATTTCAAGACACTTTTTACCGCTTTGTCGTCAACACTCGCCTAGTATTGGAAGGTGCTGGAAGAACTTTACGCGTCGGCGATGAAGTGACGCTTGTTGAAAAGCTCCCGCGATGACGCGATCCCGATCAAACGTTGGCAAGGGCAAGTAAACATTCGCCAGGGTGTGCCGGAACAGATGCCTGCTGCTTAGGATGCCGAAGACGAACCGTGGCCTGGGCCATCAAAGTAGCCCATTAGTTCAATGCGGACATCCGTTATGCGGAAGCCGCTCTGCCGTACCAGATTCTCGAGTTGAGCCTGAAGCTGCTCGTGTATGGGAAATTCGGGAGGCACATGCAAGTCACGGACTTCGCCGGTGCGCACATCATGCATGTGAATATGGCGGTCCGTGCGAGGATCGTAACGGGTCGGCCCAGACGACGAGGTAATTTTTGTCGCTTTGCCGCAGGCTACTAGCGCCTCGAGGCATTTATATACCGTGGCTAAACTAATGCGCGGGATACGTTGACGCACCGCGTGATAAACTTCCTCAGCCGTCGGATGCGTGTACACTGAGCATAGATAATCGTAAACTGCCTCCCGCTGAGCCGTATAACGTAATCCTGCCTCTGACAACGCTTCGCGCAGTTCTGTATTTTCCGGACGCATTTTCATGGAGCTATTTTTCATCCCCCAACCCTTGCCAAGCACCTCGCCGAGCAGTGTCCGTACCACCCGGGAAAAGCGTGCTCGTGACTTATAGCTTCAAAGGCTCGGCTGCCACTGAGTAGCAACATCCATTCAATTTCTATGCGCCATCTTGCACCACGTCAAGCGACTCAATTCGGAAGCAAGAGCAACGGAGTGCTAAGTCTCCAGGTCGGGCGAAGATTCCTGAGTTCGTCGTCGTGCTCTTACAGAATAACTTGGGCGAGCAAATGCTGATTTAGCGTAGCTTCTGCCGGAAGTCAGCACGAGATAGGCAAGCTGCTCCAATTGCACTGTCAGATCCACTGAAACCAGGCTCACTGACGGTGGGACACGCAACACCACGGGAGCAAAATTGAGAATGCCACGAATCCCCGCGGCGACAAGCCGATCCGCAACACTTTGCGCCGCGCTCGCAGGCACAGTGATAATGGCCAATTGCGCAGCCAGTTCGGCCACGGCACTAGCTAGCTCTTCCATAGGCCTTATCCGCAAGCCTTCTACTTCCTGGCCGACCTTGTCGGGATCGCTATCGAACAAGGCCACAACCTGAAACCCCTGGACACGAAAACCACCATAACGGACTAAGGCCCGCCCTAAGTTACCCACTCCCACCAACACCACCGACCATTGCCTATCCAAACCCAACACGTGTCGAATAGCCTGAGCCAATTCCTGCGGACGGTAACCGACCCCGGGGTGTCCTAAACTACCAATCGCGGCCAAGTCCTTACGCACCTGAGCAGCAGTAACGCCTAACCCGTCTGCTAATTCTTGACTACTAATACGCACTGCCCCTGCCTGCGCCATCATCTGCACCTGGCGCAAATACCAACTCAACCGGATGACCGTCGCCCGCGACCGCCTTGCAGCCCATGGTGAGCCCGCTTTGATTAGCTCCCCTGGCAACTGGGGGGTCGGACGCACTCGCTTCGCTCTCGAAGGCATAGGCTACTTTTCGTCGGCCCCTAAGCTTAGCGTTCCAAGATTCCAGGCAATTGCACCTGCATGCCTGAAACCCGCACCAGCACAATCGGCCAAGCCTCCACGGTCGTAAGTATCTGAGGCCCTTGCGTTGTCACGACCACTGTATCACCCATTAACGCTGGCCCCACGCATGGCGACCAGAATAAAGTCCAGCCCACCTGCATCACCGTGTCACTGTCTGGGTAGATTACCAGCTCAATCGCTTCCCGTCCCATGAGATGCCCAATGGGAGCAGCGTGCCATTCATGTTCCGCACCGACCAAATCGTAAATGCGCCGCGCGGCTTGAAACACTTCCCGCACAATTGCATCGGGCCAACTCGCTGCCGTGAGCGCAGCCAAGATTTTGCACGCATTCGCATGGGCTTCCCGCACACTGGGCTCTGGTGGGCCAAAACTAACCGTGCGGCAGACACTAACATGCAATCCATACTTCCGAGCTGTGGCACTGACCACGCACCAACGCTCGATCGGCATCGCCGTGAAGCCATGTCGGCGATAGCGCTGGGATCGGCCATCCGCAATCACGGAAATGTGAACGGGCCAAGCACCTCGACGCAACAACCGATGCGCCACCTGCCCAGCCAATTCCCGCTCCGACTCCCGAGGCTGGAAATTACGACACGCTGCCTCCACTGCATGAACCACGACTTCCGCCAGCTGTTTACAACAGGCCTGCTCATACGGCGTCAAACAACGACGACGCTCCGCTAGCCATTCCGCAGCACTGGGAAGATCCAGATAAGCACGATCGCAAGCCAAGCGCTTCGCCTGGGCCAACGACCTCAGCAAATAATCTCGACGCCAATCCCACTGCCATTCCTTCAGCATGAAACCCAAACCGTCCAACTCCTCATCAAACAGCCGCTGTGCCTCGGCATTACTGGCTAGCAGCCAACGCTGCGTCGGCGTGATGAGTAACGCCGGCTGCTCTCCCTCGGGACACAACCCCCGCGACGTCGCCCCGCTGGTGAACCAAGCCACGTTTGCCGGTTCCAACAAGAGCAGTCCTTCCCATCCTTGCTCTTGCAACCATTTCGATACCCGTTCATGTTTCGCGTCAATATCGGCCCGGCGATCGAGATTCACAGATTGGCCTGTCGCCGACCATCCCAGCTGAGTTCCACTTTCCCGAACCGCGGCTTCACTCAAGCGCGTGCACTCCCTGGTGATATGTCTGAATCTCGGCGGAATTTCTCCCCACGCAGCATCTCTCTAACGCCATTATGCTCGTTCCACTTAACGTTTAGCATAATACCCGGACTCCCCATTGTAAATCCAGACCCAGCCTCCCAGAACTAAGCCAACTCCTCCTCATGTGTTACACCACAACCGTCAGGTAAAGCATCCCTCCTGTGCCATGTTTCCCAGCACAGCGTTATGCCCTACTTCTGCAACTCGAAAGGGGCGCAATCAAATCGCCCAGCACCAGCCACGAACGGCACAACCTGGGCGTAATCCAGCCAGGAATCGGCAGTGTCCAGTTTCGACCCAATTCGGCTCAGCTCAACCCGATCTGCGCTCTGACCCGCCGCAGAGCGGCTCTGCCCCGATGATGGTAAGCGTTGATTTTCCAGCTGCATATCTCTGGCCTCCTGCACGGAAGCCACACGCCAAACTGGAGGCCATAACGGCGGCCAAAGAGGCGGCCACAACGGCGGCAGATACTTTTCCCACAGATTCTCCCTTTCTAATCGCTGTATCCCTGATATCATCTCCCTCAACCCACGCCCAGACCTCTCACTCGACGTATTGGGCACAGATCGTTGGCGCTGTAGCCTAGCACAAGATTGAGGAGTAGGCAAATCAATTATGCTGACTTTACCACTTTTACCAACTCTATTACTTAGAGTGCCGTTAGTACTCACTTCTCCACTCGTTCCTTATAATGGCCAAGCTCGTAAACAGTGGCAGCAACTTTACCCAGGAGGAAACGTATCCATGCGACGAACCTGGACCCTCAGCTTAGGCGGTGCCTTAATTTTCCTGGCGGGCTATCTCGTCGCCCACTGGATGCCAGCCGATCTTTTCGGAGTACAACTGCGGCAACCCAAAGATGCCCGCTTTTCTCATGGCTTAGTCCTCAAGGTGCGCAACGAAAAGGAAGCCGATTTCAGCGCCACTACGAAGCGTTACGGCCTGGAAGTTTATTATGATGAAAACACGGACTGCCTCATCTACATTACGGAAACGGGCAGCATTTCCGTCGTCCGCGCCACTAAGTAGCGATTTTGCCAACTGAGAACTATTTAGAACTAGAAAGATACCTGCTTCTTCAGCGTAGAATCTAGCTACCCTAAGTTCCAATGTCTTTTTTAGGCTAACAACGCTCACTATCTGAGCCATATCCCTCAAAAGCAAACCGCCCAAAAGTCCGCTCATGCTTCGTGGCAAAGGCTCCTAGTACACCAAGATAATTGCAGAACCCTAGCGACTTTCAAGCAGACAAGCTATTAATGATACCCAGTTCTGTCTTTGTCATGAACCAAAACCAGTCCGGGGATAACCTCTGCCGAGAATATAAGGTTTTTAACTAGCATGAATTTGTTAGGTGTCCTAGGGTGAGCTCAGCGAAGTCTTAGCATCTCAGGTGTTGAATTTTACACAATTTGCGCACTCGGACATTTGTATTTCGATGGTCAGGCCTTGGAAGAAACGAATGCGATGATATTTTGACTTTGACTATCATTAAGAGTCCTATCGTATTATGAGCACCAATGCTGGAATTCAGGACATATACTGAACAATATAGCGCCTTGCAATGCATAGTACTGATGCTCTGTGTTAAGTCACGATGAAATTGGCCTTTCCTCTGGGCAGAGTCCTCATAAATAACGGCATCAGTTTTGGATGTGGTGTAGCTGGAACTAAATGTAAACACAGGGGTCGGGAATACCGTACGTCACACAGTCATGGTGGGGCTAACGATCCGGGAAAACTGTTAGTAAGCCGCTCTAGTATTTAGGTTTTCTAAATAGTAGGTCGATTAGTTGGGAAGTGCTACCATTCTATTCCCGTTACGGGACAAAGGCATGATGAGGTTTGACAGGTTGACAAGAGTTATCAGGTCTGACGTAGGTCATTTCAAGGGTTTACGGAAGAGAGTGTGAGGAAAGCGATTGTCGAAGAAATATGGCCCGGCAGGTTTATCTAAGCTTTGCCAAAGACGTATATATTCGAGTAGTCGTTCGAGTTTTTCTGTATCAGAAACTGCTCCTGCGGATGGAGTGTCTAAGGTTTCCCATAGGATGTGGCTGCCTGAGCGCGTAAGCACTAGTATCTCGGTCTGGATGGGATGCTTAATAACTTGGATGGAAGCTAGATTCATGAGAGTGCGGTGGGGATTGAGAAATAGGGCTAGGCGCACCGCGTGGGCTAGACAGTGAGAGAGAGGTTGACAAGTTTGGGGAGGGTTAAAGGAGGTGGAGACAGAATATACGGGTATTACATCAACCGTATCCAAGAGGGTGTGGTCGCTGACGGGGGCGAGCCAGAGGCCGTTTTCTCCTGCCCACCAAAGCGCGTGAGGGGAAGACTTGGCTTGGGCGACGAAGTGAACGGGCACAGCTTGTGTCCACTGCACGCTGAGAAGCGGTTGGGGAGCGCTTTGCAAACGAGCATGCGTTATCCAAGGGGTAGCCTCAAGTGCTTGCCTCAGGGCTAGGAGGCTTTGAGTCATTTGTGGTGAGGAGGCATCGTCTGGGGGAACGTCAGGTAAGCCTGCTTGCGTGGTGAGGTGGGCGAGCCAGTCGGCAGGTAACCAAGGTGGTGGTGGCGGAGTAATGTAGTCTTGCCAGGAGATGGATGAGGAAGAGCTTGCGCGTTGTACTGGATTGGGGGGCTGAAAGCGAAACGACTTTCCGACGAGCCAGCAACTGATGGTTGCGAAAACCAGAGCTAGGAGCCAACGGAGCAGAGCCATGCCGCGTGCCTGGTTCACCAGATGGTAAGCTCTAATTGCAAGCTCTGGCAGGTGTGTTCATAGACGCGGTGGCGGAGTTGCTCGATGAAGTGCAAGACCTCGCGAGCCGTGGCGCCGGGCTGAACGACAAGATAGTTTGGGTCGCGTTCGCTTAGGGCAACGTTTCCTAGACGCATATGTCGCACTCCGGCCTGCTCGAAAAGTCGTTCCAGACTTAGGCCCCGTGGCTCGTGAAAGATTTTAGCGGTGCGTTGTACGAAAAACGGCTGGCAGGCTAGGCGCGCGATCCAAGCGCGGCGGAGTCGCCGTAGGATACTTTCTGCGTCGTCAGGTTCTAACAGAAATTCTACTGCTCGTACGACGACGGGTGCATGTGCGGCTGCTGCGTTGTCCCATTCCTCGCGCGAGACGGAGTTGCGTCGGCCTTGGCTGTCGTAAAATTCGATACGGCTAATCCAGTTCATGAACGTGCTGCCTGGGGCTCCGAGACTGCAAAATAAAGCTCCGCCCACGGTGCCTGCTAGGCCGATGAGCGACTCTAACCCCGCAAGACAATGCCGACACGCCTCTTGAATCAGCTGGGTTAAAGACGCGGCTGCGCCGGCGCGGACACGATTCGCTTCGGTGGTGATCGTTTGGAAGACGGGGGAGCTCAATCGGCATACGAGGCCCAGCACGCCCTCATCCCGCACTAAAACGTTGGTTCCTGCGGCTAGGACGTGGAAAGGGATTTTTTCTTGATAGCAAAGCGCGAGCAGTTGACCAAGCTCTTCTTCGGTGCGTGGTTCGGCAAAAAATTGGGCTCGACCGCCCACTTGTAAGGCGGTATATGGAGCCAGAGGCTCTTGCGCCTTGAGGATATCGGCAAATTGCTCAGTGAGGCCCATGGTTGGTCGTCGGCCTAGTACTTACAAAGTTGGGGCACATCTTACGTCTAACTGTAGGGCCTGTCAACCGGTGGCTGAGCCACATCGTTCTAACAACAGTATTCCGATAGTTTTCGCAGCGCTGGCTTGCAAGGCCAGGAACCGCGGGTCGTACATCGCGTGCGACTCAGAGCTTTCGGCTAGCAGAGATATTGCGTCTGTGCTGAGGGCTAGAGGAATCGCCCAAGGGCAGTCCAGCGGCGCGACGAGAAGTGTCAGCGGATATTGGCGACTTAGCGAAATCCACGCCTCATTGTCGTGCAGGGAGATAAGTTGACGCTGCGTCGAGGCTAAATCGTGTCCGGGAGCAAGATAGTGAAGGCCTGGGAGCGGCGTGCTTTGAACGGTACAGATCAGAGGTAGGCCGGCCAACCAGTCCGAGAATCCGGGAGCGGCAGCACGCTGAAGTTGGGAGTGAAGCGATAGCTGCGGAGACACTTCGACGAGCAAAAGAGGTGTGGCGTGTCTAGTGAGGCAGATTGCGAGGGTCAAGATCGCATTCGGGGCGGTCTGCGGGGGAAGTGCGGTGATTAGCAACAATCGGTGTGCACGTGCTTGGGAGATGTGTTGCCAGAATCGCTCCACTTCGCTGTGCCAGGCTTGAGAGGATTCCACTCGATGGGCGAACCATGCGTTGCTAGCTTCTCGGGCAGAAGTTTTGCTCTCCAAGCATGAGTGAAAACGAAGTGAAACGCATTGAGTTGATCGATTCTCCGAGGTCGAAGTCGGCGTCGTCTCAGCTGGCTCGGGGATTTCGACGAACGGTATGGCCAAATCCTCGTTAGCGTTAGTGGTCGCATGTTCTGTCGGGCATTCCGACTGGGCAGGGGCTGGTGCGGGTTGCGTTGCACCGTGAGGAAAAACTTCCTCGATAAGGTAGGTTTGGCTATTGGTTCGCTTCCAAGTTTGTATCATCCGGCTCATAGTTGCCCCTAAGCTGCTGAAGATTTTGCTGCCGACACCAGGCTTTCTTCTTCGGAATCCACGAAACCTAATTCCTGTAAGGCTGCGTAAGCGTGAATGAGACGTATGGGCTTAGTCTGTTGCAAGTGGGCTAGCTGAAGGGCGCGCGTAATGGCCTGATGCAGCTTGCGTATCACGCCCTGGGTATGTTCCAAGAGGAGGCGCGTCGCCGCGGGCTCGATGACGTGGTCAGCGACAACTCCCGCCTCGGCAAATGTTTGCTCTATATGTTGGCGTGCTTGTTCGGTGGTGAGCGGCTCGAGCCAGACGCAGTAACCGATACTCTCTGCCAGCTCACTGAGCGAGCGCTCCCTGAGTCGCTCGAGTAACTGGGGCTTGGCGCTGAGGATGACCTGCACGGCAGGCAAAGCACCTATGTTGAGTTGGATAAGGCACCGCCATTCGCGCAAAACCGAGTCGGGCCAGGTATGAACATCCTCGGCGAAGATAAGGGTTGGTCGCGCCAGATCGGATTGACTCAAAAGCCATTCGACCACGCGCAGTCGGCAAGTGGTTTCCCAAATAGGGTTAGGAGTAACTTCGACCGGGTACCACGGCAGGTTGGCATCGAAAAGAATGCTCTGATATAGCGAGGCGGGGTCTTTTGGTGAGCCCGGGGGTAACCAAATCACATTGCGTTCGGCCTGCATCGTGTGAGCAAATCGAGCTAACAAGGTCGTTTTGCCCACGCCGTTCTCGCCGACAAGCAGGACGATACGATGGCCCTCGTGCAAGCGCTCCAGCAACTCCTGCGTAGCAACTTGTTGAGTGGGTAAGAGGGGCTTTTGAGCATCAGAGACTGGGCTGAAGGGCAGGTGTTGCAGGCCGAAAAAGCGATACCACATGGTCCGGCTTCCGTATTCCGAGGTCTCTCCTAACGTCGGTTCCTTTCAGGGGATCGTACATCAGCCCTTGGTCGCTTTATTCGCACCTGCGAGCTACTAAAAAATAATGAACGCAACTGGGAAAGCTGCAACGAACGTAGCATCTGAAACGCCTCGATGCTGAGCAGAGACGGAAACCCTGTCGATAACAGATCCCCCAAGTCAGTAGCTTAGTCGCCCTAAAAACCACGCAGGCAACTATACGACTATGACAGCCCGACTTTTGGATGGAAAACGACTGGCCGAGCAGATTCGCGAGGAAATTCGACAACAGGTGGAAACGTTTTATCAGACCACGGGCCAGCGTCCGGGATTGGCTGCGGTGCTGGTCGGCGACAACCCCGCGAGTCAGATTTACGTTCGTAATAAGCGTCGAGCCTGCGAACAGGTCGGGATGGTCAGTTGGTTACATCACCTGCCGAGCGAGACTACCGAGGCGCAGTTGTTGGCCCTGGTGCGGCAACTCAATCAAGATCATGCGGTTCATGGAATTCTCGTCCAGTTACCTCTGCCGGGGCACATACGTGAGGAGAAGATCTTGGAAGCAGTGGCCCCGACTAAAGACATAGACGGATTTGGTCCGGAAAATCTTGGTCGTCTGGCTGCGGGCCGCCCACGCTTCGTGCCGTGCACCCCGCTGGGTATACAGGTACTCTTGCGTCGTCATGATATTTCCCTTGCCGGTCGTCATGTGGTGATCCTGGGCCGAAGTACGATTGTGGGCAAACCGTTGGCGCTATTGTTGCTCCATAAAGGCCCTGATGCGGACGCTACCGTTACGGTTTGCCACAGCCGAACGCAGAACCTCGCGGCGATGACCCGCCAAGCCGACATTCTGGTAGCTGCGATTGGCCAACCTCGCTTGGTGCGTGCGGACATGGTCAAGCCGGGAGCGGTGATCGTAGATGTCGGTATCAATCGTTTGCCCGACGGCACTATTGTGGGTGATGTGGATCATGCGGCGGTCTTGGAAATCGCATCCGCCATCACCCCGGTACCCGGCGGAGTTGGCCCGATGACTGTGGCTATGCTCTTACACAACACCCTGCGCGCTGCCCAATTGCAAGCGGGCCTGCTCAGCGCTCCGGAGTGAGTCGTCGGCGGAGTTCATCAGCGACGGCACGAATAGGCAGCCGGATTTGCTGACAGTCATCGCGAGTGCGGAGCGTGACGGTGTCGTCCTGCATCGTTTGGCTGTCTATGGTAATGCAAAACGGCGTGCCCGCCTCGTCCTGACGCCGATAGCGCCGGCCGATGGCCCCCTTGTCGTCGTAAAACACCACAAATTCGCGTTTCAGTTCTCGATATAAGGCATAGGCTTTTTCCGGCATACCCTCGCGGTTGACTAAGGGAAAAACTGCGGCCTTGATCGGTGCCAGGCGCGGATGAAAGCGCAGGACGGTACGCGGTTCGCCGCCGACTGTATCTTCCGCATATGCCTCGCAAATCGCCGCTAAAGCAAACCGATCCACTCCCGCCGATGGTTCGATGACGTGGGGCAAAAATTGATACTGGGCGACCTGCTCGGGCGGTGGATGCGTCTTGAGCCAATCCCGAAACGAAGTGAAGCCAAGTTGATGCTTATCGCGCTCCCAAGCGTCCTCGTCGAAATACGTGAGGTCTTTCCCGCTGTACAGTTGGTGCTGACGCAGGTCGTAATCGCCGCGATGGGCCACGCCTTCCAGTTCCTGCGGCTCATCAGCAAAGGGAAAGAGGTATTCGATATCTGTGGTGCCACAAGAATAGTGGGCCAATTCCTCCGGCCCTTGCTCACGCGGCCGCAAACGTTCCGACCGGATACCGAGTTGCATGTACCAGCGGATACGCACATCGCGCCAGTAGCGGTACCATTTGGCCGACTCGTGCGGATGACAGAAAAACTCAATTTCCATTTGCTCAAACTCCCGACTACGGAACGTAAAATGCCGCGGGTTGATTTCGTTGCGGAAAGCCTTACCGATCTGCGCGATACCGAAGGGTAACTTCACGCGGGTGGTTCCCAGGACATTGACGAAATTGACGAAAATCCCTTGGGCAGTTTCCGGTCGTAAATAAGCCACGGCACTGTCATCCTCGGCAGCCCCGACAAACGTGCGAAACATGAGGTTAAATTTTCGCGGCTCAGTCAGCTCCCCCGTGCACCCCGGTTCAGGACACGGCCGCGACCAATGCGGCGGAGCCTGTTGCACGGTAACAATAGTTAGGACCGCCAGGTCGCGGGATAGCTTTTGCTTCTTCACCAAACGGGCGTATTCCTCATCGAAAAGTTTACGGGCTTCCTGGGGATCATCGCTTTGATAGGCCAGCACTACGGTCGGCTTGGGCATGGCCCCTGGCGGTGCGGATTGGTACGAGGCCACTTCCCGTTCGGGCACTAACGCGACGAGATACACCTTGTCGGCACGATAGCGGCGTTTACACTTGGTACACTCCGTCATCCAGTCCGAAAACCCGGCGACATGGCCGCTCGCCTCCCAGACTTTCGGATTCATGACGATGGCACAATCTAAACCAACCATCTGCAACTCTTCGCCATCGGGCCCTAGGGGTGGATCGAGCACCATATCGTGCCACCAGGCTTCTTTGATGTTGCGTTTCAGTTCCACGCCCAGCGGACCGTAATCCCAAAACCCGTTCAGCCCGCCATAGATTTCGCTCGACGGATAAATGAACCCACGCCGTTTGCATAAGGCCACGATTTTCTCCATGTCCATGCAGACACCCTCATTTGTGTAAGGGGGAAAGCATTAACCTTACCGCCTTATTGCGAGCCTAGGCAAGCCGTACTAGACTATCCTAAGAAACCTTTCCCGGAAACTCTCTGCTTATGGGTCTTGATGAGTATCATCAGCCCACTCGTGGGCGAAGGCCAAGGCGTTATGGCGGATCTCATTCCAGGAAATGGGCACGGCATCAAACTCCTTATGGCTGGCGGCACGATGCGAAGTTTAGACGCCCCAGCCCGTGGACTGTCCTTCGTTTCGATTATACACGCTTGGTGCCACAATCGCTCTAACGGGTCAGGGAGAGCGATTTTCAATGGATGGGGCGGTGGGATCGGCTGATCGTTCTTCCCCTGGTTGTTTCAGTCGCTGGCAGCGCCGTACTGCCCGTTGCGCCAACTGTGGCAGGGACTCTAACAACTGTCGCAACGTCAACCCCTCAATCTTCCGCGGCAGCAATACATAATCGTAGCCCGGCGGAATCTGCGGTTTCGACAACCGAAAGGCCTCGCGAAGCAGCCGACGCACTCGATTACGCACATGGGCCTTACCCCACTTGCGAGCCACGGCCAAGCCCACACGCGCCCAGGCCAGCTCATTCGGCGCCACCAATACCACCAGCCACTCGTCCGACGCACTGCACCGCAACTGAAAAATCCGCGTAAAGTCGGCATCGGCTCGTAAACGCTCCTTCTTAGACAGGCCGAACTGCTTGGCCATTCGCTTCACACCTGACCCGGCACTCAGGCCTAAATGGGCTGTGATTACCAGCGTAGGTCAGCCCTTGGGTTGTAGGGATTTCGACGGGCAAATTCTTCCAGTAGTCTTCGGCTTTCCTCATCCAAAGTCTTGGGCAAAACGATCCGCAGCTCGGCGTACAAATCGCCCCTTTGATTCGTGCCAGGGATCGGCAGACCGTGCCCACGAATGCGTAAACGCTGCCCCGAAGACACGCCCGGGGGCACGGTCACGGTCAACGTTTCGTCTAATCCGGGCACGTCAATCTTGCCGCCGAAGACCGCTTCCTGCAAAGAAATGGGCACAGGCACAATCAAATCGTGTCCCTCACGACGCAATAACGGATGCGGTCGAATTCGCACTTTCAAATATAAGTCGCCCCCGTCAATGCCCTGGCCCCGCAAGCGCAAAGTTTGGCCGTCGTTGATACCTGGGGGAATGTTTACGCGAATGGTCGTTGGTCCCGTATCGGGTTTCTCGAGACGCAGCTCGATGGCTCCGCCTCGAGCTGCTGTGAGAAAATCAATCTCCAGTTCCTGATGGACGTCCTGCCCCCCAGGCCAAGCTGGACGACGCACGCGTTCCCGACGACGTTCTCGCCGACCCGGCATCGCGCCAAACAGCATCTCAAACAGGTCTTCGGTATCCAAGCCTTCGCCAAAAATAGTTGCCCCCCCTGGCCCCCAACGAAACTCATAACCTCTGAACGGACCTGCACCTGCCTCCGCCCCCGCAGTTTCAAATACCCGACCGTAACGGTCATACTGGGCCCTTTTCTTCTCATCGCTCAGCACC
This sequence comes from Gemmatales bacterium, assembly GCA_025060195.1. Classification (GTDB taxonomy): domain Bacteria; phylum Planctomycetota; class Planctomycetia; order Gemmatales; family HRBIN36; genus HRBIN36. The sequence goes on along the minus strand of JANXCQ010000037.1, from coordinate 4,095 downwards.
TCATACGCCTCCTGCACCTCACGAAACTTCCTCTCCGCCTCCTTATCCCCAGGATTGCGGTCGGGGTGATACTTCATCGCCAACTTGCGATAGGCACTCTTGATCTCTTCAAGCGTTGCATTTCTTGGTACACCCAAAATCTCATAGTAATCCCGCGCCATGGTTCTTCACACGACAAGTTTACAGATTCCCCCGGGCCATCGTGGCCACAAGGTTGAGTTTATTTCTCGCGACGAACCGCAAATTGTCACCTACTCTTTGGGTTTCTAACTGATTGTAAGGAAGTTCGATCAAAAAGTTTATCGGCTCCTTGAAACGACGCGTGCCCGGAATAATTATCAAGTTCGGCCTCGCGAACACACAATCTGGGCAATCACACACCCTTGCACCTTGACGAATTTGCGGCTAGATTATAGTGTCATTGAGGGAGAAGAAGAAATCCAATTGCGGGGTGGTGACTGGGTGTCCCTCTCGGGGAGGGTTCACCCTGCGCTGGGAGTCATCACCCCATTTCTTGTTAAATCGACGGCCCGATCATGAGGTGCGGCCACGAACCCCTGCAACTCTTGCTGAACTCATACGCGTTTTTCTTGCGTCTTGAATGTGCTAGACACTAGCCTTAGCTAAGTTAATCATTCGCGCCTTTACCTGGCCTGATTTTACTCAGCGCCCGCGGATTAGCCTGCAATTGCTTCGCGGCGGTCACTGAGTTAGCTTTTACCTCAAGACTCATGGCTCCCATTTTATCTCCAGAGCAAAGCCCCGATGCAATGCACCGCTTTCCTAAAGCTACATATGTGCCTTCAACACCTTCACCACCGACAACTGGCGACCTAGCACCCTATAACTAGCTTAGAAACGTCCTGCCCTGAACCGATCGCTCGCCAACTTGAACCAGCGCAAATCCATGTCTCCCATCCTCCCTCCAGGTTCCGCCCGAACGTCTTACCTTGATTCCTCTAATCCGACCCTTTGCAGGGGAAATTAGCATGTTAAGAAACAACATTCACGTCGCGCAAGCGACACATTCCTCCTAGCCGCTAAGCCCCGACGGGAACTAACAACAAGACACCCCCAAGCTGCTTACGAGCATTAGCACCTATCATATAAGCCCACCATCCACTCCTGACCTCGAAATTGCTAGCCTCTAATCTCATACTGGCATGACTAACAAGTCCGCTTGGAGGATGATATTTTGCTTCAGTAGATAAGCGTTTTATTTAAAGCCGCTACCTCTTTAGTTACCCCGTAGTTTTTGTGTCGCCTATTGAAGCTTTAGCAGCCCATTCTAAACTAGACTCATAAACGTACTGACGGGAAAGCCATGCCTGCCACCATTGCTTGCGAACAATGCGGAGTTAGTCGGTGCTAGAGCATCTCCTATACCAACGCGTGCGTCGCCCAAAATGTTGTTCTGCGATCATAGCAAGTCCTACGCCGGTGCGGGTGATTGCTGGCTAATAAGCATCCAGCAGAAGCCTGGGGATTGTGTTACCTCTTTGGGGTTGGGAATCATGCGGTTTAGTCGCTTGGCGCAACCAATTCTCGGCATAGCGGGGAACCTAATGGGACTAACCTTGGGCACCACAAACGTGAAGGGCACCGAAGGTCGTTGGGATGGCCATCGTAGTGAGCGTCTCATCCGCGATTGGTCTAGGCCTAAGCATCATATTTGGCCTTTTCATAATAATCATCGCTCCTGCTGCTTGACAGCCCCACCTCAATTAGTACCGTCGGCATCATGAATTCCCGGCGACGGTACAATCCAACTCGTTGGCCTTGTCTTCCGTAACCTAATATAAGGTGGCTCTGATCACTAAATTATAACTGTGTTTAGTATCATAAGCCTCGGCTCATCGCAATGTATTTGCCAGATAATCGAGGCTTCAGACCTAGACTCATACATGCAAGCAGTGCACATACCACACTGGGTTAGCAAGTTATGCCTTGTGTACCCATAATATAGGTTTGCTGCCTGGAGAACCGCTCCACATGAAATGCTGAGACCTTACTCCCACCCAATTGGCCGGGTGCTGAACCGTTGTTTTTTTAGAATTCGGCGCTTGTCTCGGATACGGGCGGTGACTATCCAGCACTGCCAGAATACATGCTCACTTGAATTTCCGGTTCGCTGCAGGTATTAGAGGCGAGCCTCTCATAGGCTCTGACCTCGATCTTGCTACCAAACGGGCCAAGTTGCATCTGGATGATGTTGACTAATCTGTTCGTGAAGCAGGTCCCGACCACCGCATCAGGTAGCAGCGAGCATAACGACACAGGCAGCCGGTATTATAAAGAGCGCTGCTCAGTCAGCTCCCTGGCTTAGTTCAATCGCGCTAGCAACGCAGGTGCACCAACTTCGCCAATTACCCGGAAAAATCGTTCGTTGTGCCCTTCTCGATTCCTTTCAGGCAGCATCGCGCCTTAAAAATAACAGTAACCGTCGCCTGCGAGGCATAAGAATCTCCTCTAGGAGTTCCGTCAGGCACAAGTCGAACCAAGGACAGGCCCCTATTGGATAGATGCCAGATTGATCGGCAAACCGTCTTCTTTTACTGCCAAAAGATAAAGTATATTCATGTCTATGCGGTAACTAAGCGCACCCACCGAGCGGTCAACAAAGACGAAATTGACACGAGCGACGTGAGCACTGCCGAAGCGACGCGGCGCATCGCCCGTGTCGTCGAGTAAAGGTTGAGGCAAATTCTGGCTGGGGGCACGTGCCCAGCGCACGGTATCACAGACAAAACCAGCGGCGAAGCTGTCGCGGTCTTCATGTGGCCCACGATTATATTGAGTCCGACGGACATATTTTTCGCCTGCCAGGATGGTATTGGAAGTGCCATCGGGAAAACCGCTGTCCAGGCTGACCACGCGTCAGACGTTAGCCGATTCACTGGGCGTGCGAGTAACAATTGCCCCCGACGCATGGCGAATCATCACGGCGCTCCAGCCGGGATTGAAAAGACTCGTCTCCGCTTCGAACGCGCCGCCACAACCAGCGTAGTCGGTCTGGGCCAGTCCGTTGACATCTAAGCCCGGCCGACGCCGCGAGGGACAGAAATAACCAGGGATCACGGTTTGCCGCACCGCCGCATCGCTGGGGTTACGCCAGACGTTGTCTTGCTCGATATAAGGCAAAATCTGATAGGCCCAGCCCCAGGCTTGATCCGGACCCGTCGTGGGTTGTCCAGCGACCATAGCTCGCTGTACCGTAAAATCTACGGTCGTACCTGGATCGTTGTCAATCGAGGCCCCGCCTGTCGGGAAAAAGCCGAAGTCGTTGTGATAATTATGAAAGGCAATCGCAATCTGCGACAAATTATTGCCACAACGCATGCGGTTCGACGCTTCGCGGACGCGCTGGATAGCAGGTAACAGTAAAGCCATGAGCAGCCCGATGATGGCGATCACGACCAACAACTCGATCAAAGTAAAGCCCCGCCACGTTGCACGTGCTTGCAACATTGCACCCTCCTTTCAAATGCGATCCACGCCGCCCGAAATGCAGGCCTATGCCACGCAAGTACACCGAAAAGACACGGCCCCGCTTCCTTTAGCTTATCCAAGCATAACAACGCGTCAACTAATTTTGGGCACCAGATAGAAATTTCGCACTACGAAGAAGCGGAAGGCGTGCTTGTAGTCTGAAAGTTTGGGGCCCGGCGTGCCTGCACCAACGACATAATACGGTCAAGCAAATGCTGGTTATCGCGCACCGCATGCCATTGACGGTAAAACGCCCAGCCATTGGTCAGCAACGTCAGCACGGAGAAAATGGGATGCGTCAGTCCAACCCACGATTCCGGATCGGTGTGGCTCGCGGCACCAGTGCCGACCGTGGCGATGGTCAGCACCATGGCGGTCATCATGGGTGGATAGGCTTGCCGTTTGAACTGTCGAGCGGGCTGAGTGGTTTCGTGAGCCGGCAACGCATAGGCCTGGGCCACTTCCCGTACCCAGCGACCGGTGCCGAGGAAATACGTGAACACCAGGCAATGTACCAGCAGCACTAGCACGGCAGTAACCAAACCGACGATAATGTGCGCGCTGAGCAACCAACTCGGACTCAGCGTCGGCGAAGTTTGGGCCAAT
>JANXCQ010000036.1 GCA_025060195.1 Gemmatales bacterium | reverse complement strand
TCGGCGTGTTCCTTCGCCAGAAAGACGATGTCGGGCACATAGGTCAGCGGCTTGTCCGGGTCGAGGATCATGTCTATGTCGTGCCAAACTTGGCCCAGACGGTAGTGCCGCACCCATCGGTTTAACAAGAAGCCCAAGTAGAGCTGTAGTTCCTGATGCTCGGCGCGGGGTCGGGGACTCACGACGACTTCTCCGTCGAGCAGTTCGAGCTTGCGTTCGTCGCTGGTATCGGCGAGGTACTGAGCCAACGTCATCCGCCGCGGGAACCGGCTTGGTCTTTTTCGCCTGCGTACAGTTGCTCCCTTCATAGCTGGCTCCGTAGTTCATGGTGGGAACAGCGCGGCTAACCGCCCCCGCACGACTTCGCGGTCTGTCATAATGTGCCCGTTCACCGACCTGTTGAATCCGCGAGCCGATCAGCAGCGGCAGGTTAGCGTATGCGTGGAAGTCAACTGGCTAGCGTCGGCGGTGTGGGGCGACTTCGGGGTTGACCCAGGCGCGAAGGGGTTCGCCGCGCAGGCCGGCAAGGAGATTATCAGCGGCGATCTCGGCCATGGCGTTGCGGGTGGCGAAAGTAGCGCTGGCAATGTGGGGCGCGATGATGCAGTTGGGCAGTTTCAGGAGCGGATTATCGGGCAAGGGCGGTTCCGGGTCGGTTACGTCCAGTCCGGCCGCGAAGATGTAGCCTTTTTGCAGTGCCTCGGCCAAAGCACGTTCGTCCACGATAGGGCCGCGAGCGGTGTTGACGAAGACGGCCGTCGGTTTCATTTTCTTGAAGCGTTCCAGGTTGAACATGCCGCGGGTCGTTTCGTTGAGGTCGGTATGCACGGAAACGAAATCGGACTCGGCCAGGAGCGTGTCCAAGTCTACACGTCGGGCACCGAGTTCCCGCTCGGCCTGCTCATTGGGGCGGACGTCGTGGTAGAGGATACGCATATCCCAGCCGAAACGGCAGCGTTTGGCTAAGGCGAAACCGATACGGCCCATACCGACGACGCCCAGGGTACGTCCGACTAAATCCTGTCCTAGATGGCCCATCGGCTCCCAGGTTTTCCATTGCCCGGACAAGGTGTACAGATAACCTTCGACCAGTCGCCGTGCCGCTGCTATCAGCAGACAAAAGGCCATGTCCGCAGTGGCATCGGTGAGCACACCGGGCGTGTTGCCGACACAAATACCTCGGGCCGTGGCCGCAGCCACGTCTATGTTGTTGTAGCCCACGGCGTAGTTGCTGATCACTTTCAGCTTTGGGGCTGCGTCCATGAGTGCGGCGTCAATGCGGTCGGTCAGCAAGCACAAGAGACCGTCACAATCGCGCACTTTTTCGACGAGAACTTCGTAAGGCGGCGGCAGTGGGTCGGGCCAGATTTCTAACTCACACACGTCGCGGAGTTTATTCAGCCCGGCGTCCGGAATCCGCCGCGTAACGAATACCCGTGGTTTGGGCATGGTAATTCTCCTTCGGTTGCCGATGAAGACTGGGCATCAGCAGGCTTCGGGCACTGGTTCCAGACGAACGGCGGCGACTTTAAATTCGGGGATTTTGGAAACGGGGTCGAGAGCGGCATTGGTCAGATTGTTCACGTTATTCGGCCCGGGGAAATGGAAATTACCGAACACTACTCCTGGGGCGACGCGTGTCGTGATCTGGACGTAGGCCAACATTTCGCCGCGACGGGAACGCAGGCGGACCTGACGAGTGCCATTGAGACCGAAGCGAGCCGCATCGTCAGGATGGATTTCTACGACGGGCCGGGGACACAATTGCATCACCATGCTCCGCCGCGTCAGTTCGCCGCCGTGCCAATGGTACAGGACACGTCCCGTTGTCAAGAGCAACGGATACTCGGCATCGGGCCATTCAGCCGGTGGTAAGTGCTCGACCACATGAAAGCGACCGCGGCCCCGTGGAAAACCGTGCACGAATAATATCGGAGTTCCGGGATGGTTTTTATCAGGAACGGGCCAGTGAAGCGTTTCGTGTTCGAGGCGCGCATGGCTGATGCCGGCATAGAGGGGCGTGAGGGCCGCCATTTCCTCGAAAATCGCCGACGGGCTGGTGTACTGCCAGCCGGCCCACGGACCCGCGGGATATCGGCCTTGTCGGGCGAGAACGCGACGGGCTAAATCGGCGATAATGTGCCAATCGGGCCGAGCATCGCCCATCGGCTCCAAGGCCGCACGAACCAGTTGCACGCGTCGCTCCGTATTCGTGAACGTGCCGGATTTCTCGGCAAACGATACGCCCGGCAGCAGGATGTCGGCAAAAACGGAGGTTTCAGAGGGGAAAATTTCCTGTAAGATAAGGAACTCGCCCTGGGCCAGGCTCTGACGAGTGTGGGGCAAGTCAGGCTCGGTCAGGGCCAGATCTTCGCCCAGCACGTAAAGCGCGCGAATCTGCCCTGTGCCGAACTGATGCACCATCTCGGTAACTGTCAGGCCCGGTTTCCCGGCCAGACCTAACGTCGGACTGACGTCGCTGCTGCGCAACGTCGGTTGCAGCGCCCAGGCCGCGTCAAACTTCCGCACTATCTGGGCATCACTCACCGGCTGATAACCGGGGAACACATTCGGCAGCGCCCCCATATCGCAGGCACCCTGGACATTGTTCTGGCCGCGTAAGGGATTCACGCCTCCGCCCGGCACACCGAGATTGCCCAGGAGCATCTGGAGGTTGGCCAAAGCCAATACGTTCATCACGCCCGTCGTGTGCTGGGTAATACCCATAGCCCAGATCGCGGCCACGGGCTTATGGCGCGCCAGAATCTCCGCAGCCCGCTGGAGCGCCGCGACAGGAACATGCGTGATCTCGGCCACCTTTTCCGGCGGATATGCCTCGAGCGATGCCGCGAACGCCTCGAAATTTTCGCAGCGCTCCGCAATAAACCGCGTATCATGCCAGCCATTTTTGAGGATGATGTGCATCAGGCCGTTGAGCAAGGCGATGTCTGTGCCCGGCAGATGTTGCAGATGGAGCGTGGCGAATTCGGTAATGTCAATGCGGCGTGGATCAGCTACGACCAGCGGAATGCGGCGACGCAGCACCGCCTGACGCAACATGCTGCCGAAGACAGGATGCTGCTCGGTTACATTGGAACCGATGATAAACAGCGCCTGAGCGTGCTCGGCCACGTCGTGCATCGTATTGCTCATGGCACCGCTGCCAAACGCCAGGCTCAACGCAGCCACTGTCGAGGAATGGCACAAGCGGGCGCAGTGATCCACGTTCTGCGTGCCCAGCACCTGCCGCGCGAACTTCTGCATCAGGTAGTTTTCCTCATTCGTGCACTTTGCGGAAGCCAAAACTCCGAGAGCGTCGCTCCCCGATTCCCGCCAAATCTGGGTGAGCTTCTCGGCGGCCAGGTCCAGGGCTGTGTCCCAGTCCACCTCTACCCATTCGCGCTCCGCCGCGGTCGCCTCGGATTTGCTTCGACCGGACAATAAATACCGGCGCACCCGCGGGCGCCGCAACCGCTCAGGATGGTGCACGTAATCGAAACCGTAGCGGCCCTTGACGCACAGATGCAGCCCGTTCACCGGGGCTTGCTCATCTCCGCTGACTCGGATAATGCGATTATTCTTCACCTGTAAACGAATACCGCAGCCAACGCCACAGTAACTGCACACACTGCGAACGATCTTATCAGGCCGACCCCAGCCCAGGGCCATTTTGTCGTCCAACGCACCTGTCGGGCAGTAGGCAGCACACGCCCCGCAAGATTCGCACCGCGCCTCTAACATCGAGGAACCGAGTCCCGCGACGATATGAGCGCGCTCCCCCCGGTCGGCCACGCCCCAAACGAACCGCCCCTGAATCTCAGCACACGCCCGCACGCACCGCGTACACAGGATACATTTGTTCCAATCCACCCAAACCAAGGGATGGGGATCACTGGGAATGGCGAACCGAGGTTGCGCCTGACTATCACGCCGCCGTTCCACCTGGTAGACGCGCACCCAATGCTCAAATTCCGTCTCCGGACGCTCCCGCCCTCCGTAGCCCGCATCGTAATAATGCCGCAGCAGCAGGCTCAAGATGAAACGGCGGACTTCCACCAAGCCGGGCGTCTCCGTGTAAATGACCATCCCCGGCCGAATGGGCGTTACGCACGCCGCCACTTTTTGGCGCCAACCTTCAATTTCCACCAAACACAACCGACAACTGCCCACAGGCGACAAATCGGGATGATAGCAGAGCGTGGGGATGGTAATACCCAACTCTTGCGCCGCCTGCAAAATCGTCTGGCCCGGCTTAGGCTGGATCATGCGTCCATTGATGGATGCGTGGGTCATGGTGTCATCCTGCGCAAGCGAGTTCATGGAAATGCGAAGCGAGGTAAGAGATAGCGAGGTGGACTGTGCCTCGCGGTTACAGGGCGCCCATGCCAAAGAACACGTTGCGTTTGAGCAGCCGATAGACCCAAAAATCTTCAGGAATTTCCTCGCCCGGCAAATGCTGACTATGCCGTGGCGTCAACGCGGCCAGCTCGGCGAAAATGTCCCGACCACTGTAATCCCGTGCCCCATGCTCGCGAAAGAATTGTACCAACTCCTGCGGATATTCGAGAATGACGCAGCCCTTAGTCCGCTGGCGCACGAATTCCTGGAAGCCGCGGAGAAAGCGGCTCTCGTTGATGACGGGAAACAGGTCGCCCTGACCATCCCGCACCGTCTCACAGGCCACGGACAACGGCGGGCACGGCTCGATACTCCCCTGCGGGCCAATATGAAACCCCAAACCCATCGCCGCAGGACAAAACGCTTCGCCGTCGGCCGTCCAATAGCTGTCCACGATCAGAATCGGATGCTTACGCCGCAAGGCCAACATTCGTCGGCGGGCCTGCAGTAACTGATCCCGCGTCAAAGCATATTCTGGATGCGGATCGGCACCAACCGGACGGTAAACATAGTACCAGATATACATAGCCCCGCGGCGAATAAACTCTTCCAGGTAGGCATCGGACAGGCACTCTTCCAGATTGTCGCGGGTCAGTGTCGTGGCAATCCCATAAAGCAAACGGTACCGCTGCAACCGAGCCAGTCCCTCCATCACGGCCTCATACACGCCCGCACCACGACGCCGATCGTTATTGGCCGCGAAGCCGTCCAGACTCACCAACGGCGTAACGTTACCCAACTGCTTCAGTTCGCGCACCGTCGCCTCGCTGAAAAACATCCCATTCGTGATGACCTGAAAATAACAGTCGGGATGTCGGCGAAAAATATCGAGCAGTCCCTTATAAAGGAACGGCTCACCGCCGAGCAGTGTGTAATAATAAGCGTGAGCGCGTTTACCCGATTCGATGATGCGATCAATGTCTTCGGGCCGCAAAAAATGGGCCTTGCCCTCCTTTTCGACCCAGCAACCGTGGCAGCGTAAGTTGCAGATATTGGTGAGAGCAATGAACATGAACGGCGGATACAGTTGCTTACGGCGCAATCGGCGTCGGTAGGCTTGCACGGCCAGGAAACCTTTGGCCACCCACAACCAGGCCGCCTTGAGCGCGATGCGCGTGTCTAATTCCGTCATCACTCGCCACAGTAAGCGCCCCAGCATCCAAGTCCTCCATTGCGGAAACTGAAAGTTTCTTACGTCCCGCCACCCAGAGTTCAAGAGAGCCGACCAACGTCCATTAGACTAAAAGGGGAATATGTTCGCCACTCAATAAATACTTGACTTGACTAATGGGACGTTTTTGTCAGTTTGCCTGGCAGTAAGTTTGCTGGCTCAGTAACGAAGCCGGCCACACCGCTATGTCACAAATAACCGTGCGAAGTCATGGGGCAAGTCGCGTCAGGCCAACGATCGGGGAATGATCGCCTGGATCGTGGTTAGCTGTTCCGTCTGCATTCAGCGAGCCGGGCCGCGTATCCACGCGCGGTAGCGGGGTGAGTTCCCAGATCGTGGTTAGTTGTTCCGTCTGCATTCAGCGAGGGGGGACTTATTTGCGTTCCTGCTATTGGCGTGTGCCCGGCTATTTCGTCGCGAGAGAGCGCTAGCGATCGGCTTGCGTTCAGGGGTTGACCGTGAGTTTCACGGTGCGGGGAGGGAGGCAGATCTGGTCGTTGCAGGCCTGGTAACGTACGGCGACGGTCAGAGGCGAACTGTCCAGTTGGCCCTGACTTTCGCCCCGTCGGAGCACGACGCGAATTTCGACCTCGTCCTGGTAAATGCGATACGTTTCGCCAGCCACGGTCTTGGTCTTTCCTTGCGGATATTCGACCTGCACTTCGCGCAGCGGGACGGCCGCGCTCACTTGGACGGTAGTAGCAATCGGCCCGCTCGCGCCGACCGGATTGGCGTAGATGTACCACCCGTTTTCGATGGCGAGCCTGACCGTGAGGGTCTGACGCCCTTGCGAATCCGGTTTGCTCAGCTGAGCGGTGATCCGCACGGGCTGCGGCTTAGTTTCCTGGCTTAACGTAAGCCTGGCGACGAGTGCCAGACCGATGGCCAATATCAGACACTTCCTTGCGACCATTGCAGGCATGTGGAGCTCCTTGAATCACGTTGAGATGTCAGCGAAAGCACGTCGAGCGTTCCTGCTCAGTGGCAGGTAATGTTCGTTGGTCTGAGCCTCCTCTTGATTTTACCCTCATATGGCTTAGGTTGAAGGCGAAGTGGTGCGTTCGATATAGCGGCGTCGTTTATTGTCGGAGGCGTACGTAATTCGCTCGCTATAGTTATCAGGCAACTGGCTGGTGTCGAGCACTGAAAGCGCTGGTTCGCTCGAAGGTCGCTTCTTTGCCTTGAGGCTCAATATAATCTGGCCTGAGTAGCCGAGAAAATACCGCGAACTTCAGGTGATTGCGCAGCCGGCGCGCCGGGAACTTTTTCGAACAAGTGGGGTAGCATGCGGATTTGGAGAGCACTTCGCTGGGTGGAAAAGGCTGTCGCTGGGCGGTGATGACGACCATTCGGCACAAGCATCAGGAGGGTTAGCCTATGCCACGCTTTACGCGGGAACAATGCTTGGAGCGATTGCGTGCTCAGGTGCGGGCGGGCAAGCCGATCATCGGGGGCGGCGCCGGTGTCGGCCTGAGTGCTAAATGTGCTGAGGCAGGGGGTATTGACCTGATTATCATTTATAACTCGGGCCGGTATCGCATGGCTGGTCGCGGCAGCTTGGCAGGCATGATGCCTTATGGGGATGCCAACCAGATCGTCGTGGAGATGGCCCGCGAGGTGTTACCGATTGTGAAAAATACCCCGGTCCTCGCTGGTGTCTGCGGGACCGATCCGTTTCGCATTATGCCCTTGTTTCTGCGCGAACTCCTGGAAATGGGATTTAGCGGAGTGCAAAACTTCCCAACGGTCGGCCTGATTGATCGCGACAGTCTCTTTCGCATCAACTTGGAAGAAACGGGCATGGGGTTTGGCCTGGAAGTAGATATGATTCGTCAGGCGCATGAACTCGGGCTGCTCACTTGCCCTTACGTCTTTAATGAAGACGAAGCGCGAGACATGGCTCGCGCAGGGGCCGACGTGCTTATTCCCCACATGGGCCTGACTACGAAAGGCACCATCGGTGCGAAAACGGCCATGACCCTCGACGAGGCCTGCAAACGTATCCAGGCCATGCATGACGCGGCGAAAAAGATCAACCCCGATATCCTCGTCTTGTGTCATGGCGGCCCGATTTCCGAACCGGAGGATGCCCAGTACGTCTTCGACCACACAGAAGGGATCGTCGGTTTCTTCGGAGCGTCAAGCATTGAGCGGCTGCCTACGGAGACCGCCATCACGGAATGTGTCCGTCGCTTCAAACAACTGCGATTCCGTGGTAGTGCTTGATTCATGCACGTAGGCGTCAGGTTGCGAGGTATGGGGCGAGCATGCTCGAGATAGATGGTTCGTTCGGCGAGGGCGGTGGACAAATTTTGCGGAGCAGTTTGACCCTGGCATTGCTCACGGGACGGCCGTTTCGCTTGGTGCGCATCCGTGCTAATCGGCCCAAACCGGGATTGCAACCGCAGCACCTGATGTGCGTGCGTGCGGCTGCGCAAATCAGTCAGGCTCAGGTGCAAGGCGACGCTCTGGGAAGCAGCGAGCTGATTTTTGTGCCCGGCACCGTTCGCCCAGGACAATACCATTTCAGCATCGGCACGGCCGGGGCCACGAGCTTGGTATTGCAGACGGTCTATTATCCGCTGGCGCTGGCCTGCACAGAACCGAGCGAAGTGGTGATCAGCGGTGGCACGCACGTGCCCAAAAGTCCGTGTTTTCATTTCCTGGATACGACTTGGCGTGCGTGGCTCGAGAGGCTCGGATTGCGGCTGCGGTTGAAAATGCGTCGGCCGGGATTTTATCCGCGTGGTGGAGGCGTCCTCGAGGCGCAGATCAATCCTGGCGCGGCGGTGCAGCCGCTTCGGCTGGATGAAGCTGACGCGGGCCGGGCGCCCATCGCCCGCTGGGGCCGACAATTAGCCGTCACGGGCTTCAGTGCGGTAGCCGGGCTCCCGGAAACTATCGCGCAGCGCCAGGCGCATCGCGCTGAGAAACGCCTGCGCCAGGCCGGCTATGATTGCGAACTCGAACTGCAAACCTGGGAAGACGGTCCCGGCACCGTCTTGGCGCTGGTCTGGCAACTCGGTCCCGTGCCGACGTTATTCGCTGCCTTAGGCGAACGCGGTAAGCCGGCCGAACGCGTCGCTGATGAGGCCGTCGAAGAACTGCTTGAGCACGCGGAACGCGGACCTCATGCCGTCGATCCGCATAGCGCCGATCAACTGCTCCTCCCCTTAGCGCTCGCTCCCGGCCCCTCCGAATTTCCCGTGAGCCAAGTTACGAGCCACCTCCTGACTAACGCCGAGGTTGTGCGGCTGTTCACATCCCGCCAAATCACCGTGTTGGGGAACGAAGGTCAGCCCGGACGCGTGCGCGTTGAATAATTCCTCGGTTCGCTAACTTGAGTCAGCCGTAGCGGGCACGAAAGCTAAGTAAACATATGTTCACTTAGTTTCTTGCTGATTTTCATCTTGACATAGCTTGTCGCTTTATGGTAGTCTAAGGCCGATAAGTGAACATAAATACACTTGTTATCAGCGGGTTAGTCAGGATGCGGGTCGAAGAACTGGGTAGGCGTAGTGTAAGTGTACACAAGAACACTTGATAATTATCCGAGCAAGCTAAGGAGAGACGGTGATGGCGAAACAAAGCTCGCGTAGCCGAGGTCGTCGCTACGAGGACGTAAGCCGCCAACGTAAAGGTGCTAACCTACATGCTACTGTGCGGCGGAGCATTGGGGTGCGTCGAAAGAGTAAAAGCGGCCTGGAGCCCAGTGGGGAGAATTCCGCCCCGGCGGCAGCGGAACGTCGCGAATCAGCCAGCCCGTCGGAAACGAGCAGTGCGACGCCGTTGCGGCTGGAATGGTGGGAAGCCGACCGATTGCCTGCACATCCGCTCAATTGGCGGCGCCATCCGGTGCGGCAAAAAGAGGCAGTAGCTCGCTTATTGCGGGAAGTCGGATGGGCTGGAGCGTTGCTCTATAACGAGCGGACGGGGCGTTTACTGGACGGCCACCTTCGTAAGGAACTGTGCCAGGGTCAGCGCGTGCCCGTGTTAGTCGGCAGTTGGTCGGAAGAACAGGAGCGGCGAATTTTGGCATTCTTAGACCCCTTGGCGAGCTTAGCGGAGCCGGAGGTGGAGCGTTGGCAGGAATTGTTGCGTAGTTTGGCCCATTTAGATGCTACGTTGGCCCAAGCACTCGACGAGATCGCTCAAACCCTCGATGTGCCTTTAGCGGCGGAAACTCTGGAATCGGCTGATGCGGGACGCGCTGCGGCCCCACTGCCCGAATCGCATTTCGAGGTGATCGTCGAATGTCCTGATGAACCAAGTCAGCGTCAGCTCTACGAGCGACTCACGGCCGAGGGTTATCGCTGCCGAGTGCTGAGCTTTTGAGTCGGAAGGAGGTCGCCCATGCGGATTCGCGTGCACCATGTCAGCCACTTGACCGAGAGCTTTCGCGTCGCTCAGATACGAGGCATGTTCGATCTGCCACGTCGTGAGCAATTCACGGAAACCATCGAGGCCGACTTGCCCTTGGAAAACCTCGCTTGGCAGATCGGGGCTATCGTGGGACCGAGCGGTTCGGGCAAAACTTCGTTAGGTCGGCAGTTGTTTGGCGAGGAAGCCTACGTCGCTGGTTACTCTTGGCCGGACGATGCAGCTGTGGTGGATGCGTTTTCGCCGCACTATACCACGCGGGAAGTGGTACAGGCGCTTTCGGCGGTGGGTTTTTCATCGCCGCCGCACTGGTTGAAGCGTTATCGCGAGTTATCGGCCGGTCAACAGTTTCGTTGCGATTTGGCCCGGGCGCTGTTGGACGAGAGGTCGGTGGTGGTGTTGGACGAATTCAGCAGTCTGGTGGACCGACGAGCGGCCCGCGTGAGCTGCAGCAGTCTGGCTCGAGCCTTGCGTAAGCGGGGCCGACCGAAACTCGTGGTGCTAAGCTGTCATCGCGATATTCTCGATTGGCTCTGTCCCGATTGGGTCTATGATACGTCGCGGCGAACATTTTTTCGTCGGCAAAGGCGAGCGCGTCCGCGCGTCGTCCTCGACATTTACCGGGCCTCCAGGGACATTTGGGAGCTGTTTAGTCCGCATCATTATCTGAACACGCAGTTACATCGGTCGGCCCAAAGTTTCGTCGCCTGCTGGGAGGGGGAACCCGTGGCGTTTACTAGTTACGTGCCGCTTTACGGTCGCCGTCGTGCCCGTCGCGAACATCGCACGGTGGTGTTACCCGATTATCAAGGCTTAGGCATCGGCAACGCAGTGAGCGATTGGCTCGGCTCCTGGCTCAAAGCACAAGGCTTGCGTTTCTATTCGATCACGAGCCATCCCGCGATGATTCGTCATCGGGTGCGCAGTGGACGCTGGAAGCTCCTGCGTTTCGGTCATGCGGCGCCCACACGTTGGTCGTCGAGTTCCGCGGGCCGATTGACGGCCACTTTCCTTTACATCGGGCCTGCGCAATTACCGGAGGTGTGCCATGGCTGCAGGTAAGAAATCCCGGTCGCGGGGCGCTCCACGGAAAAATGTTCGCGGTACAGCACGACCATCCGCGGCAGTCTCTTCGAATGTTGCGACGCCACCGGGGCCGGACGAGCTGAGCACTAATCCCCGCGCTACCGCTAAGGCCCGGCGTGGGGAACAAGCGCGACAAGTGCTGGAATTACGCTTGGCGGGGTTCACCTATCAGGAAATTTGCCAGTTTTTGGGACTGAAATCCGACTGGCATGTATGGAACCTGTTACAGCGGGCGCTGAAACAGTTCCAACGGGAGCAACCGGCGCTGCTACGTCAGCTCGACGTAGCGCGGATGGACCGTCTGATCCGCGGCTTGTGGCGGAAAGCTGCCCAGGGCGATTTGCCGGCGCTCGACCGACTGATGAAAGTGTTGCACCAGCGGGAGCGATACGTTCGGGCTTGGACGAAAGAAAGTCCGACCGGCCCAGTGCCCACGCTCACCCTGATGCACGCCCTGGCCGCCGACCGTCAACTCGAAGCCTGGTTCCAGCAACACCGGCCGCCGGATGGACCCGCCCTGCCCTTGCCTCCAGATTCTTCCACCGAAGCGGAGAAGTCGTCATGACTCTGCCAGGATATGCGGAAATCATCGAAACGCGCAAATGTCGCCGCTCCCTGCATTATTTCCTGTGGGAATATGTCTGGATTTACGATGCCAGTAGTGGGGAGTGGATTCGTTTTCATTTGTGGCCTGCGCAGTGGCACGTCGCCGACGCGCTGCTGCGTCAGCGGCAGATCGTGATTCTCAAAGCACGACAACTGGGGCTAACCTGGCTCGTGTTGGGATATGCCTTGTGGCGCATGCTGTTTCATCCCGCAGTCACGGTGTTGTTATTTTCGCGTCGGCTGGAAGAGGCCCAATACTTGCTCGGCACAGAACGGTTACGAGGCATGTATCAGCGTTTGCCTGATTGGATGCGGTTGCCCGAGGCGTTGCGCAACTCAGCCGATTGCTGGGTCTTGGCTAACGGTTCGGTGGCCCGCGCTTTTCCGAGCAATGCGGGCGACAGCTACACCGCCAGCTTGGCCATTCTCGACGAAGCTGATCTGGTTCCCGACTTGGAGCAGTTACTGCGTCGTGTCAAGCCGACGGTTGACGGCGGGGGGCAGATTATTGTGCTCTCGCGGGTCAATAAAGACACGCCCCATAGCGCTTTCCAACGGCTCTACCGCGAGGCGAAAAGCCAGCCTTCGAGTTGGTATCCCATCTTTTTACCCTGGTACGCACGTCCTGACCGCACCGCCGCCTGGTATCAGGCGATTCGTCAGGATATTCTCCAGCGCACAGGTTCGCTCGATGAGCTCTACGAACAATATCCCAGCACCGACACGGAAGCCCTGGCTCCGCGTCAATTGGCCAAACGGTTTCCCCTGACTTGGTTGCAGTCCTGTTATGAGGATATTCCACCTCTGGAAAGTGCACTACTGACATCCCATCGTCACCGGCCAGCTGGAACGCCCTCGAGCGAGGCCAGTGTCCCAGCGAACTGGCAAAAACAGGATGCGACCTCAGAGGAAGTGCTGGGACAGCTTTTAGCATTATGCGGGCCGCAACTCTGCATTTATCGTTTGCCGCAGGCGGGGCATTATTATGTCCTCGGAGCCGACCCGGCCGAGGGGAACCCTCAGAGCGACTGCTCCGCGGCAGTCGTGTTCGACGCGGACCTTGGTGAGGAAGTGGCCGTCTTCCACGGTCGCGCCGAGCCAGCCGTGTTCGCGCACTATCTGGCCGAACTGGCCGGGGCGTATCACGGTGCCGCGATCCTGGTCGAACGCAATCAGCATGGCCATGCTGTGCTGCTGGCGCTGAGCGAACACCTGGCTCGGTTCCCTGAGCGGAGGCCGAGGCCCGCTTTGCTTCCCGGCAGCGATGGCCGACTGGGTTGGCTCACGACCTCGGGCAGTAAAGCGACACTTTTCACGCACTTGGCCGAACAACTGCGGCAAGGGCGGTGTCGCATGCATCACCGTGCCACTTTCGAGCAACTGGCCGATCTCGATGGTGCTACCCTCCGCGCACCGCCGGGTCAGGCCGACGATTTGGCGATGGCCTTCGCCTTGGCCGTCTATGCTGCCCAACATTTTCCCAACTCACCTCAACCCATCCGTGTCGGCGGCACCTTAATCACAGTCGGATACACGTCGCCCGCAATGGAGCCGACCGGGCTCGAACCGGCAACCTCCGGCTTGCAAAGCCGGCGCTCTCCCAGTTGAGCTACGGCCCCAATATCTGATACAGTTGCTCGCAGCACACCGCACCACCACATTCGCTCGAACTACCTACTCAGCGTTCGCCCAGATGCTGGGATGCTACATCCCGAAGCTGCCGCGGTGCGCCCTGCCCTGCTTCGTGCCATTATATACCTCGGCGATGACCACCTCTGGGCTCAGAAGTCCCGTATCGTCCGATCGAGGCAACTCGGCATTATAACGCATCCATACGGCGCGGAAAAGAACAACTTGGAAGGGAAGTGGACCGCGTCACGTCTTGATGGATGCTGGGCGAAAATATCGTCGCAGTACCGTAGGTTGAAACGCGGCTCAGTGAGGCGGGCCTGTCAGTTCGAGCAGTCCAATTTTCCAGGGAATCTGGCCGTAGGGCAAGCCCTGACGATCGCGATCCAGGACGCCTTGAAACACAAAGCGGAGTTGTTTTGGATCAATTTCGAGCCGCTCGTCCACGCCCGCGCGGAGCAGCTCCCCATGGCTGATGGAATCGGTCCAACGCTTGGATTGCACGACGTTGTTCATGGAGGCGAAATTGTGTTCTTTGGAGTCGGCTAGCGGTCGCCAGGGGCCGTCGAGTTTGTCTGCGATATACGCCTTGTAATAGCGCCAGCCCGGCCCGTCCTGGGCCTCGATGATGGTCAGGTAAAGATTCTGGCCGAGTATCTTACAAGTGTGGCTGGCCTCGAAGATGTCGCCTTGCAGAGTGAGGACGGGCGGTGACCAACTCCGCGGCAACTGGGCCAGAGCTGTGCGACTGCGCCACATCTTGCCGTCCGGGGAAGGGAAAAAACAAATAGGCATATGGTTCATCGCAAATGAGCCAGAAATTGGGAGAACCGGGGGCGCGGCAGGTTTGGTGACTTGCAACGGAGTCAGTCGGCTCCCGGTGAAACTTCTGGGGCGACATTCCGCGGCTCTGCTGGGTTCCCGTGTGTCATCTGCGGCCAGATAATCAATCGGTAGCGCCCGCAAGCGAAACAGAAATCCAGCGCGGATGGTTTGGGCCGCCGAAAACCGCAAGCGGTAAGGCGATCTGTCCAAGAGGAAGATTGTCGGATCGGTAAGGTGGCGAGATTCATATTCAGGTAGGCGGGCCAATATCTTAAACAGGAAGATTACGCACGTGGAGGAGGCACGGTGGAGTCGGAAGAAGCGATCCCGACGGTCAAGCAGCAACTGTGGGCCCAGTGTGATTGTTGCCAGGCGGAGTTTTTGTTGGACCTGGAGTTGCTGGGTCAGACGGTGCAGTGCGGGCAATGCCGCAATTATTTCGTCGTGACTCCCATCTCTCCGAAGAATCAGAGCAATACTCCCGACTCCGCGCCTACTAACGCATGGATCCTCGCACGAGCGCACGTGCATTTGCTTCCTCGGGCCTGGCTACACGATTGGCAAGAACAAACTTGGTACGTGCGCTATCCCGCGGGCTGGTGGGAAGTGCTACATTTTCTCCTGGCCTTGGTCGTACTCATGATTTGGGGGTACTTGTTGCTCGTCGCGTTAGCTGTGTTGGGGATGTCGCTGCAAGCGGGGAACTTCCGAGCTCTGGTCAAGATCATGCCTTTCGTCATTTTGCTCGTGGTGGGCATGTACCCGCTCGCCCTTTGGCAACAGGCGAGCATTCCGCAGTTTCGCATCGTAGTGGACGCTGGAACTAAGCGTGTGGGGCAACCCATCTTGGAGATCCGTCCGGCTTCCTTCTGGGTATCGCTTTTCGGGGGCTGGTGGGTGATTGAAACCAAGGCGGGAGATGTGTTGGCAAGACTGCGTCGTCCCTTCTGGCTCATTCGCTGGTTCAGCCGACTCCGCTGGCGGGTGAGAATCCCAGGATGGAAACATGACCTGGTTGTTACGGAAACATTCTGGCTGCCCGAATGGCTGCGTTGGCTAATCTTATTGCCCCTGGGCTTATTAGGGTTGGCATTTTTCCTTGTCCCGTTTTTCTTTCGCCCGTTGCGGCCCAATTACCAGGTGCGTCTGGCCCGGTCGTCGTACATCTTGGCCCAGAGCCATGTCAAGCTCGGGCTTCTCAATACCACCGAGGTGCACTTGGCTCAGGGCGTGGAACAACTTTTTGATAAACGAGTTTTGCTCGCGCTGGCGGCGGTTCTCCACGCTGGCGCTTGAATCAGGAGACGGCCCGCTCGTCAGAACAATCTACCAGGCCGGGGATAACTGGCGCCCTCTGGAATTGCTCCTTCTGCTCTCTACAATGCGGTTTTGTAGCAGCTAAGCCCTCGACGGACCTGCCTGCGAAGTGTGCTCGGCGGCTATGTTGTTAGCTTACCATCAGAATCTCGACCCGCTGAATAACGTCTGGCTTTCGACGTTTTTTGCCGGCTTGCCAGTATTAGTTTTGTTCTGGCTACTGGTACCGATGCGGTGGTTAGCACCGAAGGCAGGACTGGGCGGTGCGATCACGGCCTTGGTCATTGCCATGGTCATTTACGGCATGCCGGCGCCGATGGCCCTGGCTTCGTTTGTGCATGGTGTGCTGTTTGGCATGTTGCCTGTCGGGTGGACGATTTTCAACGCGATGCTCTTATACAACATTACCGTCGAAACGGGGCAGTTTGCGGTGATGCGTCGTTCGGTGGCAGAGTTGTCGCCCGATGCGCGGATCCAGGCCGTGCTCATTGGTTTCAGTTTCGGGGCGTTTCTGGAAGGTGCGGCGGGGGGCGGTACACCTGTAGCCATTTGTGGCGCCATTATGGTGGGATTGGGATTCGATCCGTTCTTGGCTGCGGTGTTGTGTCTGATTGCTAATACATCCCCGGTGGCCTATGGCGGACTGGGCACGCCGATCATCGTGCTCAACGGCGTGACCGATTTGCCAGGGCACGTTTTGAGCGTGATGGCGGGGCACCAGTTACCGTTACTTTCTTGCATTATTCCGCTGTGGATGGTGCGGTGCATGTGTGGTTGGAAGGAGACGTGGGAAGTGATGCCTGCGATTCTGGTGGCAGGTGGGTCGTTTGCCGTGTTCCAATATACCTTTGCTACGTTTCATCTCTGGACGGGTGCGGAGATGTGGCCAATGACCGATATCGGCGGCGGCATCTTTTCGCTCGTGGTAACGGCGATTTTCCTGAAGTATTGGAAGCCACGCCGCGCTTGGCACTATGATCAGAATGGTCGCCGGCAACCGAGCGAACAAGGAGTGCGTACAACCGACGCGGATGCTCACCATGCGGAGACAGCGGCAGTGCTCAGCGCGGTAGATTGTCCTAACCCGTCTTCTGTAAACGCGCCGCTGACGGCCCGGCAAGTGGCACTGGCCTGGACGCCCTTCGCGATCATGTCTGTGCTATTAATGCTCACGGGTATCGTGCGGCAGATGGAGAGTAAAGGACCCGTCAGGATCGTGGGACGTTGGCAGACCAACTATCTCATCCCGATTCCGGGATTGGATCAGGCGGTGCATCGGGATGCGAAGTTGCATTTGGTGCGTGCGGAAGAATCGGCGGCCTACGTACTGGGAGCTTTAGCGCCGACGCCCACGCCCTTGCCCATGGTGGCTACAGGCCCAACCGTCTTGCTCGGCGAACGTTTGGCTCCGAAACCGGAGCGGGCCGTGTTTAACTTTGCTTGGCTCACGGCGCCGGGGACTGCGGTGTTCTTCGCCGCTATCGTCTCCATGTTGTTACTGCGGATGAATGCCGCGCAAATCGCTCGCGTGGTACGTAAGACGTGTTTTCAGATGAAGATTCCCATTCCGACGATTGCGCTGATGTTGGGCCTGAGTTACGTTACGCGGTATGCCGGGATGGATGCGACGCTGGGCGTGGCCTTTGCCAATACGGGGATTCTCTATCCGTTTTTCGCGGCCATTCTGGGATGGTTAGGCGTGTTTCTGACGGGCACCGATGCAGGCAGTAACGCGCTCTTCGGCAGCCTACAGAAAATTACCGCGAACGAGATTTATACCAACCATCCCGAGGCATTCCGCTATTTGACGCGCGAGCAAACGCAGGTGCTCATCTGCACTGCCAACAGCACGGGCGGCGTGATGGGCAAGATGATTGATGCGCAGAGCATCTGTGTGGCCACGGCGGCCACGCATCAAATCGGACGGGAGGCGGACATCTTCAAGGCCGTTATCTGGCACAGCATTATCCTGGCCGCGGTGGTCGGTCTGATGACGCTGGCACAAGCCTACGTTTGGCCCTTCACGCTCCTGGTGCCTTCGGTGGCGCCGTGACGGTTCTTCACCTGGGCTTCCAGTTGTTGAATTTCGCGTTGCAGTTCCTCGATTTCTTCCAATTTGGCTTGCAGAAGTTCGCGGAGTCGGACTAGGCGTTTTTCGGGAGTTTGGCCCGTGAGTCGTTGAATCAGGTCGAGAATCAGAAAAGCCCGCCAAAGTTTGGTCAGCAATGCCCGTAAACGATACACGCGCCCCAAGCGTCCCAGTTGCTGTAACCGCAGGATGCGCAGCAACCGCAGTGCGGGGACGAACTCCTGCAGCAGCAGAGGCACGACTTCGACCAAGGGTAGGAGGATAATTACCAGTTCAATCCAATGGCGGACGCAGAATTGCAGGCGATTGGCACTGAGACTGACAAGCAGGATGAACTCAAAGGCGAAGGCCAACCAGATGACGGCCGATGCGGCGTCCAGGGTCAATCCAAACCAGGCGTATTTGGCCCGCCACTCAGGCCAGCCGTATTCGAGTACCAGGATCGGGAGCACAAGCAGGGCCAGGCAGATCATCGGCACACTGAAAAACCGCTCCAGCCGGCGATATAGCTGTTTATCGGCGTACTGCCAGCCGAGGCCGGGGAGCCAGATTTGGTCGCGACGGCAGTAACCGCGAAAGCCTAGCCGCAACGGCGGAACGAATAAGACCAAAAGTGCTTGCACCAGGCCGAGACGCCATTGGCCGTGCCGCCAACCGACGTAGAGTCGCAGCGCTGCTTCTATGCAAAACATGGGCCAGACTATGGCTAAGGCGGTGCGCATCCCCGCGATCTCCCACGGATGCACATCGCTGCGCCCGTAACGGTGAGAGAACCCAGCCAAGGCGCTGAGGAAGATCGTGGTCAAGCCGAAAAACAGAGCCGACCATGCGGTTTCCCACTGCGGCGTGAGCAGCACCGTGGTTGGTTTTTCCCCAGGCCATTGTGGCTCGTCTGGTGGCGACATTGTTACCTGCAACGTGACGCCCCAGGCCAAGGCAAGATTTTTTCCAGTTTCCATCGCCAGTAGCTTGGGGTATATTATCCGCGCTAGCGCTGCCGGGCCAAGCTGGAGTCTGGGAGCGACGGTCAAAGCACGCTTTTCGAAAAGGCCTACGTTTGGCCACTTTTCAAGGCGCACTGTGCTATGACGCTGACGACACAATGTCCGCATTGCCAGCAGGCCGTGTCCATACCGCCGGGCGTACTGAGTCGCAAACGTGTGCAATGCCCGCTGTGCCGGGGACAATTCGCGGTGGAAGTTTCCCAGCAAAGCGTGAAGTTGTTGACGGGCCGTGCTCCAGGCGGTACTCCGCTGGCACCTGAAGCGGAAACCCCGCAGAGAACGCGACCACTCCAGCCTTGGGAGTACCGTTTCGATTTCGCCGCGATCTACGGCAAGACCTTTTCGACCTACGGGACGGCTTTTACCGCCTCGTTGTTTTATTCGATCTTCGTATTCCTCGTTTTATTGGCTATCGGTATCGGTATGTTTATTTTCGCACATCTGGTAAGTCTCCTAGGCGTGGTCGGTGCCATCTTTATCCTGGTGGCCCTTCTGATACTGGGCCTGGGATTGGTTCCGCTATCTTTCGGCTTCACGGCAGCGTGCATTTCCATCGCGCGAGGCAAGGGCTGGGAGGTTGGCAACTTCTTCGAGCCTTACGAGAATTTTGTGGGCTTCGTGTTGTGGTTGCTGGCCCTGGGGGCTGTGGCCATTGTCTTCGTTGCGATGGCTGGGGGCTGACGCTGATCTTTATAAGCTTATTCGGTGTGGCGAAAGGTATCCTCTATCCCCTCCTGGGGCTTTCCTATTTGGCGCTGGCGATTGCTTTCGTGGGCATTGCACTGCGTGGATTCGCCTTGGTGCCGTTATTCTTGCTGGATGGGTACAGTTTACTGCAGGCCATTCGGTGGAATATTAAGGTGACGGCCGGCTGGAAATGGGCTTACTGGCTCGTGCTGCTCCTGATAGGTGGAATCCTGGGCATGGTGAGTACAACGGTGATGGGACTGGCGCAGGTGACGGTAGCTAAGGCTGTGGGTCAAAATTTAGTGGCCGGCCTCGTGGGCATCGTGGTAGTTACCGTCATTTCTGCGGTCTTTTCGCCGCTCGTCGTGATGCCCATGGCCGTCGCCTATGTCGAGATGATGAAGCAGTTGCGGAAGAAAGTCGGTGGTAAAACGTAAACGCCATCACTTTTCTCCAACCTGGTTTCGGAGCAAAGGCTATCAGAGCAGGAAATGCTTGTTACCCCATGGCGCAGGAGCTTTCGCGCGAATTATCTTGTGAGTGATTCGATTGTTGCACAATGGGGCAACTTGTGCAGATGGCCTCGGGCCAGATCGGGGAGGCACAAGAAAGGTTATGCGCCAGTGAGGTAGTTATGGATCAGTTGGCGCGCGAGTTGCAAGGCTTCGGCCAGTTTGGCAGGCTCCTTACCGCCTGCGACAGCGAAGTTCGGTTTGCCGCCACCGCCACCGCCGACTACCGGAGCGACTTGCCGCAGCAAATTTCCCGCATGCAGTCCGCGTTCCACTAAATCTTGGGTCAGCGCTGCTAGCAATTGCACCCGCGCATCGTCGGTCCAACCCAGCACAACCACGGCACTGCCTGCCTTCTGCCGCAAGCGGTCTGCCTGTTGCCGCATCTGTTCTTCCGAGGCCCAGGGCATTTCCCCGACGACGACTTTCACGCCCGCATAATCCTCGGCTTGTTGGAGTAAGCGGTCCGCGGCGGCGTTCAAATCGGTGCTGGCCGCGCGGCGTAATTGTTGTTGCAGCCGCTTGATTTCCTCGTGCAGCGCCTCGATCCGCATCGGCAACTCATCGGCACTGCACCGGAGCTGGGCACTTAGCTGACCGAGCAGCCGCTCGTAGCGTTGTATGGCCAGGACAGCTTGCCGTGCCGTGGTGCAAGTTACGCGGCGAATTCCTTTGCCCAAACCTTCCTCAGTGAGGATGAGGAACGGCCCGATTTGTCCTGTGTGATCCACGTGGGTTCCGCCACAAAATTCGCGACTAAAGCCATCGCCAATCTCGACGACGCGCACCACCTCACCGTATTTGTCGCCGAAGAACGCCCGCACGCCTGGCAGTTTCCGTGCCTGCTCGATGGGCAACTCCCGCCAGGTCACGGGCAAATCCTGATAGATTTTTTCATTCACCAACTCTTCGACTCGCATTCGTTCTTCGGGCCGCATCGGACCCACATGACTGAAATCGAAGGTGAAACCATCGGGCTTGACCTTCGAGCCACGCTGTTCCACGTGCTCACCGAGCACTTGCCGTAAGGCCCAATGAAGCAGGTGCGTGGCCGTATGGTTCTTCCGCGTGAATTCGCGGAGGGAGTCCACCTGTAAGCGTGCCAGCTGGCCAGGCGCAATGTATCCTGCGGTAACCGTGCCCAAATGCACCACGGTCTGACCGAGCCATTGGGTATCGGTGACTTCAAACGTACCCGTGTTGGTCGTGATGTAACCGCGGTCGCCGACCTGTCCACCGGCCTCGGCATAGAAACATGTGCGGTCGAGCACCAGGCCCACCGGCGGCGCATCCTCACCGCGCGCTTCCAATCGCCCCGTGGTGAAGAAGCGGTTGGTTTCAATCCAGCCCAGAATGGTACCCTGCCCCGTCAAGCCGAACCATTTCGCGCGATCGTCGGTACTGGGGAGCGGTTCGTGCACGTGCAAGGCCACCTGCTGGGCCACAGGCTGAGCCCGCGACTTTTCCTCATGCTCGGCCATCAAGCGAGCGTACTCCGCTTCGTCCACGAGCAGACCCCGCTCCCGCGCCATCTGCCGCGTCATATCGGGCGGGAAACCATACGTGGTGTGCAACTCGAACACATCCTTGCCCGACAGAATGCCACGGATGCCTTCAGGAATCTGCTCCGCGGCCCATTGCTCTGGAGAAACGGGGCGAGCGCGACTCACAGCCTGCGCGAAATACCGTAGCCCACGCTCGATGGTGCGCAGGAAATCCTCTTCCTCGCGACGAATTACGTCCATGACCCGCTGCGGCTGATACTTCAATTCGGGAAACGCCTCACCCATATGTTCCACCACTACGGGTACCAGGCGATACAGAAACGGCTCCCGCCGATCAAACGCTTCCCAGCCAAAGCGCATGGCCCGCCGTAATATGCTCCGCACCACCGAACCGCGACCTTTATTGCCAGGCAACGCTCCGTCGGTGATCGCGAACGTCAGCATGCGAATATGATCCGCAATGACGCGAAAACCGATGTCCACAAGATCCGTCAGACTGCCGCGGTACCGCTTCCCCGTCAGCTCCCCTATAGCTGCAATTAACGGAGCGAAAATATCTGTGTCGTAGTTACTGTCCTTGCCCTGCAAAATCGCGGTGATGCGCTCGAATCCCATGCCCGTATCCACATGCTTGGCGGGTAACAGATGCAACTTCCCGCTCTCATCGCGGTTATACTGAATGAACACCAGGTTCCAGATTTCAATGACCCGCGGATCGCCGCGATTGATGAGCTTACCGCCCGACTTGTCAGGCGTGCGATCTATATGAATTTCTGTGCATGGTCCGCAAGGCCCCGTCTCGCCCATCATCCAGAAGTTGTCTTTTTTGCCGAAACGGTGCACATGGGTCGGGTCAATGTCGGTCATCTCCAGCCACAGTCGATAGGCCTCTTCATCTGCTTCCAGGCCCTCTTTATCGTCGCCCGCGAAGACTGTGGCATGCAGGCGCGCTTTCTCAATGCCCCACACTCGCGTTAACAAATCCCACGCCCAGGCGATCGCCTCGGCCTTGTAATAGTCGCCGAACGACCAGTTCCCCAGCATTTCAAAAAACGTGTGATGATAGGTGTCGCGTCCGACTTCCTCCAAGTCGTTATGCTTGCCACTGACGCGGATGCACTTCTGACTGTTAACGGCGCGGCGATACGGACGTGTTCCTGTGCCGAGGAAGACGTCCTTGAACTGGTTCATGCCGGCGTTGGTAAACATCAGCGTGGGATCGTCCACAGGCACTACGCTGGACGATGGCACGAAAGTGTGCCCGTGTTCCTTGACAAAATAATCAATAAATTGCTGTCGAATTTCCTTTGCACTGAGCATAGCGTCGCGTCCCACTTTTCTCGAGCTTTCGTGGATTACGTTTCATTTTACCACAATTATGACGCGGCGAATCTGGGCAGCGTCAGTACTCCATGAAGGTGAACCGACAGCTTGCTTGTCTGCGCCGGAACAGTACGAACCGCTCCACTCTTTCCAGCTCCGCTTAGAATAAGAGCGACGACCTACCTGAACCGCCGATGCCGATATGAGGCGGTTTGGGCGACAAGATCCGCGGGCGTTGGGTTTCTTCATGTCGTACGGGTCGGCTTCGGCGTGTCTGGGCCTACCGCGGACATGAAAATGGCCTCTTCTGGGGCCGATGGGAAGGAGCGATGACGTAAACCATGGCCACGAACTGGACGATGCGTGTGGAAGAGGTGATGGTGCGGCCGCCCATCACCGTGAGTCCCCAGGCCCACGCCTGTGAAGCGATTCGTCGTATGGCCGAGCAACGCGTCGGCGCCGTCCTGGTTGCGGAGGGAGAAAAGTTGTTGGGCATCTTCACCGAGCGGGACGTGCTGCGCTTATTGGCCAGCTCAGCCGACCGCGCTTGGCTCGACCGCCCGGTGCGCGAGTTGATGACAACCAATCCGTGGACCATTTCCCCTCAGGCGACCTGGGAGCAGGCCCGTTCTCTCATGGAAACTGTACATGTCCGCCACGTGCCGGTGGTGGACGAAGGACGTCTGGTGGGTCTGGTGAGTGCTCGGGATCTGCTCGACAGTTACACCGAGCACCTCCATCGGCAGATCGAAGCGCGGACTCAGGAATTGCGACAGGCCCATCGTCGGCTCGAAGAACGCGATCAGGAAATCCGCCTGCACATGAGCGTGGCTGGCCGCATCCAGAGCCGACTTCTGCCCGAGACGCCTCCTAAATTTCCCGACCTGCACTTTGCCACGTATTATGCACCCGTGGAGCCACTAGGAGGTGATTACTACGATTTTGCCACCGTCGAGGATCGTTACGTCGGCGTGCTCATTGCCGATGCGACGGGACACAGTATCCCGGCGGCGCTGGTGGCGATCATGACTCATGCGGCGTTTTCTGCAGGCGCACGCAAGGCGTACCAGCCCGCGCAGTTATTGGATCACATGAACCGCTATTTGCACGGCCTGACCGAAGAACATTTCGTTACGGCGTTTTATGGGGTGGTGGATCGCCAGGCGGGCCAATTCATCTACTCTAACGCGGGTCATCCCAAACCTTGGATTTATCGTGCCCGTACGCAGACGTGCGAGGCCTTAGAGGGCCATCAACTGATGCTCGGCGTTGTAGCGGATGGTCAGTATTCCGAGCACCGCCTGGCGCTGGAACCGGGAGATCGAATTCTCCTTTACACCGATGGCGTTACCGAGGCCCGCAATGAGCGAGGCGAACACTTCGGCGCCGACCGCATCCACCAATTCTTGCGGCAATATGGCAATACCTCGGCAACGAACCTTGCCCAAAGCTTGGCCGAGCAGCTACGGGCCTTTCGGGGCCCGCTGCCGCAGGCCGATGACATCACCATTGTCGTGGCCGCCTGGCACTAATGTGTCGCCCCATTCGGACGATAATAAACTCGACCGTCCGCATTTACGGCCGCGCTATAGCCGTTGGCGTCCACGATTTCCTGGGCCAACTCTTGGGCTGAGACCGAGCGGTGTGTCAGTGCCGAATATATTTCCCGTGTCTGCAACCCGGCCTTGCGACCACGTTCAATCTGCGCTCGACGATCGTAATGGGCCATGGTGCTGCCTCCTCCGCTGTTCCAGTTGATCGTGCCCCCTGTGGTTTCCGATCGGCGCGTGCATGCCAGTCTATTGAATTCTTTCGTGAACTCGTGAAGCAAGCAAGGCCTCCTACGCCGATTTTCTCATGCGATTAACGCCGACCGAGGTCATATTTGCAACCTGGGAAACATTCTTCGTAGCCAGCAATGTTTGCTGAAATTAAGCAGCTTGCGCCAAGGCTCGGCAACGCGGTTCATTCGCTGGCACCCGACGTGGCGCGGCTTGAGCCGGCAATAATTTGGGATGGGTATGGTTTCTTAGCTAAAGTGTGCCTGGCTTAATTAATGACCTCAGTATTCACGCGGTCCGGAAGCTGGTCGTTGATGGCTAAGCGCAGGAACCAATCATCGCCCCAACCGCCAAAGAGTTGATCCACCGCATTGTCGCCGAGCAACTGTGCCGTAGTCAACGGCGATCCGCCGAACCCGGCTTTGATAAGCGCAATCCGTGTACCATAGGCGCCTGGTCCCGACCAGAAATTCAAAATGCTGGCCAGTTGGCTCAAGTCGTCGTCATAGATCGTGCGGTCGCCGATGAGAATGTCCTGGTCGTCGCCACTGGGGCCAAAGCCGGGATCATGGCCGTACACCACATCGCTTCCCGCCCCGCCAATAAGCAGATCGCGACCAATGCGTCCGAAGAGCTGATCGTTGCCCGCCTGTCCAAGGACTAGGTCGTTCCCCGCGCCACCGAGGAGGACGTCGTTGCCCGCTCCGCCGTCGAGAACGGCATTCAAGGCCAGCGTGCGTTCCACCTCGAGGCGATCATTGCCGGCTAAACCGAATAGCGCCACACGCCGATAAGCACTGCGGCTGAAAGTGCCCAGATTGACGCCATTGCGAATCACGCGGAACGTCGTCGCGGTCACAGGCGATACATAAATCTGGTCATTCCCGTTCGTGCCCACAATAATGAACGTCTGTCCCCCGCCGGGGTGAGGTCGGGTCAAAGTCGGTCCGAAACTCACTGTGGTCGTGGCAATGGGGCTGTTGTTGTAACCGTCGTTCACATAGACCTGAATAATGCGCGGCTCCGGGTTGGGGAGCGGTGAGTTGTTCACATAACGCACGGAGCGGAGCAAAGTTTGAAAACTCGCGATCGGAGCTGGCCCGGAGAGGTCTAAGATGCCCGTCGCGGGATTATAAAAGCCGCTAATGCCCGGCTGAGGCGTGAAGTCTAACGATTCGTTCAGCCCATTCGGCCGATTTGTCAGCCGGAGCACCATCCTTCTTAGGACAGGGCTGTCCGTATCAACAATGAGGGCCGAGGGCGCAATGTTCACCGAGCCGTTGCTCAGTTGCACCGAGTTGTTGATGCCGTTCCCTGGGCCGTTGAGATCGACGCCAGGCAGGGCTGCCCCCTCAAAGTTCACCACTGCGGTAGCGGCTGGCCCCAACACGCTACCATCGTGAAGCCTTACGGTGATCACCCGCAGCGCAAGATTCGGGAAAGTCTTATTGTTTTGATAACGCAGGGTACTCAGTGCCGCTTGATAATCGAGGAGCGTGCCCGGCCCACTTAGTGTGAGCACGCCAGTAGCCGGGTTATACGTAAATGACAAGGGACTGCCCGAGGGAAGTGAAAGCGTCAGGCTCTCCGCATTGCCGTCAGGCCGATTGGTCAACGTTACCTCGGCGTAGCTAAGTGTGGGGCTATCGGGATCGTCCACCGTCAACGCGCCGGAGACGATAGGTACGCTATTTGGTCCCGGCTGGAAGAACGTCGCCGTGAAGCCGGTTCCCGGAGCGCCGCCGTTCAGGTCTATCCTCGGCGGGTCGTTCACCGGATTGATGGTAATATTGACCACGAACGTGCCTGCCGAAGCGCCGCCAGTATCCCGCAACTCGAAACCGAATTGATCTGCCAGGCTTTCGCTGCCATCGTGGACATAACGAATCAATCCCGCGTTGATATCCGCCTGGGTGAAGGTGTCGTTGAGATTCAGGACGGTACTGCCCTTGCGCAGTACGCCGAAGGCAGGCAGTGCAGTTAGCTTGTAAATAATGTCCGCTGGGCCGTTATCTACATCCGTCGCTGCTAACATCGCGCTGGTGATAACTAACGTAGCC
>JANXCQ010000035.1 GCA_025060195.1 Gemmatales bacterium | reverse complement strand
TGGAGGTGAACTTAGCGGTGCTGGCGACGGGGGAGTTCAAGCCTGCCGTCCGCGGCAAAGCCAAACGCCTGGTGTGAGACCGTTCCGGGCCACGCGTTCCTTCCACGCCGATCGCTAGTGTGCGTTCCTCTGCGGCAATCCCGGGTGTGCCACGATTCCCCAGTGCGTATTCCTCTGCGTCCATCAGTATCATCCGCGGTGCATCATCCGCAACCCCCACTGGGATGCACCATCTTCCCCAGCAACATGGCTGGAACCAAGTACGCACAATTGCATTGCTCATAACATGAACATCAACCGGACGGTCGTGATGGGGAAATTCGTTCACAGCCACACCCGAAGAGATGTTGCGTTTATCATAACATAAGCAAGAACCAGGCGACCTCAGGAGCGGGTTGTGCTCGTGCGGTCCCGGTTGCACGCATCGGGAGATCCAGCGGCAGTCCGGAGGGGCTTATGAAAGTAGCAGGACTACAACACCGACGGCGACGCAAGGCGATGCCGCGGCGGATGACGTTGGCTCAGTACCTCGCCGATACCAGCGACGAACGCAAGCTCGAACTGCTCGACGGAGAAGTCGTCGTGAGTCCCCGACCCCGCGCCGAGCATCAACGATTCGAGTATTACCTGGAACACGTCCTCAGTTGTTGGGTGGTCGCTCACGATTTAGGCGAAGTATGGCACGAAATCGACATGATCCTCGACCCGGACAAGCCGCTAACATATGTGCCCGACATCGTCTTCCTGGCGAAGGAACACGCCGAGCAGCTGCGAGACGGTCGCCTCTACGGCCCTGCCGACCTCTGCGTCGAAATCGAATCCCCCAGCGACCGCCCCCGCGTCCTGCGTCGCAAGTACCGCGATTACGCCCAGTATGGCGTCCGCTGGTACTGGCTCATTCGCCTGACCGAAGCCGGGCCGTTTGTCGAAGAGAACGAGAACACGGGGAGCGAGTTTACGGTGTGTCAAGAGGTGGAGGCTGGGGAGTGGTTCCGTCCCAAGGCGTTTCCTGGGCTGGAGGTGAACTTAGCGGTGCTGGCGACGGGGGAGTTCAAGCCTGCCGTCCGCGGCAAAGCCAAACGCCTGGTGTGAAGCGAGCCAGGATGACTCGGGCTGACGTGGAAGTCGGGCAAATCGTTCCTAATTCGGGGCAAGGCGCCTCCAGCCGTCGCATGGCAGCGCATGGAATTGACCCCTGCCTGCTATAATGAGAGCGTCAAGCACAGGCATGGAGCGAGCCATGAGCGCGGAACTGCCGTACCGTGTGGTCATCGGGCTGGAAGTGCACGTACAGCTGCTGACCGAAACGAAACTATTCTGCGGCTGCAGTACGAAATTCGGTCTGCCCCCGAACTCGGCCACGTGTCCCGTGTGCATCGGCATGCCTGGGGTGTTACCCGTCATGAACCGCCGCGCTTTCGAGCTGGCCCTGAAGGCGGCCCTGGCACTCAACGCCGACATTGCACCTTTCACCAAATGGGATCGCAAAAACTATTACTACCCCGACCTGCCGAAGAATTATCAAATCAGCCAGTACGACTTACCCTTTTCGCGCAACGGCTGGCTGGAAATCCCGACGGCCCAGGGAAAAAAGAAAGTGCGGCTCATCCGCGTCCACCTGGAAGAGGATGCGGGTAAGATGCTTCACGACGAAACAGGCATGGGCCGTGATAGTCTCGTGGATCTGAACCGCGCAGGCACGCCGCTTCTGGAAATCGTTACCCGCCCCGACATGAACTCGCCTGAAGAAGCCCGGCTCTTTCTCGAAGAATTACGGCTATTGCTCCGCGAACTCAAGGTATCCGATTGCGAAATGCAGGAAGGTAGCCTGCGCGTCGACGCCAATATCAACATTCACATCCCCCAGGGCGACGGCTACGTAGCTACCCCCATTGTCGAGGTAAAAAATCTCAATAGCTTTCGCTCGGTCGAACGGGCAATGGCTTACGAGGCTCAGCGGCAATACGAGGAGTTTCGCCGCACAGGCAAGAAACTCGGCGAAGTGCCCAAAGCCACGGCCGGCTGGGACGAAGACCACGGCGTTACCGTAGTGCAGCGGCGTAAGGAAGAAGCCTCGGATTATCGCTATTTTCCCGAACCCGACCTGGTCCCCGTGCTGGTAGATCAGGCCTGGCTGGAGCGAATCCGCGCCGAACTGCCAGAATTACCTTCGGTTCGTCGGGAACGATTCCAAACCCAATATCAACTGTCCGCCTACGACGCCGGCGTCATCGTCAGCCAGGGACTAGCTTTCGCTGATTATTTCGAGAAAGTTGCCCAACTCACGGGGGACGCGAAAGCCGCGGCCAACTGGTGCACCAATCAGGTACTGCAAGTGCTCAACGAACGCAAAATCACCATCGAGTCGTTCCCGCTCCCCGCAGAGAGCCTGGCCGACCTCATCCGAAAACAGCGTCAGTACAACGTCAACCCCCAGCGTGCCCGAGAAGTCTTTGCCGAGATGCTCAAGAGCGGGGAAGCCGCGGAGACGATCATTCGTCGCCTCGGCCTGGATGTATCGTTCTCGACAGAACAACTGCGGGAATTGGTCAGGAAATCGCTAGCCAGCCAACCCAAAGCCGTGGCCGATCTGCGCGCCGGCAAGGCCAAGGCGATGGACGCGCTCGTCGGCCAAGTGATGCGCGAAACGCGCGGCAAAGCCCCAGCCGACGAAGTACGCCGACTCATTCAGGAAGAACTCGCCCAGACCCCAGCGTAGTATCGCAACCTCGGCGCTAATTATCGAAGACACGTTTACGCCCGCAGTCTCCGCCCCGCAAATCAGGTTCGACCGAAACGGACAAAAAGAAAGCAGGGCACGAATCGTCGCGCCCTGCTTCGTTGGATTCTGGTCGGTGCCTGACCGTCTACGGCAGCACTTTGATCTCAATATTGCGGAAGTGAATCTCCGCACCTTCCGACTGCCAGCCGATCGGGCCTTCCTTGAGTTCGCTTTCTCCTTCGGAAACCAGCTCCCCGTTCACCTTCGAGCTCAGGTAACCGTCTTTACTGGTCACTTCCGTTGTATTCCACTCGCCCACGGGTTTGATCGCCTTCCTCTGAGCATCGGCATACTTCTTGAACTTACCCTTAGCGCCGCCGATCGCGAAGATATTGCCGTGATCACGGTTCATGCCCTGCACCTCGACACACCGCGGCCAAACCCGATGCGGCGGTTGAATATGCACCAACAAACCACTGTTGCCCGGAAACTTCTCATCCTGGCCCGCTTCCAGGTTCGCTGGACGCTTATAGCGCCAATCGAAACGCAGCACATAATTGCGATAGCTTTTCTCCGTGTAGAAATACCCATTCGGCTTACCCGGCACGATGATCACGCCGTCTTCCACGCGGATGGCGTCTTTCAAGGCCGGTGGCTCAAAGTGAAAGCCCGTCATGTCCTTGCCGTTGAAGAGCTTCACGAACTCTGCCTGCCCACTTTGCGTCCCGGGCACCTGGAAAGCCAGCCCCAAGACCAGGGCCACGCTCACCAGCACACCAATCCTACGCATGATGCATCCTCCTCATTCAGTTGGCCAATTCTCGACTACCCGCGGACTCCCTATAGCCCGCTCGCTGCTCCGCATTGTAGCTAACGAGTTCCTTCAAGCAAGGGGCCAGCGCCACGCCACCTGCAAGCCATGCACCACCTACCGAGCACCCGTCCGATTACCCTCGTCCGCCAAAATGAACTTCGACAGAGCCGGCCAAATTGCTAATAATGTCGCCAACAACGCACCTAACAAAAACGGAGACCCCTATGCCGCGCATCGCTTTTCTCTTCGCCGGTCAAGGCGCTCAATACGTCGGCATGGGCAAAACCCTCCTGGAAGAATCCCCGATAGCCCGCGAATTATTCACCCGAGCAGCAGAGGCGCTGGGCTACGACTTAGCCCAAGTCTGCCTACAAGGCCCTGCAGAGCGCCTCAATCGCACCGATGTGAGCCAACCCGCAATCTTCGTCGCCAGCCTGGCAGCACTGGAGCATTTCCGCAGTCAGCAGCCCGAAGTCGTGGCCCAATGTCAGGCCGCCGCGGGATTGAGTCTGGGCGAATACACAGCACTGACGTTTGCCGGCGTACTCGACTTTGCCGACGGCGTTCGACTGGTACAACTCCGCGGCCAAGCCATGCAAGCCGCCTCCGAGAAAACCCCCAGCGGCATGGTGAGCGTACTCGGCATGGACGCCCAGGCCGTCGAACAACTCTGCCAACGCGTCCGCACCGCAGGACGCCTGTGGATCGCCAACTACCTCGCTCCGGGCAACATCGTCGTCTCCGGCGATCGTGCCGCCTGCGACGCCCTCGAACAAATCGTGCAAGCGGAAGGGCTCGGCAAAACGGTCCGCCTCGCCGTCGCGGGCGCGTTTCACACCGAAATCATGCACCCCGCCGACAAACAACTCGCCCAGGCCCTGCTGACCATCCCCTTGCGACCAGCCCGCATCCCCGTTTACTCCAACGTAGACGCCCAACCTCACACCGATCCCGAAGAAATTCGCCAACTCCTGGTGCAACAAGTCGTCCGCCCCGTTCGCTGGGAAGAGACCATGCGCCGCTTACTTAACGAAGGCTTCGACCAGTTCTACGAATTCGGCCCCGGACGCGTCCTCGCCGGCCTACTCAAACGCATTCATCGCCAAGCCCAGTGCGTCAATATTCCCGCCTAGCTGAAGGCCGCTCACGCTTGCATATAGATAATTCGGTGTATTGCCACGATATTTCGTCCATGTTCCCGCTTAGCTCACGGCCGGCCATACTCCTAAGCCTGTCACGTTTTTCCTCGCCTAGGCTATGCGTCAATATTCCCACTTAGTATAGGCCCACTCACGCCCTCCAGCCGGACTAGAGTTTGTCTGGAGCT
Organism: Gemmatales bacterium; assembly: GCA_025060195.1. Classification (GTDB taxonomy): domain Bacteria; phylum Planctomycetota; class Planctomycetia; order Gemmatales; family HRBIN36; genus HRBIN36. The sequence continues at coordinate 22,552 of JANXCQ010000035.1, read as the reverse complement.
AGGGAAATGCGTCAATGTTATCATTTAGCTCCAAGCCGCTCACGCCTCTCAGCCCGCTAAGGTTTTTCAACGCCTAGAAAGTGCCTCAATGTTCCCGCTTAGCCTAAGACCACTCACGCTCTATCACCGCCTCCTTACCCACATTCTGATTATCACAGTGCCCGGATTTAGACCCAGCTACAACATCCGCTACGATCTAGATCTAAAATCAACAACCACTGCCCGTTCATGCGGCGCCGTTATCGCAAAGCCGAAACATCCGACACACGATCTACGCCTAAAATCCACACCGCTAAGATTGACTATCAAGCATCTAACTAAACGAACTATGGTCACGGAAATCTAAGTCGCCCTGCAACAGACCGCTCACGAGTTAAGTTGATCCGGTTATTAGATGATTTGCTGTATACAGTTGGTAAAGACATTGCTCAACTTAGATTAAGCTTCCTTGCATAGGCCGCACCGAGGCCATGCATATATAGATACGTCGCCTCAGCGCTCCGGCTTGGTTTGTGCCGGGGTAGGGGGCGTTGGATCAATGGGAGGAAAAGGCTCCGGGCCAGGTTTTCAGGCCGGTGGCTTGCCCGAGGGATAGACTTTGCCGCTATCCGCTTTACCCCAACCATTCCAGGGGATAATGGGGTACACTTTCCTCGTGATCGCATCAATCCCAAACCCTTGCAAAACCGGATTGACTAAATACGGGTCGCCTTCCGGAGGATTCCCGGGCACTAATAGTAGAGGAGCGCCCACCCCCAGAACAAATGCTCACGGTCTCCAACTAATCTCATGAGGCGAAGTATCGCATACCACTGGGGTGTATCATCACCCGACTTTTCTTTCCAAAAGCCCATCGAATCTAAAATTTAGTGTGCAGCTTTCAGCGACTCGATTAACACCTTGCCCGAGGATTCCATCCCTCGAATAGCCCGTTGAAATGCTTCCCGCGTTGTCCTGGTCTGGGCGTTCTTAGGAAGACCTCGGGGTAGTTCTAAAGGAAAGGCATCTCGAATGACAGCCGGCCTCATAATGGGAGAGGAGTACGACCAAACCCTCTCATACTCCTCGGGCAGGTAGATTTCTCAAGTGTGTCCCGTTCTGGCGTTCAATCACACAGCCAGCAACGGATACTTGCTTCTGCCCCAGACTTTATGTGAATAGCCAACGGTCCAAACTAAATCCCCCTCTTGGCCAAAACCCTCTACATTAACCCCCTAAAACTAAAAGTCCCGTGACACCCTACATGATCAACTCGGCCGTCAATTCCTGCTGATACTTGCGTTGCACCCATAGTTGCGCGCCCACGACATCTTTCACTTTCGCATTTTCCAGGCTCTTTTTGATTTCCGCCTGCCACCACCTGATGGCGGTAGTCAGCTCCTCCGCGCCGAGGTACGGCAACAGCCCATCACTGCCCTCCAGCCACACTTGGTCATAACATTGTCGAAAGACTCGAATTGCCTCATTCACCTCGGCAGATTTAACTTGGAGTTGACGCGTACGCCCAGACGCCCATCGTTTGGCAATCTCTTTGGCCTCCAGGCTCACGGCTGGCTCCGAGGAGCTGGGCACCTGATTCCCAGAACTCCACGAGTTCCCACCGACGGTAATGACCAACAACGAACTCAGGGCTATGCCCGTCGCGACTAAGAGTGCCACCCGCAATTTCGTTCGCACCGCTCACACCTCCCTCTAAACTTGGTTGCCCCTTGATCTAGGGCCGGAGATGTCAATATTAGGTCACGCCGTCCACTACAATTTGCTCACCGGCTAGGTTCTAATACTCCGATCTCGCTCCCGTTTTGCAGCGCTACCTGGCGGCGGCTTTCTCTCATCATGCGACAGATAACCGGCCACGTGTTTAGAAAGTTGCTCGACTAGTCCCCCCGCACAAGGAACATATTGTACTCCGAAAGATGGATGTTACCATCCCATGCCAGTCGCATCAAGTTACACTCCAAAACGGCAGCCAAAGCTCGAACGAGGATTGTCGTTTCCTTGTCCAGGTATGCCAGGCTTATCTATAATATCTGCGCTGCTCACGAAGCGCAACTGGAACGCATAAAAAGAGTGGCGGAGGGAAACTGCCACTTGCGTTGAATGCGCCACTGCCGTGCGACGGGCCGCTTACTAATTGCGCTGAGACAGCAACGCCTCAAGATCGTAGCAAGATAGCTGACCGCTAAGGTTAATATCATGTGCCATGTTGTTAAATAAAGAAACTGAAGGATATTCAATCTAAGTCGCCGCGGGAACTTCCGGCGATACCAGTGCCGCAGAGCTTAGGTAATCATTTAGTCGGGAAGTTTTCCGCATAAGCAAGCCGGATCGTGGTCAGACTAATGATAATAATCCATTGCCGCGCTCAGGTATCCAGCCCTTCACCTCAATAATCACCCGAGCGAACTGATGGTATCTCATGCAAAGCCCGCGTCATCTCTGCTCCCCTTCGCAATAAATGTTTTCGCACGGCTGTTACATTAGGAATAACATTATCCTGATGCCAACCGTCCTAAAACTGAGAGCGGCATCATTGGTGTGTCGTCTTGGATTTCACAGGTCAGTCGCCTTTTCTCCGCATTAGCTACACTGCGTATTATCCCAGCCTCGCAATGATGAAGGTCCTCGCAAAGCATAGTATAATCGCTCGGCCAAAGCATTCATGCGGGAATAAGCTAGTTCAACTATCGCCTGATAAACAGCCCGAGAAAGCCGACAAAACTATTGGACAATTTCTAAGTCTATTCTTCTCGCTGCCTTAGGCTCCCTGTGCGTAACTAAATTGCGTCACAAATCTCTTATCAGACCGCTTAGCTGTTAACATAACGGCCACGTTTCATCCATTTGGCAGATGGGATAGCTAACTTGCAAACTCTAGTTGGGAACTGAGTCGTTCAACATAGGGTCCTAACTGACCCAACGAAAGCAACAGGCGGCTAACATTCTTCAGAGTAAAACCAGTCGACTACATTCCCCGCGACTTCTCATTGCCCAACGAAAATAACAGGCGGCAAACGGCCGCCCAGTAGCTGGACGCAACATCCAGCAAAACGAGGAACTAAATAACTAGCTACTTAGGTAAAACCAGAAGTATACATATGTACCATTACGGAACTTTATAAGCTCTGTTTCGTTGTCCTATGCATATCGCTCCTTGCTTTCCTACAATTCTTTAACGCTTGTAATCTTGGGAACGTGACACAATTTCAATGGCTATCTACTGGATATTCCCTGGAAACGTTGCACGAACTCTTGAAGAATACGGGGAGTTTTATCTTCCTGGGTGGTTACGAGTAGAGGTCTAACTTTTTTCAGCCAAGCATCAAAATCCAGTTCCCGTCGAATTTGATCTAGGGCGGTGGATAATGTTTGCGCAGGGATGTAAGTCTTTGGACTTATATCTTTGGCCAGTTGGTTGAGTGTTTGGAGCAGTTCGCGTTCACCTGAAAACACACCATCCACGGAAAGAGGCTTTTTGGGTAATCGTTGGACGAAATATGCTGCATAACTATCCACATTTAGCTGGGCGTCCTCGAAATGCTCCTGCGACAGGAAACGAAAGTACCAGGCAAATACCAAGTACGGACGACACTGACAATCTTCCTCAGTGAGAGTCTGCCATTTGTAAGCCCTGAGCTCCTTCAGGATTGCTTTCGCTGCGTCGGATTGCCATCTGTCTGGCTGAGGAAACATGCAGAACATCCTGTAAAAGAGCAGCCGCTGCGGACTTGTCAGGGGACGAGTGCGTACGTCAAGAATCCGAAGTTCGCGCGCGCCGACTTGTTGCCACCATGGGCGGAACTGAATGCCCCTAACGCAATGCTCTACTAAGTCCTTAAGTGATTTGTCTAAGTTAACCTGGTCACCAGCAGTTTGCTGGGTCTTTTCTACCGAAGCGCGCCAAGTATTGCTACGTTCGACTAAGACTATACATTGCTGGCGAATGTAAGCGCGCAGGGGCTTAGTTCTAAAGTTTCCTAGCCAATTCCTGGGCACTGCGGGAAACCTGTCAGGTAGAGTTTCTAAGAACCGCAAGTCAGGATGAGTACTCACTCGTTCGCCGTCAACAAGCCAGGCGTCCCGACTCTAGTAGTGAAAGAAGGAACGGATTATCTCTTCCCGTTGGGTAGGGACCGGGAGTCCCCATTGGGCGAGATAACCCTTCATCAGGTCTACCGCTTGTTGCAACTCGCGATCTTCCCCGAATATGGCTGCTGGTACTTGAAAATACCATCCCAGGAGCACACTCGCCCGAGCTGTGAGAACCACCGCTAAGGTTGCAAGGAGAAGCGTTCGCGATTTCATGATAGTGGTGGCCCCCCTTTAGTTCTTGATACTGCTGGGCTCCGCTCGATGCACAAAGCTATGCACCCATTCAGTCAATAACTCATCCTTGCTGTTACATAACGTAACCCCGCAACTTAGAAGGGCTGTCTTCCAATTATCAAAGCTAAATTTCCTATCGATGTTGTTAATTAGTTCATTATACCTAGGTTTAGCGCCCCGAGTGGAAAATCCATTAGGCGATCGGTCACCTACCAATGGCATCGCCGATGAATCGGTAACGCGAAATAGCGCTTTACTAAGTTCCTCGAGGAGCCTCTCTAGTTGCTCCTCCGAGATTCGCTCTAAGTCGAGCTTGCTATCTAAGTATAGCGGCTGTTCTGGCAACCAGTGAATAAATTTACCCTCCCAAGTCATCTCGGCTCCAGCTTTGTTCAGCAGATGTTGGACCGGTCGTCGACTAAGTACAAAAAAGAAGCGTTCTATCACCTCATGAGGAGCGTTGCGGCAATCCTCGTAGGTCAGTCTTTTCTCGTAACTCCCCGACCAACTGGAGGAGGTTCCAGAATGTTCTCGAAATTTGGTCAAGGGGCCGTCCTTTTTCCAACGTTGAAGAACTATGAGCATTTTTTCCGCCACTTGTTGCTTCCATGAGACCGAAATGGCGATTCCGGGTGTGCGTGTAGGCGCACTGGATGAGGATGAACTTGACGCTGAAGAGGCCCCTGACTGTGTTTGCGTGGTCGCATCAGTATGACTGGGGCGAGTATGGGTTTGCTCAACATTAGACAGCTTTTCTTGTGGGATTCTGTCATGATATATCGAAACGTCGGCCTGTCGGTCGGCGCGGGGAAGACGAGAAATGCTAAGTTGCCAGGCTATCACGATGAATATAGCTACTAATATGCCTGCTGCTAAAACGACCGATATTAACCGCTTTTTTGCCGAGGCAATCGCGCGATGTTTTGCCGAAGGTCCGGCCCTAGGAGGCAGTAGTGTAGCGCTTGCATACGGTTCGCTACTTAATTTTAGGTCAGGATAACCCTAACGTCTGTGCTGGTGAGGTATGGAGTTCATATTGATAAAGAACTTCTAAGTGAGGGTTAGGGCCAGGGTGGTCAGGCAATATGTGTATGAGGCGTTCCTGAAGGTATTGCAGGAAGTCCTGGACTCTCTCTTCTTCTAGGTCATCTAGGAGAGCTAGAACGAGGACCGAGGGAAAACGACCTTGGGCGCGTGGATCGGGGCAATGTATATCCGCGCGGTGTAGATAGGCGAAACGGTGCCCGTCAATTTCGCGAGTTCCCTGCTCATACGGTGGAAATTTGGACGTATTGTCTTGGCAGCTAAGCTGATTTGCGGTAACCTGATCCACACCTAACGGCGTCGTCCGAGGTGGTCGCGCGTCTAAAGCGGAGTTGAAAGAGTTGTTCAGGCCCTCTGGCAGGTTAGTCGAGTTTTCAGCTTTTTCGGATATAGAGCTAAGATTCGTTGCAACGCTGCCTCCTGGATAATCTACCTGGTTAAGATTGGAGATATTGTCATCCGTGGCAGGCTGCGAACTGTGCAGGGTGCACGAGGACAATGGAGCCCACAGGTGAGCGCGTTGCGTGAGTAACTTGGCGGCCACACGTTGTGCTAAGCGGAGATCAATACGCGAATGGTAGGCCCAGCCTTCCCCCTGAGCGAACCATCGGTGGATGGCCAAGGGGATTCGATGCTCGCGCTGAGGTTTCAATGATCCCTGAGCCGATCTCTGTAAGGCGCCACCCATATATTGCTTTCAAGTTGAGCTTAATGGTGAATGATCTTAGAAAATTTGTTCGAGTATTTATGATCAACCTGGTCTCGAGCCTGAAGCTCTTACTGATTAACGGCATGCACGTGGATTTCGATTGCGGGCATCAAAGTTTCCCATACGGCGGAGCTTACCTCTCCGGCAAAGATGGTGGGCGCAGGTCTTCGCAGGAGAGAAGGACGTAATGAGTTGCATCCCCATCACGCACGCTGATCCAGCTATCCAACAGGAAAAGGACGTCTGGGCCGTTGAATGTCGCACTTACCCAATTGTCAAAGATGGTGTCGATGTCGGTGAGTGTCAGCGTGAGGCTTGCAGCTGGGTCGTTCCATCGAATTCGGACTCGTTGGCATTTATAATCATAAGTCGGTCTAAAGGTATCGTATATGGTTTGGGTTTGCCAACTTTGATTCTGGGCTAACTGCGTACTAAGCCGAAGATGAATGTTGACGTCAGGAGGGTTATCGGTGGGTGCATCAATGATCTGACTCGCGTTCTTACCGATCTCAGCCTTAACTATAACCACCGTATACTCAGTTCTATTCCGCAAGCCATCAAGCCAGGTTAACCAGCGCTCGACTTGGTCTTTGTATTGTTTCTTCGGACAGCTGCCCGTGAGGTAAGTGTTGGCCTGCCGAGCGGCGCTCTCGAAGGCGGTAACTTTCCTGTCGGCCTCCGCTGCCTTAGCTGCCCGATAGAATTTCACGTATTCCTCTCGGTCCCAGGTGCCGGACACCTTGGCTTGAAGTTCGTTCGCCTCCTGAATGTGGCGTTTTGTGTGCGTTCGCGTCTGAGGAGGATTGCCAAACTCGGGGTTTTCTAAGTACCGGTTAATGCGACTGAGAATAGTGTCATAAGCCTCGGGATGTTGCGCGGCATAAGCCTTGACTTGGCGCCATTCGTGATCGTCCCAAAAGTGTTCGATGCGAACCAGGAGGTTGTCCAGACGTTTCGTGAGCGAATTCATCGGTTGTGCGTAATCTACCTGGCAAATCTCAGGCGGACATTGTTCGAGGAATTGGCGACAGCGCTCTTGTAATGCCAAGACTTGGTGCCTGGCTTGGGCGAAATCGCCCCCATTGGCTCCCATTTGCTCTACCTGCCGCGCCAGACCTTCAGCAGTTTTGTCATACTCCTGAAAAGTGCGCCAGCGTTTGAGCGGGAGGTGTTTCTGTTCCAAGAGAGCCCTTGCGTCGCTTTCATAACGTGATTGGGGGAACTGTTTGAAGAAGTCCTCGATTTTCTGCACGCACTCTTCGGCATGGCTGTCCAAAGTATATTTTTGAGCAAAAGCTTGAATGGACTGCCAAGCTTGCTCTTCCCTGATGTAATGGAGCCGTGCCTCCGCCCTTTGTAACCAGTCCTCAATTTCGGAGCGTCGAGGACTATCGGGCCAGCGTTGCAGGAACTGGCGATACCCGGCAATCAAATACGTTAGTTTTTCGTCGTTGTCCTTATAAGCCATGCGGTTTTGCAGAAGGTTAGTATAGTCATCTTCATGCCAAGCTTTTCGCCGGTTTACCAAATTTTCTTTCACTTCCGTAACACGTCCCAGAATCCGGGCCATCGGATTTTTTGTCGCTAAGTAATCCCGGACTGCGGCTTCCTTTTCCTCGCGGCTTAGTTTTGGACTGGCAAGATGGTCTAGAGCTCGGCGATATTGGTAAGTATCTAAGGCGTAAGCAGCGGAGGAAATGAGGGCAAAAGAAACAGCGGCGAAAGCGCTCAGAACGATGGCCGATCTCCGCCAGGCGCGAGCGCGTAAGTGTCGGATGCGTTGCTGGAGCAAGGCGGCAATCGGGCCACGCGTGAGCAGTCGTTGGCGCGCTAGCGTCTTATAGCGGGCGATGGCTTGGCCGTACTGGGCCCAGGGCCGTTCCAACATAGGGGCAACTTCGCGCTCGATAGCATCCAGGATAGCTTGATCGCATTCTTGAAGAGCCCACAGCAAAGGTTCGTGGATGCCGAAAGGCTGAGCGCCCTCCGGAGGGGGCATGTTCTTATCAAGGTGGTGGCCGAATGCGGATACAGGTAAGAAGCAGACCCGGTCACTGCCTGCTTGTGCTTGCTCACAGAACTGTCGGAATTCAGGGCGTTGTTCCAGGAAGAAGCGCAAAAGTTGGCGTTGTTCCACATGGCTGGCCCCACGAAGGTTACGGCAACGGTGGTCCCACTTAGTGAAGATGAGACCAACGGGGATGGGAACGGTTTGTCCATCGGGGCTGAGCGCACGCAGGCGGTTAATGAGCAGGTCTATCTCGTTCAGTCGCTCCAGCAGGGTGTCGTGCGATTCGGTTATATCAATAAGAATTAGCACGGCATCACAATCGCACAGCCACTGCAAAACCTCTTTTTTCAATTCAGGTGTGCCTGTAGATTGGCGTTGCACCAGAGCACCGGCGTAATCCAACGTGCGTACTTTCCAGCTTTGTCTCTGATAGGTGGCCGTGAAGGAAATACGGAAAGGCTGGACGAGCGCTGTGGCGGGCGGCACACTTCCTCGTTTGAGGCATTTCCAGGCGTAATCCAGGTGGTTCAGGGAATCGTCGGGGTTGTCCTCGTCGAACGAGATACTGAAACCGAGTTGTTCGTTGGTTCGGTTGCCGTACAAGGCGGCCAGGTAGCAGGTCTTACCCGTCCCGCGAGCGCCGTAAATCCCGATCTGGCGTACCACTTGGCGTTCCAGAAGCGGATGTTTGCGAAGTTCGAATTCCCCGGCTACGCTTGCGTCATGGTTGGGCGCAGTCTGGTCGCCGAGTTGTCTAGCTTGATTGGTCATTGCGGCACTCCCTGAGTTGTGCTACGCAAGGATCGCCCGAGGTTCCCCCTAATGTAAAAACGAGATGGATCCAAAGTGGGTGACAGTTTTCTTAGGTGGAAAGCATGGGAAATCTTCGATAACTTCGTTTGCCATTGGCGTCATAACTTGGGATGACTAAGAGTGTGCACGGACATGTGGCGACGAACCAATGCCGGCAGGGCTTCAAGGAGGGGGGAGGTGTTGCAGTAGGTGTTGAATCAGGCGGTCAGTGGTCCAATTCTGTGCTTCGGCTTCGTAACTGAGTAAGATGCGGTGCCGCAACACCAAGGGAGCAACCGCGTGGATATCGGCGGGCAGTACGTAGTCGCGTCCTGCAAGCAGCGCCTTGGCTTTCGAGGCCAGGGCTAACCCGATGGTCCCGCGGGGACTGGCTCCGTATTGAATCCAGGGGCGTAGATCTAGCCCGTAAGATTCCGGCTGGCGTGTTGCTTGTACCAAGTCCACGATGTAGCGTTTTAATCGGGCGTCGAGATAAACCTCCTCGACGCATGCTTGGAGTTGCAGGACTTGTTGGCCGTCAAGAACGGGCTGTACGCAAATTTGTGGCTCGACATGGGCCATGCGTTCCAGGATTTGCACTTCCTCATCACGGCTGGGATACTGAAGCAGCAGCTTGAGCAAGAAGCGGTCGGTTTGGGCTTCGGGAAGCGGATAAGTGCCTTCATGCTCGATGGGATTTTGCGTGGCCAGGACGAAGAAAGGTCGGGGCAGGGGGAACGTTTCTTCGCCAATGGTGACCTGGCGTTCTTGCATGGCCTGAAGCAGGGCGCTTTGCACTTTGGCAGGGGCGCGGTTAATCTCGTCAGCCAGTACGAGCGAGGCGAAGATCGGCCCTTTCCGGATTGTGAATTCGCCGGTGCGTGGCTGGTAGATTTGCGTGCCGAGAATGTCGGCCGGGAGTAAATCGGGAGTGAACTGAATCCGGCTGAAGGGGAGTTGAAGAGCGGCAGCGAGGGTGCGCACCGCGAGCGTTTTGGCAAGACCGGGCACCCCCTCGACCAGGACGTGCCCGCCGCACAACAAGCCCAGGATGAGCCCTTCTAAGAAAGAGTCCTGACCGATGATGACCTGGTGCAGTTCGCGGAGAAGCGTTGCCAGTTGTTGGCGCGCAGCTTCAAGTCGTTTCTGGCGTTCGGTGTCGTGCACAGTGTTACTGCCTCGTTGCGTTAGCGGCCGGGCAAGTATCAGCGGGAGTGGTAAGGTGGGTGGCGAAGTTTAGTGACGGAAATGTCGAATCCCTGTGTGGACGAGGGCAATGTGGTACTCGTCGCAAGCTTGAATCACTTCCTGGTCGCGCACGGAACCGCCCGGTTGCACGATAGCGGTAATGCCCGCGCGGGCGGCTTCGTCGACGTTGTCGCGAAACGGGAAAAACGCATCGGAGGCGAGGGCCGCGCCTTGGGCGCGTGGGCCAGCTTTGCTGATCGCTATCCGCACCGCATCTACCCGACTCATTTGACCGGCCCCCACGCCGACCACTTGGCCCGCCTTGGCAATCACGATGGCGTTGCTCTTGACATGCTTGACCACGGTCCAAGCGAAGCGGAGGTCGGCCCATTCCGCTTCTGTGGGCTGACGCCGCGTGACGACGCGCGCGGTGAGCAAGTCGTCGCGGGTCAGGTCGCGCGTTTGCATGAGCAGTCCGCCTTCAACATGGCGATAGTCAAAGGCGGAGCGTTGGCCGTTTTCTTGGAGCTTACCTGCGCGAAGCAAACGCACATTCGCCCGCCATTTGGGCCGTTTGGTCAGGATCTCCAGCGCCTCGGCTTCGAAATCGGGAGCGATAATCGCTTCGATGAATTGACCCGATTCCACCATTGCCTGAGCCGTCGCGGCATCGACGACGCGATTCAGCCCGACGACACCCCCATAAGCGCTCTGCGGATCGCCTTCCAGAGCCCGTTGATACGCCTCCACTAATTCCCCAGCCACCGCCGCCCCACAAGGATTGTTGTGCTTGATGATGACCACTCCCGGCTGCTCGAACTCCCGCACCAGCCCCAGGGCACTATCCAAGTCCAGGATATTGTTGAAGGAGAGTTCCTTGCCATGAAGCACTTGCGAGGTGGCGACTGAGACGCCAGCAAAGCCTGGTTCGATGTAAAACGCGGCCTGCTGATGCGGGTTCTCCCCATACCGCAAGAACTGCCGCCGCTCGAAGTGCAAATGCAAATGGAGCGGAAACGTTTCGCTCTGAAGCAACTGGGCGAAATATTGCGCAATTTCGCGGTCATAGTGAGCGACGTGTTCAAAGGCGGTGGCGGCCAATCGTTCCCGGGTTTGATAGGTCAAGGCACCTTGGTGTTGGCGCATTTCCTCCAGCACAGGCGCATATTGGCTCGGGTCGGTAACGACGCCGACAAAGGCGTAGTTTTTCGCCGCCGCTCGCACGAGCGTGGGACCACCGATATCAATGTTCTCGATAATCTCCTCGTGAGAACTCCCCGGGCGTCGGCGGACTGCGGCAAAGGGATACAAGTTACACACCACCAGATCGATGGGAACGATCCCCAGACGCGCGAGCGTCGCTCGATGTTCCGGATCGTCGCGCCGGGCGAGAATCGCGGCATGGATATGGGGGTGCAAAGTCTTCACTCGGCCGTCTAGGATTTCGGGAAATCCTGTGAGTTCTGCCACTTCCCGCACCGCGACCCCAGCCTCCTGGAGTACGCGGTAAGTTCCCCCTGTGGAGTAGAGTTCTACGCCCAGTTCCCGCAGTCCCTGCGCGAAGCTGACCAATCCGAGCTTATCGCTGACACTGAGCAGCGCTCGGCGAATGACTTGCAGACCGTCCGTCATGTTACCTGTCCTTAGTTATCTCGCAGCCATCCTATCCCTCTCTAAGGCGATAAGCCTCTTTGACACGTTCTTCAAAGGGATTGTACGGCGCCAATCCCTAATGGCCGTCCTAAATACCAACCTAGCAATCTCCCGGGCACGCTTCTCAGACTCGTACAACGTTTAGCGCGACGCACTGCGGCAGGGCGCGACCTTAGCCTGGTGCGAGCTCGACAACTGATGCCAGCAACACGACTCTCCCCCCGACTTCTGTCGCAGCAACGATGCTCCACCTCAGGCTAACCCGCCAACCATCCTCCCCCTACCCGGAAACGAGCCGCGCCCAGACGCGATCTCAGAAAAGAGGCAATTTATACACTCAGCAAGAATTCGACCTAAACCGGGGGTCGGCCTCACAGGAGCGGGTCGGCTTCAGCATGGGGCGATCCCGAGCACCATAACTGTCCCTAGATTCGCGGAACATAGTATTCGCCCTGCCTGCCATTTATTCACACTCTTTATCCGAAATCGCAAAATCTCGTGATCGAATTTGTCATTACTTACCAACTGGCAATGAACTAAGCCAGCAATAGGAAAGTAAGGCGTGAACGAGGTTAATGAATCGTACGCTGGCCGGGCGGTGACGTTAGTATAAAAATCCGAAGATGTAAAGCCGCGCTTCATCTTGGCGCCGTTCCTGCCGGCGGCGCAGCAATGACGTTGATATAGAAACGGCGAGATCTAACGCCGGACATGGGTCGGCAAAACGCTGATAACCTAAGTGCTAAACATATAGTTCTAAGAGGACGTAAGAGCGCACTGCTGCGTCGCCAAACGCAGAGCTAATGTCCCAAGCTAATAAACATACAGTTGTAATAGTATGCAAGCCCCGCAGATATCTATTCCAACTAGTGCGGATATAGATGGAACCGAAGTGAGCCCCCAAAGGAAGGCAACTGACATTATAGAGCGTTGCACACAGTTTCCGAACGGAGAGTGTTGCAGTGTGCGATCAAGCGCCGCCTTTTTTGTTTACCGTATAAGCTAATAAGAACGATGCGTGCTTTCGAGAGGGTTTCCAGGCTGATACTAGCAAACCCAGCCTCAAACCTTATCGCCGCTCTATCGTGCCCGCCCCACATTCCTTTCCCACACTCCGATATTAGCAAACCATGGCCTCAGACTTTATTGCAAGTCCTTAGCAAAATCAACCTCCGATTACAGGGATAAACGCGGATTAGATAAGGCTAAGACCAGTTGAAAGCCCATTTAGTCATCATGCACCGACGGTATGATTAGGGGGACACAATCCCCTCAGAGCCAGTGCATCTAATCAGAGACGTACCGATGCTCTAGAGCGTAGGGAGAATAGGGGGAGTTTGCACTAAATCTAAGTTGCCTATCTCTGGGGGTTGGCAGAGTTGAGGTTTCGGAGGCAGTACACCACCTTAGCTGTACGTATGACCAGGCTGCCGTTGACTGCGGCCACGGCGTACTGCACGGGGTCCGGGAACAGTTCGCCTTTAGGTCCTTTACGAGGCCCGGGCTTGTCCGAAGCCTTTTGCGGCGGCGGTGTTTTTTCCACAAGTTGGGGTCGCGGAGCATCGGCTGGCGGCGGAGTCAGTTGTTTTGTCGCCGGTTCAGCGTGCGTAGCTTTTTCGGCAGGGCGCGGTGGTAGCTCGGCTTTGTTTTCGCTCGATTCATCGTTCCAGAGGCGATTCACAGCTAAGACTTCGAACCGTGGTCCCGCTCGGATCACAGTCGTGGTGCCGTCTTTGCCGAAGAAGTAGACGCGGTTCCCCACGCCTAGGGGGGTCGCCCAGCAGGGTTCTTTCGTCCGTTCGCTGAACAATTCCTTGCCTGTGTTCACGTCGTAAGCGGTGATAACTCCGACGCGGTTGACCCAATAGGCGATGCCCTGGTGTGCGATGACGTTGCCGAACGTTGGCAGGGCGGAGGCGTACCATTGCACGCGGGGTTGATAGGTGTTATCAGGACCGACCTCGATGGTCATCAGCAAATTCGAGCGTCGGGCTTGCTCAAGATTCTGGTCTTGTCGTCCGGGGGAGGCATAAACCAAGAAGGAGCCGTTGGCCACGGGGTAGGCGATCCCCGCCACGTTGCCGCCCACTTCTTCGTAGGACCAAAGCAATTTGCCCGTCGCAACATCGTAGCCTTGTACCGAGCCCTGGGAGCTGACGACAACTTGGTCGCGTTGGCCTATCCGCATGACCACAGGGGAGGCCCAACTGCGTCGGCTGGCTCGGTCGGTTTTCCACAAAGTTTTGCCGGTCTTTTTGTCCACTGCGAGCAGGTAGGATGGCCCATCATGGTCAATGAGGACGAAGATGGCGTTGGCCGTTTGGGTCAAGGACGATGCCAGGCCGTGGTCGTTTTCGAAGGGGCCGTAGTCTTTGACCAGGGAACGGGTCCAGACCACTTCTCCGTTGTGGCGCACGGCGACCAGTTCGCCTGTCTCGAAGAACGCATAGACGCACTCGCGATCCACGCAGGGCGAGGGTGCGGCACAACTTTGATAGTAATGAACACGAGACTTTTGCGTGCTGGGAAAGGTACGGTCCCAGAGTTGTTGGCCGTCTTTGAGCGCTAGGGCAGTGACGTGACAGGTGTCTTTCATGGGGCCAGAGATGCTGGTGACGAACACGATCTCGTTCCAGATGACTGGGGAAGATTGTCCTAGCCCGGGTAGCTCCGCTTTCCAGGCGATGTTATGTTGAGGAGACCAGGTGAGCGGGAGCGTGGATGCGTCGATGGGCGTGTGTCCGATGCCAAGGAAGCTGGGCCATGCCTGCACGTTCGCCGACATGATCCAATACGTGAGTGCAATCACGCCGAGATAAGCCATTTTGGGCCTCCTGCTTAGCAGTTGCGTTGAGCCTTGAGTACGTGTGTTTTACTTTGTTTTATATTCCTAACCTGAATAGCGCTTCAAGGGCCGAGGCGTTCTGGTCTCTCGCCTCCACGACGCCTGGCACAGTTATATTTTGGCGACCTACTCATCTGGAGCGATGATGTGAAGCGCATCGGCGCGGGGTTGAATAAAGACGGGTCGGGTCGGGTCGGTATTGCGGATGGCTTGGGCTAATGCGGCGTCGAGTTCGTGGTCATGTTCGGTCGGCTCCGTGTGCACGATCCAGCCGAGGATGCATGGGTGATGTTGTAGGAGCCGCACTAGGCGAAGTCCTTGCTCCACGGCATGTCGGCGAAAAGTGGCGTCTTCCGCGTAGCCACCGCGCAAGGGTAAGCGACACAGTACGGGCTGCCCCACTTCGTCGGCCGATTCAAAGGGCTTACCCTCGCTCACAGGGCTTTGGATGTCCACGATGGCCACTTCGGAGCCTACCGAAAGCCAGTGCTCATTGAGACGAAACATCTGTTTGCGGGGATGCCAGTCCAGGCGGCGAAAGCCGACGTTGCAGTAGCGCGCGTCGAGCATGACGGAGCGGTCGGCCAGTTCGATCTGGACATAGTGCAGGGCAGCGGATCGACCGTGGGCTACGTCCCACACGTAGATGCGAGGCACGGGGATTTCCAGAGCTAACGGATGCGATTTGTCTCGAATGTCGAGTTTTTCGTAGTGCAGGGTGTGGTTATCGTAAACGACGTAAAGTTCGGGTTGGCAGGGCGTCTCGGCATAAATCTCACCGCGAATGTGCAGCATGGCCCGTTTCTCTTGGAGGGAAGTTGCCACGCTGAGGTCGCCGAAACGTGTTGGGTGATACACTTCCAGGCGAACTTCGCCGAAGAGTGCGGGACCATTGCTGCAAAAGGGCGTCTCCCGGAGCATTCGCTTCGCCTGGCTCAGCTCTGGCGGCGTTTCGGGGACTTCGAGCTCCACCTCTAAGCAATTGCGCTTTTGCAGTAGGGAGGTAATGGGAAACGAAAACGGATCGAGTGCTCCTTCGTGTTCGCCGAGAAGAATGCCGTTGAGCCGCACTTGGGCGAAATAATCAGCCGATTCGAAATGAAGCCAGATCCGCTCCCAGTAGTCCAATTGGCTCGTCCAGTGAAAGTATCGGCGCCAGCAAACTCGGCCCCGGAAATGGGCTAATTCTGCATCCGGAGAACGTACGGGAATCCAAACACGGCGTGGTGCGGGGAGGGCATCGGGCCGGGTTTCGATGGTGCCGGTGCCGCTGAACACTGTGCGCGTCAGCGCTTGCCATTCCCATGGGCCTAACAGTCGGATTGTGTGCTGGGCCATGTGCCGTTTCTATCCGTTTCCCGCAGGTCGCTCGCGGCGTAGGTCGGCTTCCTCGGACTGACATCGAGAGCGACTCGCCGTTTGGCCTTTCGGCCCTATTGTATTGCTGACTGGAAGACGGTAACTGGAGACACCAAACATGGGCGTGACGCGCAAACTCCGTTGGGGCATTTTAGGCGTGGCCAAGATCAATGAGAGGATCATTCCGGCCTTTACTGAGGCACGATATGCCGAATTGATAGCTATTGCGAGCCGCACCTCCGAGAAGGCGCAACGGGCAGCGAGTCGCTGGCATATTCCCCGAGCCTATGGCAGTTACGAAGCCTTACTGGCCGACAGGGAGATCGAGGCCGTTTATATCCCGTTGCCGAACAGTTTACACGCTCCTTGGACGATTCGGGCCGCGCAAGCGGGTAAGCATGTGTTGTGCGAAAAACCGTTGGCGAGCCATGCCGAGGAGGCCCGATCGATGGTCGCGGTGTGTCGTCAATGTGGGGTAGCCCTGATGGATGGTTTTTTCTGGCCCCATCACCCGCGGACGGCACGCATTCGGGAGGAAATTGCCCGCGGTCTGATCGGCGAAGTTCGCCATGTCCAGGGGAGCTTTTCATTCCTGTTGGAACTGGATCCCAGCAATATCCGCTTACAACCGGAGTTAGCGGGGGGTTGCGTGATGGATGTCGGTTGTTATCCCGTTTATGGGGCCCTGTGGGTTTTTGGTGAGCTACCGCATCGCGTTTTTGCCCGTGCCCAATATGAGTTCGGCGTGGACCTTACCATGACTGGCATACTGGAATTTGGCGAAGGGAAGACGGCGACTTTCGACTGCAGCTTTGTTTGGCCGTTTCGCCAAGCCTTGGAAATCGTCGGCACGCGAGGACGGATTCGCATTCCCGACATGTGGCTGCCCCCAGATCCCGCGGTGTTTTTCGTGGAAACCGAAGATGGTTACAAGGCCGAAATCGCCGTGAGTGGGGTGAACCAGATCGCGGCCATGTTAGACAACTTTTCCCAGGCAGTGCTTCACCAACGCCCGCCTGAACCATCTGCGGAGAACGCCGTTCAGGTCATGCAGGTCCTGGATGCGTTGCGGGAATCGGCCCGAATCGGCCAGCCGATTACGGTTCGTTAGGTGTCTGAGTCGAAGTCCGCGGCGGATTGACAGAAATATTCAACACGACCTTTCGTCCGCCCGCGGCTGCAAGCACCGTCTGCTGCGCTACCTGCTTGCAATAATAACTGGGCACGCTCCCGGTCACCACCACCTGATGCTCGTCCTCCTCGACTTTGAGTTCACGCAACGATGGCAGACCGGTCTTCCACAAGGCTTTCTTGACTACTCCGGTCCCGACCCCTGTTCCCGTACTAACCATCCTCAGACCCTCCTTTGCGGTAAGCTGCATGGATTCCGATCCCGCTCCTTACTGGCATTGTGAACGGGCGGATGCGAATGTCAAGGGGCGGGGCGCAAAAATTTTTGTCGGGGCGTAACGAAAGGCTACCTGGGATGTTTTTACCGCGAACCCTAGTTTGTGGGCGTGGAGTGCGGCAATCCGGAGCTCACATGCGCAACCACTCCGCCAGGCGAGGGGCGTATTTGACAATTACACCCGCAAAAACAACGGCCACCATGCTCATCAGCTTGATCAGAATATTCAGAGATGGCCCCGAAGTATCCTTGAAGGGATCGCCCACAGTGTCGCCGACGACACCTGCCTTATGCGCATCGGAACCTTTCCCGCCATAGTTACCGGCTTCGATGTACTTCTTGGCGTTATCCCACGAGCCGCCCGCATTGGCCATGAAAACGGCCACCGCGAAACCGCAAGTCAAGCCACCAGCCAATAAGCCCATCAAACCGCTGACATCCAGCAACAACCCTAAAACTACGGGGACGATCACGGCGAGTAATGCGGGGAGAACCATCTCCCGCTGGGCGCCGGCCGTGGCAATGCTAACGCAGGTAGCATAATCGGCCCGCGCGCCCGGGTCTTCGAGCAAACGCAATTCGCGGAATTGTCGTCGGACTTCCTCGACCATCCGCGAGGCAGCGCGGCCAACAGCTTTCATCGTCAGCCCGCAGAAGACGAACACCATGAGCACGCCAAAAAACGCCCCGACCAGAACCTTCGGATTCATCAGGTTGATACGATAAAACTCCATGAAGTCGCCTAACGTGGCGTCCTTGACCCGTTTCAAATATATCACCGGACGAATCACTGGAATATTCGGGTCGTGGAACGCCGTAATTTCCTGCTGGGTGGCCCGCCGCAGCTTTCCGCCTTCCAAGACGTACGGCTCAGTCTTTTCGCCACCGCTCACCTGGATGTAAGCCGGATAAAATCCAGTTTCCGGGTCGGGCCGTTCCGTCTTTTGGGCGTATTTTCCGAAGCCGATCGCGCGAATTTCACCCAGCGCCATTTCCGGATGCTGCTGCACAAAGGTGGTTACTTCCCGTTCGATCCCGACCCGCACCTCTTCAATGAACGCAGCCAACAAGGCCAATGCCGTGAGTGCTGCCGAGCCGATGGCGAAACCTTTGCCCGTGGCGGCTGTGGTGTTGCCCAGGGCGTCCAAGGCATCAGTCCGTTCCCGCACGTAAGGAGGCTGGTGCGTCATCTGAGCATTGCCACCAGCATTGTCGGCAATTGGACCATACGCATCCGTGGCCAGCGTTACGCCTAGCGTCGCCAACATTCCCACAGCCGCGAAACCGACGCCGTAGAGCCCCAGCGCGGGATAACTGAAACCCCCCGCTAAGCCGTAGGCCAAAATAGTGCCCACCCCGACAATCGTAATCGGTGCCCAGGCGCTGAGCATTCCCTGAGCCACGCCGCCTATGATGGTCGTCGCAGGGCCTGTCAAACACTGAGTCGCCAGCCATTTAGTCGGCTCATACTCGCTGGAAGTGTAGTATTCAGTGAACCAACCGATCAGCACGCCCGCCAAGAGTCCAACAGCCACCGCGCCAAAAATTCCGGGCCAGAGAGCGAATTTCCCCGCAGCGCTAGAAACTTCCAAGCCCCCCAGCACCAGCCATATCACCAGAAGGCTCGCTACGAAAATCAGCCCGCTGGCGCCCCAAACGCCTCGCCGCAACGCCCACAATAAGTTGCGTTGCGTGGCCCCTTCCTCGGTCTTGACGAAGTAAATGCTAAGAATGGACAGGGCAATACCTATCCCCGCCAACACCATCGGCGCGGAAACTAATCGAATGGCCGCTTCCACTTGCTCCGAAAAGGTTGCTAATCCGAGTACGCTGGCCGCGGATGCTCCCAGAGCTGCCGTGGCCAAAATCGAACCGCAGTAACTCTCGTACAAATCAGCGCCCATGCCGGCGACGTCACCTACATTGTCGCCCACATTATCCGCAATGACCGCGGGATTCCGAGGATCGTCTTCAGGAATATTAGCCTCGGTCTTACCAACTAAATCTGCCCCAACATCGGCCGACTTGGTATAAATCCCGCCCCCCACACGAGCGAACAGCGCCTGCGTACTCGCCCCCATACCGAAACACAGCATCACCACAGTAATCTGCTCGATAGTCATCGGCTGAATAATGCCCAAAGCGGGCAACAACCAGACCAGCAACAAGAACCACGCCGTGATATCCAACAGCCCCAGCCCCACAACAACGAGTCCCATCACCGAACCTGCGCGAAAAGCGATCTGCAAGCCGCGATTGAGCGATTCTTTCGCGCCCTGAGCCGTTCGGCTACTCGCCAACGTAGCCGTGTTCATCCCGAAAAACCCTGCTAAACCACTGAAAAACCCACCCGTTAGAAAGGCAAACGGCACCAAAACATGTTGTTGTTTCAAGCCGAACGCTTGCCATGCCAAAAGCAACACCAGCACCACAAACACGATGGCCACCACATAATACTGCCGTTTCAAATACGCAAACGCCCCCTCCCGCACATAGCTGGCGATCTTCTGCATCTGCTCGTCGCCCGGATCGGCAGCCAGGATTTCTCGGTAAAACTTGTAGGCAAACACCAACGCCAACACCGAACCCGCAGGGGCTAACCACCAGTACCACGGTAGGGCGCCTAATCCCAGCATTTCCACTGCCAGCACTTTTCCACCTCCTGCACTGATGCTCAGAAATTATGCCTTGCCTTACTGACCGTTCTTTGCGGTTTCGGGTAAAAGGCTTTCCCTGGCCTAATAAGCAATTCCTTGCCGATCATACGATTCACTTATATTGCGACAAGCCACGGGGTCTATGGGTACGTGCTCGTTCTCAACGCGCTCAGGTGTGCGTCCCAGACGGGCTGCCCATCGCAGCGTTAGGACGCACAGCAACACATCTTACTACAAATTAATGGGCTAACGTCGGTCCAGCGGTCATCGTGAGCTAAATCACTGCCCGTTCAATCCCTAAGGTACTCTCGCCCCTCAGGATTAGCGGCGCGGGCATGCACCAACGCTCTGGCCGCGAGCCATCACCAATTTATTTGTTCTCACCGCCCGCCGAAGCACCCCCCGCCGCTTGCGCCGCCTTCTCCTCGCGCGCCGAGCGCTTCGATTTCTTCAGCCTAACCACTCGAACTTTCGGTAACCCAAACGGACTCATCCCTTCATGCCAACGCTCCTCACGCATCAACTGCTGAATCCGCTCCGCCCGTGTCAGCACATTTCGCATCCGCGTGATCCCACCCTTCCGCTTCAGACTCTTATCCAAAGACATATCTCTACCTCGCCCATGAGAATGCTTGAAATCCCCAGCACACCCTTAGCAAGGCCGCTCTACCAAGTTCCTCCTCACCACCCTCGTGAGCAAATCCATTATACCAAACGAATCACCACGGGACGACCAACGCCGCGAACACGCTACCCAGGCGGTGCCAGCTGTCCCTGCGGCTGTTGAATTGGCTTCAACTGCCAGCCCGCAGGTATCTGAGGAGCAGCAAAATCACGACGCTCCACCTGTGTCGCCGCCTCATTCTGCACCAAGCGAAGAATATCCCAGGTCACTTCCACCTTCTGCGGCTCCACCCAATAAATCTGTCGCGGATAATACTGGGGGATCACGCTCGTCGGCTTATTAAGCACCGCCAACCGTGCATAAACAAAGTCCACCTGATCCTTAGGAAAATTTGGTCGAATCTCCACGTAGGTATACCATTCGTCCTGCCTGGTAATCGCCATCTGGTAACGTTTCTTGGCCTCGTCAGCACTAATACCCAACAAAAACGACATCGGCCCCTGATCAGGCACCTCACCCGGTTTCCGCGGCGGTAAGGTATGGAAATAAATGGTCTTCTCCTCAGGACGAAACATATAAAAGTGCGTACCCGTGCACAGATAACGCTCATAACGCTCCGCCTGGCCCTTCTCCTGCAATTCAATGAGGAAACCATAACTACCGTCAGGCAAACGCATGAACTTTCCCTGTCCCTGATAAGATTTGACCACCCCGCCAAAATTGTGAAACTTCCGCGTCGCCTCGAATTGAGCGTATAATTTGACCGTTCGATTCGCCTCCCGCTGCCAATACTGCAACAATCGATCCAGCCATTGCTGCCACTCGACGGAAGCAGGGTTCGGCTGATGGTTCGCCTGGCCCACCGTATAAACTTGACACACAAACATCCATCCCACGCCCACCAACGCCACAACCTCCATCAGCCTCACAGGCATCGACCACACCCGCTCGGACACGCTTGGCATAATCACTCCCCGACCTCTGCTGACCACCAGCATCAAGCTTCCGTTTTGCACTGTTCCATATGACGGGTCCGACGAAACCGCCTATCCGGCCGCTGACCCACCACACAGCAATCGTCCGCTTCATGCCCCAAGTTCTTTGCCGACGAATCAGCGCCGTCCCCAAAAATATACCATGCCCTTTACCAGCAAAAAAGACCATCTATGCGCCTCCGTTGACGATAATCTCCTCCAACTAAAACCATCGGTGCATTGGCCGGAAGTAAGCACCCAGGTGCGCACCCCCGTTGACCATAATCTCCACATGGAAGAACCATCCACAACCACCAGCCCACCACCCCCAGTCGCTCTAGCAACGCCATTCCGCGGAACGGCTGTGTCCACGCTGAGCCAGCTCCAAAACGATCCTTAGCCTTACGATACACTAATGTGCTCGTTTCCGATGCCCATTCAAGGTAATCCCGGCACTACTCAACCACGTCTCACAGCCCAACTAGTCAGCCGCCCCACCCACCCGCCCCTCTCACTCGTAAGCTTACTCCCAAAAGCAGATTCTCGCCATTTCACGATTCGGTGGGCTTTCACTACCCTCGCCATCCACCCTTCAAGATCAGCTCATGTCGCACTTCACTACTCCTTTACCACCCGCAACTCAAGGTCAGCCTTGTATCCGACTTGGCTCGTGCCCCTTGCCACTTATAGGTTAAGTCAGTCTCGCCTTTCTCTATCCGTCTCCACGAAGCCCGGAAAAACTTAGCGAGAAAGTTTTTGATAAGCCCCCTAGACGCCGAGTCTAATTGTGAAGCTCACGAAGGAGCTGTGTCCCACGCCGAAAAATGCTTTACTAACACCCCTTATCGCCTAAGCCGTCGTTTTGCTATGGTGATTGAAATATCTCGCAGCGGGAAGAGGCGAGCCTGAGTCAGGTCGGCACGTAGCCATTTCCGAGGTTCGCCGAGCGGCATATCGAAGC
>JANXCQ010000034.1 GCA_025060195.1 Gemmatales bacterium | reverse complement strand
TTTCGAACATATCACGAGCCGTTTCTCGGAAGTGGTGCTTTGTTTTTCTCGCTGTATCGAGAGAACCTAATTCGGCATGCTTTTTTATCGGACATCAATGCTGAGCTAATAGACACTTACATTGCCATTCGTGATCATGTGAAGGAGGTCATTGAAATACTATCAGAATACCGCTATAGTCAGGAATTTTACTACGAATTACGCGAGAAAGACCCATGGAAGCTCCGGATACCTGAGCGCGCCGCTAGGATGATATATCTAAATAAGACCGGATACAATGGCCTTTATCGCGTGAACCAGCAAGGAAAATATAATGTGCCATTTGGCAGGTATAAAGCGCCACGGTTCCTTGACCCGGAAAATTTGCTCGCGGTCTCGAAGGCCTTACGAAATGTGGAAATCATATGCAGCTCATTTGAAAGAGTTCTGGATAGGGTGGAACCAGAAGATTGGGTATATTTTGACCCTCCTTACTTTCCTATCTCTTCGACTGCTAATTTCACTTCCTATCAACCCGACCGATTCGGCTTTCAGGAGCATGAGCAATTACGAAACATTTGTCTAACTCTGACTCTTAGAGGCGCTTATATTACAGTATCCAATTCGAATACTTCCGTCGTGCGCTCTCTTTATAGTGGGCCATGTTTCTCCATAGAAGAGATATCAGTTCATCGTGCCATCAGTTGCAAAGGGTCTGAGCGTAAAAGAGTTACTGAACTTATCATTAGGAATTACTGTGAGAACAAGGTACCCCAACCCTATTTGTTTGAGGCATGAGTTTTGGCCTCGTAAGTTTTCGCAGGTTACAATAGCTCTGTACAAGCTAACACCAAGTTCTGGCCGTCGAGGCGTTATTAGAGTTAATTCCCAATTTAGCACACTAAACAAATCCGGAATCCATTCTAACAAGGGGACCGGCAACCAGAGCGTTTGATAACTCTAATTAAGCCGTGAGGCCGGCTAACCTCTTGAGTAGGTTGTAGGTTTTCTCGATATACGCCCGACCGGGACCCGGTCCTTGCAGAAATTCTACCCCGAGAAGATACCTCAGGTTGCAGGTCTCAATTTTCTTATGCCAAATGCTTCCGCCGAGATAAAGCAAGTATGATGTGACCAGAACTTTGACTTGATCTTCTCTCCCTTGAGGTAAGATTAGGCTCACAAAACCTGCTTAGGTTAGGATGCCAGATTATTAGTGGTCAGTTGCTCAACGGAAAAATCGCTCATTCCCTCTACGGTCGAAGGATGCGCAGGCTCCCCACTTGCGGCTAGCATGATTGACGCAACGACAGGACACGCCGATATGGTTGTTCTCGGACCAAAAATCAAGTGGAAATAACTACACACTATAACACCACCGCGAGCTTGCTCGTGAGTGCCTCCTTGATGACACCGCTTTGAAGGTTCAATCAATTTCGCCGTGCGATCCCCCCGCGAGGTGGTACAACGGTTTGTGAGGTAGGGTAAGCACTATGGGGCTAGCCGCCGTGGATGCTGGCGAGGTCGCGGAGTAAGGCGGCGAGGCTCGGTTCGACCCAATCGAGTACGGCGCGAGGCCAAACCCCTAGTAAGATGGCCAGTACCACAATGGGCAGGGCACAGAGAAATTCCCGGAAGGTTATTTCGGGCAGGTCAGGACTCGGGGGTCGATGGCCGAGATAAACCCGCTGCACCGTCCAGAGGATGTAGCCTGCGGTGATGATGACGGTGGCCGCCGCCAGGATGGCAAACACTTTTCCTGCCCATTCATAGCCCGGCGGGGTGAAGTTCCAGGTGCCGAGCACGGTGAAGAATTCGCCGGGGAATCCGCATAATCCGGGTAATCCCATGGCGGCGAAGAAGATGATGGCACTCAGGCCCGCGTAGAGCGGCATCGCGTTGGCCAATCCGCCCATGCGGTCGAGGTCGCGATGATGCAGACGGTCGTAGATAACACCAACCATGAAGAACATGCCTGGAGAACTCAGTCCGTGAGCCAGCATTTGGAACATCGCGCCGTTCATGCCCCAGTTCCAGAATTGAGAGCGCTCGATACTCGTCCAGATGGCGATGCCGAGTTGCACATAGCCCATATGACTGATCGAGCTATAGGCGACGAGCTTCTTGAAGTCGGTTTGGGCCATGGCGGCGAACGCGCCGTACACGATGCTGATAACGCCGAATAACGCTATCCACCAGGCCAGGACGTAGGCCGCCCAGGGACAAATGGGATACGCAATACGCAGGAAACCGTACCCGCCCATCTTCAGCAGGATGCCTGCCAGGATCATGCTGATGGGTGTCGGGGCTTCGACGTGTGCGTCTGGTAGCCAGGTGTGGAAAGGTACCATCGGCAACTTGATGGCGAAGCCGATGAAGAGCAATACGAACATAACTATCTGAAAGTTGGGGGAGAAGATTTGGAAGTTGAGTTTCTTCCGCCGAGCTTCGTCGCGTTGCTGACGAGCTTGTTCGATACGTTGCGCATCACGGCTGGCCAGCGCCTCTTCGTACTGGGCCTCGGCTTGCTGATACTGCGCTTCCAGGTAAGCCGATTCGCGGCCCACTTTATGGAGTAGCAGGATGTCGAAGGTGTTGAGGGTTTTTTCGCCTCGGGCCTGACGCTGACGCACGGCTAAGTCCACGGCCTGACTTTCGCGACGCAGTTCAGCACTACCCGTGGCAGCGCTGCGTAAGACTAACCAGTCCCTGAGCGGAGCGATGTCCGCGAAATAAAAGGCGATCATAGCAATGAGCATGAGCACGCTTCCGAAGAGCGTGAATAGGAAAAACTTAATAGCGGCATATTCGCGACGTGGTCCGCCCCATAGTCCTATGAGAAAGTACATCGGCAGCAACATTACTTCCCAGAACACGTAAAACAGGAAGAAATCGAGGGCCAAGAAGGTGCCCATCATGCCCGTTTCGAGAATCAGGAACAGGATGAGGTATCCCCGCACGGCGTTTTCGATGTTCCAGCTGGCGCCGATGGCCAGCACGCAAATGAGGGCCGTCAGGACGACCAAGGGGACACTGATACCGTCGGCCCCGAGGAAGTAATCAATGTTGAATCTCCCGATCCAGGGCCGGCGCGCGATCAGATCGTTATCCAAATGGCCTCGTGCCGCTTCCTGAAGGCGGGCTTGGTCAGCGCGAGCGGCCAACGTATGCCCATCCTGACCGCTGTAACGGTAAGTGTCTAGCAAGTGATACCAGTCCACTAGAAGAAACACGCTGAGCAGTAACGTGAGTACCGTGCCTGCCAATGCCGTGATTCGCATCCAGTTTTCCTGCCCTTTTGGGATGAATAGTAAGATGAGCGCAAACAGCGAGGGCAGGAAAATGATACCGCTCATCAGCCATAGGTCATATTCGAAGAAGCGGCCAGCTTCGTAGGACATAGCTTCCTTTCCTTAGCTCCGGTTCAGTTTCCCCATTGACTTCAGTGCGTGATCGGTTGTGTCAGTGTTAGCTCCCTCAGGGAGGTCCAGGTTATCCGACCAGGGCGAGAATATACGAGACGAGGGCGAAGATGCCGACCGCGGCCAGGGCGAGGAATAGGACATAATTGCGGAGAAATCCCGTTTGCACGTTGCGGAGCCAAGCCCCAACGGCGTAGATGACGTCGGCGGTGAGGTTCACCAGCCCGTCAATGATGCCGAGGTCGAATTTGCCGTCCCATTGCGATACGCGGACTGTAGCGCGAGCGCTGCCATCCACCAGTCCGTCTATCACGTTCAGGTCGAACCATCGGCAGACCCGTGCCAGAACCAGCGCAGGCCGCACGGCTATCCAGCGATAAAGTTCGTCAAAGTGCCACTTCTCCCAAAGAAAGTCATAGACACTAGCAAATTGCTGGCGCGTCCCTTCGGGGTCAAGGTAACCCCAGTAATAGACGGTTGTGGCCAGGAGGAAACCGATGCCCGCAGAGAGCAGCGCCAGTAGCCCGGCTAAGGCATGAGGTTCGGGTAGTTGGACGTTGGGGAAGGCTTCGGGTTGCTCGGCATATTTGCGCACCGGGGCCAAGAACTTGTCCACTTGGCGATTGTCGGGATCGGGATGGAGGTAAATCGGCATTTCGTGGTCAAGATAATGTTCCAGGGCACTGGCGTGCGCATCCCAAGGCGGCCAGCCCCAGGCTACGGTGACGCTGAAAAATGCCAGCACGATCAGCGGCACGGTCATCACTGCAGGCGACTCATGGGCGTGTTCGTACACGTGCTCATCGCGAGGTTCGCCCGTAAACGTCAAATACCATAGGCGGAACATGTAAAACGCGGTCATGGCCACCGTGATCAGCGGTAATAAGAAAAGCAGCATATGCTGCGGATAATGCACCACGAACGACAGGGCGCTCACCATGATCGCGTCTTTGCTGTACCAGCCGCTGAACAACGGGGCACCCGCGATGGCCAACACCCCCACAAGCATGGTCAGTGCGGTGATTTTCATCTTGTCATAGAGCCCGCCCATTTTCATCATGTCCTGCTCGTGATGACAGCCGTGGATCACACTGCCCGAGCCGAGGAAGAGGAGCGCCTTGAAGAAAGCATGGGTCAGCAGGTGGAACAAACCGGCAATCCACCCGCCAACGCCTAGCGCCAGCATCATGAAACCTAGTTGGCTTACGGTCGAATAAGCTAACACCTTTTTGATGTCGGTCTGCACCAGCGCGATAGTGGCCGCTACGAATAGCGTGATGGCCCCCACATAAGCGATGACTAGCAAAACCTCTGACGTGAACATCGGAAAAGCGCGGCCAACCAGATAGACGCCTGCGGCGACCATGGTAGCAGCATGGATTAGAGCACTAACGGGGGTCGGCCCTTCCATCGCA
This sequence comes from Gemmatales bacterium, assembly GCA_025060195.1. Classification (GTDB taxonomy): domain Bacteria; phylum Planctomycetota; class Planctomycetia; order Gemmatales; family HRBIN36; genus HRBIN36. Next base: position 34,150 of record JANXCQ010000034.1, on the reverse strand, counting down.
TCGGGCAGCCAAACATGTAGGGGAAATTGTGCCGATTTCCCAACGCAGCCTAAGAACACGCCTATTCCGGCTAGCACCAGGGCCCAGTAAGGCATGACGCTGAGTCCGGTGGCCGACGGCGACGTGCTCGCGGAGATTCCGTCGTCGAGTACCAAGTCTTCGCCATGGAAATGATCTGCAGTAAACAGTAACACATAGGGACCGCTCGACGAGAATCGGTAACGGGTAGCAGCGTCGCCTGAACTACGTTCAGATATCGGCTCGACACGGGCAAAGTTGCCGATATATTCGTCCAGCTGAGCTGGTAGTGGTGTGCCGTGAGAATCAGTGGCCGGCATACGCAGTCGGCTGAACAAACCTGGCTCGACCACGCGGACTACTTCCCCCTTAGCGTTTCTCTGTTCGCGCACGGTGTCGGGAAGCGTCAGTGTCCCGCAGTAGGTCCAAAGTATCGCAGCACCGATGATGAACCCGGCATCGCCCACGCGGTTGGTGATGAACGCCTTGTTCGCGGCATTCGAGGCCGAGCGTCTTTCGTAGTAGTAACCGATCAGTAAATACGAGCAAATGCCTACGAGTTCCCAACTGATGAAAATCTGGAACAGGTTGTCAGCCAGCACCAGATTGAGCATGGAGAAGCAGAAGAGCGACATATAGGTAAAGAATCGCGGATAGCGCCCCGCACGAACGACGTGGGCCTGATGATCATGCACCTCATCCTGTAACTCTTCAGCCATATAACCGGTGGAAAAAATATGAATCAGCGTGGCCACTAACGTGATCATTACGAACATAGCCACGGTCAAACCGTCCACGTAGAAACCCAGGCGCAGCCCGGTTGCTTGGCCGGGTTCGCCGGTGCTTACCTTTGCCCAGATCAGTCCTCCTTGCCAAGGAGGAACTCCCGGCTCGCGTTGAGCCAGGGTAACGTGCTCATGGTCGTGTTCATGACCGGCTTTTTGTGCTGGGCCAGCATGTTGCTCGTGCTTCTCGTGCCCGGCCGAGTGGTGATGGCCATGGTGATGATGGGCGAACCAACCGCTATAGGGCAAATATAGCGTAGCCCCGATGAGGCTTAGAACAAAGGCAGCGCCAATGGCTGCGGTAGCGATCCAACCCGCCGCTCGGCCCCAGTGTCTGCCGCCGATAAGTAGCAGCAAGAACGAAACGAGCGGCAGCAGTGTCGCTCCGACGAAAAGCCAGCCTGGATTTTCCAGCATAGCCGACTATCCTCTCAGTTCTTCTGCCGAGTCCACATCCACGGTGAGATAGTTGTTGTAAAAGTTGAGCACGATGGCCAGCGCAATGGCCGCTTCCGCAGCCGCCAACACAATGGTGAACAATGCAAAGATCTGCCCCTCGACACGGAAGGCATCGTGGAAGCGGGCGAAAGCCGCGAAATTGACTGTCGCCCCGTTGAGCACCAGTTCCACGCCCATCAACACACCAATGGCGTTCCGTTTGATCGCCATGCACACCACACCACTGACAAAAAGCACTGCCCCGATCAGCAGATATTGCGTCAAGCCGACGTTGTTCATGAATGGCTCCTTCACGTCCTGCGTCATGCCCTCTCTAGAGCGATTCCCGTGGGGCCACTACGACTCGCTTCCGTTTCGCCCGTGCCAGGTATGCCGCCCCAATGAGCACGACCAGCAAATGCACCGAAACGATTTCAAACGGCAGTAAAAAGGCCGACGCTTGCCGCTTCGGGGGTTCTTGTAATTTGCCGCTGGCTTTGTCGGCCGCTCCTAGGCTTCCAGGAACGCCGGCTAACTCCGATGCGGGTTGGACAGACGTATCGCCGAGCAAGGCTCGCCCCAGTTGTTCCGTATGGTACATCTGACGAGGATCGTCTGGCAGTGCGGACTCCGGCAGCTTCGACCAATCAGCGAAGAGCCAACTTAGCGCGATCAGGCCGTAAAGTAACAACCCTACGATAATGGCAATCGCCCATTCTCCTGCGCCGGCGCGGAGCTGGAGAAACGGCCCGGTCGCTGTGAGCATCACCCCGAATATAACCAGGACTAATGTGCCGCCGACGTAAACAAACAGTTGTGTGGCCCCGAGGAAATCCAGTCCCAGCAAAAAGAATAATCCCGCCGTGCCGGCTAAAGTAAACAGCAGCCAGATAGCGCAGCGCACAATATGTTGCGTTACCACCACCATGACCGCACAGAGCGCGGTCATCAGGCCCACGATCCAGAATAGAATGTCGCCTACGCTCATGGCGTCCAGGCCCTGGGAAGAGGTTGGTAAAGGTTGCTGCCCGGCATGGCAGTAATCCACGACCCTCGGTTTAGCGTGGTGCGGCAGGATAAGCCGGCGGGTTGCGGAACGGCAGCTTCACCCACCCAGGAAACACAGTGTGCCAAACCAGGGGCAGTACGCTCGCTCCTAAGAGCAACACGCAGGCGATGGGGAGCAGGTACTTCAAACACGTGGTCATCACCTGGTCGATCCGCAACCGCGGTAACGTCCAGCGCACCCACATCATGATGAACACCAGGATCCAGCATTTGGTGATAAATACCAGCACGCTAACTACGACATACACAGGCCAGAGGTTTTCGTAGATCCACTCGCTGATCGTGGCAGGAATCACACCGGTATGCCAGCCCCCCAGGAACAACATGGTGGCGATGCCACTCACCGCAAACATCGAGCCATACTCGGCCATGAAGAAAAACGACCACCGCAGGCCGCTATATTCCGTATGAAAACCGGCGACCAATTCGCTTTCGGCCTCGGCCAAGTCGAAGGGAGCCCGCTTGCAGCTGGCGGTTGCGCAGGTGAAATACGTCCAGAACGCCAGAAACGTAAACGGATCGTGGAAGATGTACCAGTTCCAAAATAGTCCTGCCTGCTGTTGCGAAATGACGTTGAGATTCAAGGTGCCTGCCGTGAGCACGGGGATGAGCACGCACAGGGCCATCGGCACCTCGTAACTAACCACTTGTGCGGCCTCCCGCATGCCGCCGAACAATGCCCACTTGCTGCCGGAACCGTACCCGGCCAGGATCACGCCAAACACTTCGGTGGCCATCACCGCCAGCATGAAAAACAGCGCGATGTTCATTTGCAGAGCCACGACATCCCGGCTGAACGGTAAGGCCAAATACGCTAAAAACGACCCCGTGAATGCCAGATAGGGCCCGAGGCGGAATAGAAACTGATCCGCGTTGGCAGGAATAATGTCTTCCTTGGCCAGTAGTTTGATCCCGTCCGCTACAGTTTGGAGCCATCCGAACTTGCCGCCAGTGCGTGTCGGTCCCAAACGGTCCTGAATCCGTCCCGCGACCTTCCGTTCCAGCCAAATGAAGAATATCGCCGACAGCGCGACGAAAGTCACCAGGACAATCGCGGCTATCAGTAGGATGATCAATTGGATGCTCACGGCTTCCTTCCCAGTGTCCGATGCCTGAATTGGTGTGCAGCCCTGTTATTCTGGGGACGCCACTTTCTGTGTCCGCTTTGGCCTGAAGGCATATGCCCTCGAAAGTTTAGTTAGTCGATATTCGGGGTCAATTGTTTCGGTTAGTCTGGCAGCTTCAAGCCAAGGACAAGTTTTGGTCTGATCGAGAGGATCCGGTAACACGCCAACGGGCGTAGCAATTGGCCGTTACTGTATAGGGTCGCCCTGCCTCTGGCCAGAATCTCTCCCGACCGCGAAACGTATGTCGGATTGACGTGTCTAAAATATCGAACTGTGCGTCCTTATGCCACGGGATCAGAAGGGCTCGGAATCATGATTCCCAACGCTAGCCGAAAATACGGGTTCTTCGCGCTTTCGCTGATGCTGATAATGGGTTGCGGTCAACCGCACCATTCAAGTGTCCCTTCGGTAGCACAGGATTTGTCGAACTCGCCAGTTTCGTTACCTTCACCGACTCGCCCTGAGGCAACCCGCTTGAGTGAGGCAGACCTCCGCTCGCAGACTGCTACGAAACCGGCCGACAAACCTGGGCGGAAGCCTGCCAAACCAAGGAAAAATAAACCAAATACCGGTGAACCCTCGTTCACCTGGCTGAACGACTACACTCAAGCCCGCCTTGTGGCCCAACAAACAGGCAAGCCCATTTTCGTCGTCTTTCGCTGAGAGCGGTGAGCGGACTGCAACGCTTTTGACGAACAGGTGGTTCGTCCTGCTGACCGCGAACTCTTGGAACTGATGCAGCAATTCGTCTGCCTCCGAATTGTGCAAATGAATGGCGTGGACATCGGCCTGTTTCAGTTTGATTACGACCTGACATGGGCGGCTCTCTTCCTCAATGCTCACGAACACATCTATAGCCGCTACGGCGGTCGCGACTCTGACGATGCCGAGGGCAGGATGTCTCTCTCCGGTCTTAAGTACACGATGGGCCTGGTACTGGAAGCCATCACCAGGGCGAAAAAGATAAACGCCCTGCCGCCCGTTCACCTTTGCCCGTAGAAAAAGCCTTCCCGGTAAAAGGTAAGGGTTGTCTGCATTGCCACCAGGTTTACGAAGGTTTGCGCAAGGAGGCACGCCGTCAGGGTACATTTCGAACAGAAATGCTTTGGGTGTATCCCCTGCCGGAAAACATCGGCCTAGTGCTGGACATTCACGAGGGTAACCACGTCCGGCGCGTGCTACCCAATACTCCTGCGCACCGCGCGGGCTTACAGAGCGGAGACGTGCTTATCACGATCGGCAACACGCCCATTCGCTCTCAGGCTGATTGTATGCATGCGCTGCACATTGCTCCGCAGCAAGGAGAACTCTCCATTCGTTATCGCCGCGGTTCCCGTGTTCACGAGGCCGTTATCAGCCTGCAATACGGATGGAAGAAGTCCGATTCATCCTGGCGTCCGTCGCTACGTAAGGAAAACCGCCCTTAGTAACCAAGGGTTTTTGCAACGGCCTAAAGCGGAAACATTTATGGAAGCTGGTTCAGGGCGCGTTCTAATCGAACCAAACGCGTTTTCAATTCTTCGTTGGGCGACACCTTGTCCAAAGCTTGGCGGGCACGGGATACCCAATCCTTGCCGCGGCGCTTGCACGCTTGAAGCTGCTTGGTGTTCTTCTTGTCAGTGGCACTAGCGACAGCGACGAGCAAATCGGCTAGATCAGCGCAAAGCTCCGGCTCCATCGTTTGGGGGAATCGAGTGGCGATTTTTTCGGAACACTCCTCGAATTGCAACACGGCATCCTGCCACCAGGGTTTGTCTCTTTCAGCACGCAGGGCGCGAAACAATTGCGCGGTTTCGCGGATGGCGCGCCACGCCGCTGAGCCTTTCGCTTCAGGCAAGTCCCCCGCTCGTTTGAGCAAAGCCAATGCGGATTCGACGAGACGCTGTTTCGACAGTTGGGAGGTTTCAGCAGTTGTGCCGGCGCTCCTGCCCAATAGTTCGAGGGCCAATCTGTACAAGCCGAACAAACCTTCCATGTCCATAGGAGAAAGCGTTTCGAATTGTTGCTGCGCTTGTTGCCCCAGCGCTCCCGGCAAACCATGTTCCGGGTCGAACAACGCTTGCTCCAAACGCTGGCGGTACGTCTTGATTTCGTGGGGATTCGGTAGCGGTTTCTGATACCGTGGCTCCGCCAACCAATGCCAAACCTGAGCCCGCAAATAAACTGCGCGGAATCGAAGCGGCTTTTCGACGCTGGCGAGCTTTTCGAGATATTGCTCGGCTTGCTTCATAGCCGAGCGCTCTTTTCGCTCTGCAGCGCGGGGCTTCCCAGCGTCGTTCGCTGTCGAGAACTCCGGCTGGTGATAGTGGTAGAGGGCCAACGCATAGTAAGCGCGGGCTTGCAACTGTAGGTCGTCTTCTGGATTTAGTTGCTCAATGTTCTGGGCTAACTGATACAAATGACGCCAATTCCAATTCTCGAACGACTCGTTCATGCGGTGCTTCAAGGCCTCCCGCTGCACTGCTAGATTCCCGGCCAGGTACCGGCTCGCGCGATATAAGCTGTTGAGAGCTTCACGACGAGTTTCGGCGTCGGTAATCATGAAGAGTTCCAACACCTCGGGTGTATCAGGTCCTGGAAGGGCGGTTGGCGGACTCGATTGCTGTTGTGCGGCCTCCTGTTCGATTTGCGCAGCAGTGCGTCCGAACAGCGCGCGGGCGCGTAGCCAATACGCCTGACCGAGCCAGTATTCTTCCTCCGCTGTGGGCGAAGCGTTCGGTAAGCGATTTTGCTCCAACCGTCGAATCACCTCCTCGGCGGCACTCACAGCCGCGGTGAATCGGCTCATGGCCCTATCCCAGTGACGTTGCTGTCGCGCTGCCTGGCCCGCGCGGAAGCGTGCCTCGCCATCTCGTAACCGCTGACTCGGCGAAGGGAAATACAACTGCCAAATCAGGATGCCCGCCAAGGCTAACGCAAGTACCATCCCCACACCTACAGCGATTTGCCGAACCGGCCAACGCGGGGATTCCGCGGAGGCCCCCGGACTCTCCGAGGACGCAATTTGTGGTTCTGGGCCAGTTTCGCGCTCACGAGACTCAGCGGCGGACTTTTCTTCAGACGGTTGGAAAATTTCTTCAGCCATTAGTGACCTCACCGACCACGCGGGGGCTTGTTATCTACTATAGCTTGTGAGGACTATCGCGTCGTGCACTCCTGAAGGATGTGCAGCCGACTGTTACAATAATGACGAGACTCAGGAGCGGATTATGCGGGTGATTCTAGCCGAGCCACGAGGCTTTTGTGCGGGAGTCGTCATGGCCATCGAGAGCCTGGAACGGGCGCTCGAGCTGTTTGGCACGCCGTTGTACGTGTTCCACGAGATAGTGCACAACCAGGTTGTGGTCGAACGTTTCCGCAGCCGCGGGGTCATCTTCGTGGACGATTTGGAACAGGTGCCCGAAGGAAGTGTGGTGCTATACAGTGCTCATGGAGTGGCGCCAGCGGTACGTGAGACGGCCCGTCGTCGCCGCCTGCGGGCGATTGACGCCACCTGCCCCCTGGTTACTAAAGTCCATCTCGAGGCCCAACGTTTTGGCCGCGAGGGTTATACGATTTTCCTCATCGGCCACGCAGACCACGACGAAGTCATAGGCACCATGGGGGAGGCGCCGCAGGCAATCCGCTTAATTGAGAGCCTCGACGACGTGGAAAAGATCGACCTGCCCGCGGATACCAAGGTGGCATACCTGACGCAAACGACCTTGAGCGTGGACGAGGCCAACGTGATCATCGAGGCATTGCGCCGGAAGTTTCCGCACATCGTCGGGCCGAATAAAGAGGATATTTGCTACGCGACACAAAATCGGCAAGAGGCAGTAAAGGCGCTCGCGCCTCAAGCCGACGTCGTCCTGGTCTTCGGCAGTCAGAACAGCTCCAATAGTCAGCGCTTAGCGGAAATTGCCCGTGCCTGTGGTAAACCAGCCTATTTGATCAATCACATCCGCGAATTGGATCCCAAAGTTTTGGACGGAGCCCATACGGTGCTGATCACTGCTGGCGCCAGCGCGCCAGAAGATGTAGTGCAAGAGGCAGTGCACTGGCTTCGCGAACGCTATCAGGCCCAGGTCGAGACTCATACCGTTCGCGAGGAGTTTGTTCACTTCCCACTTCCCCGCGAACTGCGGAGCCTGGAGTTGGTAAAGTAAAGTAATTTTTCGAGGGCCACCGTAGCAGTTTGCTTAGTTCAATGACGCCTAGGGACGAAATGTGCACTGGAGTTCTGTCGCTTCGTGGATGTGGTCGCTGAGTGGTTGGCATAAGCACACGTCTGATGATTCTGTAGCAACTCCAGAGCCTGGCCCCTGAATCGAGCCAAAGCTTTTCTGGCTAGGGTCAACCGTCTCTAACACTCAGGCGGCGTCCCTAATGGTCATACGCCGCAACCAACGCGGTGTGAGTAACGTCCAACACAGCGTAGTGTGGCTCGAACACACTAGCCTTGGCCGGCTAGGCCTAAGTGTCGCGCGCGGTCGATCAAGCTCGCTAGTGCTAAGTCCCTCGGCATGCGCAACGCTAATTCGGGCAGCGTGTTTTTATCCGTAAGAGCGACGGCAGGGATGACTGCCTCTGCGTCACGAATATAGAAGTCGCGAAATTCTAAAATTAGCCGCGAACTGGGCTGGCACTGAATCGAGCGGCTCCCAGGTATGCTCATTTCCTCGTGAACAGCGCAAATGCGTGTAAACATCCACATCGATCATCATGAGCACGCCGCTCTTGCGCTAAGGACAACAGCGCTCGCAACGATAGATAGCAGGCAACCGACTCATTGGCTTAGCAATCTTTAAATCAACATGATGCCCGCGGGCAAGCTCAAGCTCCAGTACAATCAAAAGAATCTGAACGGTCGCATGTGGTGCTCCAAAAATGGTCGCCGAAACCATATGACGTCTTCGCTCAGTCTAAGGAACGGGGCCGGCCCCCAGGAAATCGTGATTTATCATCACATCGCCCACGTGCAGCACGAGGTAGCTAAGACTTTTATGCCCCGTAGAGGCGTCATCCTTGTTTTCGGCAGACAACACGACTGGAGCGAATAAACAGGGTTTGGCCCAAGGCACCCGCATGAAACCATGCGTGATACGTCAATTATACGCCAACGGAACCTTGTAGTTTCGACAGTGCCGGAAGGCTACCAGAGTTGCGGGTATCATTTCTCGAAAAGAAGTGGTCAATAGGCAGGTTGACGGCTCTGCCGACGCTATCGGGCAGTTGGAGACCCACACTGTTTGTGAAAATTTCATTGCATTCCATCTCCCCCGTGAACTGTGGACCCTATAGTTTGTGACATAACACTCCCAAGTGTTAGGGCCTAGTTTGGGGCGCCACTGGGTCTATATGGTTGTGGGATGTACTGCACGCTGGGTTGTTGTCGGACGGGTTGGGGGAATAACGTCATGAGTTCATAAAACTCTACGGGCATGTTACAGCTGACAGGTAACCCTAAGTCGCGAGCTTCATGGTAGCTAATGGGATGATCGTGTGTCCAAATTCCTTGAGTGAGTTTAGCCGCCAATTGCTTGGCCTGGTCGAAAGGCATCTTATCTTGCAACAACTCCAAAACCTCCTTTTCGAGCTGAGTAAGAGCTTTCTCAGCGATGTCTGCTAAAATGAGCGTACGATCGTCCAGGTCGTTTATGTTCTTGCTCTTGGCAACTTTGACGATTGAGGCCGCGGGGTACTCCCCTAACTGCGGGTCAACAGGCCCCAAGACTGCATGCGAGTCCATAACAATCTCATCCGCAGCTAACGCAATTAACGTGCCGCCCGACATAGCATAATGCGGCACGAACACGGTGACCTTGGCCGGATGTGCTTGAATAGCTCGGGCGATTTGTAAACTAGCCAGGACTAATCCTCCGGGTGTGTGTAGCACTAAGTCAATAGGCACATTCTTGTCAGTCAAGTGAATGGCCCGAATCACCTCCTCGGCGTCGTTGATGTCGATGAAGCGGAAAATCGGAATCCCGAGGAGGCTAATCGTTTCCTGACGATGGATTAACAGAATCAACCGCGAGCCGCGTTTGCGTTCAATTTCTTCGATCTTTTTCCACCGAGCTGATTCTAACATCCGTTGGCGAAGCCACGGTTGGACGAAGCTAAAGAGCAGGAAAATCCAAAAAATATCCCCGATGCTCATAGGTTTCCTCACCAGGGGCGGAATTCGTCCGCAAAGCGTGGGCGATGAGGCCGTCTAACGAAAAATGGCGTCAAAGTCAGTCCGGCTAAGAAGCCTCCAATGTGGGCCCACCAGGCGACTCCCTGGTAAGCCACTTCATGGGCAATGGCTAATACGCCTTCAAACACTTGCGTCAAATACCAGAAGCCGATGAATATCACTGCAGGGAGTTCCACCAGCCAGGGAAATATGAATATCGGCACCAAGGTAAATACACGGGCATATGGGTAGAGTAACAAATAGGCTCCCAAGACCCCCGAGATGGCACCACTCGCTCCGATAGCAGGGACGTAGCTCATGGGTTCAGCCAGGATATGAAAGACGCCCGCCAATATACCGCAAGCCAAATAAAAAATCGCAAATCTGGCTGTCCCCATACGGTCTTCCACGTTATCGCCGAACAAGTATAACGTCCACATGTTACCTAAGAAGTGAAGCCAGCCCCCATGCAAAAACATACTCGTGAAAAGAGGCACTACCTCCGTAGCTAGCAAGGGCCAAGAACCCTCCTGTATCAGTCGCAGGGTATAGGCGGGAACAATGCCGTTCAGCCAAAATAGCCTTTCAAGTTCGGCTGGCTTCAAGGTCTGTTCCAGCAGGAACACCAAAGTATTGAGGGCAATAAAAGCCCACATGGCCAAAGGAAAGCGCCTTGCGGGAATATTGTCCCAAAGAGGAATCATGACCGCATCCAGGTCGGTTACGAACCCACAACGTCGTGGAAACGATTATGCGTAATCTTCGCTGGAGCGTCAAGGCACCTGATGCAGTTTCATCTCAACTGGCTTCGAAGCAGACAGTGCTTGAACATTTTTAGGCATAAGTGCAGTGGAGTTCGGCGTCACGGTCGCAACTAAACGCTGGCGGCGGCGGGTTGGCGCGGTAGATTCGGGATGGCGGCGCGAAGTACCTCCTGGAGATGGCCGGCGAAGACAAACTCGATTTCGTTGCGCACGTGTTCCGGCACTTCCCGCAGGTCTTTCTGATTTTCCCGTGGCAGGATGATCCGGCGAATGCCCGCGCGATGCGCGGCCAATACTTTCTCCTTGATGCCTCCTACGGGCAACACCAGCCCCGTTAAAGTGATCTCGCCAGTCATAGCAGTATCTTTTCGCGCTGGTAACCCCGTCAACAAGGAGGTCAGCGCGGTAACCATCGCAACGCCCGCACTGGGGCCATCCTTTGGCACCGCTCCCGCAGGAACGTGAATGTGAATACCGTGCCTGCGAAACTTTTTCGGAGGAATCCCTAAGTCCTCTGCATGAGACCAAACATAACTCAGGGCTGCCCGCGCCGACTCCCGCATCACGTCGCCCAGTTGACCTGTGAGTTTCAACCCTTCGCCCGCAGGTAAGAGTACTGCTTCGACATAAAGAACCTCACCGCCCGTTTCGGTCCAGGCCAACCCCGTGGCCACGCCTGGCGGCAATTCCTCGCGGGCCTGTTCGGGGAAGAAACGTTCCGGACCAAGGAGGTCAGGCAGGTCGTCCGGGCCAACGGTAACCGGTTCGGTCTTGCCCTCAGCAAAGCGCACCGCAACCTTCCGTGCCAGACGGCCCAGCGTACGTTCCAGTTCCCGCACACCCGCCTCGCGAGTGTATCGGCGAATGATCCGATCTACGGTCTCGGGGGGAATCGTAAGTTGCTCGGGCGTCAGCCCTGCCTCTTTGAGTTGCCGGGGTATGAGATAGCGAAGCGCAATCTGCATTTTCTCTTCGGGGGTATAACCGGCCAAGCGCAGCACTTCCATGCGGTCCAACAGTGGTTGAGGAATTGTCATCAGATTGTTCGCGGTGGTGATGAAAAACACTTTTGACAAATCGAAAGGTAGGTCCAAGTAGTTATCGCGAAACTGAGAGTTTTGGGCGGGATCGAGGATTTCTAGGAGCGCTGCGGCGGGATCCCCACGGAAGTCGCGACCGATTTTATCCACCTCGTCTAACATGAGAACGGGATTCTTCACGCCAGCACGGCGAATGGCCTGAATAATTCGTCCGGGCATCGCGCCGATATAAGTGCGCCGATGGCCGCGTAACTCCGCTTCGTCATGGAGTCCGCCCAAGCTTTGTCGCTCGAATTTTCGTCCCAGAGCACGAGCAATACTCTGTCCCAGGGAAGTTTTCCCCACGCCTGGCGGTCCCACAAAGCACAAAATCGGCGCCTTGGCTTCTGGATTGAGTTTGAGCACGGCCAAGTGCTCGAGAATGCGCTCCTTGATTTCCTGTAAGCCGTAGTGATCCTCGTCGAGAATCTGCCGCGCATGAGCGATGTCTAAGATGTCGGTTGTCTCTTTCCGCCAGGGCAATTCCAACACCAGTTCCAGCCAAGTGCGGATGACCTGATAATCGGGAGCAATGGGAGGTAAACGTTCCAGACGATTAAGTTCCCGTTCCGCCTCCTTCCGTGCGAAGTCGGGTAGATCTGCCTCGGCCAAACGCTGGCGTAGCTCATCAATTTCTGCCTTCTCCGGGCTTTTTTCTCCCAGTTCTTCCTGAATGGCTCGTAACTGTTGCCGCAACATGTATTCGCGCTGCTGCTTGGTCAACTCAGATTGCGCTTGTTCCTGAATCTTGTGGCGCAATTCCTGCACTTGTAATTCGTGGTGCAGATACTGATACAGCAAGCGTAACGCTTCCAGCCGCGTCGTTGCTTCCAGCAGGGCCTGCTCTTTGGGCACATCGAGGCTAAGCATAGAGCCAATAAAGTAGGCTACCCGCAATGGATCACCCTGCTGTGTGAGAAGCTCCTGAAGATTCGGAGGTGCTTCGGCGCCGGAAAGCTCGAGAATGCGACGGGCTACGTCCAGGACACTGCGGTACAGCGCTTCCACTTCCGGTCCGGTATCTTCGGGCCAGGGAATGATTTCGACCCGCGCCCGCAGAGAGGGCTCTGTTTGCTCCAGAGCCAAGAGTCGGACACGTTCCAGCCCTTGCACCAAGATATCCATACCGCTTGCGGTGCGTGCTAGCTTACGAATCACCGCTAACGTGCCGACAGGATACAAGTCTTCTGGCTTGTTCGGTTGCTCTAACTGCGGGTCGCGCTGGGCGAAGATGACCAACGCTTTATCGTCGCGTTTGGTTGCCTCCTCGATCGCCGCTATTGAAGCAGGGCGACCGGCCGACAGTGGCGCGAACGTCGCGGGAAAAATTACCGTATTGCGTAACGGCAAAACGGGCAAAATCTGTATTGGGGTCATCGTCATGGTGCTTATCCACTCTCCTGCGTGCGTGGCCTCCACGAATGCCAGGACCAGGCTTCAGTCTATTGACCTCGCTCGGTAGGCGAAACAGCAAGGCTGCGTTTTCGTGGCTCACCCTAACGATTAGTGACCACGTCGACCAGCAGCATCCCTTCGCGATAGTCGAGGTCAATGTGGGCGTGGTTGAGGTCAACAGGTAACTCCACAGTGCGTTCAAACTGGTTATATGCGATCTCCATGCGATATTGTGCATAGCCATGTTCTTCGACGCAGAAATCGCGGCGTAGCCCGGACACGGTCAATCGCGAACCATGCACGTCAATGCGAATGTCCCCAGGGCGCACCCCGGCCAAATCGAATTTGAGTAACCAGCCCCGGGGTGTGCGATAGATATCCACCGGCGGCGACCATTGTGCTTCCTGTCGGCTTTGCGCCAGCGGTAAGAAGAACGCCTGCATCCAGCGAACGATGTCCCGCGGCATGGTAGTTCATTTCCTGTTTAGGGGTTTGGGGGCACCACTCGAAAAATTAGTTTATCGCTGCGGGAATCGTAATCCAGTTCGACAGTCTGTCCGTCGCGCACCTCGCCGGCAAGCAAACGCTTGGCCAGAGCCGTCTCGACTTCCCGTTGGATCAAGCGCTTCAGAGGTCGAGCGCCGTAGTGCGGGTCGTAACCTTGCTTGGCTAGATACGCCTTCGCAGCATTGGTCACCTGCAACGTGATCCGCCGTTCTTGCAAGCGCTTTTGCAAACGCGCCAGTTGAATGTCCACAATTTTCTGGAGATGGGCTTCAGTGAGCGCATGGAACACGACGATCTCATCCACGCGGTTCAGGAATTCCGGTCGGAAGTGCAAGCGCAACTCCTCCAGAACGGCCTGCTTCATCCGTTCGTATTCAGGACCCCCGGGGAGTCCCTGGTACATCAAAATCCGCTGGCTACCGATATTCGAGGTCATAATCACGATGGTATTCTTGAAATCTACCGTGCGTCCTTGACCATCGGTGAGTCGCCCATCGTCCAATATTTGCAACAGCACGTTGAACACGTCATGGTGGGCTTTCTCGATTTCGTCAAAAAGCACCACGGAATAAGGCCGACGACGCACCGCTTCCGTCAGTTGACCCCCTTCCTCGTAACCTACGTAGCCTGGCGGGGCACCGATGAGTCGAGCCACGGTGTGCTTTTCCTGATACTCCGACATATCAATGCGAATCATGGCCCGCTCATCATCAAAGAGCGTTTCTGCCAACGCCCGAGCTAACTCGGTCTTCCCCACGCCCGTAGGTCCGAGGAATATGAACGAACCGATCGGCCGATTGGGGTCTTTCAAACCGGTGCGTGCGCGAATCACTGCTTCAGCGACTACCCGCACCGCTTCGTCCTGACCGACGACGCGTTTGTGTAACTCCTCCTCCAGGTGCATCAGCTTCTGAGCTTCCCCTTCGAGCAATTTACTCACGGGAATCCCCGTCCATCGGCTCACCACCTCAGCAATATCTTCCTCGTCCACCTCTTCCTTGATGAGCCGCACTCCCTTCCGCGCCAATTCCTCCTCGGCTTCCTTGAGAGCCTTTTCCAAACCAAACAGGCGTCCGTATTTCAGCTCGGCGACGCGGTTCAGGTCGTATTGCCGCTCTGCCTGCTCGATTTCGATCTTGGTCCGTTCGATTTGGGCCCGCAGGTCACGTAATTGTTGTACCATCTGCTTTTCTTGCTCCCACTGGGCCTTCAAAGCATCGGCACGGGCCCGCAGGTCAGCCAACTCCTTTTCCAATTTCTGGAGCCGTTCGCGTGAGGCTGGATCGGTCTCCTTCCGCAGCGCTTCCCGCTCGATCTCCAGTTGCATGACCTTACGCAAGATTTCGTCTAACTCGCTGGGCATCGAATCGATTTCCGTGCGCAGCTTTGCCGCCGCTTCGTCCACCAGGTCAATCGCCTTATCGGGCAGGAAACGGTCTGCGATGTAGCGGTTCGACAGCACGGCCGCGGCGACCAGCGCACTATCTTTGATCCGCACGCCGTGATGCACCTCATAGCGTTCCTTCAAACCACGCAAAATCGAGATGGTATCTTCCACAGAGGGTGGTTCGACCAAAATCGGTTGGAAACGCCGCTCCAGGGCCGCATCTTTCTCGATGTACTTGCGATACTCGTCCAACGTCGTGGCACCGATGCAATGCAATTCACCTCGGGCCAACATAGGCTTGAGCAAGTTGGAGGCGTCCATAGCGCCTTCGGCCCGACCTGCGCCCACCACGGTGTGCAATTCATCAATGAACAAAATGATTTCCCCTTGGGCTTCCTGCACCTCTTTGAGCACTGCCTTGAGTCGTTCTTCAAACTCCCCGCGATATTTCGCGCCCGCAATCAGCGCTCCCATGTCCAACTGGACAATGCGCTTATTTTTCAAGCCCTCTGGCACATCGCCGCGAACGATGCGCTGAGCTAACCCCTCTACGATAGCCGTCTTCCCCACGCCCGGCTCCCCGATCAGCACCGGGTTATTCTTGGTACGCCGGCACAACACCTGAATGACCCGACGAATCTCATCGTCCCGCCCAATGACCGGATCCAATTTACCTTGAGCAGCCAGCTTCGTGAGATCGCGACCGTAACGTTCCAAGGCCTGATAAGTGGTTTCTGGAGTAGGCGAGGTCACCCGCTGATGACCGCGGATCTGTTGCAGAGCAACCATCAAAGTTTCGCGATTAACACCGTATTCTCGCAACAACCGTCCTGAGAAACCTGTATCCTCGACGAGTGCTAACAATAAATGCTCCACAGAGATATAATCGTCCCTCAGTTTCTTCGCTTCTTCCTCTGCTTGAATCAGCAAACGGTTCAACCGCCCCGTAATATAGACCTGTTCAGCAGAGCCGCTTACCGTACTTACTCTGGGTAACTTCCTGAGCTCTTGTTCCAGCCTTTCCTTAATCCTCTCCGGTTTGGAAACCCCCGCCTTTTGCAAAATAGGCAAGGTTATTCCGTCTTCCTGTTCCAGAAGGGCCAGGAACAGATGCTCGACATCCACTTGCTGATGGGATTCGCGTATCGCACGTTTCTGAGCCGCGTGTAACGCCTCCTGGGCCTTTTCTGTGAAGCGATTGATGTCCATTTCATCCTCCTCTCAAAATGGACCCTATTCCCTTCTAAGGTCGTTCACATGGAGGTCAAACCCAAGCTGCCACACAGACAAACATGCTAATTCCGACTAATCTGCCACATCTTACTCATGTTCACCGAAGTTGTCAAATTGGCAGTTTATAGATAACTGCCAAAATTGCATTCGATTGACTTAATTTGCTCCTTTTTCCAGAGAAGGTTTCGCTTTGATTTGCTGAATCAAACCTGCTGTGTAGTCCACTAAGCTACCGCGTCGTTGTGCAATATCCACGAGGGGGCGGTAATCGCTAAGTTTCTCGCACAATTCATAAATGCTCGGACAGTTTCCCAACTGCTGTGGGTCGCAGTGCACTAAGTACCGGGAGTATGCCTCCACCGCCTCTCGATGGCGGCCCAGCCTTTCCAGCAACCCAACATACACCACTGCGGGATAATAGCCGACTTGAGTCGGGTCGGCCTGTTCTGCCTTTTGGCGAAAATGTTCTAATCCCGCCTCCACCTCGGCGCCCAACAAAGTGCGGAAATAAATCAAATAATCGTGATACGTCCGCTCAAACGGCGGGTCGCCGGGATATTGCAAGCGTGGATTCAAGTGCGTCCCATACTCACATAATTCAACCGCTAACTGCAATTCCTCACAGACCGGCAAGTAATATGCGAATTGCACCACTGAGGACAAATGCGAGGTATCCACATGGGCGTAGTCGTCGCTGAAAAGGATTTCTTCCCTTCCGCGTATTAGTTCTCTAACGGAAGCCTCTGCGGGCGGAGACGAGCCTTCGCGTTGCTGAATGTCCCAAACCAAGCGTTCGCGCAACTCCTGATAGAGCGCTCGCACTAACTGTTTCAAACATGCGATGCGATCCTCTTGTGGAGCAGAGAAGCCCTGAGCAAACGTAGTGATGGCATTACAGATGCCATAATGTTTCAGCACCCACTCGAAACCGCGACGCGGATTCGCCCCTTCATAAAGAGCAATCTGAATCAGTTGCTGACATTGTTCAGGCTCCGTGGGTTCTAAGTGTTCTAACGCCCGAGCCACCTCCTGAGGTTCCTGGATCATGCGAAAAAACGGCCAAGCAGCCGCCACGTCTCCCACTGCTAAGGCCAGACGCCCCGCCTGCCGAGCCGCTTCGCGGATTCCTTGCTCGTAGGGCTCCGCTAAAGGTTCGGGCACTTGACTATCGAACCGCGACTGGACTGCAGGTAGTCCCAGCTCCAAACGCTTGGCCAAGATTAATGCATAAAAGTAACCCGTATAATCGCGCCGCGCCTCTAACTCACGAATGAGCCGCGCTACTGCCGCCTCCGGGCCTGCCTTCGCGACCAGATCCGCCAGTTCCTCATATATGCTCGGCATCTTGCGTTTGGCTAGGTGAAGCAGACTACTTGAGTCAGGCGCTGATAAGAGTCAGTGCCGTTCGAGAAAATTATACCATTAGACTGCTGGGTTCGTTCTAAGATTACTCCTTGGGCAGCCGCCAGTAGCTATCAAATAAACCAGCCCGTACCACCTCAACCGCTAACGGATCAACTTCCGACTTCAGCCTCAGGATGGCATAATCTCCTAAACGCGGGAATAACAGAGCGTTCGAGCCTTCGTAGTCCTCACGACGGAAAGTATGCCCGCTGTTGACGACTAACATCCGATTCGGAGCAAACGGGCTGGGATAGCAAAACACCGGGACATGATCATTCGCATCATACCTTTGACCCCCGAATTCTAAGTGGTCTTTCGCCCAACGCACGGGCAGATTATCAAGTATAGTACTTAAAACTCGATTCGAGCCAGGGTCGCCAAATAGAACGAGGTTCATGTTAGCCAGCAAATCGCTGGTCACCTCTGTATCTTTGACCATAGGTAAATCACCGCGCATATACTTGCTCCATTCCTCTCGGAAGCGGTCAAAACTAGCTGCCGAACATTTAGCTATCCGCTCCTGCCAAGGTTTCCCCGTGCCGATAATGCATACGAAACTCTCCCGGAAAACGTCATCTATAGGGCCAGCAAGCCTGACCCGTTTGCGAGGAAGCCTCTGGGACTCCCGCGCCACATGGGCGAAGAAGTAGGCACGCCAACGTTGCTCCACTTTTTTCAAACAGATCGCTCGGCGCAACCGAGGTATCCAATCTCCTGCGTCCGTAACTAAGTCCACAGGTGCGTCAAGTTCTTGTTCATCAATGACACAAGGTACTTTATCCCTTAGCTCTGGTTTTTCGGGAAGATATATGATCAGTTCAGCGGTGTTTTCTGTCTTAAGTTCATAACGTTTGCCCGTCCAACGTGCCTCTATACTACAGCGCTGATATAACTGATCGGGAAGAACGTCCACCCAGTGACAGCGACTATACTGCGGATGATAGGTCACAAAGCGCACTTGTTCAGGATATTTCGGCCGTCCCTTCGCCGCATGCTCCCCTTGCAACTCTAATATTTTTTTCAAAGACTCTGGATGATAGCGATGGTCTGTCTTGGGACCGATGATAAGAGTGAAGGGAATTCCTAACGGTTTAAGTCGCGCCTCGATATTCCTCGCGGCCTGAATTTGGGGGTCGAATTCGCCGCTATAAGCAACTATAGCCACATGGTACGCATTTTCCGCATAGTCGACGGCATCATAAATCCGCAAGCATGCCTCCTGATGAGGAGGAAGGGGGTCGGGTAAATCTTTTGCATAGCCCCGCGTTGCAGTGAAACCAGCACCTGGACTCACCGAGCACCACAGGTGGGGATAATGTAATCCCAGATGCCAAGCCCCTGCACCGCCCATCGAGAAGCCCCGGAGCACTACGCGATCAGGATCAAAAGCCTCCGGAAAGCGCTGGGCCCAGTTAAGAATTGCTTCAAAGACATCCGTCTCACCGGCCCAACGATAGCCGTTATTGCCTCGGCCATAGACATGTAACTCAATATAGTCCTTCGACTTGTCCACGGTCGCCCGCTCATGTTCATAAAGGAAGCTCACTTCGGTCAGTGTCGGCTGCCGACCGTGTAAGATCACATCTAAGCGCCGCTTTTTATCCGGCTTCTGGGCAAAATCCGCAGGGAGATAGACCACATATGGTTGCCAACTCCCGTCTATACTGGAACGATATCCTAATGCTACAGGTCCGGCCTCAGGCAACCAGGAAACATGTCCCGTGGTCAGTACCTGATCCGCACGCTGGATTCCCCGCTCTATGATTTCTAGCGTCCAATTAGGATACTCAGATCGGTACCATTCTTGATGTCTAATGATCCATCGAGCAGCCTTATGATAAATGGCTATATCTGCTAAGACTGTTTGAATCAACGGATTTACGAATCCCTCGGTTTTACTCAGACGCCCAGCCAATTGGCCGAGTTTAGCCTCTAAATGATTCAGACGCTGTTCGATCTTAGCCAAGGTTGTCTGGTCGGGCACTAACTTCTTAGGAGGTAAAAGGTTTTGTCCCACGACTATGCTGGCCAATGTACTAAAGGCAATAAGGCTCAAATGGCGGTAGAATTTCCTCATCGAGTAAGTATATGTATGGCTCATAAGATATTACTCCTCTGCTAAGTCTAACAAGCTTAGGAGCCAATCACGAAAATATGTCATGGGACAAGGCTCTGGCGGCGCAGCACCGACACCTATAAATATGGGCCGATCTAAGGGATCTTGAGCCACCAATCCATGACTGCCTCCCACTATGGTAGCATCGAGCGGAACAATATCCAACAGCACCCGAAAACCAAGTTTTTTCTGAATGAAACGCCAAATCATACGACCCCGAGGCCACCAAAGCTGTGGATCGAAAAACAGCTCACAAGGATCGAAACCGGGCTTGCGGTGAATATCCACCGTTCGGGCGTAATCGGGTGCGCAGCGGTTGTCTAGCCAAAAGGGATAGGCAAACCAAGCGTCGGGTTGGCTCAGCGCGATAATCTCTCCACTACGCTCATGACAAAGGCCAATCTCTTCACGCTCTTCGCCAATATAGGTCTTGGCTATTCCCGGCAGAGTGGCCACCTGATCGCGAATGCGCGGAATCAAGTGCGCCTCCCGAACATAAATATGGCAAATCTGATGATCACAGACGGCAAACGCTTGACTTTCAAAAGTTTCCAGTTGCTCACCAAACGGTCCGGGACGCACCACTAAATACCCTTGCTCGCGAAGGTAACGGTTGATATAGATAGGCCGACTTACATCCAGATGACCATATTCACTTACGACAACAACCTGCGCACCTTCCTGCATCGCCGTATCCCAGATGATGCGAAAGGCCTGATCTATCTCAGCTACTAATTTAGCTAAATTAGTGCGTCCTGGCCCATAGCGTAATAGATCGTAGTCTAAGTGCGGTAGGTAAACCAGGGTTAGATCGGGGCGATATTGTTCTAAGATCCAGCTGGTGCAACGCGCAATCCATTCCGTGCAGGGATAGCCCGCCAAAGGTCCCCAAAAAGTTTCGAAGGGGAAGCGTCCCAATTTAGCTTCCGCACTTAGTGGCAAGTCCGCAGGGCGTCCCGTGATTCCGAAAATTTTATTACCATCCGCGCCATAGTAAGGTTTCGGCGTAATGCTATAAGCGACGTCGGCCCCCTGATTGAACCACCAGAAAAGTTTTGCACAACGAAAATCCCATCCACGCCGCTGCGCGCGACGTTTTGCCGTAACATACAGAGGCTCACACTGAATTAGCCGGTTGGACTGTTGCCAGAAGCGCACTTCCATCGTATCGCGGTAAAGCCAACCATTAGCGACAATCCCATGTTCTGCAGGCAAGCGTCCCGTTAGTAAGGTCGCCTGCGCGGTGCACGTGACCGCAGGTAATATCTCTACAAAACTGCGACTCCAACCTTGCTGCGCCAGCTTAGCCATAGTCGGCGCCAAGGGAAGTAATCGTTTAGTCATTCCCACGCACAATACCACGATGACTCTCTGCCTTTCGCTCATGAGTTGGCGGCCTTCATCATCGCCCAAGCTTATTGGTTACCCATCCCCGCCTGTCTCCCAGAATCAGACAATCCGATGTTAACTATACCAGGTTAGCTAGAGCTCGCCTGCATTCGCATCCGCATTCCTACTTAGTGCCCCGCAGTGACATAAGGAACTCTACAAGATCCGCAGCTTCTTGAGGTGAGAGGTCCTGAAGAAGCAACTCTGACATTAAGGATTTCGGCTGGGGAACTAGGCGTTCGATGTCGGCAGATTTCACCGCTAAATTCATTCCATTGGCAAGTTTGAGGCAGACCTCCTTATCATTGCGGGAAACTAATAACCCAACGTAAGTTTGGCCACCTCGAGTTTCTAATAACCAGGCGGTATATGGCGGCTCGATAAACTTAGATGGTTCGAGGATGCTCTCGAGAATCTGCCGACGATTGTATTTTTTACCGATACCGCTTAGGTCAGGCCCAAAGGATTTGCCCTGCCCATTGATCTGGTGGCAGTTGCTACATTGCAAAGACGGATTGTTGAAGAATAATTCCCGGCCTCGCTCCGCGCTGCCGGCTATGGCGAGAATCGCCTCTGGACGGATACTTTGGCCAAGTCGTGGTGGACGATGACCGGGTGGTACCAACGACTCGAATAGTTCCCGTATTATCGGGTCAGGATGTTTCATAGCGATAGCAATAATGTCCTGACGAATAGCCTGTAAATTGGCGGAACGAATGACACTTAAAAATAAGGCCAATGCGTGATCAGTTTGGGAAAACCATGCCTCTAAGGCACGTTGTTTTTCTGAGGCATTCATCCTGGGCCAAGCGAGCAGGATTTCTTGAGCTTGCTTTTGCAGATGAGTGGATAAGTTATTAGATGAGTCGGGTAACGATTGAATCCAATCGTGAATAAGGGCGAGGCCCTCGATATCTAATAACTGGGAGCCGAGATGGGGCATGTGACCAGGTCCGGCTTTCGCCATGCGGTATAGTAAAACCGAATGATACGGTTGACCGGCGGCGACGATCTTAGGCCGAGGGATGGCGAAGCTTCCTTGGACGGGCGCGATATTAACTACTTTCATGCGCTCCAGTGGAGTAGAATATTGCAGGTCTATATCCGCTGTGCCTCCCGCACCGAAACGGTGGCAGTGGGAACAATTCACATGCAAATATGAGCGGGCCCGCTCGGACAAGGACAGAGAACCATCCGCAGGATTGACGAGAGACTTGGGCAAGCGCGGACTTGACATATTACTATCGGCGGCTTTTATGGTAATTAGGCCTAGTTGAGATAGTACGTCCAGTTGATTAGCTGTTGACAACGATGGATGCTTACGATTCAGCTGTGGCAGTGTAAATGCCAGGGCGAAATCGGCCCAGGGATTGTGACAGGTAAGGCACTCGCTACGACTCGCATAACGCCAACGCAGGGAAATAGGTTTGTCGTCCATGGGCGGATAACTGATGAGGTAAGTACGTTCTAAGCCTTCGGCAGGTACTAACTCGGCATCAGTCTGGTCGTCATTCCAAGCATAAGTATATGCAAGCCAATCGGTGCCATTAAAGTGAAGTATCTGAGTTTCTATCCAGCGATTTCTAGTGGAGGTGCCTTGTACTATATTTAGAGCGATATTTTTTACTAGGGCGCCATCCTGAGGAAAGAAGAGTTGCTTTTGGAAGAACGCTCCCTTGGGGAGGATAGGGCGATCATAGATGACAGCGGAGGTGTGTCCTGGGAGGGCGACATAATACTCGGCTCGAGCTGTGTCCATCCACATAGGAGCGTTGATGGCAAAGGGATAAACTCCGGGTGCAGGTCGGATGGGATTGAGAGACTCGAAGATTCCCGTTTCGCTGAGTTTCTTAGGAAAAGACTTAGAGGTATCGGGCTCGGGATTCGGTACCAGGTAATGGATGCTACCTTGCTCGGCGTAATGGACAAAATATAACTCACCGTCTGGAGATTCGCCGAAAGCCACAATCCGATAAGGTCCGCGGGCGATTTCTTTATAGGAAACGAGTTGGTCCTCCTGAAAGCGGCAGGCCCAGAGGCGTCCTGTAACCCAGTCGCCACAGATATAGGCGCCGCGGAGTTCGGGAAGTTTAGAACCGTGATAAACGTAGCCACCGGTGATCGAAGCAGCTTCGGTGTGGGGCAGCGCTAATTGTGGTGATAAGATCGGGGTCGGACCGCGACGGCTTTCGGGGCGCACCGGTTGCGGGCCCTCCATTACCGACCATCCATAGTTGCCCCCTTTTTTAACGCGATAAATCATTTCCCAGCGTTCCCACCCGACGTCGCCGACCCAGAGGTCGCCTGTCTGGCGATCAAAGCTCATCCGCCACGGATTGCGAAAACCATAGGCCCAGATTTCAGGACGAGCATGAGCTAAGTCAACGAATGGATTATCTGGCGGAATGCTATAAGGCTTATCTTTAGAGGGCCTATCAACATCTATACGCAGGATAGCGCCTAATAAATCGCTAATATCTTGACCGGTATCTAGAGCATCGGGCGGATTGGGATCTGTCCCGTCACCTGTGGAGATATAGAGGTAGCCATCGGGGCCGAAATGTAAGTCCGCACCATTATGGCCGCCAGACAGCCAGGTGAGAAGGATAGTTTCGCTCTTCGGATCACAACGGGGTGGGTCCAAGTCGGTTACTAAGAAGCGTGATACGCGGGTGCCGTGGGGATGAGGTTTGCCGTCCTTAGTTTCCAAGACGTAGCAGATGTAGCAATAACGGTTTTGCTGGAAGCGAGGGTGGAAAGTCAAAGCATAGACGGCGCCGACGCCTTTGAAGTTATCTGTAGGAGACCAGCTTTTCACGTCGCGGGTCAAGTCGAGGAACAGGTCGGCTTGGTCGACATCGGGTTGGTCGAGAAAGGAATAAATGCGTCCCGCTTGCTCGGCGACGAACCAGCGAGGTAGGCCTGGCGCGCGGGTGAGCAACAAGGGATTGCGGAAACGGAGCTTGGGGTATGCGAGCGCAATCTTGAAAGGGTGAGGTGGTTCCGGAGATCCTTTCACGCGTGAGGTAGTCCAGGGCTGACGTGTGCTTGGCAGAGCGCGGCCCGTGTGGGAATAGTGTCGGCTCGCAAGACCCAGCGCTACAACGAGTGCGAGAAGGCCGAAGATACACCCTGGCGTTCGATGCTGAAAAGTCATGGCTCGTGCGAGTCTGAGTAATGGGTTTAGTATGGGGCAGGGACACAGTCAGCACAAATGGGCTTTGGATAGTTATCTATCTTAGCGACTGCAATTTGGGAGAACTTGTCTTAATGCTTGTTTGACATCTCATACGAAATTCGAGGTGTTGAGTGGCAGAGAACGTCTTCGCAAATAGGTTACCACCAGTAGCATCTCCCGTGCTGCTGAGCACGAGTCGAGGCAGGCTCTTGAAAGCCGTCATGGGGCCGATTTAATTTAAACGGGGGGGCAACAAGCCTGCTACTTTTTCCATCCTAGTGGTGAAGCACACCGCAATAGGCCCATCGGCGTCGGTTACAAATGTCTGGGCTCGCTCCTATAGTGCTAAGTAAGACTAAGAGTGGCGCGGAGGTAGTGGCGATGTCTCAGGCACTGAGAATAGTGCGAGGTCTTCTATTGTTGTTTGTGGTCAGTTTGGCGTTGGTGGGGCCGAGGCTGGCCGACCATTTTGCCGTTGCCCAGCAGCCGCGGCCCGGTAGCCTGCAGGACGACCCTCTGGTAGCGCAGTTGCGTCTGCTTCAAGAGAAAGTCCAAGCCGTCATTGAGCGCGTGAAGCCTGCAGTAGTAGCTATCGAGATAGGCCCGGGGCAGGGCAGCGGCGTGGTGGTGACTAAAGACGGTTACGTGCTCACAGCGGGACACGTTTCAGGAAAACCGGGCCGACAAGTCACCGTGATCTTTCCTGATGGAAAGAGGATAAAGGGGACAACTTTAGGAATGAATCCGAGTATGGATAGCGGCATGGTCAAGTTAGAGGGTGCAGGCCCCTGGCCTTACGTAGAAATGGGAGACACGAGCCAGTTACAGGTGGGCGATTGGGTAGTGGCTCTGGGGCATCCGTCAGGATTTCGGCCCGGTCGTCCGCCCGTGGTACGCCTCGGGCGAGTCTTGCGCATGAGCGAGCAGTTCTTGGTTACGGATTGCACGTTAGTAGGTGGAGATTCGGGCGGGCCACTGTTCGATCTTCGCGGGAGGGTCGTAGGCATTCACAGTCGCATTGGAGCTTCGCTAGCAGACAACGTACACGTGCCAGTGAATACGTATCACGAAACTTGGGAAACGTTGGCACGGGGTGAAGTGGTGATCATGCCCTATCTAGGGGTCCGTGGTGATGAACAGGCAGAGCAAGCTAAGATTTTAGAAGTAATGCCTGATTCGCCCGCGGCCAAAGCAGGGATTCAGCCGAATGACATCATTCTGAGCTTCGATGGCCGGAAGATCACTAACTATCGCAGTCTAGTGGAACAGCTCCGGCGAAAACGTCCGGGTCAAGTTGTGTCCGTGGAGGTGTTACGTAATGGAGAGAAGCTGGAACTGAAAGTGAAACTGGCCGCGAGACCCATGTAATTAGCTCCAAAGCCTGTGAGCCGAACCCACGCCACGCTGAAGGAGATTAGGGAATGAAGGGAAAACTTACACAAGTTCGCCGTTTCAGCCGTGTGAGCTTGGAATTGTTACTAGTTGCGCTATGTCTAGGATTGTCCAGCGTTTGGAGCCAGAACCGACCAGCTGTCAAGCCGTATCGTAATGATCCGCAATTGCGGGAAGGCCTACGGAGTGTGGTTCGTTCGGCGGCTGAGAGCACGGTAGAAGTGCTAGTGGAAGGAAGACAAGTCGCGCTGGGAACGGTAGTTGGTGCCGACGGATACATCTTAACCAAGGCGAGCGAGGTGAAGGGGCCAGCGCGGGTGCGCTTGGCCGATGGTCGGGAACTGGAGGCGCAGATCGTTGGCAAAGACGAAGCCTACGACCTGCTGTTGTTGCGCGTGAATGCGTCGAAGCTGAAGCCAGTTCGCTGGGGTAGCGGTGATGACACGCCTGCGGGTAGCTTTGTGCTGGCGCCTAAGCCGGATGGAACCCTTGCTTCTCTAGGCGTAGTGAGCGTGCCCGCGCGTGACATTCCCGCCAAAGGTCCTGGTTCTTATCCCAATCCCAACATCGGGTACTTGGGCATTAGCTTGCAAGACAGTCAAGATGGGCCGGTGATTACCTCGGTGATGGAAGGAAGTCCCGCGGAGAAAGCTGGGCTTCAACGTGGCGATGTCATTTACACATTTGCCGGCCAACGAGTGCGGAATACCGAACGTTTCCTAGAAATGTTGCGCGATTATGCACCAGGGACAACTGTCTCCCTGGTAGTGTTACGGGATGAGGAATTTGTAGAGAAACGCATTCTTTTGGGAACGCGCCCCAGAGATTTCTCGCGAGCGGAGTTTCAGAATCGCCTTGGCGGGGAATTGAGCGAAAAGCGCTCTGGATTTCCGAGGGTGCTCCAGCATGATGCGACGCTGCTGCCGCGGGATTGCGGCGGGCCTTTGGTGAACCTGGATGGCGAAGTGATCGGTATCAACATTGCACGAGCTGGCCGCACGGAATCTTACGCGATACCGTCCGAAGCGGTGCAAAAATTATTACCCGACCTAATGCGGGGCAAGGGTCTGACACCTGCGCGGAAATAGGTTCACCCAGACGATTTCGGCGGCCGTTTTTCCAATAGTTCTCAATTAACTAAATGGTCGGCGTTCGCATCGCAGATAGTCGATCTCACCTTGTTCGCGACGGTAATTTCCAGGGCGTGAGCGTCCCGCGAGCACAAGAACGACAGTTCGCGGCAGGGATGTTTTGCGGGACACAGCCGCAAATTGTTGGATACCGCGAATACCTGAGCCAATGCGTTTTATAAGCCCATCACCATTGTCGCTCAACTGTTTTATCAGCTTACGAGAAGAGTCGAGCCCCTGCCGGGTTAGTGGGCAAACTCTGCGACTATCGCCAACGCCATCAGAGAATCGTGCCAGTTACGGCCGCGCCGCTTGACCGACAGTGGCACGGGCTGGTTCGGCCGGTTGACCCTCACGCAGGATGAGCAGTAAGGGGCTGGCGACGAAGATCGAGCTATATGTTCCAACGACCACGCCCACCATCATCAGGAACGAAAATAGATGTACGCCCGGACCGCCGAGTACATACAACACGAAGACTACCAGGAAGGCTGTGAAAGACGTCAGGATCGTCCGGCTCAGCGTTTGATTGATGCTTTCGTTAATCATTTCGGGAGTCAGTAACGGACTTTTGCCCCTTACCTCTCGAATACGGTCGAAAACGACAATCGTATCGTTGACCGAGAAACCGATGAGCGTGAGTAGCGCAGCCACGCCTGACAAGTCCATCTTAAATTGCTCTAACAGCAGCCAGCTCGATATCGTCGGGAATAACTCAGCGAAATAAGAAGCGATTCCGAGCAAGCCTGCGGAAAACATGACGTCGTGAATCAGACAGAGCACGGCGGCGACTCCGAAGGTCCAGTTGCCAAAGCGGAACCAGAGGTAACCGATGATCGCTAGCCAGCTGAGCACAATCGCCTGTAGCGCCGTCAACTGTACTTCGCGGGCCACTTGGCTATCGAAATTTTCCAACAATTCCGACTTCGGGCCGCTCAGGCCTTCCGCGAGGAATTGTACTAAGTGGTTGGGATCGGTTTCGCTGAAGTTTTCAGGGAAGCGGTAACGCAGAATTACCACAGGGCGCCAAGCGGCATGGCCGTCAGATGTAGTTTCACTACGCACCCGATCTTCGACGGTGTAATATTGGTCTGGCCTGGCCACCTGACGGTCCGCAAACCAACGCGACACTAAGCCACTTACCCTTGTGCTGGTAACGGCAAAAATGCGTTGTACGTCGGCCTGGCGGAGTTGTGCTAACGTCGGGGTCTTACCTTCTTCAACGATGCCGGAGAGTTTGTCAGCCGGGATAGGTGGATCGCTATCGGTCAGTTCGACTTCCCAACGCATCACATGGTCGGGAGGTAGCTCTCTTGATTGCGCCTGCGCCTGGACGTATTCCAGCTCGTCGCCGAAGGTCTCCATGACCCGACGTTTGACTTCCTCTGGATCGAAAACAAAGTGCACGCGACCGCTGGGATCCTGAACGGCCTTACGCAGAGTGGTGCGGACAATAAATTCGCGGGAATTGCCTGCCGCTTGTTCACCACGGTAGAGCGCATCCACGGTAACATCAGGCAGAACTTCGCGTTCGCTCAACCGCCGACGCACTTCCTCAATGGGCTTCACTTCTTTGAAGACGATGTGATAGCCCGTGCCGCCTGTGAAATCAATCGCCAGCCCCTTTTCGCCGCGTATCAGGAATACCGCCATACCCAAAATGGACAGCAGCACGGTAGCCGTGAACCAGTAATAACGTACCCGCATGAAATCGAGATTGGGTTTATGGAAGAAGCGTAACATGCTGAGCTTGGTGAGCCAGCCCTTGTATTGCCAGAGGTTGAACATGACGCGCGTCATGTACAAGGCGGTGAATAGGGAGATGATCAGGCCAACGGTAAGGCTGACACCGAAGCCCTTAAGTTGGTCGTTGCCCACGACATACAGCACTACGGCAGTGAAAATACTGGTGAGGTGGGTATCGAGAATTGTTGGCAGGGCCCGCTCGTAGCCGTTCCGCAGTGCTAAAATCAACGACGCCCCGCGGTCGCGTTCCTCGCGCAAGCGCTCATAGATCAGCACGTTGGCATCCACGGCCATGGCAAGCATGAGTACCAACCCTGCCAAACCTGGGAGAGTGAACGTGGCTTTGAAAAACACCATAAACGCTACCGTGATGAGCAGGTTCGCCAGTAGTGCCACGCTCGCGACCAGGCCAGCAAAGCGATAGTAAATGATCATGAACACCACCACGGCAACGAAGGAAATGATCACGGCATTGCGCCCCGCTCGAATCGTGTCCTGGCCCAGTCCGGGCCCCATGCTCATTTCGCTCACGGGCGTGCGGTTGAGCGTGGCAGGCAACGCCCCCGATTGGAGCACTTGCACCAACTCTTCCACCTTGTCGCGCAACTCTTTGCCAGTTAGCCCACCCATTTCGATGATGCCGCCGTCGCGCAAACGGGCCTGCAAGACCGGGTACGAGAACACTTTGTTGTCCAGAATAATAGCCATGTGGTGGCCGACAGGCTCGGTCAAGGCGAAAAGTTTTTCCGCCCCTGTGGGCTTCATACTGAAGTGCACCACCAACTGTCCCGTGCGTCCGCCCGGACCTTTCCACACTGCCGACAAATCCTCGCCGACCACTGCTAAAGATTCATCGGCCGGTTTGCGGGTCAGCAGGAAATAGCGATTCACCTGATTGGCGTAGTAAAAAGCCAAGTTCCCCGCCTCGACAAAGCCATCCGGCAAGACCGGCGTTTGGCCGTCTTGCGGTTTTTTCAGTTCGCGGACGACATTCTCAGCCAACTCGACCCATTCGAGCAATGATGGTTCCGGCAAAGGCGGATAATCGCCAGGAAGCGGGGGCAGACTGCGCTCATCAGGCGTCCAATCGCGTACCGCTTCCTGCACGGCCTTGAAAATCTGCCGACCCACCTCTCGCCCCGCGGCATCTCGATCGCGGCTATCGGCCACGAGACGGAACTCCAACTTGCCTACCTGACCGATAGCATTCTTGACGCGCTCAATATCCGCTTGCTGCCGACCCGCTCGCAACGGCAAGATGATCTCGACCCGCGGCGGCGTCGTCTGAATGGGGCGGATGGTAATCTGCTGCAAGTCCGCGGGATCAATGCGCCGTTTCAGCGCCGTGGCCAAACGGGCACTGTCAAACTCGGCACGCTCCGCCTCACTGAGACGATTATACCACCAGTCGCGATCCACCTCGTAAATTAGAATGGTGCCGCCAGCCAAGTCCACTCCCATGTTGAAGCGCAGGCCACCTTCCGACTGCGGATCGAGCATGTTGAGCGTGGCCACCAGCACAATCCATGCGGACACAACCACAGGCACCACACAAATGATGATGGGCCAGAAAAACCGCTTGAGCATCCCTTATCCCTCACTTCGCCGGCACTAGCTCTTCTTGACCTCTCCCGCTGTCTCGTCCTTATGCTTCACCTTGACGATCATCGAGCGGAGTACGCGCAGATGCGTACCATCGTCCACCTCGATACGCAATACGTCCTCGCCGCCAGCGATGCCTTCGGATTTCTCTTGAATACCGACCACACGACCAATGATTCCGCCCGCCGTGATGACCTCATCATGTTTACGAATGGAAGCAAGCATCTCCTGACGTTCGCGTTCACGCTTCTGTGCTGGCCTGATGAGCAGGAACCAAAACAAAACCAGCATCAACAACAACGGCACGAAAAACCCCCAACCCCCTAAGGGGTCCTGCTGCGCCAGCAACCAGCCAGTCTGAGGCGTGACACTTCCCAGCACGGTTCCATTGGGAAGGTACTTCACCAGGGCGATTTCTTTCCAGGCATCAAAGAAGATCATCGGCTAAGCCTCGATTCAGACACGAGCGACCAAAATGCCTTGGAATCTTACCAGTTTCCAGCTGGATAAGGCGGCGCCTAAGTAACACATCAGCAACCGCGCGATACGTTATCCTAATTAGCAGCCTGATACTGGGCAAGCCGACTCGCACGATATTGTGCAAATTGACCCGCCGCTATCGCCTCGCGGATTTCCCTCATGAACCGCTGGTAAAAAGTGATGTTGTGCAGCGACAAAAGAATTGGCCCAAGCATTTCCTCGGCGTGGAACAAGTGGTGCAAATACGCTCGGCTAAACTCCCGACACGCCGGACACGGACAATCCTCCTGCAAGGGACGCGGATCTGAGCGATGTACTGCATTCCGTATGCGAACGACTCCACCTGGTACAAAAGCCTGACCATTGCGACCGTTGCGCGTGGGCAGCACACAATCGAACAAATCTATCCCCGCACTGACCGCCTCCAAAATATCCTGGGGCCGACCCACGCCCATCAAATAACGCGGTTTATTCTCCGGCAACCAACGCGTCACCAGCGCAATCACTGGATACATCAGTTCCGCAGGCTCCCCAACACTAAAACCACCCAAAGCATATCCCGGAAAATCCAACCCAACCAGTGCCTGGGCACACTCCCTACGGAGATCCTCCAACAACCCTCCCTGCACAATGCCAAACATCGCCTGATCGCTACGCCGCTGGGCCCGACGACACCGCTCTGCCCAGTGAATGGTACGACGTACCGCCTCGCGCAACACAATTTCCGGCGCACCGTAAGGCGGACATTCATCCAGACACATAGCAATATCCGAACCGAGCAATTCTTGAATCTCCACAGCTCGCTCCGGCGTTAGCTCCAACAAACTCCCGTCCACATGCGAACGAAACTCGACCCCGTGATCGGTAATGCGTCGAATCGCCGCCAAACTGAACACCTGGTACCCGCCACTATCCGTCAAAATCGGGCCCGACCATCCCATAAAACGATGCAGCCCGCCCAACTGGGCAATCAATTCTGCCCCCGGTCGCAACGCCAAGTGATAGGTGTTCGCCAAGAGCATCTGTACGCCAGCTTGCCGCAACTGCTCCGGAAGCAGCCCCTTGACCGTCGCCTGCGTCCCCACCGGCATAAACGCCGGCGTTTCGACCACACCGTGTGCCGTTGTCAGCCGACCCCACCGCGCTCGCTCACACTCCCGGATTACTTCAAACACCAGTGTTTCCGCCATGTCTCTCGCATCTACTCGTCACTGCCATCATAAGGCCACAGTACATGTGCATTCGCTTGAGACCTCCTCCCAAAATGATAGGCAGCTCTCGCCCTTCATAGAGGCCGAATCCATCTGCCGATGCACCCTCAACGTCATACGCTGAAGGACAACTCGGTTCAAGCAGGAGGCACCAATTTCACCCGACTGACCTCCGCACCAGCACGACCCATTAGCTCACGCGCTTTCCTCGCTGCCGACGCCGAACCAAGCCATCCCGACACACTTCGGCACCCCTAGGCAAACCCCGCGCGGCACCGCAATTTTCCATGGGTGCAGATCCGTACCCTTTTCCATCCCCCACGGCAAACCAAGTGACCTGATAAACTTGTATCCTAACTGGTTTTCCCGCAAACGCTTACAATTTCTGCAGGAAACCCCACGGCAGCCGCGCAGGCATTTTCAAAAATTTCTCGGGTAAAACCCACGGCAAATTCGCGATTTTGCAGGATCGTGACAGGCCCTTTGCCTCTGCCCCATTTCCGACCTGAAATAGAACATTTTTGCCTGAGTCATATATCCCAATCCCCTGACATTCATCACCTTTTACGAGTACATTTGTAACATAATCAACATAGTAATATTTGATCCATCCTGGCCACCATTCTTTGGAGTGATGTACGACGGCGCGAACGATGAAGAGCGGTTGAAGCAGATTGACAGGCAGTCCATCGCGGGGTACTTCGTTGAAATGGTTGCTACGGTGAAGGAAGACGGCTTAGACCTGGACCTGAATGGTCGCAATGGTAAAACGGAGACTTTCCCAGCCGCGGTTATAATTGTTTGCAAGAATATCGAGAATACACGAGAACTCACTAGAGTGGCTGTACCTGCCTACTAACACTGACTAGTGAAAGGAGGATTGGTCATGAGGCGGTTTAGCTTACTGTCGCTGATGACTCATGGAATCGCGTTTCTCCTGGGGGCCCTCTTCGTGGCGAAATCTACCGCTGACGAAACCTTAGAAGAGTTGCGGGGATTCGACCCATTGCGTCGAGATACCGGCGTAACCGAATTCCCCGTCGAATGGAGTAAGCTTCGACCCTTGCTCGAAAGGAGGTGGACTTGCGGTATAGACCCCGACCGGTATCAGCTGAGCGAATCCGCTGCCCGGTACAAATGGTGCAGAGTCAGTTACGACGGGTTCACCATTAGCATTCTCAATACCGCTGAGGGCTTATTTCAGCACGAAGATCAAAAGAGATTCTTCGAGAAGTTCCATAAGGAAAATAAGATTTGGCACCCAGAGATAATCAATGAGCTCCTGGGTCGGATTCCTGCTCGTATGGCGTTGGATTTCGCAGGTCCACCTGCCTATGGCCTCTCCTACTGGGAACTCCCAATCATCATCACCGCCATGATTCTCTCCCGAGATGCTCCGGGGTTTGGAAATGCTGGCGATGTGATCTGGCTAACGACGGCGATCAGAGATAGGCCGGTCGAATTCTCAAACTTATATTTCATCAACGCCCGAACAGGAAAAATTTTCGCGCTCTTTCCATATGGTCCGAAAGATAATGCTATCAGGCAAGGAAAAGGACCTGATAAAGTGCTCTTTCCGCTTGAGGAACCGGAGAAAAAATAACCTGTCTAATCAAGCTAGGTTTCGCATCGTGTTAGCCATGGACAAGTGCTATATCACTATGCTTATGAGGGAGTGAACCAATCAGGTACCGAAGGTGCATATATAGATAACCTTAGTCAGATAGAAGGCGCAACGCGTGAGAATGCATCCCAAACATCATGATGCTCGCGGAATACCTGGCTGCCGAGGGAACAAACGCCACTCTTACTATAACTACGCTTCGACAATGTGATCTTATATTTTTCTAACAACGCCCCCGTGGCCTCTGATGACAACTATACTATCTTAGCATGATGCCGAAGATAAGGTAGAAAATAACCGTACCTCACAGCCGTCGCGTTGGACGCCCACTACACCATCCTGCATGACACCGAACTTAGTGCCAAAGTGTACGGCTACGATCCCGACGGCGACGCGATCACCGCTCAGCTCGTCAGCGGCCCATCGCACGGCAGTCTCACGTTCCATGCGAATGGCAGGTTCACCTACACGCCGAACCAGCGCTTCGTCGGCAGCGATAGTTTCACCTTCACCTGGAGTGACGGGCTTAGCCCAGGCAACAGCGCCATCGTGTGGATCAATGTCTATAACAACGCCCCTCAGGCTTATGATAGCTATGTGAGTGTCTCCCATGACCGACCAGCAGATATTCAAGTTTCAGTCTCCGATTCGGACAATGACCTGCTGGAAATAGTGGCCATTGACGGGCAGGAGATTGGTTTGGGAGAGAGTGTCACGTTAGCGTCGGGAGGGGCCGTGCGGGTATTTAGTCAAGGTTGGCTCGAGTATACTCCCGCGGCGGGCTTCGTCGGCAGTGATCTTTTCTCTTATACAGTGTCCGACGGTATAGATGCCGACACCGCTTATGTCTATATAGAGGTAACCAATGAGAGTCCTGTCGCGGTGGACATCGAGGCCGAGACTATTGTGGACACGCC
>JANXCQ010000033.1 GCA_025060195.1 Gemmatales bacterium | reverse complement strand
CCTATGCAATAGCCGCAATCAGAAGGCCGAGCAGCGATGCCCTGAAGAAATTGAGCACCGCTCTACAACAAGACCAACTAACTTGGCTCGATAAATTAGTAAACCATGCCGCCCAGTCGCCTACTGAGTACTTAGCCGTATCCTGGGGCTTGAACATAAGCCTATTGCTAGTAGCAGCATTGCTATTGCTGATAGCTCTAGATTTCTGGCTTCAGCGCCGCGGAAGTTTACTACCTCCCCGGATCTTACTCGAGAAGTAAACTTTAGCCTGCATCATAATCAGGCTAATAAATGTTTGACACCGCTTGCACAGTGAGCTATAGTTGCCGGGAATTCCCATGCAGGCGGTAAATATAGAATCTTTGTGATATGCGATTTGTGCGGCGCTCCCGCTCAGCAATAGCTACCGTTGAATTCGCTTTGAGCCTACCCCTGCTTTTAGTGCTCATGCTAGGGGTTTGGGAAATAGCCCGATATGTCGAGGTACAGCAAATCGTAAATAATGCAGCTCGTGAAGCAGGCCGACAGGCGGCCGGTGGCAGTAAAAGCGTTGCAGAAATTCGCCAGTCTGTCTCGCAGTACCTGCAAAGCGCTGGGCTGACCCCGAACGGCTTCGAATTATCCGTTACAAATCTGACTAATCCTTCTAGCAGGGATCCCCGAGAAGCTTATAACTTAGACGCTTTAGAGATTGTTCTTAGTTTGCCCTATAGAAATGTTAACCTTTCCCTGACCTCCCTGTTTATTCCGTCAAGCGCCCGCATACGGTCGCGGGTCGTATGGCGCTCATTGCGCGATCTGCCAGTCGTCGTGGATGTTAATCCGCCAGTGGAATGAACTATGACTGCCGACGTACTGCCGTATGCTTTTAATAAGCGGCGTCGCGGTGCCAGTATTGTCGAAGCAGCAATCGTATTAGCTCTGGCCTTGCTCTTCTTATTCGGCATTCTGGAGTATTGTCGCTTTTTTTTTGTGAGAAACACCTTGATAGCCGCGGCTCGTGAAGGTGCACGTTTTGCCGTGGTTCATACTCATGATAGAACCACGGAGGAGGTGCGGAACCACATTTACCAGTATCTTCGACCTTTAGGAGCCAATTTACATCAATTCAATCCCAGCGCAGACATTATTCTTTACAAAGCAGATAGCGCGGGTAATCCAGTACGTGATGGGCATGGTAATCTCGTTCCCTGGACCGACGCAAGCTATGGGGAAAGCATCGGCGTGCGCATAACAGCTCGCTATAAACCGACTGTACCCATTTTGCTGGGCATGCCTCAGACGCTTACTATTCGGGCGCGTTGTTGCATGTCCAGCGAAGCGAATTGACCTTTTCTTAGCAACCACTTGAGGACAGAGGACGCTAATTCATGCGGAGTGCCCGCCAATCGGCGTCTGGCTTACGTTTCGAAACTAGCCTTGGAGACAGAGGTATGCGAAAGAGCCAATCTCCCATCCGTAGGCACGGCGGCATTATTCCCTTAGTTGCTCTCAGTATAGTGGGGCTATTGAGCGTAATAGCGCTTGCCGTGGATATAGGTCTGGTGGCCATTGCGCGGGGGCAATGCCAAAATGCTGCAGATGTCGGAGCTACCGCCGGGGTTCGCGTCCTAAACGGCGATTTTCGGAATAACAATAACTACAGTGCTGTGGTACCGACTGTGCATTCCGCCGTGGGACAAAACACCATCTTGGGTCAAACCCTCCAACCGAATCAAATTCGTACTGATATTGGTTCTTATGTCTACGACCCCAATCAACAAAGGTTTATTCCTCATTACACCAGCCGACCTGCGGATGCTAATTGGAGTTTAGTGCGCGTTCGTGTAAGTTACCGTGGCAGCACACACTGG
Source organism: Gemmatales bacterium (assembly GCA_025060195.1). Lineage (GTDB taxonomy): Bacteria > Planctomycetota > Planctomycetia > Gemmatales > HRBIN36 > HRBIN36. The sequence continues at coordinate 38,718 of JANXCQ010000033.1, read as the reverse complement.
GCCCGCATATTTGGGATTAATCATTTCGACACCCAGGCAACTGCCACTGCCGTGCATCGGCCCCGAGATATTGCCCTGATCGTTGATTTTTCTGGCTCGATGCGTTTCGGCAGTTTGATTGGTATTCCCTACAGCGGGATACGTCGAGCTACGGGGCACAATCCCGATTCCGGCACTAATAACCCGGAACCTGTATTCCCACGCTTTGGCCATTACAGTAGTAATGAGGCTAAGTTACGGCGATCCAGTTCCACAATTATTGATGACACCCTATATGAGCCGTGTAACTTCACCGAAGTAAACTCGGCCAGCAACTTCAGGCCACCTTTGGTATTAGATTTTTATCAACATGCCAGCGGTCAGAGCCCCCAGCCGGCATTTACCAGCGCAGGCGACGGCGATGCAGAGGGATTCGTCGCAGGGGACAAACCTTGGAAAACTAATTTCAATACTGGCTCCAGCTATGCACAAACCTTCGCGCAGATTGTGAACTTAACCAACATCACGAACTCTCTGCCCCGTCACGTGTGGGAGCTAACCGGATACGGTAACCAGTTTCAGGGATACACTCTGGGTCCCCGTTACTGGGGAAAGACTTTCTTTATATGGCCCCCTGACCCTCGGGGCCCGACTAATCTGGCCAACATCATGGATAATGGCTCAAAGGATTGGCGCCGCCGCTTTTTCCTACGAAGTGATGGCTTAACTCCCGTGGGCGACAATGGATTGTTATGGGAAACCAATGGGGTTTGGAAGTTGCCTCGTAGCGGCTCAGTAGAGAACTATCGCATCAATTATAGGGCTATCCTCCATTGGATTCGTAATGTCGGTCCGAATCCCTTCCCTCCGCGCTTACGTGCAGGTCGGATAAGGTACTATGACCGCATCCCCGATCCCAATGATACGACTCTCAACACGAGGTGGTGGAATACCTTTCCCTTACCCGACCTGAGTGAGCGCTTTTGGAAAGAATACATTGACTATGTTTTCGGACTCAGGCAAACGGGACCAACTACTTGGGAGTATATCGGCCCATATACGGGCTACGGCGACGACTTTGCCTGGGGCACAGTTCGTATCACTCCTTTGTCCCAGCTAACCGGAAACCCTCTTCCCTACATGCGTTACGACGACAACCCCCTGCGTCCGCGTTTGCGCTTTTGGTTCGGCCCGATGACTATGGTAGATTTTCTCGGTAATTACAACATGGGTCTGCGCACCCATAACACTGCCCATTGGTGGTGGCCAGGGACTGCCCATGAGTATCCACTTTTTGCTTGCAAGTTAGGAGTGCGCGCTGCTTTACTGGATATAGAGCGCAATCATCCCAACGATCATGTCGCCTTAATTTTCTTTAGTGTGCCTATGTTTAATAGCACATCTTGGCAAAACGGATATCGCTTTAACCGCGTACGAGCTCCCTTAGGTAGAGATTACCGTCGCATGATAGATATGCTCTGGTTTCCCCCATATACCATCGAAAATCCTGGGACCGAAATAAACATATATGACGCTTATAATAACCTGGAAGTTCCCCGCGCTCAGGGCGGTACGTGTTATGCCATGGGTCTCATGTTAGCCTACAACCAATTTAGTAATCACCCCAGCCTAAAAACCTTCAATCCGCCACCTGCCCCCCTCGGCGATGCCGGAGGCTTAGGTCGACGCGGCGCTCAAAAACTTGTCATCTTCGAGACTGACGGAGAACCAAATTGGACTGCCTCGGCTGCTTTTGTAAATGGCGGGCCTTATAACTCGTACTATCGCATTCGTTTCAATAGTTCTAATCCTGCGGCCAGTGAATTTCCCAGCGTCGCCGGCTACAGTGACAATCACCCAGCGGTAACGAGCCAGATTTTCTCTATCTGTCAACAACTTGCCGCACTAGATACCGATAATCCACCAGGTTACAGTACGCGCCGTAAGCCGCTTTTAATCCATTGTATTGGGTTCGGGCAAGTTTTTAGCCCTATCAACCCCACATATACCGTTGCCATTAATACGTTAGCCCAAATGGAGGCCATCGGAAATGTGCCTCCTGATCAACGCATCGATGCTGTAAACTGGAAAATTATCAACGGAAGTGATGAGCAAATCGCCGAGGGATTGCGCACCGCTATCATGAGGATTTTACAGGACGGCCGTCAGGTTTCGCTCATCGAGTAAAGTCTGGACCCTACATGTCGCAGGCAGGTAGTCTCATAATCGAGTGTCAAGGGCTATGGAAAACCTTTAGGAAAGCCTGGTGGAACCGTGCGGAGATTATCGCTTTACAAGACCTCAATTGGCAAGTGTATCGCCAGGAGCGTTGGCTAATAACAGGGCCTAACTGTGCTGGAAAATCCACGTTGTTGCGAATCGTAGTTTCCTTGCTGCGGCCTACTCGAGGGACGATTTATCGGTTCGGTAAGCCAGGCAACATCATCAACACCCTGGCCCCAGTCGGTTATCTATCCGAAAACGTGGCACTGCCAGAATTTTGGCCGGTTCAGTCCCTGCTTCAATACGTTGCTCACTTGCATGGTGTCAGCCCAGCGCAAGCCGCTGTCCGTGTGTCTCACTTGCTCGAACAGTTTACTCTAAGGGAGTATCAAAACGTTCGCATCGGACAACTCAGTCGCGGATTGCGTCAACGGGTGGCCTTGGCTACAGCATTCGTTCACGATCCCCAATTGTTAGTATTAGATGACCCGACTAACGCCTTGGACGATGACGGGCTGAAAAGATTGCAACTATGGTTGCGTATGTTGGCTCCGTCAACTACAGTCCTCTTGGCCAGTCATCGCCGCGACTTGTTCCAAGATTGGGCTACGCACATCCTGGCCCTGCATAATGGTCGCGTCACTTATAGTGGCCCGGTATCGCGTTGGTGTATTTCAGATTCTAATCTGTCAGGCCATTCTCTGCCGGAAGAACTTAGCGGATGTCGTCACTAATGACTCGTGCTGCCACGGTAGAATCGTCCAACATGGCCTCAAGCTTTCTCTTACCGCGAGCGTTCGGCCAAGGCTTCGCGGCAAGCTGGCGGGACTGTTGGTATGAACTATTCTGGGTGCGCGTCCTATGGACAGTAGCGACGCTACTAGCTGTCACAGTGTGCCTTTCCGCGCAACTGTCGGGGCCGCGAGTGGAAAAAATTGAGGACGAATTAGAGATTCCCGAATCCCCCGGTAATCTGGTACTGTTGTTTGGGGCGGTAAAGGTAACCCAATTCCGGGATAAGAGTGTCACTGCCGCGTTCTTGCATAGCTTCTTAGTACGCTATGCCTTAGGGCCCATAGGTATCTTACTCAGCTTGGCAGGCTGTTCCACCTTGATCACAGGATTTCTCCATAACGGTATGGCTTGTTTAGTGCTAACTTCACCGGCTAACCGCTGGTTGATCCTGCTTAACAGGTACTTATGCGGCCTTTTGATATGTGCTCTATATGCGGGCCTTTTCACGGTGGCTACAGCTTATGCCTTAGCCTGGTCTTTAGAATGCTGGCCCGGAATTGCATTCCTTGGTTGGGGGATCTATTGCTGCCATTTAGCGACGTTTTTAGGTATCAGCATCTTGCTAGGAATAATCGGGAAACACGCCACGCTGGTTTTAGCGGGGACAACCTTGTTCTGGCTGATATGTCAGCTGGTAAATATGACCTTCTGGCAGGCTAGTTTTCAAAATGTTGAATTGGCCAAACTAAGCGGCGTAACTCTCGCATATTGGTTGCTGCCCAAACCGGCGGATATGATGCTGCTTTTGGATTTGGCCAGCGGCGCACACCAGCATTTTGGCTTGTGGCCAGAATTGGAATGGGCTTGGGAGACGGGGCGACTCATTGCTTGGGCAAGCCTTCTTAGCTCGATGGGCGTAGGACTGGCTGCCGTGATTTTGGCTGGACACGAGTTTCGCTCCATGGAACTAGTTTGACGTAAGTCATTTTACTGTAATTCCTTGAGGAAAGTAGAAAATTGGAGAAATTTTTCGTTCGATACTTGACAAAAAAGTAGATATTCGTACAATGCTAGTGTCTCGTAAGGGAACGGCCATGAAAATAACTGCGCAAGAGGAATACGGGCTACGTTGTATCCTGCAACTGGCCGCGGCGCCAGATCACGCCTTGACCATTGCGGAGATTGCAGCCGCAGAGGGCCTGTCCCCACCATATGTTGCTAAGTTGTTATCCATACTCCGCCAAGAGGGCTTAGTGGAAAGCGTGCGTGGGCGAACTGGAGGCTATCGCTTGACCGACCGGCCCGAACGCATACAGCTGGGACGTGTCTTACGGGCCTTAGGTCAACCTCTTTATGACGAACCCAACTACTGTCAGCGTCACGCGGGTACGGAAACTGAGGGGCACTGTGTCCACAGCCCGCAACAATGTAGCTTGCGTGCCTTGTGGCAAACACTCGAAACGTGGTTGCGACAGGCGCTCGACCAACTCCGGGTGAGCGATTTGCTGCAGTCCCCCGCGGATTTAGCCTCTCGACTTCGTCAGCGCCTGGAGCTGTCGCTACAGGAACTTTCCTCACCCGGCGAACCCCCCCTTATTACTTCTCTCGGTACTGCCAGACTACAACCACGACCTTCAAATTGGGGTATTCCCCTACCTTGCGACTCCTAAGCATTGAAGCTGAAACTTGAAATTCTTCATGTTTCTCTGCACCTGCATCAAAGGCGAAGCATTTACTTCAAGGTATGGCCCACTGGTCGGAGAGGAACTAGACCTTGCAACGAATTAATACTACCACGAGGACAAGCCATGCCAACCGATACTGCGACTATTACCCAGCTTACTCAACGCGAGTATGAGTGGGGATTCTATACCGAGATTGAAGAGGAGAAAGTCCCTAAGGGACTGAATGAAGAAATCATTCGAACTATTTCGCGAATTAAGGGTGAGCCGAACTGGCTCTTGGAGTGGCGGCTGCGAGCTTTCCGCCATTGGCTCACCATGGAGGAACCAAGGTGGTGGCCGAATATCAAATATAGTCGAATTGACTATCAAGATATCCACTACTATGCCGCCCCGAAGCGACGCAAAGCGCTTTCTAGTCTGGATGAGGTAGATCCTGAAATCCGCCGTACTTTTGAGAGATTGGGGATCCCCTTGGAAGAGCAAAAACGCTTGGCGGGCGTGGCCGTGGATGCTGTTTTTGATAGCGTCTCAGTTGCCACCACCTATAAGGAGAAGTTGAAGGAACTGGGGATTATTTTCTGTTCGTTCTCGGAAGCGGTGCGGGAATATCCGGACTTAGTCCGCCAATATTTAGGATCTGTAGTCCCTTACAATGATAATTTCTTTGCTGCCTTGAACTCAGCAGTCTTTAGCGATGGTTCATTCGTTTATGTGCCTCCAGGTGTGCGCTGTCCCATGGAGCTTTCAACGTATTTTCGCATTAATGCTAGAGAAACAGGCCAATTCGAGCGTACATTAATTATCGCAGACCGAGGCAGCTATGTTAGTTATCTAGAGGGCTGCACTGCCCCCATGCGCGACGAAAACCAACTCCACGCCGCTGTGGTTGAACTTATTGCCCTAGACGATGCAGAAATCAAGTATTCTACAGTACAAAACTGGTATCCCGGCGATAAAGAAGGGCGTGGTGGAATCTATAACTTCGTTACTAAGCGCGGCGCCTGTCGCGGACGTCGTTCTAAGATTTCTTGGACTCAAGTAGAGACCGGTTCGGCCATTACTTGGAAATATCCTAGCGTCATTCTGCAAGGCGATGAGTCAGTGGGCGAATTTTACTCCGTTGCCGTGACTAACAACTACCAACAGGCCGATACCGGTACAAAGATGATTCACCTCGGCCGAAACACCCGGAGTACCATTGTCTCTAAAGGTATCAGTGCCGGGCACGGTCAAAACACTTACCGCGGGCTGGTCAAGATTATGAAAGGGGCCGCTTATGCCCGCAATTATTCGCAATGCGATTCCCTGCTGATCGGCGACAAATGTGGCGCCCATACCATGCCATATATAGAAGTCCGCAACTCGACAGCCCGAGTGGAACACGAGGCCTCGACCTCCAAAATCGGCGAGGACCAGATTTTCTACTGTCGCCAGCGAGGCCTATCTACTGAGGACGCTGTCAACATGATCGTGAATGGCTTCTGTAAGCAAGTGCTTTTGAATCTACCCATGGAGTTCGCAGTGGAAGCCCAGAAATTATTAGGTATTAGTTTGGAAGGAAGCGTGGGATAGGAAGACAACTTCAAGCTAGCATTTTGGCGCAGGAGCACCTATGGAACCGATGCTAGAAATCCGAGACCTGCATGTGCAAGTGGAAGGCAAGGAAATTCTCAAGGGCGTAAACCTGGTACTGCCTGTAGGGCAAGTTCATGCGATCATGGGGCCGAACGGTTCCGGCAAGAGCACATTAGCGGCGGTTATAGCTGGCCGAGAGGAATACGAGGTCACCCGAGGGGACATTTTGTATCGAGGTAAGTCTCTCCTTGAGTTAGAACCAGAAGAACGAGCTCGCGAAGGTATTTTCCTGGCTTTTCAGTATCCAGTGGAAATCCCAGGCGTTACCAACATGTACTTCCTTCGCGCTGCGGTCAACGCCATTCGCAAGCATCGCGGCTTACCTGAGCTAGACGCCCTGGACTTTCTGCAATTGGTGCGAGAGAAACTAAGTTTATTGCATATGGATGAGTCTCTGCTGAAACGGTCCATTAACGAAGGGTTCAGTGGCGGTGAAAAAAAACGCAACGAAATTCTGCAGATGGCAGTGTTAGAGCCGTGTTTATGTATTATGGATGAGACGGATTCAGGGTTAGATATAGATGCCCTTCGCGTTGTAGCTGACGGTGTTAATTCCCTCCGCGCGCCAGATCGGAGCATCCTGGTGATTACTCACTATCAACGATTGCTGAATTACATAATTCCCGACCAGGTTCATGTCTTGCTCGACGGTCGAATTGTCCGCAGCGGATCGAGGGAATTAGCTTTAGAATTAGAGTCCCGAGGTTACGGTTGGCTTGAACAGGAGGTCGCTGCCAGCAAGCTATGAAGAAGGGGAGGCGTTAGAGGTGCAAGGAGCAATGCCCGAGAGCGTGGAAACCCGTGCCAAGATGTTGGAGCAATGGACAACATTTTGGCGGAATCGTTTTGCCCACGAACCCCGGAGCTTGCAGGCACAACGCCGGGAAGCCCAAGACGCATTTGCGCAACTTGGTTACCCATTGAGCAAAAACGAAGATTGGAAGTATACAAAAGTTCACTTGATAGCCGAGACATCCTGGAAGCTTGCGCCGCTTGCGCCTGCACCCGCTGAGCCGAATTGGCCAGCTATTCGTGTGCTCCTTGTGAATGGCCGTTTCGTGGGCCGCGTCGTGCATTCCCCTTGGCACGATAAGATTAGCATCTGGAATTGGCAGGATGCCTTTCAAGAGCAGCTGGACCTCTTAGAGCAGCACTGGAACCGCATGGCGCGCTGGCGACAGCACCCCTTCGCGGCACTCAACACTGCATGCTTTCAGGACGCGGTCATTATCCGCGTCTTTCCCAATCAAGAGATCGAGGCTCCAATTCATATCCTAATTCACCACGACGCCAATTCCGCTGAACCACAGGCTTGCTTCCCCCGTATTCTGGTATGTCTGGAGAGTGGCAGCAAAGCTACGCTGGTAGAAACGTATACGGGCGGAGGTAGGCACTGCTTCACCTGTGGTGTCGTGGAACTCTTGCTCGAACGGGGTGCACACCTTGATTACTATAAGGTGCAACAGGAACACGAGCAAACTGTACACATAGTTCAAGCCTATGCGCGTCTGGCCGCTGAGGCGGCTTTGCGGACTCATATAGTCTCCCTAGGCGGAGGCCTGGTGCGGAATGAGTGCGATGTCAGTCTTGTGGGCCAGCATGGCAATTGTACTCTGAATGGGTTATACTTAGCGCGTGGTCGGCAGCACGTGGATAATCATACTGAAATAGACCACGTTGCGCCGGCCTGCACTAGTTACGAGCTTTATAAGGGTATACTTACGGATCACGCTCATGGCGTCTTCCATGGCAAGATCTACGTTCATCCTGGTGCCCAGAAAACCGACGCTAAGCAAACTAACCAGGCTCTGTTGCTCTCGGACGAAGCAGAAGTAGATAGTAAGCCACAACTGGAAATCTATGCCGACGACGTTCGCTGCACCCACGGGGCCACGGTAGGACAGCTGGATAACCAGCAACTCTTCTATTTGCGCACACGCGGTATCAGTATGGAACAAGCCCGCAGCCTACTAATTTATGCGTTCGCAGAGGATATTATTTCCCGTATCCAAGTCGACCCCGTACGCTTCCAATTAGAGGATATCCTTTTGGCGGAGGAGGGGCTGCCCTTAGAGAGCGATCTCCGGAAGGTACATCTGCCATGAGCCAATTGAGTGCACCTACCTTACGTTCGCTCAATAATCCCCCGACGCCTGCCTGGTCACCAGAAGACCTTCGCGAAGAGTTTCCTATCTTGCAACGTCTGGTGCGCGGCCGACGGTTAGTTTATCTCGACAATGCGGCCACTACGCAAAAACCCCGCGTAGTCATCGAGAGCCTAGTGCGATACTATCAGGAACTTAACGCCAACGTTCATCGAGGTATTCATTATCTGAGTGAACGGGCCACCGAAGCGTTCGAGCAAACACGTAGAGCAGTACAACGCTTTATCGGCAGCCGCTCGGCGCGAGAAATCATATTTACCCGAGGCACGACCGAAAGCATAAATTTGGTGGCTTGGTCTTTTGGTCGTCAATTCCTCAAGAGTGGGGATGAAATCCTAATCACTCATTTGGAACATCATTCCAATATTGTTCCGTGGCAGATGCTTTGCCAGGAGCGGGGAACGATTCTCCGGGTCGTGCCCCTAACTCCAGACGGCGAACTCGATTGGATGGCTTTCGAGCGTTTGGTCAATGAAAAGACTAAGCTCATATCCGTGGCTCATGTATCTAATGTTCTAGGTACCGTAAATCCCGTGCGAGAGATTGTTCGTGTTGGACATGCGGTCGGTGCTAAGGTGCTCGTAGATGGTGCCCAGGCTGCGCCCCACCTGCCTGTGAACGTGCAAGAACTCGATTGTGATTTTTATGTTTTTTCTGCGCACAAGATGTATGGTCCTACTGGCGTCGGCGTTCTTTATGGTAAAGAGGAATTATTAGAAGCGATGCCGCCGTATCAAGGGGGCGGCGACATGATCGCCTCAGTTACCTTCGAGCGGACTACCTATAATGTGCTTCCCTATAAATTCGAGGCGGGGACACCTAACATAGCTGATGTTGTCGCCTTTAAAGCAGCCTTAGATTTCCTTGACCAGCTAGGCATGGAACAGATCAGTGCTTATGAGGACCAATTGTTGCATTATGCCTTGCAGGCGTTGGACGAGGTGCCTGGGTTGGTCATCTATGGCAGACCGCAATACCGATGTGGGGCTATCGCTTTTAACTTAGATGGTATCCATCCACACGACTTAGGAACTATTCTGGACCAGGAGGGAATTGCCATTCGCACAGGGCATCATTGCGCTCAGCCCCTGATGGATTGGTTGGGAGTTGCAGCCACGGCACGCGCGTCCCTAGCTGTTTATAATAGCAGGCAAGATATAGATGAGTTAATCGCAGGACTCCACCGCGCCCGAATGTTCTTCCGTCTCTAAGTCGGAGTCAAGTGCATATGTCTGACCTGAAGGAACTGTATCAAGAAGTCATCCTTGACCACCAGAAACATCCACGCAACTTTGGCAGCCTATCCGACGCTACACATCGGCAAGAAGGGTATAATCCGCTCTGTGGCGATAGAATTATTGTTTATGTTAAGTTACTAAACAATCGCATTGAAGGTATTGCATTTCAAGGAAGTGGTTGTGCTATCAGTACCGCCTCAGCGTCAATGATGACTGAGGCAGTCAAGGGGAAAACCATTGAGGAAGCCGAGGCGCTGTTTCACGCCTTCCATGAATTGGTCACTGGAAAACCATCGGAGACGAGCGCTTGCGGTAAGCGACCGCCCCTTGGGAAATTGGCAGTCTTTTCAGGCGTACGCGAATTTCCGGTGCGAGTTAAGTGCGCCACCTTAGCTTGGCATACGTTGCGGGCCGCCCTCATGGGTTGGCAGGGAACAGTTTCAACTGAATAGGACGGCCAATTACTCAAGGAGATGATCTCCGCTATTTTCGCCTAGCATTAGGCCTAATAAGAGTATACTCTAAACATCACAGGTGAGGTAAGCGCTATGACCATAGAGAAACCCTTAGAACAAATGGAAGAACAATCGGCGACGGCCGAATCACTGGAAATCGACCCTATAGAATTGGAGCAACGAATCATCCGAGTATTACGTTCTATTTTTGACCCAGAAATTCCCGTGAATATCTACGATTTGGGCTTGATTTATAAGTTGGAGGTCCAACCTAGTGGCGAGGTTTATGTCCGTATGACGCTAACCTCGCCTATGTGCCCATCCGCGGCTACCTTGCCATCTGAAGTCGAGCAAAAAGTGCGCCAGGTGCCAGGGGTTAAGAATGTCAAGCTAGATTTAGTGTGGGATCCACCATATCATCCTTCGATGATGTCCGATGCGGCTCGCATCCAACTGGGATTTTTTGACTAACCCCCCTGAGTTCGAGCCCGAGTGACTAGAATGTGAGCTTGGCGGGTTGGTTCGGGCAAGCGATAGCCTCGGCAACAACGAAGCGTCCATGTAATAGCTTGTTCTAATTCCAGTTTATGTCCAATGGAAACATAAACAGGACGAACATGAAGGCGAGTGCGTAATGCAGCCCCGATGATTTGCTCGTGATCCGACACTGGAACCCAGGCACCCACGACGTCGGGCACCTCTTCATGTTCTCCCACTAATAAGCTCTTGGCGCAACCAATCGCAGGCAAATCGAAGAGGACTCCCAGATGGCAAGCGATACCAAAACGGCGGGGATGGGCGTACCCGTGGCCGTCAATCATTAGCAAGTCTGGTTGTTGCCTCAGAAGTTGTAATGCCTCCAAAATCGCAGGACTTTCGCGGAAAGATAATAAACCGGGTACATAAGGAAACCGCACAGTTTGCCGCACAACATAGTGCTCTACGACCTGGTTGCTTACCATGCACCAGAGAACCACCGCAGCTACTAGGTGTCTGCGTGATCGCGTATAGGCTACATCCGCACCAGCCACATAGCGACACAGATCTAACCTACCTTGAAGCTTTACCAAGCTTGCTAGCCGGTGCTGCAAGGCAATAGCTTCTCGAGGCGATACATTCCAAGGGTGGGAGATGGTTGGTTTCATGCCGCCCGCATAGCTAGGTACCGTGCGGTTTGCTCTAATACGGCGGCCGCTCGCTCCACTTGAGCCCGAGAAACATCTAGATGGGTAACTAGGCGGATGCGCTGGGGCGCTACAGGCAAGACTAGAACGCCTCGTTCGCGGAGGGATCGTGCAAAATCGGCAGCGGTACCTAAACGTGGGTCTAAGTCGGCATAAAGAATATTAGTTTCAACAACAGACGGAAATAGTTGTAAACCTGGAGTATGGCGAACGGTTTGAGCTAGGAGCTGGGCATGTTCATGATCCTCGGCAAGGCGGGACCAATGATGCTTGATCGCATACAGAGCGGCTGCGGCCAGCACTCCCGCCTGACGCATGCCTCCGCCGAGAAGTTTTCGAATCCGCCTAGCCCGTTTGACGAACTCCTTAGAGCCGGCCAGCGCTGAACCCACAGGTGCGCCCAGACCTTTGCTAAAACATACGGAGACTGAATCGCAATCACGAGCCCAATCATGCAAAGGAATACCGGTAGCCACAGAAGCGTTCCAAAGACGCGCTCCGTCTAAGTGGACGAATAAACCATGGCGATGCGCCCACTCGGTAATAGCTCGTATTTTTTGCAAAGGAAAAATTTTGCCACCGCCTCGATTATGTGTATTTTCCAGACATACCAATCGAGTGCGCACTAAGTGATCGTTCTCTGGCCTTATTAGGCCCTCTAAGTGACTAACATCAAAAATGCCACAGTCGCCCTCGATAGTACGACAGGTAACGCCACTTAGCACTGCGGGTCCCCCAGCTTCGTAGTTATAGATATGGGAATTTACGTCGCAGATCAATTCGTCCCCCGGCTGGGTATGAACCTTGACGCAAATCTGATTTGACATCGTGCCAGAAGGAACGAACAGAGCCGCTTCCTTGCCCAGTAATTCTGCAACGAGTTCTTCCAGTTGCCGTACTGTGGGATCTTCGCCAAAAACATCGTCCCCGACTTCGGCTGTTGCCATAGCAGCTCGCATGCCTGGGGTGGGACGCGTTACTGTGTCGCTGCGAAGATCGATGACTCCCGCATGCTCAGGCATAATACCTCCCTAATTGCAAGCTTAGTCACCAAAAATTAGACTCTAACAGCATGGTAATGGCTTATGGAATCCCCCTGAGGTCATGATAGGTTATTTATAACAACCAAAGTCCCGCTTGACATTACTCTGATTTTGAAATCTTAATCGGCTGAGATCAGTCTAGGTCGAATAGCGGTGCCGCAGCACAAGGCTTTGGTGCATCTCTAGGCGAAATCGACAGCATCGTAGCGCATGGCGATCACGGCGTTGGCGCCGAGTTCACAGGCTTGTTAAATCGTGCGGGCGAAGGCTTCTTCACGCGCCTCTTCCCAGACGGTAAGTCGAGCTTAAACATTACCACCAATAATGGACCTTACGTCGCCGAGGAATCCACGCGCTACGCCCGTGGACGGGACAACGATGCCATGCGCGACCTCAAATATTTTTCGACCTGATAACCGGCCACATCATTGCCAGTGGTCACTATCGGACAGTCGGGTTTGATGTTTGTCGGCATGCTGCCTCTCCTTTGCCAGATTCGGGCTGAGCTCTATATTTCTGAAGTGCAGGTGGTATGGTGAAGTAAATTTCATAATCCTTCAAGAACATTCTCGACGCGGGTTGGCACAATGGCAGGAAATACTTTCGGCCTGCTTTTTCGAGTGACCACTGCTGGTGTAAGTCATGGACCGGGCTATGTCTGTATAATAGACGGATGTCCGCCCGGCTTACCGCTTTCTGTCGAGGACTTACTTCCCGACCTGGCGCGGCGTCGGCCAGGGCAGTCGAAGATTGTGACTCAGCGGGACGAGCCTGATTATCCAGAGATTTGGTCGGGGGTGTTTGAAGGGAAAACCGACGGTACCCCGATTGCTATCTTATTTCGTAATGAGGACATACGAAGCCAGGATTATAGTGAAATTCGTGAGAAATATAGACCTGGTCATGCTGACTATACTTATGATGCTAAATATGGTTTTCGGGATTATCGGGGGGGTGGTCGCTCTAGTGCTCGAGAAACCATATGCCGTGTGGCTGCTGGCGCTATCGCTAAGAAAATCCTAAGGCAAATCGGTATTCAAATCGTTGGCTACGTAAAGCAAATCGGTGACATCATCGCGAATATTCCGGATCCCACGAAAGTGACTATAGAACAAGTCGAAGCGAGCCCGGTACGATGTCCAGATCCTGAAGCTGCTGCCCGCATGATCGCGCTCATTGAACAGGTGCGAAAGGAGCAAGATTCGATAGGGGGGATATGTGAAGTGGTTGCCACGGGCGTGCCTGCAGGTTTAGGCGAACCTGTGTTTGACAAACTGAAGGCAGAGTTAGCTCATGCCTTCCTGTCATTACCGGCGGTAACCGGGTTCGAGTATGGTGCAGGATTTGCAGTAGCCACGGCGCGAGGAAGTCAGAATAATGATTCGTTCATCCGCAAGGAGAATGGTCAGATCGGCACGGCCAGCAATCGACATGGTGGTATTCTGGGGGGCATTTCCAGCGGCCAACCAATTATTTGTCGGGTCGCTCTCAAGCCTACCGCTAGTATTCCCCGAGAGCAACTAACGGTGACCCGCCAGGGCGAACCTACGACGATATTAGTCAAAGGTCGTCATGATCCTTGTTTACTGCCGCGATTCGTTGTGATGGGGGAGGCGATGATGGCGTTGGTATTAGTAGATCATTGGCTACGCTGGCGGGCTCAGTGTGGCAGTGTGCCGGGCTGCCATGTGCCAGTACAAATTCACAATCAAGCTCAGAGTGGCGCCAAGGCGTAATAAAGGCCGACCTCTAAATACGAAACCGATGTATTCGCAGGTTTCCTGAAAAGTAGAAAATTACATTGAACACCGCCAAATAACGAAGGCACATTTGAGTGGGGTCGAGAGAGACTGGAATTTAGCTAAGTCATCGATCCTCTGAGGCATCTCTAAATAGTTCACGGACTGCAGGCAGACTCGCCCTATTATCCAATGCAATGGAGTTGCACCATGCGCAGTGGGAAAAGTTATGTTGGGTGGAATCTGCCGCAACAAATCGGTCATTTGACGAGCTTTCCACGCGGTAAGTCCCACGGCCAAGGCGCAGTTGGCCGCAAGTGAAACAATGTCATCGCATTCCACCGCGTTAATTTTTGGCGATAAGTTTGGTGGGCAGATTAATTTTTTCGCATTTCATGGGTCAAGCGCAACTAGTCAACTTTGCCAGCCCGAGGAGAATGGGCAGATTTTAGTTCGGAAATAAGATGGAGGCAATAGCCAGCTGCGGCGACACCCCTGAGGCAACGCCTCCCATCCGACATGGTTCCCCCGTCGGCTACAACAAGACGGTGTCTTCGAACCACGCTTCGCCAATCGTCTGTGCCATGCGATTTGAGTAAGGGCACGGCCTGGGATTCGCGAAGGCCGTAGTGTGTCCGCGAGAGTGTGAAGGACTCCGTCAAGCGCAAGTTGCGCAACAACCTACGGGATCCGGGTAAATGATCTCGCCAAACAGCCGGGTTTGTGCTAGAAGTTGCTGGCCGAAGCAAGAATGCTCCCAAGCTAACAAGGCCGCCCGGATTCATGGTGAACTGGCGGATTAGCCAGAAAGTGCTGGCAGGGCTGAGCCTGGTATTGTGCTGTCTGGGGGTGTTGTTTGCTGCCACCCTGTGGGGTCTTTATTCCTATCGGGGCACGATGAAAAGCATGGAGAGCAAGCTGGCGGAACTGCGCCGCGCTCAACAAGTGCAGGAGGCCTTAGCGCAGTTAGCCGCAGCGCTTGAAAGTGAGCATGGCATCACGTACATAGAGATGACACGCAGAATCGCTGAGGTGCGCAAGGTTTTGCAGGAGTATCGAACCCACCTGGAGCAAAGTGTGCGTCGGGGTCGAGATCCAGACCACGGCCAGGATGAACGCGATGTGGTAGGAGCAGTGGAAGAGATGCTCCGCCAACTTCAGGAGCAATCAGCCAGGAAACCAGCCGCCACTATGAGGGCCACAGGTGGGGAGGTCAGTCCTCTCGAGCCACCAACCTTAGAAATTTTACATCGAATACGCCACCTGGCTCCGGAGCTACGCGAGGTCATACACACAGACCTAAGCCGGCGTATTCAATCAGCCCGTCATGACTACCGCGTGAGCTTGTTAG
Organism: Gemmatales bacterium; assembly: GCA_025060195.1. Lineage (GTDB taxonomy): Bacteria > Planctomycetota > Planctomycetia > Gemmatales > HRBIN36 > HRBIN36. The sequence goes on along the minus strand of JANXCQ010000033.1, from coordinate 23,286 downwards.
TGGTGTCGCTGGCGACATGTTTAGCACTGTTATTATTGCTGGCCTTGAGTTGGTTGATGTATCGCTGGATTATGGCGCCCATTCGGGAGCTGCATCAAAAAGTTATGCAACTAGCCCAGGGAAATTTCGACAGTCATATTGCGGTGCAGAGTCAGGATGAGATGCGCGACTTGGCTGATGCATTTAATCACATGATTGATCGGTTGCGGGAGATCTATCGCGATTTGGAGCGGCAAGTAAATGAACGAAGCCGGCAATTAGTGCGTTCTGAGCGGCTAGCAAGCCTAGGATTCCTCGCGGCTGGGGTAGCGCATGAGATCAATAATCCGCTGGCTAGCATTGCGTTTTGCAGCGAAGCCTTAGAACGGCGTCTGGCCGAGCGGTTTGGAGATAAACCCGATGATCCCGACTGGACCCGTATACGGCAATATTTATCTATGATTCAGCAAGAGGCATTCCGTTGTAAGAAGATCACCGAGAAGCTACTCGAGTTCAGCCGGGTTGGCGAAAAGCATCGTGAGCCTACCGACTTGGCTCAGTTGATTGAGTCGGTCCTCGAAATTGTGGAGCACATGCATCACCACAAAGGCAAGGTAATACGTCTGGAGACGCGACAACGGCCGCGGGTGCTCGTCAACGCACATGAAATCAAATCAGTGATACTCAATCTGGTGGTCAATGCCTTAGAAAGCATGGATGCCGGCGGCGAGTTGAATATCACGCTCGACGTCCAAGACGATTGGGCAGTCCTGGTTTTCCGGGATACTGGCTGCGGCATGACACCCGAGGTGATGGAGCATATTTTCGAGCCGTTTTATACGAGGAGTCGGACTGGTAAAGGAACGGGTTTGGGTTTATCTATTAGTCATCACATTGTCACTCAGCACGGAGGGGAGATAGAAGCCCAGAGCGACGGACCGAATCGAGGCAGCACTTTCATTGTGCGCTTGCCGCTGCGAAGTGCTCAGCCTGCATCTGACGTGGCTATGGCCAGCCAGCCTGCTTGAGAAACTCGGGAAGGGAATCCCATGATGCCCAGCAATGCTGCGCGGCGCTTGCGTGTGCTCTTTGCGGATGATGAGCCCCATCTGCGTGAGTTATTGCATAGCGAACTAACACGGTTAGGTCATCAAGTTACCGTATGTTCCGACGGAGCCAGTGCGTTGAAGGCCCTGGAAAAAGAAACTTATGACGCGGCGATCCTGGACATTCGCATGCCGGGCATGAGTGGCCTCGAAGTATTGACGCGGATGAAGCAGATAGCTCCTCATACTGAGGCGATTCTCCTCACTGGATATGCGAGTTTGGAATCAGCAGTGGAAGCGTTACGCCTTGGGGCGTTTGAATACATCACGAAGCCGTGCAAGTTGGCGGAAATTGAGGCGGTGTTGCAGCGCGTCGCTGAGAAGAAAGAACTCACCTTGCATAACCTGGCCCTACAGCGACGCGTGCGTGCTGCCGAAGGTCCGACGGTACTAATCGGGGAGTCGCCTCCGATGCAGCAAGTGCGTCGCCTAATTGCGACTATTGCCCCGACTGACGCCACTGTCTTGATCCTCGGTGAAACCGGGACGGGTAAGGAATTGGTCGCCCGGCTGATTTACGAGCAAAGCAGTCGCGCTCATAAGCCTTTTGTTCCCGTAAACTGTGGCGCTTTGTCAGAGACGTTGGCGGAAAGTGAACTATTCGGGCATCGTAAGGGGGCGTTTACCGGTGCCGACCGCGATCATAAGGGACTTTTTGAGGTCGCTAATGGGGGGACTTTGTTCCTGGATGAGGTCGGCGAGCTGAGTAAGAACATCCAGGTAAAACTCTTACGGTTCCTCGAATCGGGGGAAATTCGCCGCATCGGCGAAACCGAGCCCTTCCGTACCGATGTGCGGGTGCTCTGTGCCACGAATCGCAATTTACGCGAGATGATAGAGCGCGACGAGTTTCGCGAGGACTTATATTTTCGCATCAATACATTTGAAATTCACCTTCCGCCCTTGCGGGAGCGTCGGTGCGACATTCCTGAACTTGCGCGACATCTCTTAGCGCGAGCAGCCCGGCGACCAGTGGAGCAGGTAGCAGAACTACTCCGACCTGAAACGTTGGATGCCTTGCTAGAGCATGATTGGCCGGGCAATGTCAGAGAATTAGCGAACGTTTTAGAACACGCCTGGATTGTGTCGGGAGGTGGGCCGATTACGCCCGAACATTTACCTCGCCATGTGGGCCGACGAGCGCAGAGCGTCAGTTGTTGTACTGTCAAGCCCCACGGTCCTGGTGAGGTGTCGCCGCCACGCACCTTACGCGAGGTCGAAATGGAACATGTGCTGCGCGTTCTGGAAAAACACCGAGGAAATAAGCCAGCGGCGGCTGCCGAACTCGGCATCAGCCTGAAAACCCTTTACAATAAACTGCACCAACTCGAAGCAGAACGCAAACAGGCTGGGTAAGATGCATCCAGGGTCGGGATTATGACCACACTGCCACGCAGTGATTCGTTGGTACCATTGCAGCAAGCCACGGGGCGCTTACTGACCGCGGAGGAGTTTTGGCAACTCCGTCAGCAACCGCAGTTTGCCGATCAACTGCTCGAATTAGATGAAGGAGAGTTGGTAATCATGCCTTTAGGCAACCGCCTCCACGGAGCGATATGTGCTGTGATTACTGCGTTACTGCTGGACTATGCACGGCGGCAAAAGCGGGGCTATGTATGTAGCAATGACACATGTTTGCTCCTGAGCCGAAATCCTGACATTATCCGCGGGCCGGACATCATGTACTTCCTCGAGCCGCCGAGTGAGGCAGAGCTTTCCGATCCCTGGTGTGAAAAAGTCCCAGCGCTTATTGTCGAAGTGCTTTCCCCAACTGACCAGCCCCACGACATTCAGCACCCGGTTGAGCAATATCTCCATGCGGGGGTCCACAGGGTCTGGTTGGTGGATCCGCAAGCAAAGCAAGTCCGAGTACATCGTCGGGGAACTGACGTCCAAGTGCTTAGTGAGTCCGATACACTAACAGGCGACGAAGTCCTGCCAGGATTTGCTTGCGTGGTGGCGGATTTATTTCGCTTGCCCGGAGATTAGGTCAGCTTTTTCACCGCGCTCATCGTGACACCTGGCACAGATAAGTCGAAGGTTGGCCCAAAGATCTTGAAGGACTCATGAAAGTGACAGCGATCGAGTCCATCGAGAGGCGGGATGATTCGGAGGCGTTGCCAAAGGGTAGTACAGCCACGCGCACGTGGCGGCACAAGTTTGCCGACGCCTGGCGGGGTATTAAGCTCGGGGTGCGGGGCCAATCGAGTTTCTTCGTCCATTTCTTCGTTGCCGCAGCGGCCCTAACTGCAGCGTGGGTCATGAGCTTAGACTGGGTGAGCTGGTGCCTGGTGATTTTGTGTATTGGCATAGTGTTGGCCGCGGAAATGTTCAATAGCGCACTGGAGGCTTTATGCCGCGGATTGGATGAGCGAAGTCGCAGTCGTTGTGCTCCGGCTCTGGACATTGCAGCGGGGGCCGTGCTGATCATCGCCAGCATGGCCGCGATTGTCGGAGCGATTATTTTCATCATTCGTTTAGCACAAATGTTGCATTGGTGGTAGCCTCCTATCCGCCAAAGATTTTGCAGAAACTTGTTCATGATCGCAGCGTAGAGACTGTTTTAGCTACAATAGTGGCAGCAGAGGCAGAGCACCAAGGGAGGCGATCATGCGGATATTAGTGGCGATTCCGGTGTATAACGAAGTCAGGCACGTGAGCGAGGTGTTGCGGCAGGTTCGGGCGGTCGCTGATGAAATTTTAGTGGTCAACGACGGTTCCACGGATGGTACGGGTGAACTATTGGCACGGGAAAGCGATCTGCACCTCATAGTCCATCGGCACAATCGTGGTTACGGGGCGGCAATCCGCTCGGCGATGGCCTTTGCCCGGGCCCACCACTATGACGTTCTCGTAACCATGGACTGCGATGGTCAACATGAGCCGCACCGCATTCCCGTTTTACTTGAAGCCCTGAGTGAAGACGTGGAAATGGTATCGGGTTCGCGTTACCTCCGGCGTTTCCGCCATGATCACGAACCGCCCGAAGATCGCCGACGCATCAATCAACTGATCACCCAGGAACTGCGAGACCGCCTGGGGCTGCCAATCACGGATGCGTTTTGTGGATTTAAAGCGTATCGCGTGTCGGCACTGCGCGATTTGGACCTAACAGAAGACGGTTGGGGCATGCCGTTGCAGTTGTGGGTACAAGCGGCGTTCCTGGGCTGGCGCATTCGGGAGGTCGCGGTGCCCCGGTTATATCTCGACCCGACGCGTGCCTTCGGAGGCTTGCTCGACGATCCGGAGGTGCGTTTAGCGTATTACCGCGAGGTGTTGGCACGGGAGTTGGCGCGCTGTTCTGCCGCGGGACGCGGAGGTAGCCGAGGATGACGCCTGCTAAGCTTCGAGCTCCTGAGGAACACGGGGGCATTCTCATTGAACCACCGCCGCAGGATTGGCCTAGCATCATCGAAGCGAACGCCCGACAACTGAAAGAGATTCCGCTGCGATTTTGTAATTTACCCTTGAGACATTGGAGGCAGGTAGCACAACAACAAGTCCGCGGGGATGCACAGCAGCTACTAACGCATTGGGGGTTGTCTGCGCGTTTACCCGATGCTCCCTGCTTAGTTACTGGACACCAGCCGGAACTCTTTCATCCCGGAGTATGGGCGAAACATTTTGCGCTGGGAGAAGCCTCACAAATTTTGGGACTGGCGCCCATTGACTTGATTGCCGACCATGATCAGCCAAAGACTTTATCCTTGCGCGTCCCAACTGCAACGGAGCAGGGACTAGCAGTAACGTGGATACCGTTCTTTCAGTTTCGGCCAGGGTTGGCGTGGGAAGAATATGTACTGCCCGTGCCAACTGCATGCTCCACTAAGGGCACAGTGCCGCTGAGTGCATGCGACAGTCAAGTCAGTCCCAGCTGCGCTTTGCTCGTGCATCTCGAGCGATTGATGCAGCGGGTGCAAGGCTTGATAAGCAACTTGCTCCCCGATGCGATTTTCCCTCAATTCGTTGCGGACATCGCAGAGTTCTTATCCTCACAAACGCAGCCATTTCGATTAGCGGATGCTTTAGCTGGGACACGTCGCCGATGGGAGGAGCGTTGGGGTTATCGGAATGGAGAACTATATGTTTCGTGTTTGTGCAACAGTGAGGTTTTTTTGGCTTTTGTGGCCGAACTCATTGGGCAGCTTCCTCGATTTTTAGAGGCACACAATGCGGAACTGTTAGCATTTCGTCGGGAGCAGCGTCTGCGTAGTCGCACACATCCTGTGCCGTTGCTAGAACGGGACGGAGAGTGGTACGAGGCACCCTTATGGGTCTGGCGGAACGAACAACCGCGCCAGCGTCTGTGGGTGCGAATTTCTCCACAAGCTTGGACGTTCCGAATGGGAGAGTCGGGTCCAGGTTGGCAAGTTGCCCCCGTGCTGAACCCTGACGAGCTGCGCGGGTGGAATGAGGCGCTTCAGGCGGCCGGCTGGAAAATTCGTCCGCGAGCTGTGACGTTGACCTTATTCGTACGGTTGTTTGTTGCCGACCTGTTCATCCACGGTATTGGCGGCGGGCTTTACGATCGGTTTACCGATAGACTGCTATGGCGTTGCTGGCAAATAACGCCACCGCGTTATGCCGTGGTTTCGGCGACGTTACGGTTACCTTTACCTTACCCGACTAAGCCACCATGGCGGCGTGAGGAAGTACTGCATCGTTTGCGCGATTGTCGTTATAACCCTGATCGCGTGCTCCCCGAGGAATTGCTGTCGCTACCTGAGGTTCGCTCCCAGATAGACCGCAAACGGGCCCTCTTGAGCCAGTGGACTCAGGCTGATCGGCAAATGCGCTGTGACTTGCACCACCAACTGGCTCAAATCCGTGCCGCGCTGCGTCCGCTTACCGGACAAGTGGAACAACAATGCTATTCCGCGTTGCAGGCCGTGGCAGATTACCAAGCCCAGATGAAGTTGGTGCGTGATCGTGGATGGGCGTTTGTGTTCTATAGTGAGCGGGCTCTGACAGAATTGGTCGAGCGGATTCGCGGCATTTACGGGGCCCTGAGATGAGATTGTGAGCCCATCCGTCGCCGGCTCGCTTTAGCGGACTAAGCAGCCGTTACCACCAAGCTAGCCTTGCTTGAACTTGGCGACTCTTGCCGCAGGCGTTTCCGCCTAGCGACTTCATAAAACACATCCAGCAATGCTTGATACAAGTGTTCAAAAGTCCAACGTTGGGCAGAGACAAGGGCCTGTTGGGAACAGCGCTGGCGAATTTCTGGCTGGCAGAGTAAGTCGAGGTACTCGGCAAGCCGCCAGTAGTCATGTGGATCATCAATAATGAAGCCGTCCAGGGGAGGTCGAAGGAGCTCCGCGGCGCCGTTGTAGCGAGTCGTGATCACCGGAAGCCCACACGCTAATGCCTCCAACACCACCAGAGAACATGGGTCATAAAAGGTGGGGTGGACCATGAAATCAGCGGCAAAGAAGCAGCGTCGCACCTCGCTTTGATACCCTAAGAAATGCACCCGGGAATGAACACCTAGTCGTCGAGCGAGTTTACGATAAGGCTCATCCTTGCGGCTGCCGCAGACTAATAGGTGCAATGGCTTTCCCTGAAGCGTTTGCATGGCGTGAAGCAGGGGGACCAATCCTTTGAGGGCGTAGTTATGACCAACGAAGAGAGCCACTGATTCCTCGTCGCGAATGCCCAGGCAAGACCTTAACTGCTGCCGCAGAACCGATCGTTGTTCAGGATGGAATCGCTCTGGGTCTATGGCTGCGTGAATTACGCGGATTCGCTCTGAAGGAATACGATAGTACTCCTGACAATGTTGTCCCACCATATGGCTCACGGCTATGATGATGGGCCGATGACCGCGACACAATTGTTTGTGTTCTAGGAGCAAGTAAGACCAGTAACAGATATCTGACCAACGCCAAACGCGCGCGGCCCATCGGGACCAAGCATTGCGATACTTCAGGAGGTTGTAACGGGCGTTGGCCACATGTAAACCGCCCCCGAGCAAAAGCACATCCTGTCCCCAGGTTTTTATGAAGCCTACAGTCACATCGAATTGATGCTGACGCAACGCTTCCTCGCAGACATACGCAAAATACCACGGTCGCAGAAAGCGTGGCATCCAGCGTTGGGGTAAGCAGTGAAACCTCAAGGCCGAGGGTAGAGCCTGCGCATCACGCTGCCAACCGAACAAATGCACCTCATGGCCGTCACGAATCAGCCGCTTAATTAAGTCCACGATGAAAACTTCCATCCCACCTCGCGCCGGGTAAACCTTGTCATAGCACAAAGCAATCCGCAGCGGCTTGCGGTTCCAAATTCGGTAGTCGAGACCAGCATCCGGAGAATGAACAGTATGCGAGGTGGCTGCCGGCTCCGTCCAGGCACGTGTGCTGACGTTAGAATGCGTGTCCCTGGCGCCAGCTGGAGACATGCTTTTCCATGCGTTAGTACCAACTGGCGTAGAGGGCCAATACGGTTTGGGCTGGCGTGCCACCTGCCGTGCGTTTTGACGGCGATAGCGTTCCGCCTTGCGCACTACGCGACGCAGCAACCGCTGGTCTGCGCCGCCCAAGGTTTCGCGCCCCACGTAAGCACGGAAAAAAGTCCCAAAATCTTCGGCTACTAAACCCGGCACGGACATGGAAAAATATAACTGGGCCAAGTCTTTCGTTCGCCAACGCCAAAGCAGGTAGCGGTGTTCCCGTAGGCGGTGGAGGTCAATCAAGTACACACGCTGGAATAGGTTCGCGTCGCCACGGAGATCATGAATCGAGACGTAAAAATGGCAGAGGTACAAGTCCTTGTGGAAGCGGCGAAGATGATGAAGTCGCCGGACGATACGGCCCAATTCCTGGAGCAACTGCGTTTTCCACGCTTGAAAATCAGTGTAGGACAAAGACTGGTAGGCCAAAGGAATGGCTCGGTGCAATGGTATCATGTCCACCAATTCTCGCACGGCGAGGAAACTCTGCAGCTTCAGGCCAGGTCCTACCAGTTCGCCAACCGCTAAGGGTTCGGGTACGCAAAAACCTTCCGAGAGTGCCCAGTGAAGGTTACACCATTCTTGCATAGCGCTAGATTTTCCAGGCCACAACCAGGCCATGATTCGCGGCCCCCAAGGTAACCGATAGTGTCGCTTGAGAAAAATGACCAACTTCTCGTTGCCGTCCTGAACTACCAGCTTGCCCACAGATCGCCCTTGCTTGGAGCTGGCAATTTCCCAGACCGAAAATCGTAACACATCGTGCACGGTAGCCTGACCGAAATGCCGTTGCCAGATCGGCTTGCACTCCCCCCGCACTTCGCCAAGGCGCCAGCGCCGCCACCAAGTTAACCAACCCATCGTAGCTCCTTCTTAGCGCGGTTTACGGGCGTACAATTCGCGGTCCAGAACGACACGGCACTCTTCTTCCTCCTGCTGCCGACGGGCCACCCACTTTGTCCACCTTTGCATACGACGATAGACGGCTCCTTTAACCAGGCTGCGAGGTTCCAAAACGAGCCTCGCCTCCAGCGCCGATACTGCATTGAGGTAACTGTCAAGAATCTGCTCCCAAGAAGCTACCAACTCCTCCTGTTCGCGTAACGAAACGCCGAGCAATGCCAATTCGCGCCATCGTTCGGGCCAGGGTACTTCTTCGACTTGGTCGGCGCGGGCCAAATCGAGCACTGCAATTTCCTGGTCGGTCACGCGGATAAACACATGCCAGGCGTACAAATCGGGATGCATGAACCCCGCGGCATGCCAGCGCGCTAACCAGCGAGGTAATCGTGAACTCAACAACTTTAATTCCTTGGCACTGGCTCCAGCTAGGTACTTATCTAACGGCACAAAGTCTTCCAATTCCAGGGTGAGGAGGAAGGCGCGCCGTCCTTGTTGCCCACAGGCCAAGGGTCGAGGCACACAAAACCCGGCCTGCAAAGCTTTCCGCAGCAGACGCCATTCGCGTAAAGACTTGCCCACGGCGCCGTAACCATCCCACCAATTTCGGAACCGCTCTTTATAAGCGATGCGATGCTCACGTTTTAAGTACGTGGTCAAGGGGCCTATACGTAACAAAGCGACACTGCGGGTACCGTTTTGGCGTCGGCGAATCACACGAGCCCGATGAGCGTTCATGAAATCTTCAAACTGGCGGAGTCCTGATTCGTAGAGGAGCGCGGCATAATTCGGATCGAGCCAAAGTAGTTCCATCCATGGTCCTCCTCACATCTTCGTGGGGGTTGGGTCGCTTATGGTTGACGCAGATCGTCATTCGGATACTAAGTCAGGCTGCAGGCGCCCGAGCTAAGTTCCCCGATTCGCTCCTATCCTTGGGGGCCGTGTGCCAGCGTTTGAGCCAGCGTAGAGCTTGTTCCAAGACATCTTCGGGAGTTAGCTGCCGCATGCACCTGTGATCCAGTGGACAGCGACGCAGTTGGCACGGCCCGCAAGGCACGATAGCTTGTAAATGCAAGGATTTGTCGTGAAATGTTTCCGTCCAGGCTATGTGCGTTGGACCAAACAGGGTGATGACAGGTCTGTCAAAGGCCACCGCAATATGTCGGGGACCGCTGTCCGTCGTGACAAGCAAAGCGACGCGGCGTAAACAAGCTTTAATGAACCCCAAATGGAGATTTTCCCGATGCAGGCCACGTACGGCCGGATCATCTGCTTGAGCCTCGATCAGCTCCGCGAGGTGGCGCTCCCGGGGCCCGCAAAGCACCAACACGCCGTATCCCGATTGTGCCAAGCGTTTCGCTAACTGGACGAAGTGTTCGGCCGGCCAACATTTGGAAGAGCCGTAGGCGGCGCCCGGATGCAGCGCGACCACGGGATTGGAGCCGTAACCGGAGCGTTGCCAAACGCTGTCCGCTTGGGCTTCGTCTTGTGCCTGAGTAAATAACTCCATGCGTACGCCCGGGTCGGGACAACCTAACTGCATCACCAGGCGGTTATAGGCCCAAATCATCGGGTAGGGTAATCGTTGTCCCCTATCCATCGCTGGCCAATCGAGTGAGTCGGTGAGCAACCAACTGCGGCCATCGCGGCGGTAACCGATCCGACGCCGACAACCGCCCCACCAAGCCATTAATGCCGACCGTATGGAGTTGGGAAAAAGTACTGCAGTGTCCACATGCTCGCGACGCAAATACGCGACTGCCGTCCAGAAATAGTCGCTCGCAATGAAACCATCAAACCAGGGACTGCCTGCTAACAGAGGCATCAAATATCGCCGCAGCACCGCAATGAGCCTGCCGTGAGCTATCGTCGCGCGTAACGTGCGCAAGGCCGGGGTACACATCACTGCATCCCCGACCCAATTAGGCAGGAAAACTGCTATCCGTGGCCCTTCGGAGTTGTTTGACATTTATCGCGAATATGATGAGGTACCTAAGCCGCCTGACTCATTGGCATACCGCAAAGTTGCCGCAACAACGAACTGGTGCTGAATCCCGCATGATACTTCGCCAAATGCACGCGCCCGCCATATGATTGGACAAAGTCGGCCCCAACGACCTCATGAAGCTGGTAGTCACCCCCTTTCACCAGCACATCCGGACGAATCAGCTGAATCAGTTCTAACGGCGTCGGTTCATCGAAGACCACGACATAATCCACCATTTCCAAGGCCGCAAGGATCGCAGCTCGCGCGTCGCAACTTTGCACGGGTCGTCCTGAGCCTTTGAGTTGGCGCACACTCGTATCACTGTTCAGGCCGACGATCAGTATGTCGCCTTGCGACTTGGCCTCCTCCAAACAGCGTATGTGTCCGAGGTGCAATAAGTCGAAGCAACCGTTGGTAAACACGATACGGTAACCCAACTGACGGCAACGACAGACAATTTCCGCCAACTGTTGGCGCGGGACAATCTTTTGCACTGGCAAGCTTGAAGCGCGGGTCGACCGATGACAGGTTTTTATGAGCGACTGCGCCTCAGCGAGGTCGCGCAAGATCTCATCGCGGCTCACGGGGGCTACACCGATTTTTTCGACTTCCAACCCACCAGCGACGTTGGCGAGCCGAATAGCTTCGGGATAATCCGCGCCAGCAGCTAATGCCAGTCCCAGCATGCATAGCACCATGTCGCCCGCTCCGGTGATGTCATAAACTTGCCGGGGTCGCGTGGGAAAGTGCAGGCGATGACCGCCGCGGTGGGCTAAGGCCATACCGTCTTTGTCCAAAGTCACCACGCACGCTTCCAATTCGAGCCAGGTCAGGAGTTTCTCGGCCGCGGCTAAGGCTTGCGCTGTTGTCTCCGTGGGCAAACCCGTGGCTAAAGAGGCTTCCAAACGATTCGGCGTCAATGCCGTACAACCGCGATACTTCTCGTAGACGTGATTTTCCGCAGTGCTCTTACAGCGAATGGGATCGGCTAAGATGCGACGTTGACTGACTCGCGCCTCAGCAATGAGCCAGCTGAGTAAACTCGGCGTGCATACACCCTTATCGTAATCGCTAACAAGGATAATATCGGCCTTGCGAATACGAGGACGGAGCACTTCGCGGAGTTGCTGTTCGAGAGCCTGCGAAATACTCTCGCGTGATTCGTAGTCCACACGGAGCATCTGTTGAGGATGACGCTGTTGTGCGCGGCCGACATAGCGTTCCTTCACCGTGGTCGGCCTGGAACTATCCACTAGGACAGCCGCATGGTCAATTTCTAATTCATCTAACAACTGCATCACACGCTGACCGTCCCGGTCCTCGCCGACCACGCCCGCGATCATGACCCGAGCCCCTAAGGCGCGAAGTAATGTGGCCACGCTGCTGGCGCCGCCTAGTCGCTCTTCCCGACGGTCGGCCCGCAATAGCACCACTGGGGCCTCCTGGCTAATGCGTTCTGCGTTTCCCCATACGTAGCGGTCAAGCATCAGGTCGCCGACGACCAATACCTGCGGCTGTCCGAGTTTGTGCACCAGCTGAATCAGTTCCGCGGTCATGAGGGCATCACTCCCCTATTCGTTCAAGCCGCCAAGCTGGACGAAATTGCATCGCCCTGCATCTGCGTGGAATCCAGGGCTGAGGCAACCGCGGCGTGGAGTAACGGGATTAGGATTTCATGGTGGCCGATGATTTCGACACTTGCCGCTGCAGGGCGCTCACACACGTTCACGCGGCTGCGATACTGCACGTGCTTATCGAAATTCACCGTGAGCAAACCTTCCAGGCTATAGCCCAAATTGCGTACGACACTCACGGCCTTGAGAAAAACCTCCGGCATAATTACCGCGCTACCTAAGTTCATCCAAATGCCGTGCTCTAACGTGGCCACCACACGGCAAAGTAGGCGAAAGTCGTTCATACTGGCTTCACCAAGGGCGGCTCCTCGAACCTGCGGATGCATATGGATGATGTCGGTGCCCAAAGCTACATGGATCGTGCACGGACAACCTGCTCGATAAGCGCTGGCAACCAGGCTGAATTCCACATACGGCAAATTGCGCTCGAGCATACAAGCGCCTAGGGCAGCCCCCAGCCCGATGTTTTCTTGCACAGCGCGTTCCGCGGCTACCGCAAAAATTTCGGCCGTTTCACGGGCCATGCCGAATCGGCCCGCGGGCAATTGCGCGGCCACGTCTTCGCTGGTTTTTCCTGCACAAGCCAATTCGAAATCGTGAATGGCCGCCGAACCGTTCATCGCCACGGCACGCAACACACCCCGCTGCACCCAGTCAATCAGGTAAGGCCCACAACCCGTTTTGATGACGTGTCCGCCCAGGGCTGCCACCACTCCCCGACCACGACGGACCGCTGTCACTATGGCATCGCGTAGTCGTCGCAGTTCCACCGCCGCCAATTGTTGCGGCAAGCTAGCCAGCCAATCCTCAAAACTGACCGCGCCGCGTACTGGTCGGCCCAGGTCCTCTATCTGCACCTTGCTATAGCGCTCAAAGAGACTGTAAGTGCGTAATTGATTCCAGGCTAAGTGAGGCCATTCCAGGTTGCGCTGTTCGGACAAGTCCGTCATGCGGCCAGCCTCTGCTCTGCTGGTAACACTCGCAAGATTCGCTGTTGAAGAGCCTGCTGTCCTTGGACAATTTCCATACCCGCCACCAAGGCCCACAAAGGTTTCCCGGCAATTTCCCGTTGCGGTAGCTTCACCAAATCCTTGCGCGTGGTAACCACCCAACTTGCTTCGCCCTGGCGAGCCAACCACTGGGCCAACTCATTCAGATCAGTGTCGCTATAGGTATGATGGTCGGGAAAAATTCGCCAGGCGATAATTTCGGCTCCCAATTGTCGCAAATGGGCGGCAAATGCTTCCGGATGGCCGATACCGCAAAACGCCGCCACCTTCCTGCCTGCTAACGTATCCAAGTTTTGCCGCTCCCCGGCCACGTTCGTGAGGTAGCGCGGTTGATGTTGCGCGATAGCTTGTAAGGCTTGGGGGGCGAAACGCGCTGTGGACTCAGCCAAGTCGGCCAGCACCGTGGCGCTAACTAGCTCCGCGCGGGTCAGGACGATAATATCGGCACGACCAAGCGCGGTGCGCGGTTCGCGCAGCCGGCCCCGCGGTAACAGATAGCCACCGCCCCAGGGATCGCTGGCATCCACTAACACAATTTCGACATCGCGGTGCAGTTGCCGATGCTGCATGCCATCGTCGAGGATCACCACCTCAACGCCTTGTGCCGCGGCCCACTGTGCTAGAGCCACTCGATTAGCTCCCTGCCAGTGGGGAATGTGAGGTAACTCCCAAGCGAGTTCCAAGGCCTCATCATTCAACCCATTTCGAGCGCCGTACCCACGACTTACAATCGCCACTCGATAACCGAGTGCGTCCAGCCAATGAGCTAACCAAGCGACGAACGGCGTCTTGCCCGTTCCGCCCACGGTAAGGTTACCCACGCTGAGCACCGAAACACCGACGCGCTGCCCGCGAAGCCAACGGCGATCGTATGCCCAATTCCGCCACCAGACCGCCCAACCGTAGCCAAAACTCGCCAACCAGAGTCCCCCACGGAGCATCCGCGCCAAGAAGCTAAGCTGCTCCCCGTAGGTTATCCTACGCCAGTAATCAACCAATGCCTGTCCGATGCTGGCCATCTTCCCTGACAGCTTGTTTGCGCGTCCTGCCACTCCTTCTTGTTGATAGCTACTCGCCTGCCGAGGTAATGCAACGTCCGAAGCGTTGCGTGCCATTTCGCAGAAGCGCTACCTCCGGACTTAGTCAAGCGCAGACTATTTCTACCGCTAACAAAAAAACTCGCTTCGAGCAATACCAGATTAGCGACAAAACTTTCGATCAGTTCACACGCTCGGAAAAGACGCGGTCGGTGAGCACGTCTTGGTTGTTGAGGCGGAAGAACCAGTCCTGATCCCAGCCGCCGGTCAGTTGGTCAATTGCGTTATCGAGGATGATGTCAGCGGGGTTGAGCCTGGGCACACCGCTGCCCGTCAACAAAGCGCTGATTCGAGCCGTGTAGGCTCCCGTTCCCGCCCAACGGTCAATGATCCGGGCGAGGTTGACCAGATCGTTATCATGCACCGTGCTGTCGCCAATCAGGATATCCTGGTCGCTACCAACCTGAGCTTGCCCCGGTTCGTGTCCGTACAGAGCGTCCACGCCGCTGCCGCCAATGAGCAGGTCACGCCCGCCTCGACCATAAAGCGCATCATTCCCGGCGCCGCCGAGCAACACATCAGCGGCAGCGCCCCCTAACAATAAGTCGTTGCCCGGACCTCCGTCAAGGATGCTCGTCAAGTTCAGCGTCCGCTCGACCTCAATACTGTCGTTGCCCCCCAAGCCTCGCACGATCAGACGGCGATATGTCGAGAGGCTAAACGTCCCGAGCGAGGAACCGTTCCGCACCACCTGGAAGCCATTACTCCCTGCGGGCCGAGCTAAGATCGTGTCGTTGCCCGGCGTGCCGATCACATAGAGGGCACTGCCACTCCCGTTCGGATTCGGCAGCGTCATCAGGGCGGGGAAGTTCACCGTGGATAAAGCTACTGTGCTTGAGTTGTAGCCATCCTGGGCGGTGACCTGAATAGTGCGACTATCAGGGCTCGGCACTGGACTACTGTTGACGTACCGCACCGTCCGTAAAACCTGCTGGAACTGTCCAAGCGGTGCTGGGCCCACTAACGTGAGCACGCCTGTGCTGGGATTATAAGGCAACACAGTAACCGAGCCCGAGCCAGTAGCCACCAATCCCTCATTGCTCCCATCGGGCCGATTCATCAGCCGCACCGTAATGCGGTTCAACTGCGGGCTGTCGGCATCGTTGACCAACGCGCCGGGAGCAACGAACACGCCACCTACCGCGAAATTAACCGTATGGTTGATCCCGCTGGAGCCACCATTCAAGTCCACACTGGGTGGCTGTTGCCAACCGATGAAGTTCACCGTGGCCGTCACTGTGCTCGTGTTATAACCATCGTTTACCGAGACGGTGATGGTTCGCGGCGTGGGATTCGGCCAAGTCGCCGTGTTCTTGTACTGTAAGCGGCGCAAGACCGTGATGAAATCGTTGATCGGTTGCGGACTGCTTCCCTGAATGCGGATACCGTTAGTAATTGTGGTGATCGTCAAATTTGTGCCCGTGGTTCCCGAAGCATCGAGTTGAACCAACTCTTGACCCGAATTGAGCGGATTCGTCAGCACCACGTCCATGTAATCCAACATGGGGCTATCGGCGTCCGTAATAAACGCCCCCGTCATGCTATCGGTGTTGACGATATAAACCGTGGCCGGGCCAGGAGTCTGAACGTTCGCAGTAAAGCCGGTACCAACAGTCGCCGAGCCGTTCAAGTCCACCGTAGGTGTCACTTGTGGACCGGTAAAGTTCACCGTGGCTGTGGCCGTCGCACTGCCATAACCATCGTATGCCGTCACGTTGATGGTTCGCGGCGTAGGCGTAGGATAGAGCCGGTTGTTTACATACTGCAACCGTCGCAGCACGGTGATAAATTCACTGACCGGCCTGGGGGCACTTCCCTGAATGCGGATACCATTCGTAATCGGCGTTACTGTCAAACCCGTGCCGCTAGTGCCGTTGCTATCCAGTTGGATAAACTCCTGGGCACCATCCGGCGGGGCGTTCAACACGACTTCCAGGCGGTCAAGATGGTTGCTGTCATCGCTCAGCGTAGCCTGGGAGGTATCCACAATATACACGGTAACCGGCCCAGGCGTCCCCACACTGACTACGAATCCCGTATTAACGGCCGGGCCGTTCAAGTCCACTGTAGGCGAGGCGCCGCCAATGAACTGCAACGTTGTCGTTCCGACGACCGTGTGATAACCATCGTCCACTTCGATTTGCACCGTGCGCGGGGTGAGCGTGGGCCAAAACTTATTGTTAGAATACTGGAGGGTGCGGAAGACAGTTTCAAATTCGCTGCGCGGACGAGGCCCCGAAATGGTCAGAACCCCCGCAGCGGAGTTATAATTGGCCGTCAGCCCCGTGCCGCCCGTGTTGACGCTCAGAAATTCCTGGGTACCATCCGGGCGATTCAGTAGCGTGATGCGCATGAAATTCAGCCACGGACTGTCCGGATCGCTCACCGTGGCACTGGCCGGGTTGGTAATCGGCGTGGTGCTAGGACCTGGCGTTTGGAAGGCGGGCGGCACTGGCCAGCCTAAGTTGAAGCTCGGCAGTGCCGCGCCTGGTATGTTGACCCGCGCCACCGCTAAGTTACTGGTGCTATATCCGTCGGACACGGTGACGTGAACCACTCGCTGCGCCAGATCGGGAAATACCTTGTTGTTGCTGTAAGCCAGAGTTTTCAGCAGCTGAACGTAATCGGCAATCGGTCTATCGCCCGTGATACTCAACACGCCTGTGCTCGGGTTATACGATACGGTCAACCCTAGCGAGCTGGCTAAAGCGGCGTTGACCGACAGACTTTCAAAGGCGTTACCATCGGGACGGTTGGTGAGCACCGCCTGGGCACTGCGCAGGAACGCACTGTCGACATCGGAGATCGTCAAATCGGTGGTGTTGACAATGGCCACCGAGTTCGGCCCCGGTGCTGGGAAGTTGGCCGTATAGTCCACACCAGTCGCAGGGCCGTTTAGGTCGAGCACCGGCGGAGTCGCCCCGACCAGCGTGATGAAAGAAGTCACCTGCGGGCTCTGGAGCGGGAACGGATTCTGCGGGCCATTGTCGCTTACCTGCACCGTAATCTGTCGCGTGCCTAACGTTGGGAACGTCAAATTGTTGCGATACTGCAACGTCCGCAACACCTTCTCATAGTCAGTCCGACTGGCCACTCCGCTGAGCGTGATCGTCTGGTTGTTGTTGGAATACGTGGCCGTGATCCCGCTTACTGTGCCGCCTGCCGTTGGGTCAATGACTAAGGATTCATTCGTGCCGTCGAGTACGGTGCTTGGAACGAGGTTGATGACGGCTCCGCTCAATTGTGGAGAATCCACGTCCTGAATCGTCGCCGTCGTGGCCACTGCTGGAACGATGGTCGGCCCGGGCTGGGTCACAGGATACGATGCTGCGAAATTGTTTCCTGCCGCGGACGGATCTAAATTTACACTCGGCGGATCATTGACAGGAGTAATCAGGATATTCAGCGTGTACGGCCCGCCGGGAGCGGCGTTGTTCGCGGCATCCCTGAGCTGGAAGGAGAAGCTATCCGTAAAGTTCTCGCTACCATTATGAGTGTAAGAAATGAGGTTGTTAACGATATCTGCCTGGGTGAACGTGCTGCCTACCGTGAGCACAGTGCTGTTCCGCCTCAGTTGACCAAAGCTCGGCACGCTTGTGAGCGTATAAGTCAACTGGGCCGGGCCATCATAGGGATCGGCGTCCGTAGCCAGCAAGTGGGCCGAAGTAATGATACCCGTGCCGCCCTCGGAAACCGCCGTAAACGTATTGACCGTTACCTGCGGCGCATCAGGCACATCGTACACGGTAACATTGATGGTTAAAGTTCGCGTATTGCTGCCACCGTTGGCCGTGCCACCATTATCTTGGATGGTGATTACAATCGTGGCCGTGCCAAAAGCATTCGGTGCCGGCGTGATTCGCAGAAATGTGCTCTTCGGCCAAACGCCTGCACCACCGCTAAACGACGTATCGTCGAGCATCACACTGCTAAACAGTTGCGGGAAACTGCTCACCACGTTAGTAACTTGGACGCTCAGAGTCAGGTCCTGGTTGTCCTCATAACTATTGCCCGGCGTGATGTTGGTGATGGACACCACGGTTTGACCTGAGTCCTCAGCCAGGGATAGAGCGCTCGGTGCCGTGCCCGTGGGCGCATCGTTAACAGGAATCACCTGGACCGTAGCGACTTGAGTTGCGGCGCTAAATGGCTTGTCTCCGCCCGTACCCACCGTGGTAATATTCACCACCGAACCATTACTCACGCCGTTCGATTGATCCCAAGCGCGGAGCGTCAGTGTCGCCGTACCGAACCAATCCGGATTCGGCACGAAGCGAATCCGCGTTTGCGCATCGGCTGCCAGTACACGCGCTTGAGCGTCGCTCGGTGTTAGGCTACTGTTGGCCAAAGGCAACCACGTGCTGCCATTGTTCAGCGAATATTGCCAAACGCCGTTACTCACGTCGGCGCCAACGACGGCAACTCCTGAACCTGGCCCGTCAGGATCGCTTACAAATCCCGCAATCAGACTCGACACCAGAACGCCGTTATTCGTGAAGGCATCCTCGAGGATGTCCGGCAAGTTATGCACGCCTGTAAAGTCGGGCGCATCGTTGACCGTGTTGATAGTAATGGCGATCTGGTGACTAGCTGTGAGCGCTCCAGAGGCTCCAGTATTCCCCTGGTCGTTGACCACGATCGTCAGCGTGTCATTCCCATAGAAATTCGCGTTGGGCTGATAAGTGAGTCCATTCAACGCGGTGTTGAGATTGGCTAATGTGCCTTGGATGGTCATGTTCGGGCTGTTATCGCTGCCTGAAACGATGGTAACGACAGAGGCATCGCCCAACGTGAGTGTGCCGTTGGTCACGGTTAGCGTGACCCGCAAGTTACCCGTCCCCGCGTCGATGTCGTTGACCGTGATGGTGCCGCTGAAGATATGCGGAGTGTCCTCGTTGACGGTAACGCTCGACGGAGCGCTAATCGTCGGGGCGTCATTGACTCCCGCGACAGTTATAGTGATGGTACCCGTCTGGCTGCTGTAGGGTGAACTGCCCCCCGTGCCCCACGCGGTGATGTTAGTGGTTACGCCATTACCCGCGCCATCAAAGCGATCCCAAGCCCGTATGGTTAGCGTGGCAGTGCCGAAAAAGTTGGGATTGGGAACAAAGCGAATTCGCGTATTAGCGTTCGCAAGCAAAACCCGTGCATTACTGTCGGAAGGTGTTACGGTGCTGCTGGCGAGGATCTGCCAGTTGACGCCGTTGTCGGTGGAAAACTGCCAGTAACCGTTGCTGACATCGGCCCCGATGACCGCGATACCTGTTTCGGGGCCATCTACGTCGTAGATATTCAACTGCTGGACAAGCGATTGCACCGTATCGCCGGGGCTGTTAAACGTGTCCTCGGCAATGCTCGTCATATTGGCCGTGGTTTGTTGTATCACGGGGGCATCGTTCGCGTTGTTAATCGTAATGGCCACCGTCTTGCTGTCGGAAAGTGGCGTGCCACTACCGTGGCTGCCTAAATCGTTAACAGTGAAGGTCAGCGTGGCCGAACCGAAGTAGTTGAGAGGCGGCGTGTAACGCAACCCATTCGCTAAACGCGCGTTCACCGTAGCTAATGGTCCTTCGAACGTTAGCAGGCTGGCGGTGCCATCGTTTGGCCCGGAAATCAGGGTCAGGCCCGTAGCATCGAGGAGTTGGAGGGTACCGGTAGTTACGCTCACCGTAAAGCGCACAGTAAACGGCGCCGGAGCATACTGAGAATCTACGTCAGTTATGGAGAGAGCATTACCGTTGGCTAGGCTGAATACTAATGGAACGTCTTCGTTCGTGCTTTGCGGTCCGGGCACGTGGGCGACAGGCGCATCATTGACAGCGTTCACTATGATGGAGACGTTGGCGGTAGCAGTCTGCGGTCCCCCGCTACCCGTGTTGCCTAAATCGTCGACGTGGATGTGCAAGGTTTCAGAAATAGTTGCAGTATTGAAGTTAGTATTGGGGACGTACACCAGGTTGGTCAAAGCGGCGTTCAAAGCCGCCAGCGTGCCTTCCACCACGATGTGCCCACTGTTGTTGCTCGTGCCCGCAATAAACGTCAGGCCCGCGGTGCTGCCTAATTGCAGTACACCGTGGGAAACCTGCAAACTCAAACGCAAAACGTTATTCGGCGCCGGCGTTTCGTTGACATCCACATCGGCGATGCTGATGGTGCTCGTGAAGTTGTACGACGTATCTTCGTTCGTGCTCACACTGGCCGGTGCGCTAATCGTCGGCGCATCATTCACTCCGCCGATGACCAATTGTTGGGTTACTGTCGTCCTGTCTTGACCGCCGTTCGCAGTGCCGCCGTTGTCTTGGATGGTAATAATGATATCCGCGCTACCGTTGACGTTCTGATTCGGAACAAAGCGGACGATGACGTTGGCACCTGCCGATAAACCCGTCGGTGGAGTAGTGCTGAATGAGGCTCCGCCGTCGGTGCTATAGGAGAATGTTCCGGCGATGCTGCCGGTAACGTTTTGCAGCACTGCCGACACGGTCATCGTCTGGCCGCTCTCATCCGTGGCTGCCGCTGGGCCAGGCTGGAGGTTACTGAGCGTGATTTGCAAGTACGGCTTAGTGGCGTCGTAAGGCTGATATTCATCCTCATGCACGGGGTTGGTCCAGGACGTGGATACGCTGCCGACAACGGGCGCGTCGTTGACGGGTGTAACGTGGAACACTGCCTGGGCACTGGCTTGGCTATAGGGGCTCGTATCGGTCGGCGGGGTTCCGTTAGGCGGAAGGCTCTGCACCGTTCCATTGAGAGCAGGGCCATTGGATTGATCCCAGGCACGGAAGGTAATCGTGGCTAAGGGACCGATGTTGTTATTCCAATGGGCGTTAGGCAGGAAACGAATGCGATTCTGATCGGCGGCATCGGCAGCAAGCAGGAAGCCTTGGCCCGGATTGATCGTGGGTAGCGGATTCCACGAAGTGCCGCCGTTCGTACTGTACTGCCATTGTCCGTTGGAGTTATCGTAACCGACGATAGCGATGCCCCGCGGGTCGAAGTAGCCAGGCGGTTGGTCGTCGGGGTCGGTGATCATGCCAACATTACTGGCGATGAATTGCCGAATGGACACGCCGGTATTGCTGGCCACAGGAGTATCTTCCAGAATCGAACCCAGGCTCCAGGGTTGATTACCCGGCTGGCTGGAGTCGGCGTCAGGATTGAGCACGGGGGCATCATTAACTGGAGTAATGGTCAGCTGGAGGGCGAGCGTTTGCAAGGATAAGGCGGGCGTACCGTTATCGGTGAAGGTAACGTAGATTTCCGCTGTGCCATAAGCGTTGTCCGCCGGCGTGAAGTTGATCGTCAGCAGCGGATTGACGGGATAAGCGCCCGAACCACCTGAGATACTCGTAGGAGACACCGCCAGGCTACTGAACAGCGCGGGATTGTTGGTCGAGACGGCAAGCGTCAGATTCTGAGTATGTTCATGCAAACCGCCACCGGGCGTGACGTAGTTATACTGGACGTTGACCGACTGGGCGCCTGCGTCTTCGGCAATGGTGAGCGACTGAGTTTGCGGGCTGGCAGTGGGCCGGCTATTCACCGGGACAACGTTGATCAGTACGCTGTTGGCACGAGCCAATGGACCACCAATTCCCGTGCTGCCCAGGTCGTTGGCATAGATGGTCAGTACGACCGGCCCATCGTAATCCAGGGGCGGAGTGAACACCACACCGTTGAGAGCAGCGTTGACTGCGCTGAGACTGCCTGTGAAGGTGAGGCGCGAACCGCTAGCACTATGACCTGGGGCGAAGGTCAGACCTGCGGTGTTGGCCAGGGTCACCGTGCCGGCGGTGACTGCCACGGTAACTTCGATCGGGTTGCTACCGAGGTCGGGGTCGGCAATGGTGATGGCGGGAAGTGTCAACGGGGTGTCGCGGTTGGTCGTCTGCGGGCCGGGCACTGTAATGGTCGGCGGTTGGTTGGCCGCTCCCACGGTAATGAGCACCGTCTTCGTGTCATCCTTAGCGCCGCCTTGGCCCGATTGCCCCACATCGTTGACGTTGTACGTGAGCGTCACCGTACCTGTGAATCCCACGGGAGGTCTATACACCAGACCATCGAGCCGGGCGACGACGACATTGCGTTGACCGCGAATAGTGAACGAGGAGGTGTTATTCGCCCCGGCCAGGAAGGTCAGACCGGCGACATTAGGCAAATGCAACGTACCTTGGTCCACGCTCACAGTTACGTCAATCAAGCCATTAGCAGGAACCTCCATGTCCGAGAAATTGAAGGCGTTACCATTGGCCAAGGAGAAGACTAGGCCCGTGTCCGGGAGGATGCTCTGTTGCGGCGGGACGTAAGCACCGGGCGGATCGTTCACCGCCAGAACGTTGATGTTGAAACTTTCATTATCTGAGAGTGGCCCACCTGGCCCGAAGTGACCCAGGTCGCTCACGCTGATGTTCAGCGTGGCCAAGGGCGAACCGTGGGCATTGGGCGGGGGTGTCCAGGTGAGGTTGTCCAGAGCGGCGTTGATAGCGGCAATGGTCCCGCGGAAGGTCATGTTATCGGTGCCGTTGTTTCCCGCTGTGAACGTCAAGCCGGTTGTCGTGGACAGGAATAACCGTCCTGCAGTAACGTTCAGAGTAACTTGGAAGATATCGAGATTGGGGTCGGCATCGGCGTCGGAAATGGAAATGCGGTTGCCGTTGGCCAGGTTGAAAACGAGCGGCGTATCTTCGAGCGTAGTTTGCGTGACATTGGGCGCGGCAATGACGGGCGCCGTGTTATTGGGCATACCAACAGCGATGACCACGCTCTTCGAATCGCTCTGCGGTCCGCCGCTCCCCGCGTGGCCCTGGTCGTTCACGCTAAGGTTGAGGACGGCTCGGCCGATGAAGTTGTTGTTCGGCGTGAAGGTCAGGCCGTTGCCCAGAGCCGCGTTCAGGTCGGCGATGGTACCCGTGCCGCTGATGGTCGAACTATTGTTTCCCGTGATCGAGAGCGAGCCGACAGGCGTCAGGTTCAAGCGGCCGTTGGTGACTGACAAGACGAAGGAAATGGTATTACCGCCGGCATCCACATCGGTTACGGATAGCGCGTTGCCGTTGGCTGTCGAGAACGTCAGCGGCGCGTTCGTGGCCGTCGCTTGGGCGGTGGGCACGGTCACCACGGGC
>JANXCQ010000032.1:7059-45209 GCA_025060195.1 Gemmatales bacterium | reverse complement strand
GCCCTTTGTATTGCCGAATGGTGTACACATCGAGCAGGCCCTGGGTCGGATGCTCATGAGCACCGTCCCCTGCGTTGATAATGGAACATCGGAGATGTTGGGCTAACAATTGTGGTGCTCCGGCAGAGCTATGGCGTACGACCATAAAGTCGGCGCCCATCGCCTCCAGATTCTTGGCTGTGTCAATGAACGATTCTCCCTTGGCCACGCTCGAACCCGTTACGGTGAAGTCCACGGTATCGGCGCCCAGGCGGCGTGCCGCGAGCGAAAAGCTGATCCGCGTCCGCGTGCTCGGCTCGAAAAACAGATTGACCACGAGACGGCCCGCCAGCAGAGGCCACTTGCCCCGTTCCGTCTGCATCCAGGAACGAAAGCGGTCGGTCACCCGCAACACAGTTTCGATTTCCTCCCGCGATAACTCCTCCAGACTCAACAAATGCCGCTGCTGCCAGTGGGCCAATTCCTCGCGCAGTTCCGCGGTGCTCTCCATCACCCCCTCCCGACCCCTATTTCTATCCGCTGCCAATGTATGGAAACTTCCGCCTGCGAAAAAGGCCTGGCCCAGTAGTGGAAATAGCTTCCACTCAGAGCACATTTAACCTTCCGTTTGCCCTGCCTCAAATGGTTGTGGCAGCCGGACAGGTATGCGGTACATAATACGGCGGCAGACTTGGATTGGCGGTTGACATTTTGGGCGATTGCTGGCGTACTCGTGAGACACCCAGCGCCAGAGCGAAAACGACACAGCCAGTAATGGAGAGCGGTATTTATGGGAATACGCGCGGTGTACCGATGCGGTTATTAGCGAGAACTATTTGGCGCGCCTTGTGAGGGGTGGCTTACAGCCTCTAACCGGTCTGCACAATGCCCCGGAAATCCCGGCTTGCGACAGCACTTTGCATATCCGCTCGACCGCAGCTTGTCAATGAGTTGCATAGTTTTCTGGGAATTTCTGCTGGGAATAGAGGCAGGTGCACTTAACTATGGCAGACGTGTGCGCCGTGGATTTTAGCTTGGCACTGTGCTTGACATAGCCTAGCGGACTGGTTATGAGCCCAGGCTACTATTTCGCTGCAGCGTGGTCAACGCCTTTTCAATGAAGATATGGCCTTAGAAAGCGCGTAACCGACGCCGAACCTGCTTATCATTCACCTGATGTTGCGTCATTTAGAAGCTCTGCTAAGTAGCGTGGCAAAGCAACAAAGACAGCAGCAAACTTACATTTCACTCCACGATTTTGATTATACCGACAGGGAATGATTGTCCTCATATGAACTGGAACCGGGAGAGCCTGGTCGCCATAGTTTTCGCAGCCACTATCGGTGGGCTTATGCTGCGGGCGTCAGGCCAGTCGCAGGAGTTAGTGGTTACTGACGTTCGTATTGAAGGTGCCCGGCGCCAACCAGAACAAACCCTTCTCAACATGCTGCGAACCCGACCGGGATGCGTTTATAACCCCGCGGAAATTCAGGATGACATTCGTCGACTGATGGAGACCAATTGGTTCGCCGACGTTCGCCCTGCGGAAGCACGCACTGCCGACGGCGTGATTGTCATCTTCCGCGTTGTCGAGCGCCCGACGATCAAGGAAGTAATCTATGAGGGCGCTAAGCATCTTAGCCGCAGAGAGCTCGAGGAGATTACTGGCCTGCGCCCAGGGGGGCCGATGGATCCCGCTTTGAATTGGCGGGCTCGCGAGGCGCTTGAACGCAAGTATAAGGAAAAGGGCCGACTTTTGGCACACGTGGAGCTGGTTGAGGGAAAGAAATCGGACGATTTGCGTGTCGTTTTTCGCATTACGGAGGGCCCGGTTATCCGAATCAATAGCATCCGGTTCGAAGGCAACCGCTTCGTCAGCGACGCACGGCTGAAAACACAGATCGAATCCAGTGCGAGTATCTTCGGCTTTTTTGGAGAATACAATCCGGAACAACTAGACAATGATGTCTTGCGTTTACTCAAGTATTACCACACCTTTGGATTTTTTGAGGCACGCATCGGGCGGAAAGTTTTCCTTCAGCCTGGGACAAACCGAGTGGACGTAGTCTTTGTCATTGAGGAAGGTCCGCGATCGTTTCTGGCTAAGTCGGAAGTGGCAGGCAATCGTCTCTTAGAGTCTGAGGTGCTCCTGGCACACGATAAGACTGAGAAGGGACAGCCCTACAATGCCAATGTCGTGCAAGCTAGCGCGCGGGAGATGCGCGATGAATATTGGAAGCGTGGCTATATTTTTGCCGACGTTCAGCCAGTCGTGAAATACACGGAAGAACCAGGGGTTGCTGTAGTCGTTTATCAAGTGAACGAAGGTCCACTACCCCAGCCCCCACAACCCTATCGGGTTGGGGAAATTTACATTGTGGGTAACACAGTGACTCAGGATCGCGTGATCCGCCGAGAACTAATTGGCCTGGAACCAGGGCAAATTTTCGATCGCACCGCTATCGTTGAAAGCGAGCGGAACCTCTCTCGACTGAGAATTTTCAAGGAAGATCCCGTCCTGGGGATTCGACCCACTATTACCATACTCAATGAGCACGATCCGTCACCCTACAAGGACTTGCTGGTGGTCGTTAACGAAGACCGCACTGGCTCGTTGCTCATTGGGGCGGCTTTCAGCACTGATTATGGGGCGAATCTTAGCATCGTGCTGAATGAGCGAAATTTTGACATTTTCGGTTTCCCACGTCTGACCAGTTGGGATGATTTCTGGGCGGATCTGACCAGTGGCCGCGCTTTTCGTGGGGCAGGGCAAGAATTGCGCATCGAGGCTATCCCAGGTACTGAGGTTAGCCGCTACAGCATCAGCTGGCGTGAACCGCGCTTGTTTGATAGTCCTTATAGCTTAGGGGTTGGCGGTTACTACTATACCCGGATTTTCGATGAATTTACTGAACAACGCACGGGTGGCCGTATCACCATAGGACGCCGATTTTGGCCCGAGTATCCGGAGTGGAGCTTCAACGTCGGGCTGCGTCTGGAAGACGTCAAGGTCTATAGTTTCCCGCCCAATGCACCTAGAGACTTTCAAGAAGTGGCAGGCCATAACTTAGTAGTTGCCCCTCGCATCTCGATCATTCGCGATACCCGCGATTCGATTATCCGCGCTACTACTGGAAGTTTCCTAGAACTGGCTTATGAGCACGGCCTGGGTGACTTTAACTATCCTATTTTGACCGCAGAGGGTAGCAAATATTGGACTATATATGAGCGACCGGATGGTTCTGGACGACACGTTCTGGTGGCCCGCGGTATTATAGGTTGGGCTGGTGATGACACGCCTCTGTTTGATCGCTTCTACGCGGGTGGATTCCGTACGCTCCGTGGCTTCCGCTTCCGCGGGGTCGGTCCACGGGTTAATGGTCTGAACGTAGGCGGCACGTTTGAGGCACTTGGTACGGTGGAATATCAAATCCCACTATTAGCCAACGATATGATCTATGCGGTTGCATTTACCGACTTTGGTACCGTGGATAGCGAAGTAAGTCTTGATAAGTTCCGCCTCTCGACAGGTATCGGCTTACGTATAAATGTGCCCATGCTAGGCCCTGCCCCTATTGCTTTAGACTGGGGCTTCCCGATTATCAGAGAACCCGGAGATCTGCGTCGGGTCTTCTTCTTTGGCATCGCCTTCAACCGCTGATCGACTCGCGCATTGTTTAGTTGGTGGACTATATCAGATTCAGCCCCATATCGCTTGTATTAACGTTAAGATACCCTTGATAAATCTCAAACATGTTTAGCAGCAGCTAACTTAAGACCGGGATGAAGCAGGGAGCGACTCGAGATAAACATAATTCAAGTTAGCTATGTATCCTAAGTCCGATAAGGCTATCCTCAGTCTTGGTTCTCCTTGCACAGACACTGCAGAAGTCTGAATTCGAGTTGCTGACATATTGCCTCCTAAGAATAATCAATTGGGGGCAAGCCGTAGTCAACGGGCCGATGATTGGATATGACATTTCGGGAAGAAATTTATGTGGCAAATGGATCCCGCAAGCCGACTCCGCCAAGTACTCGAAACAACGGCGATTCAATTGCCCGGCGTATTAGATGCCATACAAGCGCGACTGGCTGAACGCTTAGGTTTCTCGGCGTTGTATTTATCGGGCGCAGCCTTCTCAGCGAGCCTGGGACTGCCTGACGTCGGCCTGATCACACTTACTGAATTAGCTGAACGGGCACGTCAGCTAACCCAAGCAACTAATTTACCAATATTAGTGGATGCGGACACCGGCTTTGGGGAGGCGGTCAACGTCGAGCGCACCGTGCGCCTCTTAGAAGCTGCAGGGGTAGCTGGAATGCACATTGAGGATCAGCAGTTGCCGAAACGCTGCGGCCACCTAAGTGGCAAATCTTTAGTTTCCATCGAGATTATGGTGCAGAAAATTCGTGCCGCCGTCGCGGCACGAAAGAATCGCCAATTCCTTATCATTGCCCGCACTGATGCACGCAGTGTCGAGGGCTTCGACGCAGCAGTGCGCCGCGCCAAAGCTTATCTGGAAGCTGGCGCTGACGGTATTTTCCCTGAAGCATTAGAGTCGGCACAAGAATTCGCGGATTTTGCTCGTGCGGTGCCAACAATCCTCGTGGCGAACATGACCGAATTTGGTCGCAGTCCACTCCTCGACTTCACTACTTTGGCCACGTTAGGTTACCGTGTCATTCTGTATCCCGTCACACTTTTACGTTTGGCCTGGAAAGCAATCGCCTTGGGACTACGGGAATTACAGACTCAGGGCCACCAGCGTCACTTACTGCCTCACATGCTCACCCGCCAGGAACTTTACGATCTGCTCGGTTATCGTGATTATGAAGAACGAGATCGATATTATTTCACCGCGACGCGGGACACCCCGCCAGATACTGACAATCAGGAAGCCGCAACATGAGCACCGAAATTTATGCGCCTGGACTGGAAGGGGTTGTAGCTGGTGAAACAGCGATAAGTACCGTCGAGGGCGGCCTATGCTACCGTGGCTATCCCATCACGGAGTTGGCGGAAAAAACAACCTATGAGGAAGTAGCCTATATGCTGCTTCATGGCGAGTTGCCTAGACCAGCGGAGTTGGAGGCCTTTCGTCAACGCTTAGAGCGTCATCGCCAGTTACCAGATGCTTTATTGCGATTCTTTCGCGCCTTGCCGCCCGATACACCCATGATGGACGTTCTGCGAACTTCGGTGAGCTTATTGACCCACTTTGATCCTGACTATCATCGCTGGCCCAAAGAACCGACGGCGCCAGCAGCGTTGGCCTTGGTGCAAGACCTTCTGAGCAAGATCAGCGAACGGCTCTTAGCCCAGATGGCCGCAGCCATAGCCGCTTATTTTCGTATCTCGCGCGGGTTGGAACCATTAGCCCCGAAGTCGGGACTATCGCACGCGGCACAGTTTCTATATCAACTCACAGGCGAAGTTCCCGACGACCCGGCCGTGCGTGCTTTCGACGTTTCGCTCATCCTTTACGCGGAGCACGAATTCAACGCCTCCACGTTCACAGCGCGGGTTATCACTTCCACGCTCTCCGATCCCTATTCCGCAATAGTCGGTGCGCTTGGGGCCTTGAAAGGGCCGCTGCACGGCGGGGCCAATGAACATGTTATGCCCTTCCTACGCCGCATTGCTACGCCCGAGCGGGTCGAGGAGCATTTGCAGGCCATGCTAGCACGAAAAGAGCGCGTCATGGGTTTCGGCCATCGCGTGTATAAAACTGGCGACCTGCGGGCTACGATCTTGAGCACCTGGGCCGCGCGTTTAGCGCAATCTCGAGGCGAAACGCAGTGGGAAGTCATTGCACAGCGAGTGGAAGAATATCTACGCACTACGAAGAATTTGCACCCTAACCTCGACTGGCCTGCAGGCCGGCTTTACTACTACCTCGGTCTACCGATATCGCTTTACACCCCCATTTTCGCGGCGTCGCGTGTGGCAGGCTGGTGCGCCCACATCAGGGAGCAATGGCAGGCCAACCGCCTGATTCGCCCGCGGGCTCGCTATATCGGCCCGCCCCTTCGTCTTGTCCCGCCCTTACAAGAGCGTGTTTAGACCGGAGTTGCAAAATGATGCACCTAGTGCTACGGGCCAGTCGGTCACCAAGCGCCCACGCCCGGTTCCACGGCGACCGCTCTGAGTTTCTATTGCCTAGTGTCCGAGGGGGGTTGTCTCCCTACTTGATAGCCGTAGCCATTTCATGCATCAGCCACACTGCTACTCACGCCGGTCTTTATCATCGTCCCGTGGCTGATGAAATCTTGCAACCAGTACCGCATTGGTCCCAGTTCTTTGACACCGTAATACCCAAACTTCGTTCCTTCGCACCGCCTGATCCACTGAGCGGTCTACCTCCTAGTCCTTCGCGTCAACAGGCGCTGCAAAAAGTTGCTTCATTCGCTCAGCGTCCTGAACACACCCTTGATGCGGACGACTTTGTGGACTGGAGCGGTTGGCTAATTCGCCTGCTCACGTTGGAGAACCGACCTACCCTCGAAGAGGCCCGCCGCGTTCTCGAACGGGGCCGTGTCCGATTCTCCCGCGACTACCGACTCGCTGCTCATTTGGCCACCGTTTACCAGCTGAGCGGCGAATACGATCGTGCCCTGGCGTTCGCCCAAGAAACGCTCGACTTAGCACCCCCAGAAATTCGCCATTGGGAACGCTACCACTTGCGGCTAATCCTGCAGCGCCGGACTCAAGACTTAGAGCGTCGAACAGGCAAACTGTCCAAGGACGAGGCAGTTTTAGATGACCTTTTCGATTACCGCTGGTGGGAACAGGCGTTACCTGACAAATTCGCTACGTGGACTTCTGTCCCATCTCCGGCTCAACCTCCTTCCGACACGGGGGCAGTAATCCAGCAGCTACTTATTTGGTTTCCTTTCGACGGGCAACTCTGGTGGTTATTGGGCGAATATTTGGCCTCAACGGGCCAATGGCAATATGCAGTTGCAGCATTTCAATCAGCCAGCGACTTGCGGTTAAGCGGAAAAATGTTCCGCCAGCGCCGCGCTACAATACTTGAGCAGGCCCAACGCGCACGCCAGGAGACCCCCACCCCTGCTCTTCCTGAAGTGCCCTTCCTCGACGCCAACGACGAGACGCCGCCAGTTACCTTGTGGTCGCGTTTCGACTGGCCCGCCTGGACTTTACTCCTTGTCGGTAGCATGCTACTGCTCGGCCTTGCCTCATGGCAGATCTGGATCTGGACGCGCCGCTTACTTCGCCATTTTCGTCCAGGCTAAAAGCGCTTGCAGTGTAATCCGAGGACCTGCCCATGGAAACCAGTTCGCGTGAATTCCTGGAACGACTCCTTCGCACGCCCAGCCCCAGCGGTTATGAGCGCCCCGTGCAAGACCTAATACGCCAGTGGGCTTCTCGCTTTGCCGATCAGGTCACCACCGACCGCCATGGCAACGTCATCGCCGTCCGCAATCCCAATGGTCAGCCTCGAGTCATGCTGGCAGGCCACTGCGATCAGATCGGCCTTCTAGTGCAATACATAGACGATCGCGGCTTCCTTTACCTGCAACCCATCGGTGGCTGGGACATGCAGATACTCCTCGGCCAAGTACTCACGGTCTGGACTGACAAAGGCCCAGTCACAGGCGTACTTTCCCGCAAAGCCCCACATCTACTCACGCCGGAAGAGCGCAAAAAGGTTCCCGAATTTCACGAAGTCTGGCTCGACATAGGCGTCAACAGTCGCGCCGAGGCAGAACAGCTCGTACGAATAGGAGACCCCGTCACCATCGCTTTAGATGTGCGGCCGCTGCGCAACGGCCTGCTTGCGGCGCCAGGGCTCGATGACAAAGTCGGCGTCTGGGTTGTCATGGAAACGCTGCGGCGCCTCGCGCTGGAAGACGTCCAAGCAGCCATTTTCTGCGTTTCCACAGTGCAAGAGGAAATCGGCCTACGTGGCGCCACCACCAGCAGCTACGGTATCCATCCGACCATCGGCATCGCCGTGGACGTTACCCACGCCACCGACACTCCAGGCAACGAACGCAAACAAATCGGCGACGTTACTCTTGGCAAAGGTCCCGTGCTGGTGCGCGGTCCGAACGTGAATCCGCGAGTATTCGAGCGCTTAGAAGCTGTGGCCCGTGATTTAGATATTCCCGTTCAATATCGCGCTCACCCACGTGGCACAGGCACCGACGCTAACGTGATTCAACTGAGTCGGGAAGGAGTTGCCACGGGGCTCATTGGCATCCCTAACCGCTACATGCACAGTCCCGTGGAGTTAGTGAGCCTCGCCGATTTAGATGCAGCCGCTGCCCTTCTCACCGCCTTCTGCCGTAGTATCTCTCCCCTCGACGACTGGACCCCCTAAGTAAACCCCGACGTCCTATCAGATACTTCGGATTAGCCGCAAGCAAACGCTGCTGGCCAACTCATCTACTTCGCGTCGCTTCTGTCCCAAGCTACCGATGGTGGTGTCAGGGGCCCCGTCGCCGACGGACCAAGCGTCTGACCAGCCGGCACCGGCGGCGGTATGTGCTCAGCGGAACGCGGTGCCGCTTCGCGCAGAGTCATATTTTTACAGCCGCACCCGAGCATCATGATGAAGCCTAACAAACTAAATCTTACTATCCCAAGCATACGCAGCCCCCTATCTTAGCGCTGGGTCGGTTGGATTCATGGCATGCGTCCCACTTAGCTCTGCCACGTTGACTTGTGCCTAAGTAGCTTAGTTCGCAACTTACCAGTAAGCAAGATTACACCGACTGCATCAAAGCTGATAGTTTTTCTGACTGTAACGGTTGTATCGATTGTAGCATCTCGGAGGGCGTATTAGAACGCAACAAGCTTCACACATGACTAAAACGGCTCCGTCTTTCGAATTCCGTAGGACGCACAATATGTGAATGATAAGTAGCACTAACTAACCGTTGCCAAGCTCTTTATGGAGCCACTGAAACAAACATATCTCATAACCGTCAGGATCGCGATATATTACCCGACGATATCCCTCCGGACTTGTCTTGGCGGTTTTATAAGGTAATAATCCTCGCGCTGCCAATTGACTCATGATGTCCTCCAAATTTGGTATTTCAAAATGAACCCTGACTGACCACGAGTCTGATGAATATTCTCCTTGCCGTTTCACAGGATCCTGCTTAAGGGCTAAGCGACAGGAGTCATTGTTAAGCAAAACAAACCCATTCTCCGGACGCAACAACTCCATTTGCCACCCCAGTTGCCGATACCATTCTAATGACTGCTGCAAATCCTGAACATGCAGTTCCAGCATAAAAAAGCGCATGGATGCATCTCCTGAATCACAAGCTCGCTCATTGTCTGATCTGGCTAAATCTTTCACTCATCCACCTACATCCGATTCCCACCAAGTTCTCATCCTGAATATGTTCCGTCCGTTGCGCACCTAATTTATCGTAATGAGTTTAGTTTACTCGTCCATCCTTTCGGGGGGTTCAAGTTATGCATGGTTGTGCCCGACTATTGGATATGCACGGCAGCGTGTAAAAGGAGATCATCCATGGACGAAACTCCCCGCCTAGCTTTTCTTACCGTCCAACCTGACGGCTCAGCCTTTATAGCAGCCCTCCTGATTACCAACCACTGGGGCCGCCCCTTGGAATTTCACGTTACTCAACCAGTCCAGCCTTCTAAGCTACATCAAATCCTCTATGGCTCCACCTTGCCGACTTATTTATACTGCGAAGTCCTAGCTAAGGCCTTACTGGAAAAAGCCTTAGCCTCACCTCATTTGTTAATCGCAGACTTCCCCGAAAGTCTTAATGCTACATGCTATAGTTCAACCCCAGTAGTTTATGTTGCCCCCGAAGAAAGTAGAGAGCCGGCCCCTAATATGCATAAAGTATTCGAGGGAGAATCTTATGCCATCTACACCAATTGCAATGCCCCAGAGACTGTGGATTTCATCCAGCGAATTCTCAAACAAGTGCGAGGCTTAGACCTGTTAGAACCTTTCGATCGAATTCGGCAAGCGATCCGGGAGTCGCGTCGGCTCGGAGTGGTCTCTCGTGCTGCCTGATAATTATCACTGTCCCCCCAGGCGCTTTCCCCCCGCCAGTGCCCTGGTAGGATACGGTCTCGAATTCCGCGAAGCTACCGAACCTCATATCATCAATGTAATTTCTCTCCCCGTCGCACTATCTCTAAAGGTAAAAGAAGTTCCCATTCATATAAAATTTGGTGCCAACCTAGTTCAATCCTTAGACTTACACATACAAGCCCGCTCCAGAACCGTACAGGTACTGCATTTCGATATCAGAGTCCGATCCTACTGTTTTCCCGTTTCGGAGCCTTCATTTGTCAACCTGAGACAACACTACCCTGCAGACGCAGCTTCTCCATCCCATCCGTCAGAGGAATATGATAACCCTGTTGCTGTCAAGGCACGTTACAAACTACCACGAGACACACTCCGTACGCAAGACCGTCTATTATTGCTCCTGCAGCCCCCCGCCCCGATAGTTTTCCGCCAGCGACGTTTACCTCTTCCCACTAAGCCTTACCCCTATCAATGGCAAGGGATTGCCTTTCTCTTGCCTCGGCACTCCGCTTTGCTCGCAGATGAAATGGGACTAGGCAAGACCATTCAAGCGATACTTAGTCTGCGATTGCTGTTTCATCTCGGCGAGGTCAATCAAGCCTTGATTGTCTGCCCCAAGGCTTTAGTTCCTAATTGGACTAAAGAATTACAATCCTGGGCCCCAGAGATCCCTTATGAAATTATCGCCGGCGATATAGTGTTTCGACAGCGCTTATGGTGTAATCCCGTTCCGATAAAAATTACCAACTATGAGACAGTTGTGCGCGATCGGGATTATCTATTAGAGCTGGGTACCTGCTTCGACGTAATCATTGCCGATGAAGCGCAGCGAATCAAGAATAGAGAATCCCAGGCCGCTCAAGCTCTGTGCCAACTCCCACGGATGCGCAGCTGGGCGCTCACGGGTACTCCCCTGGAAAATCGTTTAGAAGACCTCGTAAGTATTTTTCATTTTATCAAACCTAACTATATTCGAGCCGAAATGAAGCCTCAGGAACTAAGAGATGCTCTTCAGGACTATATTTTACGACGCACTAAGGATCAAGTAGCCCCTGAGCTTCCTCCAAAGGTGTATCGGGATATACCTCTAGAGCTCACTTGCCCGCAAGCCCAAAGCTACCGGCGAGCCAAGGAGGAAGGAGTGGTATGGCTTAGAAAACTTGGTCGGCAAGTGACCATAAATCACCTGTTGGCTCTTATCCAGCGATTGAAGCAAATTTGTAATTTTGACCCTGAAACTGGCGAGAGCGCTAAGTTGGAACAGCTGCAAGCAGACCTGCTGGAGGTAAGCGCATGTGGGCGAAAAGCTATAGTTTTTTCTCAGTGGGTGGAAACCCTGAATACTCTCGCCGAGAAACTGAGTTACTTAAATCCGGTTCTATTCCATGGGAAATTGTCGGCCTGCCAACGTTGGAACAGTTTACAACAATTTCGCGAAGATCGTCAGTGCCACCTTATACTGATGACTTACGGCAGTGGCGGAGTCGGCCTGAATTTGCAATGCGCCAACTATGTCTTTCTGTTTGATCGCTGGTGGAATCCTGCACTAGAAGAACAGGCCATTCATCGTGCCCACCGCCTTGGGCAAAAGGAATCCGTTATCATCACCCGCTATCTCATGGTAAATACTATCGAAAGCCGCATTCAGGAAATTCTCGACCACAAACGCTCGCTCTTTCAACAGATCCTTGATTCCCAAAATTGTCCCGTATCTTCAGCTCTTACTCTTCAGGAACTTTATGAGCTATTCGAATTCAACTGCCATTCTGACTAATTAGTGAAGCTCCCGTTGTGCAAACTAGCCCTTAGCGAAGTTCCAATGCTATTGATGGTCACTTGACCGCTTAAGCGCACTAAGTTGCGCAAGGTAATAGCCGGATAAGTCCTCATCCCGCAACAAAGTCTGTTTCTCTGGCAGATTGACCGCTGCCCCTAAGTAAATCCTTTTATTATCTAAATGGATAAGCAAGCTCGATACAGCGCGACCACTCTGCTCGCTCTTTTCTTCTGCCCTTCTCATCGTAAGGCTGGCTAGGAGGGAAGCATAATTCGGTTGTGCTTCCGCCTTACTAAAGTATCCCCCTAATCGGAAATAGTCCTGTTTGACCGACTGACCTAAACGTATCACTCCTTGGGGGCCTGAGGCTGGTGGGGTACCGGGGGACGGAATATGCCTTGGCGAGGATCGGCCAACAGGTTGTCCTTCCACATATAATATCCACTGTACTAATCTTCCTGTATCTCCTCGAGCTACATCCTGGATACGTAGTGTCCAAGTCCCTGCGGCGTTGCTCCCACGCAGTTGGCCCAGCGCTTCCTCAGGCCGATAAGTCCCACGAAACGGTGCTATGCCAGCACTGATCGGTACACTGGCCTGATCGGAAAATCGTGTATGGCTGAAATCTCTTCCCGCTCCTCCGCGCCGATTAACCAGGTTAACGACTTTCCCCGAAGGTGCGACCAAACTAATCACTAAGTCACTTGTCCAAGTATGGTGAACATTGATCGCGACTTGCAAATCATCAATGATAAGGTCATCATGAATGGCTAAAGACGCATTTGTAATTGAACCGTCCCTAATCGCGGTATTGAGCACGTTGCTCATGTAAGCATATGTTCGTCTTACAGTGAATTGCGCAGAGAAGCAATCCTCAGGAACCTGGCCTGGCACCCCATCTCGATTCTGGTCCATAAGATTTCCCGCTAAGTCGGTAACAGCAGGTATTATGTTAACAAGATAAATCCCCGGTGATACTTGAGTGGCAAATCGGATTTCATAGGTCGTCCTTGGCCAATTAGCATGGACTTGGCGTATAGCTGTTATGGGTAGGGTTCTACCATTAGGTGCCACTATATTCACCGAACCGGCAGTTAAGTTCCTAATGGGCTCATTGAACATGACCTCGAACCCATAAATGCCTATATTGTTCTGCAGCCACTTTAAGCGTACCACATAGGGACCGGAAATATCCGCATGGGGAGAGATATCGAGAGCTCGTGCTAAGTTGAGTCGGCCGCCGCTGGCCACCTTCTCACGCAGGTGGGCCAATGTCTCGACGCTTCGCAGGATGCACTCTTTCACGCGACGATAAGTCCAATCAGGATAAATGGCCCAAAGCAGTGCTGCAGCACCGCTGACATATGGCGCGGCCATTGAAGTACCGCTCATGTAACCGTAGGAACCATTCGGAAGCGTGCTTAGAATACTGCTGCCAGGTGCCCCAATATGTACTGTCTTGCTCCCATAATTAGAATATGAAGCTAACTGATCATAAAAATTAGTTGCCGCAACAGCTAGGACATTAGGATACGAATAGGAACTTGGATAGTGTGGTACGCGATCATTGTTAGTGGCATCATTTCCCGCTGCCGACACAAACAAAACCCCCGCTCGCTCCGCCCGATCGATAGCCTGGGCCAGTATGGTGCTATACGCTGAAGTTCCCCAACTTGCGTTAATGATGTGCGCGCCCATACGCACAGCATAATCAATGGCCCGCACTGCATTGGCAACTGTTCCAGTTCCTTTCTCGTCTAAAAATTTTAGCGCCATCAGCTTCACATTCCATGCAACGCCAGCTATGCCCAGGCCATTATTACCCTCTGCGCCAATAATACCTGCGACGTGGGTACCATGGCCATGGTCATCCCAAGGATCAGAGTCATTGTTTACGAAATCGTATCCGATATAGTCATCCACGTAACCATTACCATCATCGTCGAGACCGTTGTGAGGAATCTCATGGGGATTCCGCCATATATTGTTCCTAAGGTCAGGATGGTTATAGTCCACGCCCGTATCAATTACTGCCACAATTACACTCGCAGCATTGGTGTTCTTCTTCCATGCAGAAACAGCGCTAATGTCGGCGCCAGGTGCCAAGGTATTCGCCAGTGCCCACTGTGCCCGTAACATTGGATCATTAGGCTGGACAGCAATCTTGAGAGGATAGTTAGGTTCAGCGGCCACCACCGAAGGAAGATTATTCAGCTCAGATATTACATGACTTGGTGATGCCTGAGGTCCAAGTAGCAATTGATAAATGCCGTTGCTCAGGGGCCGCATAGCTCTGACGGCATGGGATATCGTAGCCGGCGGTTTCCAGGAATGCTGCACACGGGTGGAAACCAACACACTCTCCGCCTTCAAAACTTCTGTGAGGGGTGCGGAAGAAATTTTACCTAAGGCTCCGGGACAGCAACGCGCCTCTAATTCTTCTGAACACAGCTTCAAGGCTTGAATAGCTTGGTCTGCATGCCTTCTTGCTTGCCACATGAGCGTCTCCCAGGCTCGGCCAGGAAGCAGCTGAGAGCCAACGCTTCAAGCCGGCACTATTGCTAGCCTGGATAGTTTCAGTCGCCGCGGTAGAATACGTATAGTCGGACTTTTCAGCATTGCCCATACATCCGTCGAATTCTTACCATGTATTTTGGCCTGCGTCAAATGCACTAACAAGCTATTTCACGTAAGTGGAATTTTCGTCATGCTTCATTACGTCATCGCCAGTCTCCCCTCGGACGGCTTGCAGCCGCGTGAGTCGGTAAATTCGGCTTAGAAAAAGATGATTCCGAGAGGAGCAGTGGACGGAAAGATAGGGGGTGGCTCATGCACGCAGGTTTGCAGATCGGGCCGCTAACTATTGAAAAAGAATTGGGCAGTGGCGCCATGGGCACCGTGTATTTGGCGCGGCATACAGACACCGGCGCTAAAGTAGCAGTGAAGGTGATGCTGGCAGGACTCGGCACCAACCCAAAAGCGCAAGCGCGATTTGAACGGGAAGCTGATGTCTTGAAGCAGTTACGCCACCCAAACGTTGTGCGACTCGTGGCGTCCGGGAGGTACCAAGGTAAACCGTTTTACGCTATGGAGTTTATCGAGGGTGAAAGCTTAGATAAAATTCTAGAACGTCGTGGCAAGCTAAGCTGGCAGGAAACAGCGGAGATTGCGAAGCAAGTTTGTGCTGCGTTACAACATGTACACGACAAAGGGATCCTTCATCGGGATCTAAAACCCAGCAATATTATGGTAACACGCGACGGCGTAGCTAAGTTGACCGACTTTGGTATTGCTAAAGATTTAGACCGCACAGCGCTCACATCGGCCAACTATACAGTCGGTACCGCTGCTTATATGTCTCCGGAGCAATGTCGGGGTGAGTCAGACATCGATCACCGCACCGATCTCTATTCGTTAGGTGTCATGCTGTTCGAGTTGATTGCTGGACGGCGACCGTTTGAAGCAGATAGTCCCGTCCAAATGTTGATGAAACATCTGAAGGCTAAGCCACCGCGTCTGCGCGAGTTCGTCCCTGACGTCCCGCCCGAGTTGGACACCTTGATTGATCAATTGTTAGAGAAAAAAAGAGAACACCGCCCCAAGGATGCCCGTACCGTCGCTCAAACCTTAGAGAAAATTCTACAAGACTATAAAGAGGGGAAGAGCCTAGCTGCGGACGCCGCTAAAGAAGTGAAAGCCAGTAGCACCGAAGAGGATAAGACTGCGGCTCGCGCCTTGTTGCCCACGGCAGGCCCACGTAGGCCTCCTAAACGCCGATGGACGCGGAAGCATAAGGAAAAGCTTTTCTTAGCGATAGGTCTTTCCGCTATGTTTTTGTTTATTATGGGAATTCTTATATATGTTATTTGGCCGGACCCCGAGAAAGCACTCCGCGAGGCGATAGCACTTTATGAAGCTGGTGAAGAGGCTTATAAGGCAGGAAAGGTTCGAGAAGCGTTGGGTACGTGGTATGATGCGACTCGAAAATTTGAACTGATTGCTGCCAACCACAAGGATCAACGCGCTGAGAAAGCCCTCGACTACCTGAAGCGAATCCATGCTGCTACCATGCTGAACCGCATCACCAATTTCTTAGAAGGGAAAGATACTTGGGAGGCGGTGCAGCAGGCTCTCGCAGCGCAGTCCAATCAGAGCACGCAATTTCGTAAGGATAGTGAACGAATTTGGGAGCCGGAGTTTGATCACGTTGACTTTGCGCAACAAGCACGACTAAGTCTCGGCAAATTGGAAGTACCTTGGTTGATGGGCGAAATTAATAAGTTGGCCAGTGTGCAAGAGCCGAAAACATGGAAACAGGCCCGCGAAAAAATGGATTACTTCCTTAGGCGTTATGGTATGTTTCAGGAATTTGCTGATAAAAAACTCGAGCTTGAAAAAATCCGGCTCCGGTTGGAAGCCCACCAGTTCGCATTGGATTGGTTACGACGAAGCCAACCTCGTGAGTTGCACTCACACCCCGTCATCGAGACTGCACTCCAGGCGTTGGAATGCGAGCAGATTAACGATTACTCCGGCGCTAAGCACCGTTGGGAAATGATCGCCTCGTTGCGGGATGGTAAAAATGTTCCTGAGGACTGGCAGCGTTATGTCCAAGCGACAGATTTACAAGGATGGATATTGCTTGCGCAAGCAAAATTGGAGAACCTAAAAAATAAGTAACCGTACATAGGCAGCAATACCCGATGCTATCAAAAAATATAGGACGGGAGACATACTGTCTATGACTTTTCTCAACAAATATCAGCGAAGTCGTGAGGCTTTTAGGCGTGCCTGTCGAATCATCCCTGGGGGTGTGAATAGTCCTGCCCGCGCTTTTGGCGGAGTGGGTGGCGAACCTATCGTTATCGAAAGGGGCCAAGGGGCCTATATCTGGGATATTGATGGTAATCAATATATAGACTACGTCGGATCGTGGGGACCTCTGATTTTAGGACACGCACATCCTGCTGTGGTGGCGGCCATCGAACAAGCCGCACGAAAAGGCACCAGCTTTGGCGCACCTACTGAGGCGGAGACCGAGTTGGCAGAACTTATATGCCGAGCAATTCCCAACGTTGAGATGATACGTCTGGTCAATTCGGGGACCGAAGCCGCGATGAGCGCCATTCGCTTAGCTCGCGGCTACACTCGTCGGGAACGCATTATCAAGTTCGCTGGCTGCTATCATGGGCATGTTGACAGTTTACTAGTTCAGGCTGGCTCCAGTGCCACCACCTTAGGAGTACCTAATAGTTTGGGAGTTACTTCCGGTTCCACGGCGGATACCATATGCTTACATTACAATGATACCGCCGCGGTTGAGCAAGCCTTCGCACAATTTGGTAGCACTATCGCTGGAGTTATCTTAGAACCCATAGTCGGCAATATGGGAGTAGTGTTACCCACTAGGGACTTCCTTCAGGCAGTGCGTGATGAGACTCGTCGCTATGGCGCTCTACTGATATATGACGAAGTTATGACCGGGTTCCGCGTGGCCTGGGGCGGAGCGCAGGAGTACTTAGGAAAATTAGGTCTGCAACCGGCCGAAGGGCCAGACTTAGTGGTTCTGGGTAAAATCATAGGCGGGGGACTTCCGGTCGGTGCTTACGGTGGGCGGGCGGAGATTATGAAATTTGTGGCACCAGTTGGTCCTGTATTTCAGGCAGGGACTTTATCGGGTAATCCCATAGCAGTGGCAAGCGGATTGGCGACCCTGCGCGAATTAGAGCGCACTCGACCTTATGAGTACTTAGAGCAACTAAGTCGGCGACTTTGCGAGGGTTTGTCGGAAATATGTCACCGCTTGGACTTGCCTCACCAGATACAGCGGGCGGGAAGCATGTGGACCTTGTTCTTCAACGAGCAGCCGGTGAGCGATTACCGAATAGCTATACATAGCCACACGAAACGATTCGCGCGATTCTTCTGGGCAATGTTAGAACGCGGCGTATATCTCCCCTGCAGTCAGTTTGAGGCGGCATTCATCTCCGCAGCCCATGGGGAGCGAGAAATTGATGCAACCTTAGCCGTAGCCCGTCAGGCGCTGGCCGAGTGTCTGGAAAATTATTAGCTAAGGCTTCCTCGCTTGTGTGCTGCAGTCCATGCAGCTTCAGACGTTCGACCCGCCGCTGTCGGCTTTGATAAGAGTTCATCCAGGCCTGCGGAGGTCTAAGCAATAGATATTCTTTCGGTCGCGTAGATACATTCTGCCATCGGATATAGTAGGTACGGTGCGGTTATCACCAAGCAATCCTTTAACACGAGCTTTCTCGCGATAGCCGTTCGGACTGGCTTCAACAAGTACTAAGTCTCCGGTTTTGGTCACGATGAATAAATGTCCGTCTGCGAGAGTGATGGCAGCCTTGCCGAAACGAGGCTCCGACCATATTAGCTTGCCCGTTCTTAATTCAACGCAATTCAAGCTGAGCACCCCACTAAATTCCCCTGAGATACCATATAAATAACCCTCATGGTGAACTGCATTAGCCCAATACGTTTTCAGGACACTCCGTGGGCCACGGCTTTCCCAAAGCAATTGTGGCTGACGTGGACTCACCTTGAAAACGGCGCAACCCATTTGCTCCCCCGATGCAATAAATACTAAATCCCCGATGACGAGGGGTGTGCAGATATTACAACCATAGTCGGTCTTCCAGGGAATCTGCCAGAGGATTTTCCCGGTATAAAAATCCAGTGCGTGAAGACCGTTGGCTGTGAAAAATAGGGCGATCTTGTGTCCCTCTAGATTGACTATATTGGGAGAAGCGTAAGCTGCTTGGTCGCTACCTGCTGACCAAACTGTAGTACCGTCTGTTTTTCTCAATGCTGCCACACTGGCGGTAGGAGCACCGGGAATTACTAAGACGAGATCCTCTTCTACCAAGGGGGAAGCCGACATGCCCCAAGTAATTTGCTTAGCGCCAAAATCCTTCAGCAGATGGCGCTGCCAGAAGACCTTACCAGTAGCTGCTTCTAAACATAAAACAGGACCGTTGACGGACGTGACATATACCCTCTCCCCATCCACGGCAGGAGTACTTCGCGGGCCACTGCCGTACTCGTTGTGAAACCCTGGGCCAATTTCATAAGTCCAGAGGGTGCGCCCTGAGGCAGCGTCTAAGCATAAAACAATCTCGCGGTCGTTTCTTTGGACTAAGGTGAAAGCTCGTCCTTGGGCGACAACCACAGAGGAGTAGCCCTCTCCCCCTTCTACTTTCCATAATAAGGGCGGACCCTGTGCGGGCCATTGAGTCAGCAACTTCGTCTCAGGAGACGAACCATTACGTGCGGGACCGAGCCAGTGAGGCCAGTCCGCTGACCAAAGTAAGCTGCTCGTCATGAGTGCTAAGAAAATCAGGATGGCGTTTTTCATAGGGTCTCCTCCGCTTGCTTGACGAGCTCTGGGATTGTTATAAGATTATGGCCCTGGATGTTTCAAGTATTTTTCGCTCTAAACATCCTGGGAGCGCAGTATCCATGTTCAGCGAGCAGATCGCTTTGCTGCAGATGAGGTGTGGCGAAAATCCGGAGGAAAATGCAGCACACGCTGAGGACATGATCACGGCTGCTCGCGAGCAAGGAGCTAGCCTGATTGTACTTCCTGAGTTGTTTCGGACTCGGTATTTCTGTCAATGGGAGGACGCTCGGTATTTTGATTGGGCAGAACCCATTCCGGGCCCGACGACGGAACGTATGCAAAGTTTAGCGAGAAAACTAAGCGTGGTATTGGTGGTGCCTGTTTTTGAGCGGCGGGCCGCCGGCATTTTTCATAATAGTGCCGTAATTATAGATGCAGATGGCAGTTTGCTCGGCATTTACCGGAAAATGCATATCCCCCATGACCCACTTTATTATGAGAAATATTACTTTACTCCTGGTGATTTAGGGTTTCGTGTATGGACCACGCGGTGGGCAAAGATCGGCGTGTTGATTTGCTGGGATCAGTGGTTTCCCGAAGCGGCGCGCTTAACTGCCTTACGAGGAGCAGAAATTCTTATTTATCCCACGGCAATAGGTTGGCATCCGCAGGAAAAGGCGGAGTGGGGGCGAGTGCAGCACGAGGCTTGGGAGATGGTGCAGCGTGCGCATGCCATCACC
This sequence comes from Gemmatales bacterium, assembly GCA_025060195.1. Lineage (GTDB taxonomy): Bacteria > Planctomycetota > Planctomycetia > Gemmatales > HRBIN36 > HRBIN36. The sequence goes on along the minus strand of JANXCQ010000032.1, from coordinate 25,301 downwards.
AACGGTGTATATGTCGCCGCGGTTAACCGCGTTGGTCATGAGGGTCCGGAAGAAGGAGGACTAGAGTTTTGGGGCGGCTCGTTTATTTGCGACCCTTATGGCCGAATCGTTGCCAAGGCGAGCCACGAGCGCGAAGAGATTGTAATGGCCCCAGTTGATCGCGGTTTGATAGAAACCATGCGCCGCCATTGGCCATTTCTTCGGGACCGTCGTATAGATGCTTATCACGAACTCCGCTGCAGATTTATAGATGATCCATAAATGAATGCCGAAACAGCTCCGAAAAGTGCGTATCGCTGGCCGGCAGAGTGGGAAGAGCATGCTGCCACATGGGTAGCGTGGCCACATAATGAGAACGATTGGCCGGGAAAATATGCGCCTATCCCGTGGATTTATATAGAAATCCTTCGCTGGTTGGCTTATTCAGAAAAGGTCCATGTATTAGTACCTAGTGAGTCGTGTCGCAAAGCGGCGGAGCGTATGTTACAACAGTCCCATGTATCAGCCGATAACATAGTTTTCCATATAGTGGCCACAAATCGTTCTTGGGTCCGGGATTACGCTCCTATATTCGTGAAAGATAGGTCGGGAAATAAAATTGCCTTAAAATGGCGGTTTAATGGCTGGGCTATGTATTCGGACTGGCAGCAGGATAATGCCGCGGGGCTGCGAATAGGTGAGCTTAGTCGGGTGCCCCTGATAACAGTCACTAATCAGGGCAAGGAGATCGTTCTTGAAGGGGGTGCTATCGAGAGTAACGGTCGGGGGATAGTCATGACAACGGAACAATGTTTATTGAGCACAATACAGCAGCGTAATCCGGGGTATACGCGCCAGGATTACGAGGATTTGTTCGCGCGGTGGTTTGGAGCAAGTCAGGTTATCTGGCTCGCGGGTGGCATTTCAGGGGACGATACCCACGGACATATTGACGACGTGGCCCGATTTGTTAGCGAACGCACAGTTACATTAGTCAAACCTCATAAGTATAATCAGGCCGATTTTTCAGTTTATAGGGAAAACCTTAGGCGATTGCAACAAGTTAGTTTTTCTGGAGGCCCAATAAATGTTGTGGAGCTTCCCTCACCTGAGGTGCGGAAGTTCAGCGGACAGGTGTTGCCCGCGAGTTATGCTAATTTTTATATAGCAAATCGCGTAGTACTGGTGCCTATTTTCCATGATCCTGCGGACCGTGTTGCCTTGAATATATTAGCAGACCTTTTTCCTAATCGCGAGGTGGTGGGCATTTATTGTGGTGACTTGGTTCTAGGTCTTGGAGCCCTCCACTGCCTAACGATGCAAGAGCCGATCTAGGAAATAAGACCTGCTAGGTAACTGGAGAGCCATGGGACGAAGATCACCGATAGGCGTTTTATTACTGCAATTGGGTTCGCCTGACGATCCGAGCATTCGGTCAGTGCGGCGCTATCTCCGGGAATTTTTATCGGACCAGCGAGTCATCGAATTACCGCGGTGGAAATGGTACCCCATACTTTATGGCATCGTCTTAATTCGCAGGCCCGCGCAATCAGCAGCCAAATATCAGTTAATTTGGGATCGTGAGAAGGGTTTTCCCCTAAAGTACTACACCCAACGTCAAGCCGAGGAATTGCAAAGGAAATTGGGAGAGAGATTCCGGGTAGCTTATGCGATGAGATATGGTAATCCAGCTATAGCCAGTGTAGTTCGGGACTTCGTTCGAGATACAATCGAGAGGATGATAGTGGTGCCGTTGTATCCGCAGTATTCAGCAACAACGACCGCCTCGGCGTTAGACCGATTATATGGCACATTGATGGGGGAACGATGGGTGCCAGCGCTGCGGGTGGTTCCTCCGTTTTTTGAGCATCCTGCATATATTAGGGCGCAAACCACTATCATGCGCGAAACCCTATCTAAGCTAAGTGAGGTTCCCGAGAAGTGGATTTTCAGCTTCCATGGGATTCCTCAGCGATATGCGGATGCAGGTGATCCGTATCCGTGCCATGTAGAATGCACTGTGCGAGCATTAGTGGAGTGTTTTAGTTTGCACCCGGGACAATATGTGGTGGCCTATCAGTCGCGTTTTGGTCGAGAGGAGTGGTTGCGCCCCTATACGGATGAAGTGCTGCGAAGTTTAGCCCGTGAAGGAGTCCGATCCGTGTTTGTGATCACGCCGGGTTTCGTCGCCGACTGTTTAGAGACTATAGATGAAATCGGCCGCGAAGCAAGGGATTTATTTCGGGAGGCGGGAGGCGTGGAATTATATAGGTGCCCCTGTCTCAACGATCACCCCAGTTGGATAGAAGGATTGGGGTCTATAATTTTGGAGGAAGCGGCCGGCTGGTTATAAATGTCTATCTTTTTGAGCCTGTAATTTATGTGCGACAGAGATATACGGAAGCTAATGCCTTGTGACGAATCTCTCAATGTGAGCCTTGCTAAGGGGCCTGACAGGAGCGAATGTTGGCAGGGGACCGTATGGTAGGATCAGGCTTATTCACTGAGTCAGCACAAGAGCGGTTGCGGAAGCTGGAGCCACTGGCGGTGCGGATGCGACCGCGCGTTCTGGATGAGTTCGTGGGTCAGGAACATTTTTTGGGGCCAGGGAAGTTACTGCGGCGGATGTTAGAGGCTGATCGCTTAAGTTCGCTTATCTTTTATGGCCCGCCGGGCACAGGAAAAACCACGTTAGCTTATCTCATAGCTCGCATGACGCGAAGCCGCTTTCGCGAGTTGCATGCGGCGGCGGTAGGTCTGAAGGAGGTGCGTCAGGAATTGCATGAGGCACGGCACCATGCGGAGGCTACGGGAGTGCGCACCATTTTGTTTATTGACGAGTTGCATCACTTTAATCGCACCCAACAGGACGTATTATTGGCGGATATCGAATCGGGCATCGTGGCGTTGATCGGTGCGACGACACAAAATCCTTTCTTCGCGTTGAACGCGCCGCTTCTAAGCCGGAGCCAGATTTTTACCTTTGAGCCACTAAGCACGGAACAAGTGCTAATAATCTTGAAAAGAGCATTGCAGGACAAAGAGCGCGGTTTGGGTACGATAGCTGTCCAAGCTGACGAAGATGCGTTGAAGTATTTAGCAGAGGTGTGTGATGGCGATGCGCGGCGCGCATTGAATGCGTTAGAGGTGGCAGTCTTATCGAGCAACGACAGGCCGGTAAAACTCACCTTAGAGGTCGCTCGAGAATCGGTGCAGCGCAAAGTGTTAGAGTTTGATAAGAGCGGGGACAGTCATTATGATTTGGCAAGTGCCTTTATTAAGAGCATGCGGGGGAGTGATCCCGATGCGACCATCTACTGGTTGGCGCGGATGTTAGAATCGGGCGAGGATGTCCGTTTTATAGCGCGGCGGATAGTTATCTGCGCTTCGGAAGATGTGGGTAATGCCGATCCTCGGGCCTTGCTAGTGGCCGTCGCTGCGCAACAGGCGGTTGAGTTTCTTGGTTTGCCAGAATGTGTATTTGCCTTAGCCCAGGCGGCGATTTATGTGGCGACGGCGCCGAAGTCAAATGCCGTGACTAAGGCCTTGCAAGCAGCTCGGCGGGACGTGCAACAAGGTCGTACGCTCGCAGTCCCGAAACACTTGCAGGACGCTAGTTATTCTGGAGCTAAGCAATTAGGGCGTGGCGAGGGATACTTATATAGTCATGATTTTCCCGAGGGGTTCGTGCCCCAGCGATATTTGCCTGAGGCTCGCGTTTATTACGAACCGACGGATCGCGGCTACGAATTGGAAATTCGTCAACGTTTAGAGGCGTGGCGTCGCTTGTTTGAGCACACAAGCTCAGTCTCTTCTCCAACGAACTAATTATTGTGAAGAAATAACTTGCTTGGTTTCAGTCTAAGAAGCTCTTGTCGGCGAGGCGAATCTTTTGGGATTGTTTGAGGGTGCCTAGTTGAACCGCGATCTCAAATTCGCCCAGCTGGTCGGGTGCTTGGACGCGCCAGCTGACCGGGACGTAGCGTCCGGGGACGACGGGCACAGACCGCGTGGCTTCGCCTTGCACGATGCGGAATCCTTGGGGCAGGAGTAAGGCAATTTGCTGGGCGCGTTCGGGGTTGGCAACGTAAGCCGTGACCGTAAAGATACTGCGACGGCGCAGGGCGCCGCTTACGGTAAGGGCGAGCTGGGTCTTTCCGCCCGCCACTGAAGCGGCCGCGAGATGTCCCAGACCATAGGCAAAGCCCATTTCGCGCTTTTGGCCGGGCGCGACTTCCTTCTCGGCCCAGTAAATGAAGACGGCGGAATCGCCTTGTCCCAAGCGCTTATCGTTCATGGGATGGAATTCTGGTTCCCATTCGGTAGAGGCGCCCTTACAACGGCCACCGAGTTTTGAGTCGGGCCAAGCCGCTAGGACGACACGCTCAGGCATTTCATATCTTTCATCGGGCAAGCGGAGAATTAGGTGGGCAACAGTGCCTGGATTGTTCAGATCGGGTTTTTCTAGGGCCTGGAGAAACTGGGGAATGTCCTGGCCGCGAAATTCGGCCTTGTCTTGCACTAACTTATCTTGTCCAGGGATCAGGAAAGGCACGCCGTCATTGGTGCCGATAAAGGTGTCAAGCATGTAGCGTAAGCCAATCTTGCGAGGTTTGGAGCCCGTGTTCTCGACCAGGAAGCGCACGAGCACGACTTCATACTTCCGAGTGACATCTGAGCGGCGTAGGCTGACTTCTTGAGTAACGCGAATGCCGAGCGGATCGCCTTGAGGGTCGCGTTCTTTCTCTTCGGAATAAATGAAGATGCTCTCATAGGCCGGGTGAGCCTCGCCCGGAATGGTTTTGGGGATGGGCATATAACCATCTTGTTGGGCCTGGGGCTTGTTAGCGCGATGATGTTGAACGTGAGCGATACTCGGTTGACCGTCGCCCCGACGTCCGAAGATGTAATCCTTCCCCTCATAGCGAACGACCAGATTACTCGTGCGGCCAGGGTTGCTCAGTGAACCCGATTTTTCGTCTCGGTCCATGAAGGTAAGAGCTTTGTCCTCACCACGCGACTTACCTGGAATCACAATACCGAAGCGTTGGCGATACCCTTGATTGGGGTTGAACATGATTCGGAGGTAGGGGGTATCGTCCATGCGCTCCTGGCCAACAATGTCCTGTTGCACAGGGGGTTTCTCGGTAGCGGCCATAGAACCGCTAGGTCGGCGGAACAAATCCAATAGGACCAGCCCAGCGAGCACCAGTAACAGGAGCGTCAGGGGCATGAGGTGCAGCCAATCGGTATCACGCTGCCGGCGTCGAACGGGCACGTCTGCCAGTTGTGCCTCGTCGAGCAATTGCACACCCTCGGTCCTGGTTGCAGCGCGGGAACCTGAAAGTTCCGTTAGGCTGGCAGGACCAAAGTCGAACGGTGAAGTTGGTTCGGGGACAGGAGAATTAGCGACCGACCAAGGAGGTAGTGGCTCAGAAAGCGGCTCGGGTACGACCGAAGCCGGCGACGCCGGGCCGGGAGACATTTGGGCGGGAGTGGGCACAGGGGACACCAGCCCGCGGACACGCACGGTAACCGGCACTGAGAATTTGGTGCGGCCATTACTCGTTATTGTCAATTCCGCGCTAAGAGTGTTGCCGTCCTGCGGCGCAGGAATTTGAGGCACCGAAACGGGAATAGTCGCGATGCGACCAGAGCAATTGGCCTTTCCGGGCACAAGCCAAGGTTGGTTGCTCACCGCCCATGCGAAAACGGGCTTCGGATCGAGGCCGCGAACTCGGACGGTGAATTCTAGTTTCCCGTTGAGTGGCCCTTCTAACTCAATTTTTTCGGTTTCACAAACGACTTTCGGCGGAGTTGTCCAACCACAGGCCTCGAGAAATTGTTGCACAGCGGCTAAGCCATTGGCAGCGGGCCCTTGAACGCCGTAGGACCAACCATTAGCTTCGTACCATTCCTTAACCTTGCCCGACTCGAAATAAATGGCAGCCTCTTTGGGTTGTTTCATGGCTAATTCAGCGAGCTGCTTGGGCGTTTGCGCCCCTTTCAAAATTCCTTCTGGGAACGGTTTGACAGGCACCTGAAGCTGGACGATAACTTCAGCCTTGCCCGCGTTAGAGCTGACCACAATTTTGCCCGTCTGCGGTTTGAGACTAGCGCGAAGCTTCTGGCCTACGATGCGAACTGGCAGGATCAGTTCGCGTTCGCACTTAAATGCTTTTTCTTGTACACCAGGGGCATCGCCGAGCACTAACCAGGGGGCATTTTCCACAAAAATATCTCCATAAAGCAACCGCAGGCCCTGATTGTAGATATGCAACTCGAACTGATGATCCTGCCCGATGGCGAGCGTTCCCAGATTAATCTGGAGCGGCTCGACGGCCAACTTGGCGGGCTTCACTACATCCTTATCGCAAGGTAAACGCCCCAAAAATCGGTCGAGGCCGCGATCCGGGTCGGGGTACTGCGCTTCTTGCCGCGCAGCTAAAGCCAAATCCAAACGGCCAATGCCAGCCAGGAATGACTCGAAATAACCGCCGGTCAGCATCTCTTTGGCCGCCTGCCATTCTTGGATACAACCAATTGCTAACTCATTAAAAGTGCGGCACATGCGGCCGGAGGCGAACACGAACGGCCGGGGGAACGGCAAATTGGCGACGTTGATGGGGCCGTAGCCCAGAGTCGCAGTGCTGACGAGGACAGCACCGTCAAAGTAGCAGTAAGTGGCTTCTGCAGGGTTGGCTCGCTGGCACTTCGGGCAAACTTGAACCGCATCAGCCATGGCTAAGATCTCCAGCGCGTGATGGCTTTCCTACGAGTTGCGATTCTATGCTAGCTCGCGAGCCGGCAGTGGCTCGGAGCAAGTGTTCGTCCGGGAAGCAGCTGCCGAGGGCACTGGGCCGGGTCGCTCCAGACCGCGCTGCGATTGCACCAGGTGAACTGCAACCCGCGCCGCTTCCACCAAGCTCGTCGGGTCGGCACAGCCGCGCCCGGCTATGTCGAAAGCAGTTCCATGGGCGACACTGGTGCGCACAAAGGGCAAGCCCAGGGTGATATTCACCGCACGCAGGCCTGCTAGGAGTTTGAAAGGAATGTGCCCCTGATCATGATACATAGCGACGATGCCTTCCATCTCGCCGCGCGCCGCGCGGCCGAATAGGGTGTCGGCGGGCCAGGGACCACTTACTTGCCAACCGCGTGCCTGCGCTTGTTCGATGGCAGGCTTGATAATGCAGGCTTCCTCATCGCCAAACAGTCCGCCATCGCTCGCATGGGGATTCAGGCCGCAAACTGCCAGACGCGGCTCACGGCGGAGCAGATGACGCAAGATCGCCCCGAGAAGTTCTATTTTTTCCAGCACAGCCTCCTGGGTCAGGTGCAAAAACACATCCCGCAGACGCAGGTGCAGCGTCACATGGGCTACCCCCCAACCGCTTACTTGGCCCGATTGGGAAAAGGGCGGCTCGGGGCTCGAGATGGTATTTCCGTTGGCCTTGTCGCCAGAGCGATAGGCGAACAACATCATGGCGTACCGCGTTACGCCCGACAATTCGGCCAGCATTTCCGTGTGGCCGGGATATTTCAAATCCGCTTGTGCGAGCGCCTCCTTGTGCAGCGGGGCGGTCACCAGGGCATCGGCCTGGCCGCGTAGGATTTCCTGCACGGCGCGACAAACGAAATCATAGGCGGCTCGGCCGCAGGCGGCGTCAACCTGTCCGAGACGGACCTGCCCTAAATCCACTTCGGTTGCCTGTAAACAGGCGATCGTATCAGGGTGGCGCCAATCGTGGACGGGCTCGTCCACGCTTTCTACACCGCGCGGAATCCGCAACAGTTCTGCGTGTCGGCGTAAGCTGGCGACGTCACCCACTACCGTAGGTAAACAAATTTCAACCAGCCTAGGCCAAGCGCGCAGCACAATTTCGGGCCCGATACCCGCAACATCGCCTAGCGTAATCAACAGGCGCGGCAAATCAGGGCGTTTCATCTCGGTCGCAAGTTCGTCTCATAGAGTGGCTCTAAGTTTAATTCAGCATATTACAATTTTAGCAACCGTACCGGTTGTACCGAATGCGATGCTCATCGGAAGCCACAGGCCCATGCCCTAAATGCGGATGATAGCGCTGGTAGGAACTAGACTGTAGCTGACGAACCTGCAAAGTGGTAACATGTAACAAGGAGCCACAAGGAGAGCAACGATGCGGTGCGGAATGATTGTGGTATTTTGGACGATGCTACTGGCCTGGTCATGGCAAGTCTTGGGGCAGAAACCGGTAGGTTCTCAGCCGGTAACTAACAAGCCACGCGTTTCCACCTCAGAGCTGCAAAAATGGATTGAACAGCTTGCGAATGCGGATTATCAGGTACGTCAGGAAGCCATACGTAAATTGCGTGAGGCGGGCGTGGATGCGATTCCTGTTTTGGAGCAGGCGTTGTCGAAATACGACGACCCTAACATCCAACGCCATATCAAGGAAATCCTGCGAAGTTATGAAAGTGTGCCCCAGTTAGTTCCTACCCGGGTGCACCTGAAACTCCGGGAAGTAACGTTGCATGAGACGCTGCAGGCACTGTCTAAGGCTACGGGTTACCGTTTTGAGTGCACCCCTGCTGGAGAAAATGCTGACGGCCGCATCGTGTACAATTGGGATTGGCAAAATGTCACTTTTTGGCAAGCCTTACAAGATTTGTGCGACCGCGCGGGCATGAGTTATGTCGAGGGATGGTATAGCCATGATGGCAAAACGATCCGGCTTGAGCAAGGGGAACCCCATCCGACCTACGTATCTCACCATGGGCCGTTTCGCGTGAGCATAACGGGCTTTTCCTATCATCGCAACGTTTCTTTCCTGAGAGGTCCGAAGCGCTGGAATCCCGGTCCTACCATTCAACGCCATGAATCGCTCCAAGTCAATTTGAGCGTGCACATTGAGCCGCGGTACGCTTTTATCGGACTGCAAGGGGTTAGCGTAGATGAGGCGGTGGATGATAAGGGGGTGTCGCGGGTACTGCTGCGGCAAAATGAGCACGAACGCCTGGCCCACTTTTACTACGGGGGCGGACGGATGTTTCAGCAACAAGTCTCCGTGCCGCTCTTCGCAAGCGACCTGGGCACGAAGCTAACCCGTTTCCGCGGCACTATCGGGGCGCTGGTAATTGCCAGTGAGCGCCCTGTCATCACCATTGAAAATGCCTACGCTTCCAAGGGAAAACGCTTTGAGAAGGGAGATCACGCCCTGCAGATAGATGAAATCCGAGATGACGGCCAGATGGTCCAGGTCAAACTACAAATCTGGCGTGGGCCCCAAGGGCTAGCACGCGACCTCAACGGGCTCCACACAGCACCGCAACGCATTAAGGCCTTCGATGCGAAAGGCAATGAATTGCGTTATAACGGTCCCATGTCCTGGTCAAATGAACAGGACAGTGCCCACGGTACCCTCATGTTTCAACGAGAACAGCCTGTCGCAGCAGGCCCAGGCGTCGGCATTGGCAGAATCCTCGGCGGCAAACCCAAACCCGAAGAAGAACTGCGCATCGTTTACTACGAATGGGACGTAATATCTGCCCAAGTTCCTTTTGATTTTCGCGATGTCCCGTTACCTTGACGCAGCATGCTCTCAGTTTATTCTCCCTTAGCCCCAGCTGAGAACGAAGAACGGTGGCTCAGCAGTGGCACTGCGGTAGGGCGCCGAGGTTACTTACAACGGCGTATAATCCGACCCCGCGTCAGGTCATAAGGGGTTAATTCCACCGTAACGCGGTCTCCTGGAACGATGCGGATAAAGTTCTTCCGCATTCTGCCCGAGATATGAGCGGTAACAATATGTCCGTTATCCAGTTCCACACGAAATTGGGTGTTGGCTAAAGCTTCCTTAACACGACCTTCGACTTCAATTCCTTGCTCTTTCGCCATAAGCTCATTTCACCTCCTTTCTAAAAGCCATCCCCCGACGGATGCACCGCCCACTATTATAAGCCTCCCCGTGGCAGGCAGGTTGCAGGCAGAGTGAAGGCATATGATAGAACAATTCGCGGACGACGTTCGACTCTCTTGCTTGCCTGGTGTCCAGTATTGGTGGGAGATCCGGTCATGGCCCATCCGCTCTTTACCCCGGAAGTGCGGCAAATGCTAGAAGAAAACGACGTGGTGGCCATGAAGGCATTCTGCGAGGAAGTGCATCCGGCCACGGTCGCGGAAGCCCTTTGTGATGGGTTTGACGTGGAAGAAGTTTGGCGTTTTCTGCAAAGTACGGACATTCGCACTCAAGCGCGGATTTTCGAGTATCTGCCTGCGGATTGGCAAATTCGCATGGCGGAAGGAACGGGTCGGCAGCACATGGCACGCCTCATCGAGCAAATGTCCCATGATGACCGGGTGGATTTGTTGCAACGCCTGGCGCCCACGGTGCGTGAAAGTCTCTTGCGGCTGGTAGACGAGGCCGATCGCCGGGACATCGCCTTACTCCAAAGCTACGCCGAGAACACTGCAGGCGCTATCATGACCACCGATTACGCTTGGATACCCGCTCACATCTCCGTAGCCGAAGCCTTAGAGCGTTTGCGTCTCCAGGCGCCAGACAGCGAGACTATCTACTACGTGTATGTCCTCGACGAGCACCGCCACTTGCAAGGGGTTGTCTCGTTGCGGCAATTAATCTTGGCGCCACGGCACCGCGCCATGGAAGAAATTATGGAACGCGACCTAATTACAGTTCACGCCAACGAGGATCGGGAGTCCGTAGCCCAGAAACTGGCACGCTACGATTTACTCGCCATTCCCGTGGTGGACGATCAGAACCGTTTGCTAGGAATTGTTACTTATGACGACGTCTTGGACGTAGTCGTTTCCGAGGCTACCGAAGATGTCCAGAAAGGCGCGGGCTTGCTGCCAATAGAGAATTATTTAGAAGCACCATTTTTCTTAGTCTGGCGCCGTCGAATCGGCTGGCTCGCGTGTCTGTTCATTGCGGAGATGTTTACCTTCACGGCACTAGCTTATTTTGAAGACGCCATCAAACGGATCGCTGTCCTGTCTATGTTCGTTCCCCTGTGCATCGCCACGGGAGGAAATTCAGGTTCTCAAGCAGCCACCCTGGTCATCCGCGCCCTTTCGCTGCAACAAGTTACTGTGGCGCAATGGTGGAAAGTGCTGAGTCATGAATTAGCCATGGGACTCGCCTTGGGTCTGGCGCTCGGCCTTATCGGTTTTGCCCGCAGTTATGTGCTGGAGTGGGTTAATCCGGGATTGTTGGAAGTGGGAACGGGGCATGCGGCCGACCACCCATCTGCCAGCTCGCCGATAAGCTCTTCAGATTGCCCGCCAGACCAAGGTCGGCAACGCCTGGAAGGCTGGCGCATTGGCATGGTAATCGGCATGGCTGTAGCGGCCATTTGCCTTTGGGGCACACTCGTGGGTTCGATGCTGCCTGTGTTCTTTCGCGCCATCGGTATCGATCCCGCCTTTGCCTCCAGTCCGTTCGTCGCCACGTTCGTGGATGTTACGGGCATTGTTATTTACTTCAACATCGCACGCCTATGGATCCCCGCCCTCTGAGCTGGCTACTTAGGTAATTCCCGAAGCTGAATATTTCTGAAATCTACGCGGTGGTTATAACTCTGAAATCCAATGTGGCCTCGCTCGTTGAGCAAACCAGGATGAGCCGCCCTTTTCCCTTTGGGATCAGGCTTGACGCGATCCTGGTATTGCTCCAGATTCGCCTCTAGAATGGTCTGACCATTAAGGACGATAGTGATATTTTTCCCGTGAGCGCAAATGTGCATGGTATTCCACTCGCCGGCGGGTTTCAGCGCACCCCGTTTCGGCGCAACGACATCGTAAATGGCGCCACAGTATTGCTCGGGACGGAGTCCTTTCCAGTTCTCATCATCGAGTAGCTGGATTTCCATACCTTCATAAGCGGGATTGCCTTTGAGCGATGCCCGTAAAGCCACGCCACTATTGCCCATCTTCGGCAGTCGAAACTCAAAACGTAGCTCGAAGTCGCTATATTGCTTCTCGGTCATGAGCCAACCACCCCCGCCCCCCTTGCAGTACAGGATCCCGTCTTCGACTCCCCAAACTTCTGGCTTGCCCGCAAACACCTTCCAGCCTGTCAAGTCTTTGCCATTGAATAGTGACACCCATCCGTTGTGCTGCTGCCCAAAGGCTGCGCCGCAGTCCCGCCATCGTTCTCCCAGGACAAACCCGTTCCATGCGGCGAATAACACCACGCCGATGAGCTTAGCCCTGGTAGTACCTCGCACCATCTCGTTCTCCTTATCCTTTACCTGGGGTTACTGACGTTACCTGCATTAGAGCCAGCAAAAAATTACCTTATGAACCAGCCGTGCCACGGACAAAACACCACAGCCCAACGTCGTACATCTTCGCCCCTAAGCAAGCTTTTCGTGGTGCACTAGCTGCCTGACATTCAGCGTCCACAGGGCGTTCAATCCGCCCAGTCTGCGGAAGAATAGAAGTTATGAGGTTGGTGTAACGCAGACCTGCGGATTGCGTGCTTATTCTGCCAATCGGAATGGCCCATGTCGTAGTGGCAATGCACACCCCACTAACCCAAGTCCGCAGACTAATTAGGAACTGTCCCCCGATTCCACATACGAATTCGGGTCCCTCAGGAAATGCGGCGGCGGAGAAAGCAGCATCGCAAACGTGTATGCCAATTCGTCTCGTAGCGGGACTACATATGGAAAGCTCCCGTTGGCTAACCGACCATGAGTAATGATTTTGTCCCTATTATTACTCCCGTTTCTCCGCGCGGACGGGCGGCCCAGAATAATGCGGTAAGCCACCACGCCGCGAAATGTGATGAATTAGATGGGAAATAGCGCCATAGAGGACTGTCTGTGAAATATTACTAACTTGATAATCCTATGGAACCATTCACAAAAGTCGCAAAGGGGCTTCAAGACGGGACAGATATCACTAATGCTAACGTTCGAATAATGTTTCATCTAAGGTCGCAAATATAGCAGAGGCAGATGGCCCTGGCACGCCCCCGTAAAATCGCGAGTTTGCCGTAGGGTCTAACCCAGCCGGTTGGTGTAATTGGCCCCGCGTTTGCCATCGGGAAACAGTATGCATTCGCGAGTCCGCTATTGCCATACACTTGCGTTAGAGCACTTTCCCGTCACTTCGGATCCTAAGGCAGACCAAAATGAGCAAGGCAAAAATGCAATGCCGTGCGTGTTTTGCCCTGCGGTGAACTATGTGCGTTGCTCGATCTGAGTGTTACTTTCGTTCAGGTAAATGCGTGAAAAACCGTGTTCCGCGCCCAGTCAGAATGGGCCACGACTTGACGCAAACTTTCGGTATCGCTATCTGCGCAGGACGAGGGCCTCGGCTCAGCCCGGAAAGGTCTCTGATCTAGGCCCCGTCGTTGGCTTTTTGTGGTCGGGCGGTGGTCGGCGGCACGCACCGTTTTGGGAAAACACGGTGCCGGTTTGACCAAAAATTTGTGTGTGTGTCGTCGCGGAGCCGTCGCCTCTGGCCAATCGGGCCGACAAATTTGTGTGATCATACATTGTCGCTACGCTTTATCACGGTATTGGCTAACCTCTGGACACATATGCCTATCAAGTGTACAATAGTATAGTTATAGGAGGAGGATAGCAATGCGCGGTCGAGGTGCTGCGGAAAATCCGCCGAATCGGTTTGAACCCTATGTGTACGAGCCGCTACCAGAGGTCCCAGCCGAGGACAGTCCTGGACCGCGGACACAGTTTTTCATTGACCGCTCACGTTCCCTGATTACGCGGAACGATAGTCCCGATGTTGGCTTCACCTACAGCATCAATCCATACCGCGGTTGCGAACACGGTTGTATATATTGTTTCGCTCGGCCCACGCATGAATATCTCGGCTGGTCGAGTGGTTTGGATTTCGAGACGAAAATCTTGGTGAAGTTGAACGCACCCCAGTTATTGCGCGAAGAGCTATCGTCGCCCCAGTGGTGTCGGGATGTGCTAGCCATGAGCGGTGTGACCGACTGCTATCAACCTGTCGAAAGGCACCTGCGTTTAACCCGGGCTTGTTTAGAAGTGCTAGCAGAGTTTCGCCAACCAGTGGCCGTGGTAACGAAGAACCATTTGGTATGTCGCGACAAGGATCTGTTGGCAGAACTGGCTCGGTATCAGGCGGCATGCGTCTGTATTTCGCTCACGACGCTGGATGCAGACTTAGCTGGCCGCATGGAACCGCGCACTTCGCGGCCGGCGGCTCGTTTGGCTGCCATGGCCGAACTCGCTCAGGCCGGCATCCCGGTGGGCGTACTTACGGCGCCGATAATCCCAGGCCTGAACGATCACGAGATTCCTGCTATCTTGCAGGCCGCTGCGGAGCACGGCGCCAGCTTTGCTGGTTATATCATCTTGCGTCTGCCCTATGCTTTGAAAGACCTATTCGACTCCTGGCTGCAACGCCACTATCCCCATCAGCGCGCCAAAGTGCTGAGTCGCTTGCGGGAGCTTCGCGAGGGAAAACTTTACGATGCGCAGTGGGGCACGCGTATGACGGGCACCGGGCCGATTGCGGATGCCATTGCCTCTCTCTTTCGCGCTGCCGCCCGACGTTCGGGCTTGGATAAACCACAGCCTAGACTCTCCGCCGCCCATTTCCGTGTGCCGGGCCGCTCCCATCAAGGGAGTCTCTTCACCGATTAATTCACTTGGTTACTCCGCAAGTCTAACGTTTTTCGCTTGACCGATATAGGGAAGACGAAACTGGTCGGTATTTGGTGTCCCCAAGTCCCAAAAACCATAAAAGGTACTGATCAACCCAAAGAGCAACCGCAGCAATTTCCAAAACCGCAAAACTTGTCACGACCTCAAGCGTACCGTGCCAGGTTCTAATCTCTCATCTACAATGTATTTGCCATGAGCTACAGCACGCGTTTTTTGCTTATTGTGCTTCGCCTGGCCATCGGTTGGCACTTGCTAATCGAGGGGTACGTCAAACTCCACTCCTTGTGGACGGGACCCACGGAAACGAACCGCCCGTTCACGAGCCGATATTACTTGCAACAATCCGTGGGGCCGTTTCGCGGTTTCTTTTTGTGGATCGTGGGGGGCGATCCCGACGAGAACCTCCTCGCGCGACTCTCCGTGGAAATTGAAGGGGGCCAGGCTCGGCTTAGTCCTCAGCTGCGGCAGTATTACGAGGCTTATCTGAAAAATTTCGCCCGTACCTTCCAAATAGACGAAACATTACTGGCTCAGCTCCGCGAAAAACTCCAGCAACATGAACAAATCGTGGCCAATTGGTTAGCCCATGGTGAGGAGGAATGGGCCAAGCCGACGGCTTGGTATCCGGTCAAGAAGAAGCAACGGGTGCCCGAATGGTTGGCAGAATATCGCCAACTGGCCGCCGATTTACACACTTTGCGGCACGCCGAACGACGCTACTTCGAGCGACCTGTAGGGCAGGAACGGGCTGACCGGCTCAGCAGCGAAATCGCGTGGTATCGCCAGCAATTCAGTGAGGCTCTGGCACAACGCACCCAAGGCCTGCTCAAATCGTGGTACGATTTACTCCCCGCGGACAAAAAGACAACGGCGCTCTCCGATGTACCTGAGCCGAGCAGCGAACCAGTCTGGCTTGGACGTTCTTCAGTCTGGTGGGTTGACCGCACCACTGCCTGGGGACTGACTCTCTCGGGTAGCTTGCTGCTGTTCGGCTTGCTCAGCCGATTGGCCGCGTGGTTAGGCTGCGGTTTACTAATGCTCTTTTACCTGTGTCAACCACCGCTTCCTTGGGTGCCCTCGCCCGAACGTACGGAAGGTTATTATCTGTACATAAATAAAACTCTGATCGAAGCGCTGGCCTTGGCCGTGTTAGGACTAGTACCCACGGGCCGGTGGTTCGGTCTGGACGGGCTATTAAACGTCTTGTGGCGTCGCCGCGCCAGATCGACGCCGACAAGTACACCAACGAATATTCCGAGCTCGACTTCGCCAGGACCGCCAGTGCCTCAACCAGACGCTGGCCCACCACGCCGTGAGTCCTCGTAAATGTGGCAACTGGTGTCCAAAGAATTCTCACCCTGTCGGCAGGTAGTAGCACTCACCTAACGACAAAAAGAAGCAAACTTGGCTCGCCTTGTAAAGGTGGAGGGTAAACTGATGTCTCTCAACCTGTTGCCCGAAAAGCGTGAACAAGGGAAACAGGAATTTGCCGTTGAAGTCGGCCGGCAAATCAACCGGCGTGATTTCATGAAAGGTTTGCTCGCTGGGACTGCGGCAATACCAGTTTCTGCAGCGCTGTATTACGGCTACGACAAGTTCCATGGGGAACCCGTGCGAGCGGCGCTTATTGGTTGCGGTGACCAGGGGGGTGTGCTCGTCGGGGAGCATAATCCGGAATACTTGCGTTTCGTCGCTGTGTGCGACATTCGTCCTTACAACTTGCGGAGGATTTTCGAAGGCGAGGGACGCGCACCCCGTTGGGGACTGGTTCGCAAGTATGGCAGTCATGCCCGCAAGGAGATCGAAGTTTTCCATGACTATCATGAAATGTTAGAGAAACGCAAGGATATCCAAGCGGTTGTCATTGCGGTGCCCTTGCACTTGCACGCAAAAATTGCCATAGATTGCCTGCGGGCCGGTAAACACGTCTTCTGCGAGAAGCTGATGGCTTGGAACGTACGCCAGTGTAAGGAAATGATCCGGGCGGCCCGGGAGACCGACCGTGTACTAGCGATCGGCCATCAACGCCACTACAACTTGCTCTATGCTTATGCCTACGAGTTGATCCGGGCAGGCACTTTAGGGGTCATCAAGCACATTCGCGCATTATGGCATCGCAATCAGACTTGGCCAGTGCTCGAGCGCGACAGAGACGGTAAACTGCGGCCTAAAGTCGAGAATAATCAGCCCGTGCTGCGCGATAGTTGGCGGCCTGAAATTCGCGACGAAGACCTCAATTATGCTCCCCTGTTGGAGAAGCTGACGTACTATGGCTATCGTAACCTCAATGAATTAGTGCGTTGGCGGTTGTATTTGCGCACCGGCGGCGGTCTCATGGCCGAACTGGGCAGCCACCAACTCGACGCTTGCAGCATTTTCCTCGGCAAGGTGCATCCCCTCGCCGTCACCGCCATCGGAGGCAAACACTTCTTCCAAGACGACCGGGAGGTCGAAGACCACGTGTACTGCATTTACGAGTTCCCTGGCCAGAATTATTACGAACGCGATGATAAAGGTCAGATCGTCTATGAATTGCGCCAGGGCCGGAAGGTTCCCAAAGTTAATGACGATAATGATGTTGTCGTGGTGACTTACTCCAGCATCTGCACGAACGCATTTGAGCCTTATGGCGAATGCGTTATGGGGACACGGGGTACGCTCATTGTCGAGCGGGAACAAGAGGCAATGTTCTTCCCCGAAGCCGATCCGAACGCCCGACAATCAGGCAGTGCGGTGACCACGGTGCAGGTCACTCAAGGCGCTGCCAATAAGCCGGCAGTAGATTCTTCCGCGTCGGAACCGCGTGCCGAGTTGCTACGTCGCGGTCAGGGCGCTTTACCGAATCCCGTGAGTCGGGGGTACCGCGAGGAATTGGAACACTTCGCGTTTTGCGTCAAGATGTGGGAAGATCGGGAGGTGAAGCCCGAGGAACGTCCTTGGCCCCGCTGCCACGGCGAAGTGGCTATGGCCGATGCTATTATTGCGCTCACGGCCAACGTCGCAATGCGCGGCGCAGAGGGCACAGGCCCACGACGTATTGAGTTCCAACCGGAATGGTTTGACCCGATGAATCTGGACGCACTTCCAGATCCCCATGTCAAAGAATACGGCCCGCCGTTTGAATGATCTTTGCACATCACGTTAGCCATCAACTTCCCGCTTACTCCCGACGCACCTTGTGGTCAGAATCAGTAGTCACACGGCTAACCAACCAGGCAGGACTAACATCGTTCTCCCCTACAGCTTTTTCGTCAGGCGTTTCTGCCAATACTGAGGGACGCCCGCCCAGGCTTGCAGATACGTCTCCTCCAACGGCGCCAACACATAATGTTCCCCCGTCAGAAAAATCGGCATGTCGGGCAAGTTTTCGCCTACCGCTACACACTCCACGTATGCCCGCACCGGCTCCGCCGAGACATACGACACCAACGTCAGCGGTTTCCGACCGGAAGCACGAAAACTCGCGCCTGCTAATAACTCCCACACACGACTGTGGATTCCCTGTCGCAGTCGGCCCGCAGGTCGCAAGATATCCACCAGCAGCACATGCACCCCGTGCTCCAGAAACTCGAGAATTTTGTGCACCAAATCGGCTATTG
>JANXCQ010000032.1:0-6963 GCA_025060195.1 Gemmatales bacterium | reverse complement strand
TTGCCTCGGCATGGGCCTGGTTCGCCGGCGACGTAATCTCCACCACTGCCACCAGCCGATGGCCGCTAGTATGCCGAATCGCCAGGCTGCGACGCAGTCGGCGGTAGGTTGCCAACGCCGAGACTTGGCAACGTGCCTTGGGCGGAGCCTGGGCCACGTGCAGCACCGTCTTGCCTGCGGGTGGACTATGCGGACTTCGGCCGGGTGTGGCTGCGTGCAGGGTCAACAAGTCAGGCACAAAACGTCCGACATGCTGTTCCACAAGCGCATAGTATCCTTGTGGTAGAATCCCACCGTTCAGAGCGTTTGACAAATGGGCCAGCCATGTATTGTGAAAGTGATGATAGACACCTGGTTCAATGCGCGCCCAATCATGGAGAGGCATGCGCGACTCCGCAGCTGACGTTATGACAGACACATTCTAAGACCGCAATAGCTCGCATACCCTTCTGGCTGAGAGAAGGCTGAAGGCGACCTGAAGACGAGGCGGAGGTCCGACAAACCATGGGCATCAGTAATGTCCAGCAGTTCTATAATGCCAAGGCATGACTCTGCAACGACGCAAGATCGTGCTGGTACAATTACCAATTCCACCGCTAAGCGGCCAAGCGGTACGAGGCAACGTTCCCCTCGCCGCGGGCTACCTCTCCCTCTACGCGCGACGGAACGGACTCGACCGGTGGTTCGACATCGAAATCCTTCCTAGTCGAGAAACCAATCTGCTAGGCGACGCCGCGCTCCTTGAGGCACTTTGCAGCCGACGACCCTGGATGGTCGGATTCAGCTGTTATTTATGGAATGTGGAACGCTCCTTGTGGTTGGCCGAACAGTTGAAAGAGCGCTTACCTGACACACGCATCTTACTCGGCGGGCCTGAAATTACGATAGACAACTCGTGGGTCTTAGAGCACCCTGCAGTGGACTATGCCATTATCGGCGAAGGCGAAGCCACTTTCGCCGAGCTGCTGCACCACCTGGTTGATCAGCCCGAGGTGTCTTCGCTCATCCCCGGGCTGGTTCACGCACGCCAGCGCTCGGTCGGCAAGCCTCAACCTTTTCTTCCTCGAACGCCCTTGCCTACGCTCGACCTCGTAGCCTCGCCCTATCTCGAAGGCATCCTCGACGCCGCGGAAGAAAAGATCCTGCTCCTCGAGACCTTGCGCGGCTGCATCTTCAAATGTAAGTTCTGCTATTACCCAAAGAGCTACGACAAGCTGTACTTCCTCTCCCACGACAACCTCCTCCGCGTCTTGCAATACGCCCGCCAAGTCGGCGTCGAGGAAATCGTCCTGCTCGATCCCACCCTCAACCAACGTCGGGATTTCCCCGACTTACTCCGCCTCCTCGCCGAAATGAATCCCGACGGCCAATGGACATGCTTCGGCGAGTTGCGGGCCGAAGGGATCAACGACGACTTAGCTCGGCTACTCCGTCAGGCACACTTCACCGAAGTAGAAGTCGGTCTGCAATCCGTTGACCCGCGCGCCATGCAACTCATGGACCGCAAGAACAACCTGCGGGCCTTCGAACGGGGCGTCTCGGCCATGCGCCGCGCGGGCATTCGTGTCAAGGTGGACTTAATCGTCGGCCTGCCCGGCGACACACCGGACTCCGTACGCCGGAGCATGGAATATCTCCAACGCACACAGCTCTTCGACGACGTGCAGATCTTCCACCTGATGGTGCTCCCGGGAACCGATTTTCGCCGCGAAGCCCCCCAACTCGGCCTGAGATATCAACCTCGACCCCCATATTACGTGCTTGAAA
The DNA here is from genome assembly GCA_025060195.1 of Gemmatales bacterium. GTDB lineage: Bacteria > Planctomycetota > Planctomycetia > Gemmatales > HRBIN36 > HRBIN36. The sequence goes on along the minus strand of JANXCQ010000032.1, from coordinate 5,196 downwards.
CTCCCGACCTAACCTTGGCAGATATGTTCGGTCTGGTTCAGGAAGCCAGCGACATTTTCGACCTGGAATGGGATAACTTGCCCGACCTCATCTTACCCGAAGACCTCCTAACCATGCGCCCCAACGGCGAGCCTGTCATCACTTCACCTCGCCAACCCGCAGATTGGATCTTCATCGCACTTCCCGAGGCCGACCACGCCCCCGTGCCAACGCACTTGGCGCAAACCTGCATCCTGTGGTTCCACTGCCAAGACTATCGTCGCCATACTCCGACTGTCATACGTTGGCTCGACCACGTGTTGCGCTCCAATCCGTTCCTCTCGCTGACCGTTGTATTAGAAGCTCCCCAAGGACCCGCTGGCCTTCCCCTCCGCTCGCTCCGGCAAATCTGGAGCGCCTGTTTACGTCAGCCAACCTACCTCGACCGTTACTTCTCCGTCCAGCCCGGTCGAGCTCTCGGAGCGAAACGACTCGTTGTCTGCCTGCCTGACGAATCGACTCATCATGGTGACGACTGGCTCGACCAGGTCGCGGAACTCGCTGATATTATCCATCGCCATCCGAAACCTTGGCAGGAGACCGCGCCATGTCCCCCCTAGGGCCACGGTTTCCCGAGCTCCGCTTGCGACGCTTACGCCGACTCCCCGCCCTACGCGAACTCGTCCGCGAAACCGAACTGAGTCCCTCCGATTTCATCCTGCCTCTATTCGTGCGCCCTGGCCAGGGGATTCGGCGCGAAATCCCGTCCATGCCCGGCCAATTCCAATTGAGTCCCGACACACTCGCAGAAACAGCCGCCCGCGCCTGGGAACTCGGCATCCGTGCGGTAATACTATTCGGAATTCCCCCCCACAAAGACGAAACCGGCTCCTCGGCCCTCGACGAAGCAGGCATCATTCCCCAAGCCATTCGTGCTCTCAAACGCCAACTCCCGGACTTGATCGTGATCACCGACGAATGTTTTTGCGAATACACCAGCCACGGCCACTGCGGCGTATTATCACAACATACGGGCCGACTCGACGTAGATAACGACCGCACGCTCGAACTTTTGGGTCAGCAGTGCGTCGTTCACGCCCGCGCCGGCGCCGACATAGTCGCCCCCTCTGGTATGATGGACGGCATGGTCGCAGCCATTCGCCGAGCACTCGACGCCGCTGGTTTCAGTCATATTCCCATTCTCAGCTATGCCGCCAAGTACGCCAGCGCCTTCTACGGCCCCTTCCGTGAAGCCGCAGAGTCACCCCCACAATTCGGCGACCGCAGCACCTACCAAATGGACCCTGCCAACGCCAACGAAGCACTCCGCGAAATCGCTCTCGACCTTGCCGAGGGAGCCGACCTGATCATGGTCAAACCCGCCTTAGCCTATCTCGACATTATCCAACGTGCCAAACAACAGTTCCGCGTGCCCCTGGCCGCTTATAACGTCAGCGGCGAATACGCCATGATCAAAGCGGCCGCTGCTCGCGGCTGGCTCGACGAACGACGCGTCGTTCTGGAAATCCTCACTTGTATCAAGCGAGCGGGAGCCGATCTCATCCTTACATACCACGCCCTCGACGCCGCCCTCTGGCTCAAAACTTGGTCGATCTAAGAGTCAACACTTCCATGAACCCCTCGCATGACATTTCCGAATTTCGACCGTGTTCGTAACTATGACTATCAACTAATTCCCTATTTGCCTCTAAGTGACTTAATATGGGAGCAGCTAAGACGCGCTATATCCGACCTAACACCCTCTAGATACCTAAGTCTTATCACATTGCATATAAGCGCGTCCCAAGGCGCCCATGCAATAGACTTAATCCTAATTTGGCTGTATTGCGCAACGAGTGCCGAATCGATCCGCCTAGGAACTCATCACCCCCTCGATATTTCAAAGTCTGATCACTACACAATTCAGCGGTAGCCTAAGTTTGCCTAGTTATCATGCCATTACATATCTAGAACGCTAACCGTATGTCCCCCAACCAGAAGAAATTTAATCAATTCTCTTGGGCAGCAGATTTGCCACGCTTATGATACTGAATACTACACTACTAGAGGAATGTGCTTAAATATCGAGCTTACCCAATGAGGCTTATCATAGCGGCCTGAATTTGCATAACGGCCGTGAAGTCGCTGATGGTCTGCTAAAGTTGGGCGCCGAAGCTGTCGCGTGCCGCAGACTATCACCCCTAAGCAACGACCCGTTATAGTTTCCGCCCCTAAAGGCGTCAGACAGTCAATAACAAGCCTTCTTGTCCCGCAGGATACTAACTCTGCTACCAGGCCTCCCAACCTCTAAGGGCGGGCTCAGACCGACACATGTATTTCTTTTCGCAGTTAGCGCTTCGATCTTCATCATACAGCCGTGGGTTTATGGGTTTTTTACCCTCATGTATACGGAATCAGTGATTTGGATTCGGCCTGATAGTAAACCAATGCAGCTCTGTCCACGGTTTCAAGGAAGGATTCATCCTCTCCCGCTTAGCTTTTCTAGGAACTATGCCCGTCATGCTTACGGGAAATTTGTCTACGCCTTACCGCCTGCAAGCGACATGCATCAGCAACCATATGTGCAAGTAGCAGATTTTCGAGGCAGGCCCAGAGAATGCGGGGACGAGCATGGTGATAAACTCCGGGCGTAAGCACCAACTTGTATGACTTACGATCCTCAGGTAATAAAAGATTCCTACTCTCCATCTGCATCGCACTTCACTAAAAAACTATCGCACTTCATCTCCGAATCATACGATCGGCAGTTAGATACCAGCGCGCTCCCTAGACATAGTGGCTTAGAGACTCGCATCTAGGATTAGGTGCCTACGCAACAAACAAGGCGTCATCCTGACAAGCGCGTTCGTGGAATAGAACCCCGAGGAGAACGACATGCGACAAAAAGCTTTTGTGGAGCTTTTTCAAGGACGCTGGTACATCGTCCCTTACGCGTATTCTGTGGAAGATTTCATGACCAATGGCGATGAGTGGTTTATCTTGGATAACACGGCTTCTTATCAGGCCCAGGGCGAGACGATTTTAGAGGCCCTGGCACGCTTCAGCAAACGTCTGCCTTACTCTGTCTATTCGAAAGGCCCGCCCGAGAAAAATGTTTATACAGTCATGTTTGGCGGCAAGAAAGCGACCCACAAGCTTCTCGAGCAAGTTTGGTCGGTTTATATTTACCGAGATGATGACAGGATTCGAATTGTTCTAACCAAAAGGATTAAGCCCTACTCCCGTGCCCATGTAGGAGAGGAAAAGTGGGTTATTCTCCCTACCTCGGTAAGTCCTGAAGAATTAGCTCGAGGGGTGGAAGAAGGCTTGCGTCACTGTGAACCTCCGTCGACCGAAGAGGCATGGCTTGGCCCCGCGAAGTCGCCCTGAGTTGCCAGGGTAGTCCCACGCATTGTAGTGCTTAGGGCACTTGCATATCTTATGTTCCTGATTTAGTTCCTTAGGTATTCCAATGTGCGGAGCTTAGCGGCTAAACAGAAGGATGCCAAGGGAAGGGGAGACGATTATGTTCACTGTAAGTGGGCTTGCCTCACAGGAAGACCGCTTTCTTAGTGTCAAGGTGCGTTCCGCTGAGTTACCTGTTCCTCGATCAGAGGCTGTTCATGCCTTCGCAATTACTTAACATGAACAGCGCGTGATAGTCAATCCCTCTATGATGGTCCGTCTAAACTCTAAGCACCTAAACTTCATTGCTTAGGTTGCAAGCTGACGCTTCGCCAACCAACATAAGCTCCCTCTATTTGCTCATGCATTCAGACGGCCATCCGACCTCAGCATGATTTTCCGGAAGCTGTTGGTACTATACTTGATCAGGAAAAAGTCATGTTTTCTTAAGAAAATTTCCTCGCGCTCATCTCTGGAATCTGCGGTTAGCTCCTAAGATTAGCACTTAGCAAGAAATTGCTCCAACGTGAAGTGATAACCCAGTCGTTCTTGTCGGCACGAATGATGGCTTTACCCAGATATCCGAGGCTCGCCTCACTTAGCTACAGGATTAGTAGCGTGCCCCCTGGCGGCTTGGCCAATCAAACTTTTGCTGCCCGCAATTACACCATCACCCTGACCGCCACCGATGGCCTGGACACCGCTTCCGCTTCGGCGACCTTACGTATCCGCAATACCGACTATTACTTCCACAACGGCCTGGGCGACCAGACCAACACCGAGGGGGATTACGTTTACATTGATTTACCTTCCCTCTGGGGTTCGGCGTATGCGGGTCTAAACCAGCAAGCGCCCCTGACGTTCTCGGCCTACAATCTCCCTGCCGGTCTGACCTTAGACCCTGCCACGGGCGTCCTCAGCGGCGTTATCTCCTACGACGCAGTAACCGCCGAGAATTCGCCGTACTCATTCTGGGTCGCCATCACCGTACACAACTTAGCCGACGGCGACACCGCCACCATGACCTTCAACTGGTCCGTGCATGACCGCGAACCTACTAATTTATCTTCCCCACCCGACTCCAACAATTCCAATCCCTCACTCACTTCGACGGATGTTACCAATCACCGGCTCTCGGGCTTTGAAGATGAAGTGCTGCAAGACGTTTCTGTCGTCGTTTTTGAAAGCGAGAGCGACCAGGTCTCGAACTGGTCGGCCACCATTCACTGGGGCGACGGCGCCGCGACCGCGGGACAAATCGTTTCCCTGGGCAACCAGCGTTATCAAGTCCTCGGCGCGCACAATTACGACGAATGGGGATTTTACTTAGTGCGCGTGTCCTTATCTAATAACGACGGACTGAGCTATGACCTATACAACATCGCAGTCATTCAGTTCCGCCACTATGTGCACACGGTCAGCGACCCGCTGGGCAACACTACGCAGTTTGTCTTCACCGAAGGTTTCCGCCTGACGCAGGTCATTGACCCCCTGGGTAACTCAACCTACTACACCTATACCGATGACGGCCACTTAGCCAGCCGCACGGACCCCCTGGGTCGGGTAATTAATTTCGCTTACGACGATCAGGGCCGCCTGATTTCACAAACTTGGCTTAGCCCCGACGGCTCCGTGGTGGATACGCTCACTTATAGCTACGATGCCGATGGTCGCTTGCTTAGTGCCTCCAATTACGTCGGTACCTATATGCTATATGAGACTTCTAGTCGGCTGATTAGCGTCACCAACCCGTTCGGTATCATGCTCACCTTTAGCTAGGACGATGCGGGCCGTCGCATCTCCCTCGCAGAC
>JANXCQ010000031.1 GCA_025060195.1 Gemmatales bacterium | reverse complement strand
CGACCAAGCCGTGCTCAACAACGTTACGTTTCCAGCGGGTAAGCCGCAGTCGGTGATCATCGGCGGACTCGGCGTGGATACGCTCAGCCAAACCGCAGTGGCAGGCTCTCTTGTGGTGCGCGATTTCTTCCCTTGAAAAGCCCGTCCAAACTTGCTAGCGTCGCGCCTCAAGTCGTCAGCCAGAATGGTACATTTGCGCTCCTTCGGCCTGGTGTTGAGCGAGCATGTCGTAAATTGGCGTTCTGGCCAAGTGAGCGGCTTGGTTGTAGCATAAAAATTGCGGCACGATCTGTTGGCGTCTTGATTTTTTGAATTGTCGGAGGGCGCGTCATGTGGGTACGGACCTTGGTGCGGCGGGGAACCAAGCAACTCCGAATTCGGCAGTGGACCTGGTCGTTGGCCTCCTTGGCCGTAGCTTTTGTGCTGAGCCACGGGGCCAGTTTGCGCTCCGAATCTGCTCCGCCTCAGTCGTGGTTTACTTAGAGTCGAGAAACCACGTTTTTCACGGAGCCGATCACGAAAGACGGCTATGTGGATTATGTGGCGGCTATCAACGCTTACTGGGGTCGCGACTTGGAGCCGGAGCAGAATGCTTATGTCGCCCTGGTACAAACCCTGGGTCCGAGGTCCCTCAGGGTAATGGAGCTCCCCAATTCATTTTATACCCAACTTGGAATCAGCCCCTTGCCTGCGGAGGGCTATTATTTTGAACCGTTCGACTATTTTCTTACCGAAATACGTAAGATGCCGATTGGAACCGTCAATAGGCTTTACGAGCAAATTCGGGAGGCGTTGCTACACCCTTGGCAAGTGCCCCAATATCCCTTGGTGGCCGATTGGTTACGGTATTACGAGCCCCTCTTGAACCGGACGGCTCACCTGATCGATCGGCCACGGTTTTATCGGCCAGTATCAGGAATTCGGGAAGACCTGGGGTCAGAGCCTTTACCGGAATTATTCACTACGCTAATGCTGGTGCGTGCTTATTTGTCGCGAGCTATGCTTCATGCGGGCCACGGATTTTATCAGTTAGCTTGGGAGGACATTTTCACTGCGCTGCGAATTGGGCGCACATTTGAGAAGGGAACCAACCCGTTCGATCGACTCTATGGCGCTCTCTATAATGCCGTCGCATGTGGCACGCTGGGAGTGTATCTGACCCACGCTCCCAATGACGCACAAACCTGGCTCAAATACTTAGAGCAGCTGGAAAAGTTGCCAACTGAGTTTCACTTGGCAGATGCCGTGCACATTTACGACCGCGCGGTGGCTTTGCAGCGCATCCAGCTTATTCATCGCCGTGGCACCTTCGCTTCGAGCTTTGAGGAAGCCCAATTACCCGTGCCGGATGATCGGGAGCTGGCCTTGCTGCGTCGGGAATTGGATTGGAACGAAGCACTGTGCACTTGTAATCGCATCTTAGATGAGATTGTCGCCGCCTGGGAGCGTCAGAATTTTCAAGAGCGGCAGAAGGAACTTAAGCGAGTCGAGGCGAAGTATAAGCCCCTGGCCAATATGATTGAGCCTTTCTCCTGGGAGCAAGTGATCGAGCGGCTGCAACAGGGGCAGCGTCAGGAAATGGCCCGAATGCTGGGAGCTAAGGTCTGTTTGGGGTTGATGGGACTTCAGGAACGCACATTGTCCGTCGCCCACCGAAGCCGCCAGATAGAACGTCTGGTGCAGATGGGGATGGCCTTGGCAGCGTTCCGCGACGATAACGGTCGCTTTCCCGATCAGTTACAGGAGTTGGTGCCGAAATATCGGCCGCGTTTGGAGGCCGACCTTTTCTCGGGCCAGCCTCTGATTTACCGTCGTACTGATACGGGTTATGTGCTCTACAGTGTCGGCCCGAACGGCCGCGACGACGAGGCGCGTACTTCACGCTCCAATCCCCAAGGCGACGATATCGTGTTACGCATTCCCTATGTGTGGGAATGAGCCAAGCGCTCGAATCGTCGTTGCCTCGCCTAATTCTTCGTTGCCTTGGAATCATTGGTGTGAATAATCGCTCTCTGTGCCATTGCAGAGCCCGGCGCTATAATTGGAAATGCTGTGGTTCCGTCCTGAAGTGGTCGATATTGTGCCGGTTCGCCCAGGCTCAGCGCTGGTGCAGGGAATTGAGCCTTTGGGCGGCTACTTCTGGAGAAAGGAGTAGAAACGGAGTGGAAAATGGTACGAATTCGACTCAAGAAACTGGGACGTAAGCATCGCTGGTTTTTCCGTATCGTGGCAGCGGACGCGCGCATGCCCCGCGATGGACGCGTGCTCGAGGAATTGGGCACGTATGACCCGCACATCCCTCAGGAAGATAAGAAGGTCACCCTCAAGCCTGATCGCATCCGCTATTGGCTGAGCGTCGGTGCCCAGCCCACCGAAAAGGTGAAGGTGCTCCTCGATAAATACATGCCTCAGGAGGAAGCGAAAAAAGCCGCGGGCTAATCAGGCGTCGCCCGTAAAGTTCATCGCGCTGGTCAATTTGGACGACGTGCTCGCCGCGTTGGCGAAGGACAAGTCCAATAGGGACGATTTGGCAAGAGCAGGCCAACAAAAAATTGGAGCGAGAGTAGCTTTCGTCTATGAGCCGAGGCTAGGTTACCAATTCTGTGCGAGTGAGCGGTTCGTTACTTCCACTAACGAGTTCAACAAGCGTAGCGCTGCGCCGCTATCCAACGCTTGCGCAGCGACACGGACGCCATCCACCAATCGGCTAACGTGACCGCATAGATACAACGTGGCCGCGGCGTTGGCCAAGACGAGATCCCGAGCGGGCGTTTGCTCCCCTGCTAACACACTCCGCACTAGTTGGGCGCTGTGCTCGGCATTTGCGACGCGGAATGCCTCGGTGGGATAGCGGGGCAGGTCGAAAGTTTCGGGATACCAAACATCGGCCTCGACGACTCCGTTAGCTACCTTGCGGACCAAGGTGGGCCCGCTGAGCGTGATTTCATCCAGACCGTCGCAGCCGTGGATGACCAGCGCCTGGCTGTCTCCCAGCCGTGCTAATGTCAGTGCCAACAAATCTAATAATTCTGGCTTGGCGACACCGAGTAACTGCCAACGCGCTTGCGCGGGGTTGAGTAACGGCCCCAGTAAATTGAACACGGTGCGAAAGCCAAGACGCCTTCGGAGGTCGGCAACACGGGCCAGCACTGGATGAAAACGCGGCGCCAAGCAAAATGCGAATCCAGTCTGACGCAAACAGGCGGACGCTTCCTCGGCACTTAGCTCGATGCGTACGCCTAAGCGCTCCAAGACATCTGCACTGCCGCTCAGACTGGAAATTCCTCGATTGCCGTGCTTGACCACGGGCACGCCGCAAGCTGCGGCTACTAAAGCCGCTGCGGTGCTTACGTTGAACGTCCCTTGTTCATCTCCCCCTGTGCCACACGTATCCACCACGGCCAGTCCGGAGGTATCGACGCGCACCATGCGTTGCCGTAACCACTGACAGGCTGTGGATAGTTCACCCGGCGTTTCGCCCTTCGCCCGCCAAGCTGTCAGCACTGCTGCCATTTTCACGGGGTCCGCCTGTCCTTGGGTCAGTACTTCCAGGACACCCGTTACTTCTTGAGCCGATAATTCCTGCTTGGCTAAAAGCCGCTGAAGGATGAGGTCTAGTTCCATGCCTTTGCCGTGCCGCTGCCCATGAAGTTCTTCGAGATTCCGTTTGTGCGTGTGACGAGCACAAGCTGGGCTTCTTACACAATCATTACCGCTTTTGTACGACTTCGCCTTGTCTAGGCACAGCGCGGATGAACCGGATATCGGGAAGGTTGACCTGCTCCTCAGAAACTCGTAGCATTACATGCCCTAACGGGCCGAGGGCGTAGCTCAGCAGGCAGAGCAACGGACTTTTAATCCGTAGGTCGCGGGTTCGAATCCCGCCGCCCTCATTGATTATCACCATGACCGGTCAGGCAACGACTGGCATCGTACCTCCTGCTGGCTATCCGACCCAATATCATGCTTAGCGAAGGGTCGGCGTTAGCGTAAGGTGCGGAGGTAGGCAAGCAGGTCCGCGAACTCGGCGTCCGAGATCATTTCATGGAAATTGGCGGGCATCGGTGATAGTGGGCTGACTTGAGTTTGTTCGATGTCCTTGCGAGCCACGACAAACTCCTTGCCCTGTTGGTCGGCGAAGATGATGTGCTCCCCTTGCTCGCGGAGCTTTAGACCGGAAAGCGTACGGCCATCACGCGTCAGGATAAGGGTGAGTCGATACGCTTCATCTACGTTCCGATTAGGATCGAGTATGTCTTCGGCGAGCCGATCGATGCCACGACTCCCAATGCCATCGAGTTTCGGGCCCACACTGTTGCCTTCGTTGCCCACGCGGTGGCAATTGGCGCAGTGCTTCTGAAACACAACGTGTCCTCGAGCGGCATCGGCTCGCTTTGGGTCGAAACTCTTAATTCGCCGTTCCATCACCCGTCGAATTTGCTCGTCCAAAGATGGTAGTTGCTTGAGCCATTGGTCTATGCGTTGATTCCATTCGGGGCGACCATGAGCACGTAGGCGCTGAGAAACGACGGGATTTTGGAATAGGCGAGGCGAGGCCTTGCCTTTATCCACGGCCAAGAGGAGAAACTGCGCTGCTTGGGGATGGCCGGCCAACTCCTGGGCGAGGTAAGTTTGCAAATCTGCCGGTGCGGTGGCGAAAGCCGCTAAGAACGCTTCGCTGTCCGAGGCTTGCCAGTCGCGAATGAGCTGTTCCACGGCCCACTGACGTAAGCGTGGGGGTTCTTCGCCGTGAGCCAGCACGGCGTGCAGCGTGGGGCGCATCTTGCTGCGCTCCAGGCGCCAACCTGCACGGCCCGCAGCTTCTCGCACTTCGATGGCCTGCTGGCGGTCTTGCCAAAGCAGGAACACCTGAGGCCAGAGTTTTTTCAGGTTCAGAAGCTCGACCCAGGTAAGCGCTAACGTCAATTGCATGATGGACGAACGGTCGATCTGACCGAGAACCCGTTGCGCGAATTCTGCCGGCCAGTGTGTCCATGCTGATTGGGGATTAGGAAACGCTCGCCGGAAGCGCCAGCCCTCGGCCAAGGCGGTAAGAGCCGTCTGTTCCTTAGCAGGATCGGTCCCTAAGCGGGCGCGGATGTCGGCCAGCGCGTGATTCAGGTCGGCATCGCTCGCAAATTGAGCCGAGTATCGTAGCAACTGGGGCCAATTATTAATGCTCAGGTCGGACCTTTGCAGCAAGTGAACGCTCCAGGCGATACCGCGGTCCGGTTTCAGACCCACAGCAACGTCGGCGAACCATTGTAATTGTTCTGGTTTCCAAGCCTGCGAGGTTAGGTTCTTATAAGCCTCGGGCATTTGCAGATGATTGCGTAAGGCAATGCGGAGCATGTGGCGCAGTTGCACATCTTCCGCAGGCACTGCGGACAACGCCTGGAGCAATCGAGGTACTAATTTCAAATCGGGGCGAAGACTAGCGGTCTCAGCCGCGGCTCGACGCACCATGGGATGGTCAGCTAATAAGCTTGCTTCAATGTACTTCAATTGTTCCTCAGAAGGTTTCTCCAGTCGCGCTAATGCTCGCAGGTAATGAACTTGAACAATCGGCTCATCCTGTGCGATTTGATGGACAGGAAGCTTGTCCAAGTGGCTTATGCGAAGATAGACCCAAACCGCGTGGGCACGCTGCAGTGGAGTTTGGGCAAGTCGAGCCAGTTGAGGCAATGCCTGGGCGCCGAAACGTTCCACCAGCTGATGCGTAGCGAGAACGCGGACCGTTTGATTAGGATTGGCCAGCTCAGCAATGAGCTGGTCGCAACTGAGTTGCGTAAGGTCCCGGATCGGGGTCAGACGCGGCTGGCCCGTTTCGCCCACGGCAACGACGCGCCAAATCCGTCCACGAAAGCGATCGCGACGGGGATGGCGCAGGTCCACCTCGTAATGTCCGATGATACAGTTGTAAAAGTCGGCCAAGTACAGTGCGCCGTCAGGCCCCAACTGCAAGTCCACAGGACGGAACCAAAGGTCATCACAACGAATAAAGTCCACAGGCTTTTCTACCCAAGGCGAGGAACCACGCCAAACAGGTTTATCCCAGTGCACCGCACCCGTTACCGGGTTGCCGACGAAGAAACTGTCGCGGTAATCAGCCGGGAATTGCTCCGCGTCATAGTAAGCGATGCCTGCGATGCCCGTCGAGCCATGACTGTGGCGGGTCATTTCCGGGCCAAAGCCCAGCCCATCGTGAGGTTTACCGAAGCTCTCATAATAAGCCCCTGGGAGCAGCATCATGATCGGCCGCGAGTGACAGTCCGCGGTATATTGGTTGAGCCAACGGTCGAAACACATGCCGAAGGGATTGACTTGGCCAAAGGTCCACACGGCAATCGCTGAGCCATCCGGACGGAAACGGTAGGTATGTCCCGAATGCATCTCAACTACGACGGGGCCCTCCCCTCGCAACCGCACACGCGAATGGTTACGGTAACCATGGCAGGCGTATACCCAACCATCGAGTCCGAGACGAAACGCATTCTGATTGCCATGAGTATCCACATAGTCGAAAGGCCCATAGAGGACTTCGCGATGGTCAGCGCGACCGTCGCCGTCGGTGTCGGTCAGCTTCCAGATGTGCGGAATCGACCAGACGATCGCTTGCCGGCCGTCGCCTAAGGGCAACACTCCGATAGGAATATTGAGCTTATCTGCGAATCGGGTGATTTTGCGAGCGCGGCCATCGGGACCGAAATCTTCCAGGATGGTAATACCATCGCGGGCTGAGTTTTCATCCTCGGCAGGGAAAGGATATTCGACCGTATGCGTGACCCATAAACGCCCTCGGGCATCGAAAGCGAGATTGAGCGGTTTCTGAATGTCCGGTTCGCTAGCGACTAATTGAATGATGAATCCCGAAGGTAAGCGGAAACGCTTTTGTTCCTCCTGGGGGCTGAGCGCCTCGGTAGGAGCGATCAACGGCTGCGCTTGCGGACGGAGGCCGAAAAGTATCAATATGGCAATGGCGCACAACCCGGCAGTTATCATTGCCTGCTTTACGCTTAGTTTGGACATGCACACAACTCCTTGCTTATCCTGCCTCATCAAGGTCGCTAAAGCTTCTGAAGGCGCGCTCCGGATAGAGACCATATGCGCTTCACGGCGTAGGGTGCGGTGATGCCATTGTATTTGGTTTCTCGGGAGCGTAAGAGCGGTAGGAGCGCTAAAGTCGCGTCGCCACTGGAGCGAGCTAACTAGTGTGGCGTTGACCGTTTTCGGAACCAGAGCTATAGCCGCGAAGGTTACGGGGCACGACAGAAGCTATGAGGCACGCACGGGGCAGAGCATCTCTGTACGGGGGTCAAGCACTTGCCTGGGCGCTTCCACATGCGAGGCGCGTACCCGCGTTCTCGTGGTCGAGGCTCGGCCGCGTGGGAAGGTTACGAACCAATAGCCAGTGGTGTCAGGCCTTGCGCGGAAGACCAAGCTGGAGTTTCGTGAATCCTTTCCCGCTAGGGCTTGCGTTGCTCATGTGGTGGTTCCTGGTACCGGCTGTGGGACAATTATTCGGTCAATCTGAACCCACACACTTTGAGCGCCAGGACAAGCTCGATGTACCACGCTTGGTGAACCTGTTATACCAGCGCGGAGAGCCGGCAGTGCAAAGCCAAGCCGCATTATTGTTGTTGCAACGCGGAACCGAGGAGAGCCAAGAAGTTGTGCGGCAAGGGCTGCGCCGTTGGGATCGGCCTGACGTGTTCCAAGCGCTGGCCAGTGCGCTTCGCTGGTCCCGCGACCCCCAATACATTCCGCAATTACTGCAAGCCCTTGGCTGTGAAGAGACCACGATTCGACAGTCCGCCATCGAAACGTTAGCACGCTTTGATTACCGCCGTGTGTTCCGCCCGTTGGTCGCTCTCGCGGAGGACGAACGGGCCAGTGGACTGGCGCGACAATCCGCCATTCAAGTCTTAGCCCGGACTCAGCAACGCGCCGCCATCGTTCCCCTGATGAGCCTGTTAGCTGCGGAACCTCCTGCGATCCGGGAAGCGGCGGCCGGAGCTTTAGAGGAACTTACGGGCCTGAATTACGGACTCGACATGGCCCGCTGGCAGCAATGGTGGCAGCGGCACAAAGACCTGACCGACGAAGAGTGGCTGGCGGCACGCAATGCCGCGCTCCAAGAGCAAGTCCGTCGCTTACAAGCCGATCTCAGTCGTGCCGAGGCCCATATTGTCCAACTTCACCAGCAAATCTACAGCAAAATTCCCACGGCAGATCGCGTGGCCCATTTTCAAACGTTAGTAAAAAGTGAATATCCTGGGGTGCGTGTGCAGGCAATTCTTTGGATGGTCGAAGCTTTGCCCGAGTTGGACTCCTCGCAACAACAACAAGTTACACAACTCTTGCTCCACCTCAGCGAAGACGGAGTAGAGGCAGTACAGCGTCAGGCCGTGTTAACTCTCGAGAAGCGTCTGGAAGATCCCCAAGTGGTGGCACGCTTGCTGACGTTGTTGGAGCATGGCAGTGTGGGGGTGCGGGCGGCGGCCGCACGCAGCTTGGGACGCTTTCGTGCGCCCCACCAGCAGCCCGAACGCCTGGTGCCGATCTTAGCGGCGTTGAAAAAAGCGCTCAACGATTCGTCGCTGACCGTGGTCGCGGAGGCTACGGAATCGCTGGGCGCCATTGGCGCGCCGCAAGCGGCCGTGATTTTAGCCGAGTTGCTACGCCATCCCTCTGAGGGGGTGCGTCAGGCGGCTGCGCGGGCTTTGGAGCCGATTGCGGACGAACGCGTCTTGGCCGAATTATGGACAGCGCTCAACGACCGTTCTGCCAGCGTACGTTTCCACATTCTCGGCGCGCTCGGCCGCATCGGTAGTGGCGCCAGCGACGCCCGGAAAAGCGAGATCGTCGCCCAATTACAATCCATCATGCTCCGCGATGGCGACCCAGGAGTGCGCAGTCGTGCTGCCACAATCCTCGGCGAACTCGGAACGCCGGCAGATCTCCCCTTCCTTTGGCAGCGCTGCCTGACCACAGAAGACGAACGCGTGCGTGGCAAAGCTTGGTCGGCCATAATCGAGATTTTGGCTCGCAGTGGCAACCCCGAGTTGGTGGCCCAGTGGGACCAACTACTGACCAATCATCGGGACACCGCGCGACGCGTGGAGTTGCTGGTAGAAATCCGCAGTCGCTGGCAAAAGTCCGAAACGCAGCGCCCTCATTTGGATACCATTCAGGGTCTTCTGGTGCAGGCTTACTTAGCTCAGCGGCGTTGGCAGGCAGCAGGCCCTTTGGCCCTCGATTTGGCTCGGCGAGCCCCCAATGATCATGAACTCCGCCGTCGCCTTCGTTGGCTCGTCGCGGCTGGTTACTTGGCCGTAGACGACAAACGCCCCGAAGAAGCCTTATCCTGGCTGCAGGCCGCCGAGGATTTATTAGCGCGAGCCGGCGACCTCGCCTTCGAGTTTGCTGCCCTACGTCAGCGCGCTCAGCAAGCCGTACCTAAATAAAACCGGCTGCCCTTCGGGTTTTTGCGAATGCCGTCCACGGTTCAGCTTGCCTAGGGAATAGGCGGAACTGCCGAAATTGAGAGCATCCTTTGCATCTGCAGTATTCTCGTTTGCGTCAGCAAAGTTTTGTTAGCCCCCAGCAATTTAGGCCGCGTAATATCAAAGCTATTGACATCCTGTTGCTTGGCATATAGGTTGCTAAACGCAGCGTGCTAGCCTCCGGGTAGTGCTAGGGCGCCCCGGAGGTTTTTTGTCAAAATGCTGTGTCCAAGCGTAAAGGAGGAATTTCCCGTGAAACCGAAAGAGGTGCTGGCGCTTATCAAGGAAAAACAAATCCAGGCCGTGGATCTACGCTTCATGGACTTCCCAGGGTTATGGCAACACTTCACCATTCCTGCGGAGGCGCTCGACGAGGCGGTGTTTGAGGAAGGATTGGGTTTCGACGGTTCATCGATCCGCGGTTGGCAGGCGATCAACGAGTCCGACATGCTCGTGCTGCCCGACCCAGAAACTGCGTTCATAGACCCGTTTACTGCCGCACCCACTCTGACCATGATCTGCAACATCCTCGACCCGCTGACGCGCCAGGATTACACGCGCGACCCCCGCAACATTGCCCGCAAAGCTGTGAACTACATGAAATCCACGGGCATTGCCGACACCGCGTACTTCGGGCCCGAACTCGAATTTTTTATCTTCGACGACATCCGCTGCGACCAGCAAGCTAACTGCGGTTACTACTATATTGATTCCATCGAAGGCGCTTGGAACACGGGCCGCGACGAAAAACCCAATCTCGGTTATAAGCTCCGTTACAAGGAAGGCTATTTCCCGGTGCCGCCTTCCGACCACCTGCAGGACATTCGCACAGAAATGATGTTGACGTTGATCCAGTGCGGAGTTCCCATCGAAGCCCAACACCACGAGGTGGCTACGGGCGGCCAAGGCGAAATTGACATGCGTTATGCCCCTCTGGTGCAAATGGCCGACAACGTCCTCAAATACAAATACATCGTCAAGAATGTTGCCCGCAAGCACGGCAAAACTGCCACCTTCATGCCGAAGCCGATTTTCGGCGATAACGGCTCGGGCATGCACGTGCACACCAGCCTCTGGAAGAACAATGTCAATCTATTTGCTGGTTCGGGTTACGCCGGTCTCAGCGATATCGGCCTGTATGCCATCGGCGGACTGCTCAAACATGCCCCCGCCCTTTGTGCCTTCTGCAACCCCACTACCAACAGTTACAAACGCCTGGTTCCTGGTTACGAAGCGCCTGTCAACCTCGCATATAGCCGACGGAATCGCTCAGCGGCCATTCGTATCCCCGTTTATCACGTCAGCCCCAAGACTAAGCGTATCGAGTTTCGCTGTCCGGATGGTAGCTCCAATCCCTATCTCTGTTTTGCCGCTATGCTCATGGCCATGCTCGACGGTATCCAAAACAAAATCCACCCCGGCGAACCTCTCGACAAGGACATTTATGATCTGGAACCCGAGGAGCTGGCGAAAGTACCTAAGACCCCTGGCTCGTTAGAAGAGGCCCTGCGAGCTCTTCGTGCCGACCACGAATTTCTGCTGCGCGGCGACGTGTTCACCCCCGACGTAATCGACACCTGGATTTGGTACAAAATGGAGAAGGAAGCCGACGCCGTGCGACTGCGGCCTCACCCATACGAATTCATACTGTATTTCGACATTTGAAGCTCAGTTCCCCGTCGTAAGTATGCGAAGCGCGTCGCAGCAGCGCTGCCGTTCTAACGGCAAGTGGCGCAGCGACTTTGCCGTCGATGCCGATCTCTCGTGGTCATGGGCCAAGAAATAACAGCAGTCCCAGGCTAGGCCCGTTGCAGGCAAACTTTGGTCCCTTGTGGTGATCGCGGTACGGCCTGGTCTGGCGCAGGGACTAGTGGTTACCTGTGAGTTTCTCACAGTAAGGCCGGGTGGCGCGAGCAAGTACTCTAGGCGAACTAGACAAAATTGCCCTCGATGCTTGCGAGAAGCAATGACATAGGTTACGATCAAAGTTGACGGACTAGCGCCACAGAGTCAGGACAGCTGAGGAGGTTGCGGGATGCCGACAAATTGGTGGCAACAGGCGCGGCGTTGGTTGGCAAACAAACAGCGCGATAAGAAAAACCCTTCTATTCAGCAGCAACGTCGTAAGTCCGCGCTAGGCCGCCGCGCGATGCTCGGCTTGGAGCAGCTGGAGGACCGCACCGCGCCGGCTACTTTCCTGGTGCGAGATATTCGTCCCGCAGCAGGTTTGCCCAGCGCTCCCGAGTATCTGACCAATGTCAACGGCACGCTCTTTTTCGTCGCCAATGACGGTAACAGTGGCTATGAATTATGGAGAAGCGACGGTACCTCCACGGGTACGCAACTGGTGCGCGACATCAACCCGGGCGCTTGGAGTTCCAATCCGCGCTGGCTGACCAATGTCAATGGCACACTCTTTTTCGTGGCCACAGACGGCAGCACTGGTTACGAACTCTGGCGTTCTAACGGTACCGCGGCGAACACTCAGCGAGTGGCCGATTTGGTGCCCGGGTTCGGTTCGCCTTTTCCTTTTTCAGTGCCCCACCCCAGTTTCACGGAGGTCAATGGGACGATCTATTTCGTGGCCAATGCGGGTGGACACGGTTTGGAACTCTGGCGCACTGATGGTACTGCCGCGGGTACGATCCGCGTCTCCGACATCAACCCTGGGGCTGGCAGCGCTTTCAGTTCCAGTATTCATCCCAGCCTGACGAACGTCAACGGCACGTTATTCTTTATTGCTAGCGACGGCCCAGGGGGTGCGGGTTTTGAGCTATGGAAATTAGAACCTGGAGCCCCCACGGTCCAACTCGTGCGGGACATTAAGGCGGGTACGGGTTCGGCCTTTGGAAGTAGCCAAGGTTCGTTACTGGCCAATGTAAATGGTACGCTCTTTTTTGTTGCCAACGACGGAGCCAGCGGATACGAATTGTGGAGAAGTCAGGGCCAAGCGTCTAACACCGTGTTAGTACGCGATATTCACTCGGGTCCGGCATCCTCCTTCCCAACTGTTTGGTTTTCGCTAGACTTCCGTTGGGCCAACGTTTCAGGAACGTTGTATTTCGTAGCGAATAATGGAAGTTACGGTTACGAGTTGTGGCGCAGCGACGGGAGCAATGCGGGAACTCAGATGGTTCGCGATATATTTCCTGGGGGGTTCTTTACGGTTAATTCATCGAACCCAAACTGGCTGACCAATGTCAACGGGACACTCTTTTTCGCTGCGACGAATGGCGCGGGAACCGAGCTTTGGAGGAGCAACGGCACCGCTTCAGGCACAGTGTTAGTGCGTGATATCAATCCTTCTGGTTCATCCTATCCGAGTTATCTGACCAACGTCAGTGGGCTGTTATTCTTTGCCGCCGAGGATGGTGTCAATGGTATAGAACTGTGGCGTAGCGATGGCACCAGCGCTGGAACGTTTCTGGTTGCCAACATCCGATTAGCTGGAGGCAATGCTTCGCCCAGGTACCTGACCAATGTATCAGGGCGATTATTTTTCCAGGCCAACGATGGTACGCATGGCGCAGAACTGTGGGTTCACATCGAGCCAGCCAACATTGTCCAGGTCGAGCCGCCCGCCGATGGCCTCTATCGCGCGGGCGACGTTTTGAACTTCACCGTGCGGTATAACAGGGAGGTGTTTGTCAATCTGACTAACGGACGGCCCCGCTTAGTTCTCAATATCGGCGGAAATACTCGCTACGCGCTCTATACGACGGGTTCGGGAACCACCGCTTTGACCTTCCAATATGTGATAGCACCCGGTGAGCTAGACACGGATGGCATCCAGCTAGCGCCGGGGATTGACCTGAATGGCGGCATGATTCGCGATGCCGCTCAGCAACCCGCCCAGACTGTCTTCTCCCCGCCCAATCTCTCGGGAGTCTTGGTTGACGCCCTGATGCCTTATATCGTTCAGATTCAGGCGCCGGCCCCAGGAACGTACACCACCGGTCAACGCCTGGAATTTCAGGTCCAATGGAGCGAAGCCGTTAACGTAGACACCTCCTCCGGCACGCCCCAATTGCGCCTCGGTTTGGGCAATGGGGACCGATACGCGATTTACGATTCGGGCAGCGGTACGGATACACTGGTCTTCCAGTACACGGTCCAAGCGGGGGATTACGATTTCGACGGCATCGTTCTCCATTCGCCCCTGGAACTGAATGGCGCCACCATAACGTCGGCAGCCGATCTGGACCCGGCGTTCTTGCAGTTTAGTCCTCCAGATACTAGTGGCATTCTTATTGACGCGTTGGCACAACCCGTGATTGCGACGGTTATCCCGCCAGCACCAGGAACCTATTTAACGGGCATGAACCTGGACATCTACGTGCGTTTCAGCCGAGTCGTTTATGTCACCACCACGGCGACTGGTGTGCCCGACTTGCCTATCGTGATCGGTTCGGTGACGCGTTACGCTACCTACCAGTCGGGGCACGGCTCGAATCTGCTACTGTTTCGTTATGTCATCCAAGCTGATGATGCCGACTTAGATGGGATAACCCTCATCTCCCCGATTCGGCTCAACGGTGGGACGATCCGAGATGCCGCCAATAATAACGCCAATCTGAACTTCACCGCGCCGGATACCAGTGGGGTGTTGGTCAATCCGGGCCCGCGGATCGTCCAGGTGCTCGCACCTGCGGATGGCATTTATCTGCCTGGACAAAATCTCGATTTTCAGGTGCGTTTCGATCGCCCCGTGGAAGCAATTACGACCTATGGCCGACCCCGTATTCCTCTGATCGTCGGTACCCTCACTCGCTACGCCGAATTTCATCATCGTAGTGCGCCCGATACCTTGACGTTCCGCTATCGGGTCGTCGCTGAGGATTTGGATACCAACGGCATCGAAGTAGTGTCGCCGATTCAGCTCCAGGGCGGCACGATTCGGGACACGAGCAACCGCGACGCGTTGCTCAATTTCGTGCCCCCGGATACGCGGAATGTGCGAGTGAATTTACCCTCGCCCTATGCAGCCCAAATCTTTGCGCCGCCACTCGGAATTTACCGAGTAGGCCAACTCATGGATTTTGTTTTTCAATTCAGCCAACCCGTGATTGTGGATACTTCGGGAGGCCGACCGCGATTAGTCCTGGATGTTGGAGGCCAGACGCGTTATGCTCCTTACTTTTCGGGGAGCGGCTCAGACACTTTGATTTTCCGTTATCAGGTTCAAGCTGGGGATCACGAACTGGTGGGCGTAGGGGTTAGCCCTGTGATTGACCTTCAAGGCGGAGCGATTCGCAATGCTGTGGGCAGGCCAATCGTGTTAGGGTTTACACCGCCTCCTACGACCGGCGTCCTCGTAGATGGCGTGGTGCCCACCATCGTGAACGTGACGCCACCAGCGCCGGGCACATACTTGCCTGGCCAATCTTTGGAATTTTTGGTGCGGTTCTCTGAACCGGTTTACGTCGGCAGTGGTGGTCAACCGCCCGCCTTGTCGCTTGGGATTGGCGCGGCAACCCGCTTAGCTTCTTACGTATCCGGAAGTGGCACCGACCTGCTCACCTTCCGCTACGTCGTTCAACCCTCCGATCTCGACACCGACGGCATCACCGTCTTCTCCCCCGTTACTTTAGGAGCCGCGAGTATCCGTGATCGGGCGCAGAATGATGCTCAATTGTCCTTCAGCGCGCCAGATACTTCGCTCGTGTACGTCGGGGTGCCTCCTGCGGTTGGTCCGACTGTCCTTGGGATAGAGGTGCCCTCGGCGGGAACCTATCGGGCAGGTCAGCAGCTCGCATTCGTGGTTCAGTTCAGTGAACCCGTGCTGGTGAGCGGAACTCCGAGGCTGGTGCTGACGATTGGCTCCCAGACACGCTATGCCACCTATACTGACGGGCACGGGACCAGCCAACTGACTTTCCAGGCTCCCGTGTTGGCAGGCGATCTGGACCGGGACGGAATAACGCTGAATCCGGTCATCGATCTCAACGGCGGTGCGATCCAGAACGCATCTAATGTCCCAGCGAACCTGAACTTCACGCCGCCTGATCTGCGACAAGTCCTTGTGGATGGCGTGGCGCCCAGCGTGATAGGAGTCTCTGGGCCTGTCCCAGGCACTTACCGCGCAGGACATGTGCTGACCATTAGCGTCCGCTTCAGCGAAGCCGTGAGCGTGGATTTTTCGGGCGCTTCCAGGCCGTACGTCCGACTTCGCATTGGCAACACCTTGCGTCCGGCGGAATTCGTGGGCCAGTCAGCGCCCGACACTTTGCAATTTCGTTACTTAGTGCGACCGGGCGACCGTGCCCCGAATGGTATCGAGATCGTGTCGCCTATTGTTCGGCCCCCCGGATGCTCTATTCGTGACCGAGCGGGTAATTCTGCGACGACCACCTTTGCCCGCCGTGTTTTCTCCTCCGTTACGATTGACGCAGTGGCGCCTCGCGTGGTGCAGGTAGTAACGCCGGCAATGGGCACCTACTACACGGGTCAAGCATTGGAATTTCTCGTGCGTTTCGATGAGCCGGTCACCGTTGGCGCGAGTGGGGGCCAAGCACCTGCATTGCGCCTACGCATCGGTAGCGTCGAACGCCATGCTACCTTCGTCCGTCAGGTGGATGCCATGACTTTGCGCTTTCGTTACACCATCCAAGCGAATGACTTCGATCGCGACGGTATCGAAATTCTGCCGTCGTTACTTTTGCCGTCGGGAACGTTTATCCGCGACGCAGCGGGGAATGATGCCTTCGCCCATTTGACGCCCCCGAGCGCACGCCATATTCGCGTGAACGTTCTCAATTTCCCGCCGATTCCGTTCGCCTAACGGTTGTTGATGAACGGCTCGCGCGCCCTAGGCAAAATAGCTCGTGTGTTCAGCGTAGGCGGGTAGGACGTTCATATTTGCGTGGTTCAGGTTCGGGGATGTGCTGAACAAGCATGTTGATGATGTCTTCAGAAGTCTTGCCTTCAGCCTGGGCCTGGAAGTTGACGCTGATGCGATGGCGCAGTACGGGGATGGCGACGCGGCGCACGTCGTCATAGGAGACCGTAAAACGTCCGTCCATGGCCGCGAAGGCTTTAGCGCCGAGGATGAGATACTGTCCTGCGCGAGGTCCCGCCCCCCAATCTACCCACTGATTGACGAATTCCGGCGCCTCCGGCGTTTTGGGCCGCGTGGCACGCACCAGCCGCGCCACATACTCCACTACCAGATCGCTCACGGGCACACTGCGTACTAACCGCTGTAAGTTGACAACGGCCTTGGCACTTAACACCTTGGTCAATTCGACGGTTTCATCCTTGGTCGTGGTGGCCAGAATGCGTTTTTCCTCTTCGTAGGATGGATAATCTACTTTGATGTTGAACATGAAGCGGTCAAGTTGGGCTTCGGGAAGCGGATAGGTTCCTTCTTGTTCGATCGGATTTTGGGTGGCCAACACAAAGAAGGGTTCGGGCAGGTTATAAGTTTGTTGACCAACGGTGACCTGGCGTTCCTGCATGGCTTGGAGTAAAGCGGCCTGTGTTTTCGGGGGGGTGCGGTTGATTTCGTCGGCCAGGACGATGTTGGCGAAAACAGGCCCGGGAACAAAGCGGAAATTCCGCCGGCCGGTTTGCTCGTCTATGTCGAGAATCATGGTGCCCGTAATGTCCGTGGGCATGAGGTCGGGAGTAAATTGAATGCGTTTGAAAGAAAGGTCGAGAATTTGGCTAATGGTGCTGACAATGAGGGTCTTTGCCAGGCCTGGCACGCCGACCAGCAAACAGTGCCCCCGGGCGAAGATTGCCGCGAAAATCTGTTCGATGACTTCATTTTGCCCCACGATAACCCGCCGAATTTGTTCTAACATCCGTTGCCGCGTCTGGGCGAACTGCTCCAGAATCGCGGCTACCTGATCGCCTGCTGTTGCCGACACAATAGATCTCCTTAGCTGAGGCTGGTGTCCATCACTGCCAGCGCAAGCGTCTGCTCAATCAACTCCATTGTAAAGCAGGCTACCGCACACAGCAACTGTGCTGGCCCTACGAAACGAGGGCCAGCTAGCGCTATAAAGAGTCATCGCAGGTCGCCTAGGAACTGAGAGCTGTCAGCGGACTGGTCTCTAATTCCTGAACGATGATTTCGTTGAGTCGTGCCGCGGCGAGCCGAGCCGCCATGCCCACGGCGTTGCGGATGGCTTTCGCGCCGCTGGCACCGTGGCAGATGATGCAAATGCCATCTATGCCGAGCAACGGCGCCCCACCTTGGGAACTATAGTCATAAGTTTCCACAAGTCGGTTGATTACTTCCTGGGCGCGGTCGCGTTCTACTTCGAGCCGCTGAGCCAACTCTGCCGCGGTGACCCGCATAATGAAGTCAAACACCCCTTCACAGACTTTCAGAACAACGTTGCCCACGAAGCCGTCGCTGACAATTACGTCGGCCACACCGCGATGTATATCGCGTCCCTCGATATTGCCGATGAATTGGTCGCGGAGTGGGCTGCTGTCGAAAATGGCATGCGTTTCCTTAGCTAAGTCGTGCCCTTTGGCTTCCTCGGTGCCTACGTTCATTAGGCCGATTGTCGGACGCTCTTTCTTGAGCACATGTTTCGCGTAAATTGCCCCCATCACGCCATACTGGTATAAGTGCATGGCGCGCGGACTCACATTAGCACCGACGTCGAGCAAGACGCACGGCCCTTTCATGGTGGGCATGGTAGCGGCGATGCCGGGTCGGCTCACATGCGGGAGAAAGCGTCGCAGACGTAATCCGGCTGCTACCATGGCGCCGGTGTTGCCTGCAGATACGATGGCCTCAACCTTGCGTTCGGCCAATAGTTGCCACAAACGAACTATCGAGCTATCGGGCTTTTGTCGCAACGCGGCTACAGGGCTGTCCTCCATGGTGATAACCTGGGAGCAATGGAAAATATCAAGACGTTCACTTTCCTTCGAGGACAAAGCCCCGATTTGTCCCAAGGCCTGCTCAATGGCTGACCGATCACCGACGAGAATAATGCGCAGGCTATTGTCGCTGCGTAACGCCTCTACCGCTCCTGCCACAATCGGTCCAGGAGCGTGATCACCCCCCATGGCATCGACTGCAATCCGCATTGCTCGGTTTCCCTTTCCTAGAACTAATCCCACCAAGTAGTAGGCCGCCTAAGACTTCTCTGATTTTTCCGGTGGAGAATAATTCTTCTGGCGATATTTGCCGCACCTGGGACAAACCCGGTGCGGGAGCATGGGTTCGTTACATTCCTGGCAATAAATTATCTGAATAGGCGTGGCGTGTTGATGACTGCGTCGCTTGCCCTGCTTGCTGCGCGAGGTTCGTCGTTTTGGAACGGCCATGAGCTCACCTTAGCTGCAATACCCTAAATGTACGCTAAGCAAAAATATAACGCTGGGCCTCTGAGTTTGCCCAGCGAGACTTTATATGTTATCGCGGGCTGGACGGATTGTCCACCTGAGCATCGCTAGGCAACCGCAAGACGGTTCCCACGGGCAAATGGTTGACATCATGGATGACGTCGCGGTTGAGACGGAATATTTCGGGCCAACGATCGCCGCTGCCTAAGGTGCGCTTGGCAATCAACCACAGAGTGTCATTAGCCTGGATACGATAGAATTTATAAGGTCCGCCACTCGAGGAAGATACGGGCGCGGTGCTTGGAGCACTGGAGTGTCCTGGTCTGATAGGCGGTGTGTTCACTTGCGGGGGAAGGCCGGAAGGTACGGCCCAAGCATCACCCGCGGTGGGTTGGCCCGTGAGTTGGGGATAGCGCCGTTGTAAGACCTCGGCCGGTGGTAGAAAAATGCTGGCACCGACGTCTAATCGGGCCAAACCCGGGTCGCGTTCTCGATTGTAGGCAGCCAAAGCCTGGGCAAAGCGCTCCGAACCATAGCGCCAGCGGCTGAGCAGTTCCCAAGTATCACCGGGCCGAACTTGGTAGCGTTGCACTTCGTACTCGAAGACCTCAACTTTTTCCGAGGGGACAGGGGCAGGTGCGACTTTGACGGGGTAAGCGTCGGGTGGAGCATTAGCCAGCGGCTGGGTTTGCGGCCGCACAACGATGGGAATTGCTTCTTCAGGGCGGCTAGTCCCTGGCCGATTGGTAACGAGCGAAGCAGTCGGGGGTGGGGCGGCATAACTTCGATCGAAAGCATCAGAAGGGGGCGGAGGCGGAATCGTTACTGGCGCAGCCACTGTACTCGGTGCGGTTGAGCTTGGATCGCCTCGAGCCGGCGTAGGAGTAGGCAAGGAAGCACTGGGTCGCGGTGTTTTACCAACCTCGTTGGTAGCAGGAACTGCTGGTTTCGTCAGCTCACCAGGACTAGGCGGTGCACTGGCACTGGCTGAAGAAACGACTGAGGCTTCGCCCGGCTTAGAGGTTGTGCCAGCTTCGCTTGGAGGATTCAGCGGCGCTCCAATCGTTGGAGGTGGGGGAGGCAACGCGGCTTCAAAGTTGGGGGCAGAAGTTGGGGGTTTCGACGCGCCTACTGGACTTTCGGGAACTGGAGCAGGTGGAAGCGGTAAGTTGACACTTGTTGGAGGAGGCGGCGGAATACCTTCCCGGTTAGCCGGCAAGGTGCTGGGAGGAAGATGCTCAGTCGGCGGCGCAAGCGGTTTCTCCGCGGTCGCGACCGTGGGATCGGCCTTGGACTGGGTCGAGTCCAGGCTTTTTTCCGCTTCCGCCAAAGAAACGGGCGGTTTGTTTTCGATCAGGATGGGCGGCGCGGGGGGCACTTCCGCACCTGACCGCGCTGGTGGATCACTCCCGGCCGTTGACAATGCCGGAGGCGGAATTTCGGGATTGGTGTGAATTTCCGCGTGAAATGGCGCGGGTTTGTCGTCAGGTGAGGTCGGAGCCATCGCGGTGCTCGACGCGGACTTAGTGGGGATCACTTGCACCGTGCCAGAGGTACTGGAGGCGGTTTCTACTACCTCGACCGCGCGCGGCTTGAGAAAGTAGAGCTTATAGGCAACGGCCCCACCTACGAGAACGAACACAGTTCCTGCGATCCCTAGTCCGACTTTCGTCTCGCGTGTCATAGTTTACCTCCATGTGAAAGGGACGTCCTGCTCAGCGTGAGCAACGCTAAATGCAAGCCGAAGGTGCTGTGCTCATCTTCGTCTAATCTTTGCGGGTGCAGACCAAACATGGTGGACACGAGTATCCGCTCAGCTGCACGAGCCAGCTACAGCAAGGTTTCCAGCCCTCCTGCCTGCCGAGCATTAGCTCGCGCGTGCCAGCAATTGAGCAGCGCGAAGTCGTGCACTGCGTGCCCGTGGGTTTGCGCGAATTTCCGCAGCATCGGGGCGCACGGGCTTTTTTGTCAAGACCAACCAGCGATCGCCTTGCCGAAATGCCTGTTTGACGAGGCGGTCTTCCAGGGAATGAAAGCTGATGATCACTGCACGTCCGCCGACCCGCAAGCATTGGGGTAAGGCCTGGAGAAAGTGTTGAAGTGTGCCGAGTTCATCGTTCACCGCGATGCGCAGGGCTTGGAAAGTGCGTGTAGCTGGGTCAATGCGTCCTGAGCGGGGCACACAGGAACGCACCAACTGGGCCAGTTGCGTGGTGCTACGGATGGGTTGGCGTTGCCGCGTTTGCACAATCCGTCGGGCAATCCGTCGGCTGTAACGTTCTTCGCCATAGCGCCAGAGGATATCGGCAAGTTCTCGCTCGCTAAGTCGAGCCAACAAATCGGCGGCAGTGGGAATGTTCGCCGTGGGGTCAAGCCGCATGTCGAGCGGGCCCTCGTGTAAGAAACTGAAACCACGCTGCGGGTCGTCTAACTGGTCGCTGGAAATGCCTAGATCCGCTAACACGCCATCGAGCGCAGAGATACCCTGCTCGGCTAGAACTGCAGGCAAGGCGTCAAACTTGGCTCGACACCACACCACGCGACAGGGATACACTCGCTGCTGCGCCAGTGCCAACATGGTAGGATCCTGGTCGAGGGCCAGAAGAGTTCCCGATGCACCCAGGCGCTGTGCAATGGCCTGGGCATGTCCGCCCGCTCCGACGGTCACATCAGCCAGGGTCTGTCCCGGTTGCGGCGCCAGGTATTCGAGCACGGCGGAAAGAAGGACGGGCACATGCCGAGCAGGAGCTGGATGAGCAGGCTCATGAGCCAACGCTTCCTACCTCCTAGAAGACGCGCCAAAGGAAATCGACAGACCACGCCCCATATAGTTGAACTTTTGATAAAGCGGCAACTGCAACGTTAAAGGCACGAAGCCGACCCAAGGAGTCGGGGTCGGCCTCGGCACGGGGGAACAGGGTGGTGGGGTCAAGCGGCCTGGCGTCATCCCTGCGCCAGCATGCCAGGTGCAATCTCCTTACCCGCTCACCAAGGCGTCCGCGCGGATGGTGGCTCGGTGTTCTCCCAAAGTCGGCACCCCTTACCGACCCAGTTGTTGCCCTCTTTCGCTGCTCGGTTCCCCTGTTCCAGCGCGTTGACAACATCGGCCAGCTCGCGGGCATCAGCCTAACAAATTTCGTGAGAGCAATGTAATCACGAGGACTCCTGCCAGCACAGGGCACACACTCGCTTTTCCCTGCCTTCGCGGACTATTCTGACCCACGTTCCAGCCCAAATAGACCTAACAGTGCTTCTAACATCCGCCCCCCGCGCTTGGCCTCTTCCCGTAAAGCAGACAGCGGGAAGTGCAGATACTTGTTCTGCAACAAACGAAACGCACTCTCAATGACGCGCATATCTTCCGGCTTGAGCTTGCCGTCCAGCTGTCGAAAACATTGCTGCTGCACCTCGAGGCGAATACGCTCCCACTCTTGGCACAGGCGTGCAATAGCTGGCCCAAGACGGCGGCGGTTCCAGTTGGCTAGGAAGCTTTCCGTTTCACTCTGAACCAGAGCTTCTGCCGCGGGGACATGACGCAAGCGCTCTTTGAGCACTTCGTCGCGAATACGATTCAGATCGTCCACGTTGAGCAACAAATCAACTTCCTCCAATTCCGCGATGCTTGGCTCGAAGTCGCGAGGCACCGCTAAATCGAGAATCGCCAGGTGCCGACCCAAACGCCGAGGTAAGAGCGCCTCAAAGCGCGAACGCGATACCACGATCTCTGCGGCGCCCGTAGCGCTCAGAACAATATCCGCTTCGACTAGAGCCTCGTCCAGTTGCTCCCACGCATACACTTGGCCGTGATAAGTGCGGGCTAAGGCCTCAGCTTTTTCCAGGCCGCGATTGCATACTAGGATTCGCCTCGGTCGTAGTTCCAATAGATGCTTCAACGTGAGTTCGCCCATCTTCCCTGCGCCGAGCAATAGCACCGTCTTATCGCGAAAACTAGCAAACACTTGTCGCAAGTAATCAATGCCTAAACTGGCAATCGACATCTTGCCTTGGGCAATACCTGTCTCGCGCCGTACTCGCTTACTGACGACGCGCGCTTGCTGGAAGAGTGCATGCAAGATCGGACCAACGGTGCCAATTTCCTGCGCCCAGTCATAGGCCATCTTGACCTGATGGGCGATCTGGTCTTCCCCGACGACGAGGCTATCCAAACCCGAGGCGACTCGAAATAAGTGGCGAACCGCTTCGTTTCGGCGATGCTCATAGAGGCATGGCCGCACTTCACTGGCAGATGCCAAACCTCGCTGTTGTGTGAATTCGGCCCAATCCCCGGCGCACGGCAGCGGTTCGCCCTCGAGTCGCGCCATGTAAACTTCCACTCGATTGCAAGTGCTCAAGAGGACTACTTCGCCCCCGAACCGCGTCTGTAAGGTGGTCAAGAAGTCGGCCAGGCGATCGCGTCCCACGGCCAGACGTTCCCGCAGGCCCATCGGCATGGTGCGATGATTAGCGCCGATGACGACGACGTTCATGACCCACCTCCAAACCGATGCCAACTTGGAGCGAAAGCTTCAATGCTGAGAGCCACCAGGAACATTACAAATGCCATGATCGCCGCCCAGGCAAACCGTCTGCCCCGTTGATGTTGCCGATAGCGCAAGTCTAGCAGCATCACGAACACTAGCACCAAGACCGCTCCGCTAATTACCTTCGCATCCAGCCAACTGAATTCGCGTCGCTGCCACAGTAGGAACATGCCCAGGATGACACCGGCCGTCCACAAGGGGAAGGCCCAGGCAACACCATGCCGGATCATCCGCTCTAACCGCTCCAAGCTCAACAACCGCAGTCCCTCGCCCAGAGCTTGCTTATGCCGGAGTCGGCGCGCCTGGAGCAGATACATCACACTGGCTACGAAGCTCACGCACAGACCGACTCCGCCTAAGACCAACAGCGCTACGTGCGCCGTGATGAGCCAACGATCTAACGGCCCCGTTATAGCTGGCCAACCGTGAGCGGCCGGCCACAACGTCGCCAAGCCGATTAACGCCAACACCACAGGTAACACAAATACACACCAAGCCACCCGCCGATAGTGCATCGCGCCATAAAGCCCCAAAAACGCCACGATCCAAGCTAACCATAATAAGGACCGCGCTTCGCCGGCTGTCGGAGTCCAGCGTGCTGCCAAATACAGCGTGTGTGCAAGCAGCCCGGCAGCCATGAAGCCCACCATAAGCCAGCGCAACCACCGAGCATCGGGCTTCCACAGTCGCCCCAATTCGGCCAACCACGCCAAACCGTAGCTCGCAGTAAAACAGACCACGTTAATACGATGCCAATCCATACCCGTCCACTACTTCCCTACTTGCAGTCGCATCGGAACCGCTTCGTCAGCCATCGGGATTTCTCTTCGAGCTTGTGCTCCTCTTGGGAAATCCGCTCCTGCACCGCGAATTTCTGCGCCTCGCAGGCAGAATTTGAGTTTCTAATTTTATAAGTAATTATTTTAGTCCCCGCTTCGGTAGCGATTGCACTGCCTGTAGCCTGCGCCTCGAGGCCTAAGTGTTTACCTTGTGTTACCCATCATGGGTGTCTTGTCGGCGAACAAGCCCAATTCGGATCGTACTGGATGCGCGCGGCTATTGCTCGACTACGTCTGAAGCAAACTGCGAGCAGCCCGCACAATGTCGGCGGCGGTGAGTTCGTATTTGCGTAATAAATCCTGCGGTGTGCCCGACTCCGCGTAGGTATCGTTCAAGGCCACGAACCGCATCGGCACAGGACATTGTTCGGCCACAGACTGCGCTACCGCGCTGCCCAGGCCACCATGCTTGAGATGTTCCTCCGCAACCACGATTCGCCCGGTTTCACGCGCAGCGCGGGCAACGGCCTCGTGATCCAGGGGCTTGACCGTGTGCATGTCGAGCACGCGGACACTGACACCTAACCGAGCCAGCTCCTCCGCTGCTTCCAACGCCGCTGCGACCATCAGCCCGTTGGCAATAATGGTAAGGTCGCGTCCGTCGCGCAAGCAATTGGCCCGACCCAACCGCAGAGGCACTTCGCTCTCGTACACCACAGGAACATTCGGACGACCAACACGCAGATACGCTGGGCCCCGCAGCTCGGCTAATGCCCATACTGCTTGACGCGTGCTTGCTTCATCGGCAGGTACGACCACGGTAAAATTCGGCAATACACAGGCTAAGGCCACATCTTCAATGCCCATCTGCGAAGGTCCGTCTTCCCCTATGGAAATGCCCGCATGGCTGCCTACTACTTTGACATCCAACGCCGGAAACGCCACCGACATGCGCAACTGATCGAACGCATTGCACATGACAAAGCAGGCAAAACTGGCCAGCCAGGGACGCTTCCCGCTTGCCGCTAGGCCGCTCGCCACGCTCACTAGGTTCGATTCCGCAATTCCCACATTGATAAATCGCTGGGGAAACCGCTGGGCGAAGTACTCCGTTCGCGTCGAATTGTGCACGTCCGCATCGAGTACTACAATGTCGTCATAGCGCGCGCCCAACTCGGCCAGAGCTAATCCAAAGGCCTCCCGCGTGCTCTTACCTAGTTTCATATCTTGCTCCTTCCTCTCCCCTGCTTGGCTCAACGCCGCTGCCGTGTGACCTATTTCACACGCTCTTTAAGACCCGCATTATCGCGAGAAATGTTTTTATACGAGCAGTGTGCAGTTCAGCTTAGCCGTGCGAAAGTTCCCGTGGAGCGTCGCAAACGAGTCGGGTAGAGAATCCACCTAGACAGCTTGACCACCCACAACTGCTCGTCAAATCGGATTCCAAGCGTACTTCTTGCTCACTTTCCAACCCGCTTGTTACTTTGGTTCAGCGCCGGCCCTGGAGCAAGAACCCAAAATAAAACGCGGCCATTCCCACTACTGCTAACCCCAGTGATTCTCGTAGCGATAACGCGAATGGAGCCTGCGCGATTTCCGCCAAGTTGCCAGCCACGGCTATCGGCACCAGCACCAGACCAATCACCTGTAAACCACGCCCGATGAGATAGAGCATAAGCTCTTCGTATGGTTTCGCCTCAATCGATTCCAGCATTAAGAGGTTTTTGCTTGCAAAGAGTTCCTTTTGTTACTAATTTGAAGAATAATATACTACGGGATTTAAGATTAGTCTCTGGCCCAGGTTATCTAGTTGTATTTATAACTTGGGACAACTCTAGAATTCGGAGCGTCTGCGGCTGAAATTGACCAGAGTCAGGGGAGCACACGGTCATGACCAAGGGGCGTGGGGATTTTACTGACGTATTACTGCGCAAGAAGTTGATCAGCGCGGACCAACTGCGGGAGGCATTGCAGCTCCAGCAATCTACTGGCGCTAAACTCGCCGATGCCCTGGTTAAGCTCGGTTACGTCACGCCAACCGAAATTATGCAAGCCATCGCCGAGTATCACAATTTGCAGGCCGTGGACCTAAGCCAAGTCACTATTCCGCCCTCGGTCATTGAGTTGGTCCCAGAATCGGTTGCCCGCGAAAACGTGATTTTACCCTTGGCCCAAGAGAATGGGACGCTCAAGGTAATCATGAGCGACCCGATGGATATGGATACAATCCAAAAATTGCAATTCATCCTGAACAAAGACATCCAGCCCGTGTTGGCGCCCCGAGAACAAATTATCGAGGCCATCAACCGCTACTATGGTCAAAGCGAAACCGAGTCGGTGGACTCCATGCTCCAAGAGTTCACCGATACAGCTATCGATACGACGGAAACAGAGTCGGCAGCAGCTGCAGCGGCGATTCTAGATAGCGATGCTCCCGTAGTGAAGCTGGTCAACCTGATCATTCAGGAAGCGGTCAGTTTGCGGGCCAGCGATATTCATATCGAGCCGTTCGCCGACCACGTTCGTGTGCGTTACCGCATTGACGGAGTCTTAGTGCAGCGCGACAGCCCACCCAAACGATTGTTGCCCGCGATTATTTCCCGCATCAAAATTATGGCCAAGATGGATATTGCGGAGAAGCGCCGTCCGCAGGATGGCCGCATCAAGATGGTCCTCAACGGGAAACACTACGACCTGCGCGTCAGCATTTTGCCAACCAACCACGGCCAAGCCTGCGTGATGCGCATTCTCGACCGTCAGAACGTACAAATCAGCATCCGCGAACTGGGTTTCAGCGAATCGGACTACCAGAAATTTGTGCAGATCATCAAACGCCCCAATGGCATCTTCCTGGTGACGGGGCCCACTGGTTCAGGAAAAACCACCACTTTGTACGCAGTGCTCAATGAGTTGAATCGCCCTGACCGTAAAATTATCACTGCGGAAGACCCCGTTGAGTATTACTTACCGGGCGTGAACCAAGTGGAGGTCAAACACCAGATAGGTTTGGACTTCGCCCGTATTCTTCGGGCCACATTACGCCAGGCGCCCAACATCATACTTGTCGGAGAAATCCGGGATAAGGAAACTGCGGAAATCGCCATCCAGGCAGCCCTGACAGGGCACTTGGTGTTCAGCACCTTACACACTAACGATGCGCCGAGCGCGATCACGCGTTTGGTAGACATCGGACTGCAGCCGTTCCTGATTGCGTCCAGTTTGATTGGGGTAATGGCGCAACGACTGGTCCGGCTAGTATGTCCAAAATGTCGTGAACCCGACCAGCCCAGCGCAGCGGAAATCAAAGCGGCCGGTCTCACCCCCGAACGGCTCAAGACCGCCACTTTCTACCGTGGCCGTGGCTGCCAGCATTGCCACCACACGGGATACCGCGGCCGCACCGGCATCTTCGAGCTGATGAAGATGAACTCGACCTTACGCGAACTGACTTTCAAACGCGAACCCGCTCAGGTCATCCGCCGCTATGCACGCATGTTCGGTATGCGCACCCTTTTAGAAGATGGTGTAGAGAAGGCGTGTAACGGCTTAACGACACTGGAGGAAGTGCTCAGTATTTGCCACCATGAAAGTGTTTATATTTAATCAGGAACGGCTTAGTCTTACGCATCCGAATATCGTGGAGATTACCTTCTCATTCGGACATTTCTGTCTTCCTAGTCCGCAAAGGAGAAGCAGCGATGCCTGCTGGACAAGTCCTAATGGAAAAACTTTTGGAGACGGTTTATCAGCTCAAGGCCAGCGACTTGCATATTCGTGTGGGCCAGCCCCCTGTTATTCGGCATGAAGGTCGGTTAAAACGACTGGAAACGAAAGTCCTGGAGCCCGACGACACGCAGGCCCTCATGAAGGCCATCACGCCAGATCGTTGTCAACAGGAGTTGCAAGAGCGTGGCAGCGCCGACTTTGCCTTTGCCTACGGCGATAAATGCCGTTTTCGCGTTTCCGTGTTCAAAGAGCGTGGGCGAATCGGTATTGTCTTACGTCGTATCCCGAGCCAATTCCTAACTTTCGAGCAGATTCGTATGCCGGAGGCCATCCGCCGGTTGATTGTGCGTCCCCGCGGTCTGTTGCTTGTGACCGGCCCGACAGGTTCGGGTAAGACCACCAGCTTGGCCAGCATGATCAACTGGCTGAACGAGAATTACGACCGTCACATTATCACCATCGAAGACCCGATCGAGTATTACCACCAGCATAAGCGTTCCATCATAACCCAACGAGAGATTGGCGTGGACGTGCCGACGTTTGCCGAAGCTTTACGTCGCGCACTGCGGCAAGACCCTGACGTCATCCTGGTTGGTGAAATGCGCGACTTGGAAACCATCCAAACCGCCATCGAAGCGGCGGAAACTGGGCACGTAGTCTTTGGTACGTTGCACACCAGCGGCGCCGCCAGCACCGTCAACCGCATTATCGACGTTTTCCCCAAAGAACAGCAGGACCAGATTCGCACTCAACTCTCTACTGCCTTGATCGGCGTCTTGTCACAAACGCTGTTACCCCGCAAGCCTAGCGGCCTCGTCGCCGCCTATGAAATGATGGTGGTTACTCCCGCCATTCAGAACCTGATTCGAGAAAACAAAATTTACCGCATCGAATCCGTGATTCAGACCGGCCGCAAGGAGGGTATGTTTTTGCTGGACGACAGCCTCTTCCAACTTTGGAAAGAAAACCTTGTGGACAAAGAGGAAGTTTTGCTTCGCGCTAACCGTCCGGCAGAATTAGCTCAGCGCATCGCCATGGCCGAAAAGGGCATGGAAGAAGAGTACGAGGAGGAAGAGGAGGAGTACGAAGAGGAGGAAGAATATGATGAGGAAGAGGAGGATGAAGAATAGATTTCACGTTC
Organism: Gemmatales bacterium; assembly: GCA_025060195.1. Classification (GTDB taxonomy): domain Bacteria; phylum Planctomycetota; class Planctomycetia; order Gemmatales; family HRBIN36; genus HRBIN36. The sequence continues at coordinate 17,864 of JANXCQ010000031.1, read as the reverse complement.
TTTGTAATATCGAGATAACTCGTGTTGGTGCAGTACCAGCATGACAAGAGAGGCAAGCAGCCTAGGAAATCGTCCGGGCACATATTATCAAAGATAAACGAGGTTAGAAATGTCGCAAAAAGAGCCAACACCGTCAACCCAGAAACCGGGAATGGTAACTGGGGCTAATCCCGCGGCAGGTGCAAAACCTGCTGCTTCCTCCGCGGCTACCTCAGCGGCCGCGCCGAAACCAGCCGCGGAAGCAGGGCAAATGAAACCAACGGGAGGTCCCGCTAAACCGGCGGCCCATGCCGCTGCGCCCGCTAAGCCGGGGGTCAGTTCTGCCCCGTCAGTGAAACCTGGGACTAGCCCGACTAACCGAGTAGCGGCTGCGCCCGCCTCCGCAGCCCCTCAGGCGAAGAAACCATCAGAAACATCAGCGCGGCCCACAGGCACGAGTTCCCCGCCAGCCAAAGCGACGCCTGCGCGCGAGAAAGTCGGGGAGAAGCGGCCCGCGGAGCGGACTTCTGGGGGACGCCGCAAATTGGGCCAAATCCTTGTTGATCTCGGTTACATTGATGAGGACCAACTGTGGGATTTGCTCAACGAGGCGCGCACCCTGCAGCAACCGATTGGCCAAGTGGCCCTTGCGCGGGGACTGATTACGGAAGAACAGCTGCTGCAAGCGCTGGCCGAACAGTTCAATCTCAAAGTGGTTAATCTGCAAGAAGTCAAGCCGCAACCCGAAGCGATTCAAGCAGTACCCGAGACCATGGCCAGCGTTTACAAAGTGTTGCCTTTGACTTTTAGAGACAATGTGCTGACCGTTGCCCTTTCCGATCCCACCAATCTTCCCGCCCTAGATGACTTACGAAACTTTTTGGGAGTCAAGCAGGTCGTTCCTGTCCTAGCTAGCGCGAAGGCTTTGCAGGAAGCCATTCCTAAAGCATATGCGGGCAAAGAAGAGTCCATCATCGATATCATCCAACAATTAGAAAGAGACCCGGAAATCGGGAAACATCTCCGGCAACGTGAAACCAGTATTGACTTGGACAGTTTACAAGAGTTGCAAGACGCAGCCCCCGTGCGCAAGTTGATTAACATGGTGCTGCTTATGGCTATCAAGGATCGCGCTAGCGATATTCATTTCGAGCCTTTTGAGGAAGAATACAAGTTGCGTTATCGCTGCGATGGGGTCATGTACGAACTGGTGCCACCACCCCGACATTTGGCGCCCGCGATTAGCTCGCGTATCAAAGTAATGGCCAACCTGGATATTGCCGAGCGCCGCTTGCCTCAGGACGGCCGCATCGAGTTAAACGTCGGCGGTAACCCAGTGGATTTGCGAGTTAGCGTTTTGCCCACGATGTTTGGCGAAAGTGTGGTCATCCGCATTCTGGACCGCACCGTGGTACAGCTCGACCTCGACCGTCTGGGCATGGAGCCCGATACTTTGGCAAGATTCCGCGAGATTATCCGCAAACCGAATGGTATCGTTCTAGTTACTGGGCCTACGGGTGCGGGCAAAACAACGACATTGTATTCCGCCCTCAATGAATTGAATAGTGTTACCGACAAGATTATCACGACTGAAGATCCAATCGAGTATGACATTGATGGAGTTGTGCAAGTGCCAATCAATCCTGATATTGGTGTTACTTTCGCCAGTGCGTTGCGTGCCATACTGCGTCACGATCCAGACATCATCATGGTCGGGGAAATCCGCGACGTGGAAACCGCCCAGATCGCGGTACAGGCAGCTTTGACCGGCCACTTGGTGCTCAGTACGTTACACACCAACGACGCACCCAGCACGGTTACCCGCTTGCGCGACATGGGCGTTGAGCCTTATCTGATCACCGCCACCTTGGAAGGCGTTTTAGCACAACGGCTAGTGCGCCGGATTTGTCCGGACTGTCGAACCGAATACCAGCCCAGCAAAGAGCTACTGATGGAGCTCAATCTCACTCCGGAACAGGTTCAGGGGAAGAAGTTTTATTACGGTCGTGGCTGTGAACGCTGCAATAACACAGGATTTAAGGGACGCACGGGCATTTTTGAACTTTTACCCATCACCGACCCGATCCGCGACCTGATTGCCAACAACGCCTCTACCGACGCGATTCGGCAGGCGGCACGCAAAATGGGGATGAGCACGTTGCGGGAGGCCGGTCTGCGTGCCCTGTTCAATGGAATAACCACTATCGAGGAAGTGGTTCGAGAAACTGTCGTAGAGGACGAAAGCTAGCACGCCTTGAGCCGTGGTAGGCTCCAATGGGCTCCGAGTAAATTCACCTACGAGCGCCATAAGGCTCATTTGGCTAGCGGGGAATTGCCAGGTCGCTTCCATGGGCATAATGGTAGCTTTGGCTAACTCCTGCATTACTATGGTGCACTGAGGTCCTAGCTTGAAGTGCACCGTTACGAATCTGCAGATACATCAGGCTTGTACGAGCCTTGCGATTAACCCCATGAGAATGTGTCACTTTGAGCAGCTGGTGAGATAAGGGGCTGAGACCATGCCGACTTATAAGTTCGAGGCGATGAGCGCCAAGGGCGAGGAAGTAAAAGATTCCATTGAGGCCGCCTCCGAAGAAGAGGCGCAACAAAAAATACGCCAGATGGGTTATTACGTCACCAAGCTCCAAGAAGTCCGCGATACGCGGAAAAAGGGAGCCAAGGCGGGGAAGCAGAAGGACAAGAAAGGCAAGACCTTCACCATTGGCGGCGTTTCCCAGAAACAACTGTGCACTTTCACGCGACAGTTCTCCGTGTTACAGGATGCGGGTTTGCCCGTGTTACGCAGCTTGAAAATTCTCAAGGGTCAGCTCAAGCCCGGCGTTCTGCGCAATGCTCTCATTGACGTCGTGGACGACGTAGAAAGCGGCACCTCGCTGAGCGAATCTCTAGGCCGGCACCCAAAAGTTTTTGATCGGCTCTACGTCAACATGGTTCGGGCTGGTGAGGTGGGCGGCGCCTTGGAAGTCATCCTACGTCGCTTGGCCGACTTCCTGGAAAAGGCCCAAAGCCTGAAGCGAAAAGTTATCGGGGCCATGATTTACCCCGTAGTAGTCATCCTGGCCGCGGTAGGAATCCTCTCGTTCATCATGATCGCCATTGTTCCTAAGTTCAAAGAAATCTTTCAAGCCTTTGACATGAAGCTGCCCGCTATGACCCAAACTCTGCTCGATATTGCGGACTTCATGAAACAATATTTCTGGATTATCCCACTCGTATTAATCGGCTGGCTCATATTCTGTCGGCTCCTGCGGCTCATGTATTGGGGTCGGTATGTATTAGACTGGGTCTGGTTACACGTACCGGTTATCGGCGGAATTTTGGAAAAGACGATCGTGGCACGCACCATGCGCACCTTAGGCACCCTAGTGAGTTCGGGTGTGCCGATCCTGGAGGCTTTGTCCATCGTTAAGGAAACCGCAGGCAATGCTGTTTTTGAAGAAATGTTCCAGCGGGTATTTGAGTCGGTCCGCGAAGGTGAAAGCATTGCTATGCCGATGAAAGAAAGCCGACTCGTAGATGACATGGTAGTGAACATGATTGACGTAGGCGAGGAAACTGGCGAACTCGACAAGATGCTGAACAAAATTGCCGATGTGTACGACGAAGAAGTGGATGTTCTGGTTCAAGGCTTAGTCAAATTGTTGGAACCTTTGATGGTGCTCTTTTTGGGTGGGTGCGTGGGATTTATCGTGGTCGCCTTGTTCATGCCCATGCTGGCGATTCTGGAAAAACTCAGCGCAGGCGCTGGTGGCTAAGATGAAGTGGACGGCGCTACGCCGGGGACAATGACCGATTAGCGCCAAAGGTACGGGAATTGCGGTAAGTTGGTTTGGGGTCTTTTTCCGTGCACTATGGGACTGGACTTGTAGCATTTTGCAACGGGGGTTGTCGCATGCTGAGACACCGGCTAGCCAAGCGCGCAGCCTTTACCCTGATGGAGTTGCTGGTAGTTTTGATGATTGTATTGGCCCTGATGATGTTAGCGGCCCCAATCACCTTATACTTCGGCCGTTCTCATGTCTCGACCGAAGCAGCCAATCGCCTAAGTGCGGGCTTGAGTGAGGCCCACATGGTCGCGCGGGCGGTCAAGACGATGCGTGGAATAGCCCTGACTCGTTCGTCCTCTGCTCCCGCGAACCTTCCGGCCGAGTATCGGGATGAAATTCAGGAGGTAGAACTGCGTCTGTTGCGCTTGCCCGAGGGCGGTAGTCCTGCTTGCTGGATGCAATATCCCGGCTTTGTGTCAACTACGGCCGGTCGGAATGTGTTTCATTCACGCGTCGCCAGCTTCTATAGGTGGGACGCTAACGCCCATAGTTGGCAGCCCGATTCGTTATTAGCTAAGAGTCCACCGCTCTACGACCCGCAAAATGCCGGCCAAGGTGTAGAGTTTCCGTTATATGTCGAAGTCAACGGGCAAGCGCAAACCCGACTGGTAGCTGGGCTCCCCTCCAGTACAGCACCAGGTCCGTTACCACTTCCACCGAACAGGCCAGGCCATCCGTCGCCTGACGAATCTCAAGTTTACACCTGGGATCCCCAAAATCCGGGTTGGCAAGCGCCGCAGGGCACGGAACAGCCGATCCTTCAGTCTCATCAGGTGCTGCTGGCGCGGGGCCTGGCGCAGCTACATCTTCATCCTCCGATTATTGCACCTTCGAAACCGCCGAACTATTTACGATATAACTACCAGCTGCTGTCGTTGTGCCCATTACCTAAGGGTTACATACAAGGAACAAATCCGCCGCAATTTCAGAACCAGCGCCTCATGCTCAGGCCCGGCACTGCGATCAATTTGCGACGTTCCATCCCGAATGATTTGCATTGGAGCAGTGTTCCGAATAGCCCTTATTTTCCTGCGGGGACGCCCTTCCTGATCTTTGGCGAGAGTGGCTCAGTTGTTTATCCAGGCAATGCGTTTCTAGCTGATAAGACGCTCAACGGTTGGATCGTGTTTTGGGTGGGTTGGTACCAAGAAGCGGATTTCAGCATGCGGCCTGAGGACAGTGTCCTGGTAGGGGTCCACACCCGCACGGGCCGAATCGCCACCTTCCAGGTGAACTTAGATCGGAATCTCGGCGACGAGTATCATTACGTTCGTTGGGCCAGTCCAAACTAGGGGGGTGCTTGTATGCGCCGCGGCTACACTTTAGTCGAAGCGCTGATTGCTATCTTTGTGCTATCCATCGGTTTGTTGGGCCTGACTAGCATGATTGTAGGAGGTGTGTTGGAAATCCAGCGTAATGTGCGTTTGCACTCGGTAGGGGAATTGTTTGAAAACACGGTGTCGCTGGCGCGGATACTTGGGCCTAGGGTACCCCAGCCTATGCCGAATCAATTTGTTTGGGTCTATCGGCCGCAAGCCTCGCCTGACCTGCCGAACGTGGCAGCTATCCGTGCCGTGCGCGTTCCTTATGTGCCGGCAAACTTGGGACTGGACTCCCGGCTCGACTTGACGCTGGATATTCAGGGGCCTTATCAGAGGCTCAACACTTACACCAATCCCAACACGGGACAAACCGACCCGCGTCCCTTTTATACAGGTTTACGTGCAACACCACCAGATCCCGTCCGTTATAGTTGCGCGGTGATTGTGCGACCCGTCCCGAGCATTAGCACCTTGGCAGGCAACAACCCCGATCAAAGCCTCGTGGATGTGAGTGTGGTGGTCTTTGAAGATTACTATGAAGACCCCGGCGATCCGAATGCCCCAAGACCTTACACGTTGAACAATGTTGGGTTGGTCTTAGGAAACCCTGCGCTCTTAGTAGCGCCCGGGACGACCGTACCTTCGCGGGCGGTCATTCTGGACGGAGAAAACGGCTACGCCTATCGCTTAGTCGCAGGCGAGGTCATTCCAGTGCCGCGGGCTAATACCAATGTTATCGTAGTCTTGCCCCGTGCTGTGGAAGTCCTCGAAGCGGGCATTATTTCTCGGAGGTAACCATGTCATGATTGCACGTCTTTGGTGGGCCGGAATAAACAAAACGACGCCAGCGCCGCGGAAAGCGTTCTCCCTGATAGAGATGCTTGTGGTCTTAGCGATTCTGTTGCTGATCATGAGCATCTTGGCGTTAGCCTATCACAGTGCGACGTGGGCCATGCGTGTAGCCCGTGGTTGGGCCAACTTGGGGGCTGAAGGGAGCGGTATCGAGCGGCAATTGCGCTTCCTGTTGCGCCAGCATCACTTCGAAGGGTCTTTGCGCGTAAGCCAAATTGATCCGCAAAACGTGGATCGCCGAGCGCTCGCAGGTTATTTTGCCGTGTACGAGGGAAACACCTCGCCGTCCGAGATTGACGTTGACGATGTACTGGCCTTTACCGTCCGTTTGACGGGCAACAGCCCCGGGGACTTTTTTGAGACTAGCCTTCAGTCACCCCCCCAAGGATGGAGTCTGCCTCCTAATTTGTTTACTGCCAACCTTTCGCCCACACCGCTTCCTTTGGTGAGCCTTCCGGACCTCCCTCCTGGTCTTGGGTTCCCTGAGTCGCGCTATCAGTTAGGCAATACGTATCGGAGTCAGTGGGCAGAGGTGGTGATTTTCCTGTCGCGGCAACATGACCCCGAAAATCCAACGCGTCGCGCCGCCACGGTAGCCTACGATCATGCGGCGCATCCCGATCCCCCGACTAATGGGCCAGCGGCACGACTTTATCGTCTGCACATTCGGCGTTTCCTGCTGGCTCCTTCTCATTTTGCCAAGGGGCCTCATGATTTCGATCCCACTGGGCGAATCGTCGTCCACAGGTTCCAACCGCCGCAGAACACTCGGCCTTACTATTATCCTGACGCATTCGACCTGAGCCTGCGCCGAGAAGTTACTACCTTTCCACAACCCGGCGGACAGCCGACAGAAGAATGGGTGCTCAACACGGCTCGGGATGTTCGGGATCCGGCTAACCGTTGTTTTAATCGCAGTTCTTACTTCGCACCCCGACCGTGGGAATCAAATGAGCTGCCGAACGACTTTCCCCCTGGTCCGCCCGGACCGCTAACAGCACGGTCAGGACGTTTAGGCAGCGATCTTGTGTTGCAGAACGTGGTTTCCTTTGACGTCAAGCTGGTTACCCCAGGAGGACTCGTGGATGCTAACTATGATTCCGCCAGCGATACTCCGCTTCCAGGATTATGGATTCGCCTTCGCATTTACAATCCCAGGACGGACCAAATGCGCGACCTGGTAATCCTCGAGGCGCTTTAGTCACAACGTGCGGTGCTCCGGGAGGAGATACGTAGGTCGCTAACAGGGTAATTAGCCTAAGAAGGAGCGCTGGCCTTGAAGGAAACCTAGGTGCGTCGGTCTGATACATTTCTTAGATAGTGGAGAGCTACCAATGCAGAGCGGCGGTAACAATCGCGCGGGCATGGTGCTATTCGTCGTGGTCGCCATGCTGGGCCTGTTCGCAGTAGTTAGCATTGCTTTCTATTACTATGCGGGTGAGGAATGCTTGATGACCCGCTTGACTCTGGAAGAGCACAATCGCAATCGGCCTGACCCGGATGCGTTGTTCGCGTATGCACTGAGGATGCTGGTTTTCGACGAAGCGGGGAATGGGCCTTTCCAAAGCGCCATCGCGATGCACAGCCTGTTGCGCAACATGTTCGGCTCCGAAGGCCTGGAACCGTTCTGCGGCACCGGACGTTTTCATGGGCCGGACTACAATTTTTTCAATAACGGCATCAACTGGTACGACCGTTATTATGCAACCTGTTATCTCGGTCGGAGTTACAATCCCACCTACGACGGCACGTTTCATCCGCCCTACACAGCACCCGATATGAACCATGTCTTCCTCGGGCACCTGGGCGTAGATTCTAAGACGGGCCAGCTGGTAGTAACCGCCCAATCGTTTATCCGGCGAAGCTTCCCTGGAGTTGCGGAGCCAACGCCACAGCAGGTATTTTTCGACCCTTATGACCCAGCGAATCTTGGGTTCTGGACTATTCCCGATTGGCGACCTAGTAGCGCACCGCAAGGGACCGTGGCGCTGCCTGGTCAACTGCGTCAAGCATTAGTCTTTCGACCGCATCCGTTACTTCACCCACGCTTCCCTCCACCGGCCGACATTGGGGGCGATGTGCGGAATTTGCCGCCTGGTATTCCGGTGAGACTGCCCAATGACCAACTGCACTACGGCAACGATTCCATCTGGATGGATCTAGGTTTCCCTGTTCAAGTGGGGCCAGATGGTCGCGTGTATAAGCCGTTATTCGCATTCTTTGTCACAGACTTAGACGGGCGCGTCAACTTGAATTCGTTGTGGCTCTGGAATCCGCAACCCGTTTTGCAGCAAAGCCTAAGTCCTGGTTACTACTTTCCGTGCGAGGGGGAGTTCTTGTGGCGTCATGCCGATACCAATGCGGATAGCTTTACCTCAGTTTTGTTCCCTGCGCTGCCGAACACGTTGCGGGACATGCGCCGTCGGCACATGCTGACGGTGGCAAGCAGCGACATCCGCTGGGCGGGTTTTGCTCCGCAGCTGTACCGCGAACCTTGGTCGGATGCCTCGCAGCAAACAGACATTTACAATGCCATCAGTTATCCGCCCGTTGGCAATCCCGATGACGGGCCGAGATGGAGACTGCCTTATCCGCTGCCCCAGGGCGTTCCTCGGGGGAACCCTGGGCCGGGGAATAATCCGCGTGTCTTCTGGACTTGGCAAGGATCGGTGGCGGCCCCTGGCGTGGGGCGGCAGTTTGTTCAGGCGTATCGGGCCAACCAGTTCAATCAGGGGGATTTTCGGGTGGTCCAGAACCAGCAGACTGGCACCTGGGAATGGACCGGCCGCATTGCTCGCCATGTCAACCGTTATAACGCCGCTGGTCAAGTCGTGGGAACGGCTTCGTTCCCGTCGCACGAACGTCTGAATCTCACCAGCCGGATTAACTCCCTGACAGCTTATCCTGCTGTCGTGGATTTGCAAAATGACCCTGCGGGCGGACCGGCGAAACAGCAACTATCGCGGGCGATCTTACAACGTCAGGCTCTGGCTCGGGATATTTACTTCCGGCTGCTGTACGTGTGTGGCTTGTTGGATGAGAACCCGGCAGCTCTGATCAATGTGCCGACTCCGCCCTGGTTTAAGGGTGTGTATCCTAATAGGCAGCCTACGCCTCCTTATTGGCCACCCTACGGTGTTCGCGCTCGGGTGGCTAACCCGCTTGATCCCACCGACGATGAACTCAAGCCTTTGCGTTACCTGGCGCAACTGGCCGTCAACATAGTTGACTATCTTGACCCCGACAATAACAGCACACCGTTCATGTTTTACACCGACATGGACGGTTATCCTCTCGACGATCCGTCGCGGCCCAGCAATGCGCCTGCGCCGAATCTCCGTTACTGGGTATTCGGCACCGAGCGCCCGCGTGTGATTATCAACGAAGCTTTATTTGAGTATCAAGAACCATTTGATGGCAATAAGAACCTTCGCGTGGACGGTAAGTTTGATGTCCATTGCTGGATCGAATTGCTGAATGCTCCGGGTAGTCCCGCGGAAATCCTGGGACCCGATGATCCGAATGATCCCAATCGCAAAGTCACTGTGCCCCGATACCGGCTCATGATAGTTTCGGCCGAGCACCTCAATGATTCCATTGATCCCATCGCTGGCGCAGCCAACGGCGACAACGTTCTAGGAGAAGCGAATTCTACTCATATCCGTGCCCAAACGAATGACAGCGATCTCCTGCAACCGCCACCCCAAAACCAAACCGCGCCGACTCCCCCCTGGCGCTTACCCCCCGTCGCGGGAAACTGGACCAACAACGATCCGCACTTGCTGATCGGGCCAAGTGGGGACACTGTGGATAAGACTCTTTCCGATCCGAATAACGCGCCCCTCAACCGAATCCAGACCGACAATCTCAAGTTCACGCTGGAGCGTAGGACAGATCAGAACGGTAACGTGCACTGGCATTTCACTGATGCCCAGAATAATACCTTCGTCGAAAGCAGAAATTACCTTGTCTTGTTGCGCCGATTAGCCTATCCCCAGATGAATGCTCTGAACGTGCCCCAAACGCTGGCTTTATTCCGGGACCCGCAATCGGGCAACCTCATACCCGACTACGATCCGAATCACAATCCGTTGGTCGTAAATCCTTACGTTACACAAGACATGTTAGCAGTCCGACCGAATTTCGGCCTGGCCGATCGTACCGTGGACGCTCGAGGTAATCCGACGGGCGCTTCCGTTTCCTGGGCGAGGACGAATCCATACGCCGATGCTGTGTCTTGCCTTCATAACCAGCAAAATCCCAATCCGCTGCAAGTTAACATGCAGCCGACTAACACTTGGCATTCCCTGGGCAAGGCGAATCCTGGATTCTTAGGCGGCCCCTGGCCTGCCCAGCCGGATAATGCCGCACTACCGACCTTAGAGTTACTTCGAGTGTCGGCCTACAAAACCCACAAACTGACGCGGCGATACCTGAATCCTAACCATCCCGAATTCCATTACGCGCCTTGGTTCGATCCAACAGCACGGATTTACCGCGTCCTGGAATTCCTGGAGCTGGTGCCTCCCAGTTTAGCACCTATGCACGTCGGCCCCTATCGAGTTCGCGGTAAGGTGAACCTCAACACATCTCCAGCGGAAGAAGTTCTGGCCGCGATTTCTGAGTGGGTCACCGCGACGGGACAACCGCAGGCCAGTGGCCAGAATATTACCCAGAAGTGGTTACAATGGCTGGCAGCGCGCCAAATGCGCCCCAACTGGGGGTTCGCCTCAGGTTATTTAGGGGCAGGCGGCCCACTACCTCAAGGCCTGAACGCCGAGGACTCCTGGTGGCGCTCGAATGGTGCAGGTCAGCGCATCCTGCTCGACGACAACCATCCGCCAACACCGCTTCAAGAATACGCCTCGTTCTTTGCCAACATTTATGACCGCGTTACCAGCCGCAGCAATGTCTTTGCTGTCTGGTGTACCGTGGGGTTCTTTGAAGTAGATCCAAACACGGGAACGCTCGGCCCCGAAATCGATGCCGATGCAGGTCGGCAAGTTCGTTATCGCTTCTTCGCCCTTGTAGATCGCACGATTCTGGCCGAATGGATGTTGCAGCGTGGTGTGCCTGTGGAACAGCTGTTAGGCCGTACAGATATTGATCCACGCCGCATCGGTCCGAATAACGAACCGCCCTGCGTGTTCTTCTGGTCGCGCATCCAGTGATGCCGCGTTCGAGTCGGTGTCTTAGAAACTCGGTTGCCAATGGCGAACTTCGTTGATCTGCCTATGGCTTGGCAATTTTGCTTAGTAGCCGCGGCTGCAACTATGTCTGGTTGACACGCGTGCCCCATTTTTGTTTCCGTACAATAATCCATCGCCGGGATGAAGCCAAAGGCCATGGACGTCCCCGGGAGTTTACATTTCGTAGTGTGTAGGGGTGGGGCGGATGGGGGAGTCAGCTGGTGAGTAAGAACGCTGAGGCGATTGCTGCGGACCTCCGTGGCGAAATCCGCGGCGAAGTGCGGACCGACGCAGTTTCGCGGGCCTTGTATAGCACCGATGCGAGCATCTTTCAGGTGATGCCCCTGGCCGTGGTCATGCCCGCTGATGAAGAGGATGTCGTTCGCGTCGTCCGCTATGCGCGGGAACAGAGAATACCGCTGGCCGCTCGTGGCGGCGGTTCGGGCATGGCCGGGGAGTCCCTGACCTCGGGTATCGTGTTGGATTTCAGCAAGCACTTTCGCCGAGTGTTAGAAGTGGATGACGACTATGTACGCGTGCAGCCGGGAGTAGTCTATCAACAATTACAGCAACAACTAGCAGCCCTGGGTCGGCAAATCGCCATCGATACCGCCAGTGCGCAGCAGTGCACTCTAGGCGGCATGCTGGCCAACAACGCCAGCGGTGCTCGAGCTGTTTATTATGGTTATCTCCGTCAATACACGCAGCGACTTCGGTGCGTCTGGGCCGATGGCACCGTTGAAGAATGCCATCGTGCGGAACCATATGCCCAGGCTTTCTCGGCAAATGCTGTGGCACCGAACGGTCAAGAGCAAAGCGATATTGACACGCAAATTCCTCCTGCGGAACTATGCTCTCCACCAGATGCCCGCGCGGACAACCTCCCGGTTCAGGAGCGCCAGTCGCGGAAACAGCTTTTGGTGCGGGAGCTCACCACACTCATCCATGGCCATCGCGATCTGCTGCAAACCTGTCTGCCACGTACGCGCTTTAACCGTTGCGGCTACGCCTTGGCGGACGCTTTGCGACCCGAAGGCTTTGACTTGGCCGGCTTGCTCGTCGGTTCGGAAGGTACGTTAGCTTTGATTACCGAGGCTACGCTGCGCACGGTGCCCCTGCCGCGTCAGCGGGCTATGGTTCTGGTGGCGTTTCAGAGCTTGGAATGGGCTGCTCAGGCCGCCGCTGCCTGCGTCGCGTTTACACCTTCCGCCTGCGAACTTTTAGATCGTCGGCTCCTATCGCTGACGCTCACCGCACATCCCGAATATTATCGCGTGGTCTCTCCTGATGTCGAAGCGGTGCTCTTAGTGGAGTTTGAAAGCGTGGCCACGGGTGCGGTAGAACAAGCCAAGGATTGGCTTGCCTATGCGCGAGATTTGCCCGGCGTGTTGGGAACGTACTTGGCCGATGACCCTAAAGAGGTGAACTGGCTCTGGCAACTGCGTCATGCTGCCCTGCCGTTACTCCATGCCCTGCCGGGGCAGCTCCAACCCGCGCCGTATATCGAAGACGTCGCCGTGCCTGTGGAGCATTTGCGGGAATTCTTGGTGCGCGTGCAAGAGTTGTTGCAGCAGCATGCTATGACGGCTGCTTTTTTGATCCACGCCGCTGCGGGCATGGTTCATACGCGCCCGTTAGTGGATTGGCGGCAACCCGATACATTCGAGCGCTTACGCTCTCTGGCGGAACAAGTGTATGAGTGGGTCTGGCGGCTGGGCGGAACTATTAGCGCCCAGCACGGGGTAGGACTGGCCCGCTCTCCGTGGGTGCGCCAACAATACGGCCGGCTTGCCGATCTCTTTCGCGAAGTCAAACGCCTCTTCGACCCCGCAAACATTTTCAATCCGGGGAAGCTCGCGGAGGTGGATGAATCGCTGGCACGCTCCATACGTCGAGACTGCCGCATGCGGATTCCCTCGACCGCGGACACTTCTCCGATTTCATCCACCGTATCCTCATCCAAAACGGTCTGGGCGTTGCGTTGGCCCGAAGACAGTTTGTGCGCGAACATTCAACTGTGCAACGGCTGTGGCGCCTGCCGAACCGAGTCGCCAGCTCAGCGTATGTGCCCGCTGTTTCGTGTGCGCCATGAAGAGGCTGCCACCCCGCGGGCTAAGGCGAATCTGATGCGCTCACTGCTAGATGGCACGCTTCCCGCCGACCTGCTCAGTGCCGACGCGGTGCGTGAGGTCGCTGACTTGTGCGTGAATTGCAAAATGTGCGCGCTGGAATGCCCAGCCCGGGTCAACGTGCCTAAGCTCATGCTCGAAGCCAAAGCCCAACACGTGGCGGAGAACGGTCTGCCTTTGAATCAGTGGGTACTAGCCCGCCTAGAAGGTTTTGCCGCGTGGGTCTCCAAATTCGCCTGGCTTATTAATGCGGGGTTAGAAAATCCATTATTTCGAGGAGTATTGAATCGCATCTTCGGCCTGGCCCGTCGTAGGCGGTTACCCAAACTGGCCAACGTGCCCTTTCTGAAATTAGCCCAGCGCTTCGGTTGGACGCGCCGACCCCGTCGCACCGCTTCGGCATCCCGCGTGGCCTTATTCGTTGATTTTTACGGGAATTACGTGGATACCACTTTACCACTGGCCACAGTGCGGCTACTCCAGCAAGCCGAAATACGCGTGTATGTCCCTCCCGGGCAAGTCAACTGCGGTATGGCCGCGTTAGCTTGTGGCGATGTGGACACCGCGCGGCGCCTGGCACGACGCAATCTGCAGATTTTCGGAGATCTGGCCCGCGAGGGTTTTGATATTGTCTGTTGCGAACCGACCTCGGCAATCATGTTCCGCGTTGATCACGCGAATATTCTGGACGATCCCGACGTTGAACCCGTAGCCCAAAAAACCCGCGAATTGGCCTCGTACCTCTGGCATCTGTGCCAACAAGGAAAGCTGCCTGTGGACAGGCTCCAACCTCTGCCACTGAACATTGGACATCATGTCCCGTGTCATATTAAAGCCCTCGGATTAGGCGTCCACGGCCCCGATTTGCTCCGGCTCATTCCGCAACTCCAGGTGCACGTGCTGGACGTGAGTTGTTCCGGCATGGCGGGGCCGTTTGGCCTGAGCGAACGCAACTACGCCGACTCCCTGGCCGCCGGACGACCCATGTTGGAACGCCTAGCCCTTCCCGCGATTCATTTCGGGTCCAGCGAGTGCAGCAGTTGCCGACTCCAAATAGAAGATGTCACCAACAAACGCGCCCTGCATCCCGTACAATACTTAGCGCTAGCCGCAGGAGCGCTGCCCGAACTCGAAGCGCGCCTGCAGCGTCCCCTGGGCGTGCGAACGTTATAACGACTATGACGGTGCGCGTCCTTTTTTTTGCCCGGGCTAAGGAACTGGCTGGCACGGATTGTGCCGTACTCGAAATCCCTCCCGGCGCGCGGCTCAGCCAAGTACGGCAGGAAGTAGTCCGACGATTCCCCGCGCTGGCCGAATTTCTTCCCCGCTGTCAATGGGCCGTGCACGATGTCTTGGCTAGCGACGACACTGTGATTCCTGCCGAAGCCACGCTGGCCGTCCTGCCCCCTGTCAGTGGAGGCTCCTCCTCGTGATTCGCCTGCAACGCGAACCAATTGACTACGCTGCGCTTGTCGAATCAGTACGCTGCCGAACCGCAGGGGCAGTTGTGCTTTTCCTCGGCACCGTTCGTGAAATCACCGGCGAACAAGTCACACTCGCGCTGGAATATGAAGCCTACGCGCCAGTTGCGGAAAAACACCTCGCCCAGATCGAGGAAGAAATGCGGCGGAAATGGCGGATTACCCACGCCGCTTTGGTACACCGCCTGGGCCGACTCGAACCAGGCGAAATCAGCGTCGCCGTGGTCGTCAGTGCCCCACACCGGCACGATGCTTTCCTCGCCGCACGCCATGCCATCGAACGGATCAAACAAATCGTCCCCATCTGGAAAAAAGAACACTGGGCCGACGGCTCCAGCCAGTGGATTCACCCCAGCGGCACGACAGCCGAGACCGCACCTGTCTAATCTCACCTGCCATGTCACACCGCATCCGCTTACCTGATGTTTCGGAAACGCTCACGTCCATGCCCACCAGCGGGCCACTCGTAGACACCTTCGGACGCATCCACACCAATTTGCGCATCAGCGTTACCGACCGTTGCAACCTCCGTTGCACCTACTGCATGCCGGAAGATGTCGTATTCCTACCCCGCCAGGAATTGCTCACGTATGAGGAAATCACCCGCTTTGTCCGATTACTCGTGCCTCTCGGGGTAACCAAACTGCGCTTGACGGGCGGAGAACCGTTAGTCCGCCGCGACTTAGACAAACTCATCGCACAGTTACGTCAAATTCCCGGCATCCGCGACCTGAGCCTGACGACCAACGGCATCTTGCTCGCCGAACAAGCCGAATGCCTGTATCATGCTGGGCTACGTCGCATCAACATCAGCTTGGACACCTTACGCCCCGACGTATTCCGCCACCTTACCCGTCGGGAAGGCCTGGAACGGGTGTTGGAAGGCATCCGCGTCGCCCGACGTCTCGGCTTTCATCCAATCAAAATTAATGCTGTCAGTATCCGTGGCGTTACCGAGGACGAGGTAATCCCGCTCGCCCAGTTTGCCCGCGAACACGGCTTAGAACTCCGCTTCATCGAGTACATGCCCATCGGCGCCGGCCATTGGGAGCGCAGTAAGGTTTACTTCGCCGAGGAGATTCTCCAGCAACTGCAACGCACCTTCGGCCCGCTGCGTCCCGTGCTCGAAGGGGATGGTACCACACCGGCTCAGGAGTGGGAGTATCCCGACGGCGGGCGCGTCGGTATCATTGCCAGCGTTTCGCGACCCTTTTGCCACCGGTGCAACCGACTACGCCTAACCGCCGACGGCAAACTACGCTACTGCCTGTTTGCCCTGGAGGAGACCGACATTAAGTCATTACTACGAGGCGGCGCTTCCGACGATGAGATCGTCTTGGCCGTTCGGCAATGTGTCTGGGCCAAATGGGAAGGCCACCAGATCAACACCGCCCGCTTCATCAAGCCTACGCGCACCATGCACACCATCGGCGGCTAATTCCGGTAAAGCCTAAAAAAGAACAGCACAGTCACGGGAGTTGGTCGCTTTCGGCTAGCAAGCCCAATAGTTGCCAGATCGAAGCACAATAGAGTTGCCGCCGATTGCGCTGGAAAGAGTCCCAGCACTAGTCGAGTCGGAAGTTGCGGCCATCGTCGCGAATCGCCAACATAGCCAGAACGTCGAGAGCTGTCGAATTCCGCAGAAAACCGATACGCCCATCACCGAATAGCACGTTTACGCCGCCGACGTGTGCGGAATTTAGCGGCACGTTGTTGCCATAATTGTCGCACACACCTCGAGAGCCGCAATCACCGGGGGGGTCGCCCCAACCCGTCTTCTGATTGATCGGATAACGAATAGTCGTCATGTTCATGTGGCGAAGGTCCCCACCAGTGTGGTTGCTGGTCACTGGGTTGTCTAATTGAGAACCGATGAGCCACGAGTGCCACGAACCGCCCCATTCTACGCGCGTACCATTCGCCGTAACCAGAAAATCACCATGCTCGCTGACCCAAATGGTGTTCGAGGTGCCATCGGTAATCTCGGCGATTCTCACCGCTCCGCCTGGGAATAATGTACCATTACTAGCGGCGATGCCACCGCAGCAACAGCCGGCGTTTCCACAACCGTTAGCCCAACGATTATCGTTGTAGCTCGGAATCAGGCTTCCTTGGGCACCCGCGATACCAACGTAGGTCGTCCGGTGAAGACGAACTCCTCCTACGGGCGCGGCAGTAGTCCACTCCGAAATCGGTGTGGAGGGACACCGAAACAGCGGCAAAGTCACATTGTTCGCTTGAACATAATTGTTCCCTTGGGGCCAACCTGAGCCGCTGACGAACTGGAATCGCTGGAAAAGATTTTGATGCTCAACGTAAGGAAGTAGGAACACAATCCAAGAACTGCCCCAGTTACCTCCAGTGCCATACGGAGGCACGTCGGAAATACCACCTGGCGGTAGTCGTTCGCCGTAGTCATTGGCATAATTATGTAGTGCAATGCCAATTTGTTTCAGGTTGTTACCGCAGCGCATACGATTGCTGGCCTCACGGACACGTTGAATGGCCGGCAAGAGTAAGGCCATCAAAAGTCCGATGATTGCGATGACCACGAGCAACTCAATCAGGGTAAAGCCTCGACCCCGCCTCATGGAAAGGACCTCCTATGATGAGACCGCGCTGTGGCGGCTCGACTCTGAAAGAAAAAGATTGTGAATTTTCACAACTAATTTGTAGTCTATGGCACTCAGTCAACAAGTGTCAAGAGGGCAAACAATTTTTTCCATTCATCCTCTAAGTCTCTTAGTAGCCATAGAAGTAAACAAAGTCGCGTAAGACCAGGGCAAGCCCCCGTTAGACTCCCTCCCCTTGGGAAACTCCAGCGATTTCCGAAAATCACCACAGGAGTTCGTCTGCCTAACTATGGCAGCTGAGTAGAGCCTAGCCTCGCGACGCTTCCGATGTTGCCCGCCTTTCGGTCAGTCGAAAATATCCGTTAGTCTAACGATACAATTTCGCCGCCGCGGACAGTAGCGGCCGCGCGATACATGTTCAGGTTGACGCTGTTCCGCACGAAGCGAACGCTGCAATCGGCCATGACGAAATTCACCCCGCCTACATGCCG
>JANXCQ010000030.1 GCA_025060195.1 Gemmatales bacterium | reverse complement strand
GTGCCGAGTTGTTATGCGGGCCGTTTCATTCCCCGGTAGGCGTCGTTAGTGGCACGGGGCCGACCGAAGACGAAAAGCAGCGGGCCGTCGAAGTGCTGCGTCAGGTTGCCGACGAAGCGCAACGCGCAGGTATCCGCTTAGCTATTGAGTACCTCAACCGTTTCGAGTGTTACTTTCTCACCACGGCGGCGGAAGCGAAGCAGTTGGTCGAGCGCGTGAATCACCCCGCGTTCCGCATGATGTACGACACCTTCCATGCTAACATTGAGGAGAAGAATATCGCTCAGACCATCGCCAGTATTCGCGACATCCTGATCCACGTACACATCAGTGAAAACGACCGAGGCACCCCTGGTTCGGGGCACGTCCACTGGGATGATACGTTCCGCACATTACGGCAAATCGGCTATGACGGTTGGCTCACCATCGAAGCGTTCGGCCGAGCCTTGCCCGCGTTAGCCGCGGCGACCAAAATCTGGCGCGATCTCTTCAGTTCGCCGGAAGAGGTGTACACACAAGGCTTGGCTTTCGTCAAATCCATGTGGGCCAAGTATGCCCCAGCACATGCCTGAAACTGTCTCCTAGCGTATTGTGCGACGTCCGAGGCGCAAACTGTTGCTGCGCGCCTTGGATACGCACAACTGTCATGACTGCGGCGCGTATAAGTAAGGCGTGCGCGATGTAAACCACTACAATGTCCAACGCAACCGGCAATGCCCGAACGTGTAGTTTCCATAGCTAGGAATCGCAAGCTTCCTTCATCGAGGGTCAAAGCAAGTCGGTTTGGCCGAGAGAACAAGCATGCCCTACGACATCGCATGTCGGCTTTGGCCACAGGACAACGAAGCGTTTTTCCGCGACAAAACCTTTAGGGTTATCCGACAACATGGTCCCCATTGCGTCGCCACGGTGTTGGCCATGCTAACGGGAGATTCGCCGGACAAGTTCATGGAGAAGATCAACACCCAAGACCCCGTCTCGTGGTCGGAGGCATTACGCGAAGCTGGCATGAAACTCGCCTACTGCCCCACGGATATACGGAAGCTCAAGCACTATATGGCGGAATTAGTAGCCTATGACGACTTATTTACCCTGAGCTATTACACGACCACTGAGCCTGAGAAATTACTGGGCGAGCCTGATGAACGTGGTTGGCTGGTGGGTTCGCACATCGTAATCTTGCACCGACAAATGATTCTGGACCCGGCGACAGGCGAGGCCGGTGATGCGTTCCAGCACGAGTGTAATGAATATCATACCAAGCGCATTTTTCGTGTTGTTCCTGTCGACCATCCGCGGGGACTATAATCCGACCCGGAACGACGCCGAGCATAGCAAGGGCAGTTTCAGGTGAAGATCACGGCTAACTGGAACGCTGGACGTTAGACCGACGAACTAATAGCTCAACAAACGGCAGTCGCACGTCGCAAAGTCGTCCGGCTTAGCCAGGGTCGGTCATAAGAGTGTGGATTCACGAACAGGAAGGCGGCCATGAAGAACATCGTGCTCAATCCGGGTGGCATCCTCGGTGCACTTGCCCTCGGCGGATTAGCCGCCGTGTTTGTCTTCATGAATATCGAGAAACGCGATGGCAATCCCCGTACTAAAATCATCGTCTTGGCCATCATCGGCGGAGCGTTTGCGGGCAACTTCCTTTGGGATCTTCTCTTCAAAAAGCACGAGCAAGCCTCAGAAAGCTTTCCTGAACAGACCGATGGGATTGACCCAGCAGGTGCCGAACAGGCGGCCCCTCGCAAAGGCGATCTCGCAGACCAGCAAGCGGCCGACAATAACGCGGCTGAAGACTACCAGCTTCGCTCATCGGACAAACGTTCCTGAACACCCTCGCAGGATTACCGCGGGAAGCGTGGCACTCGGCCCATCGTCTTGCGATGGTTGCGTGACCGCGTGCGGCTTAAGATGGGCTAAGGTTCAGTTTCAGTGTCGAATAGCCAATATCCGAAGAATGACGTGGCCACCTATCTCGTAAGTCGGCAGCGACTCATAGTGGTACTGCTAAACCTATTCGTCGCGCCCGTTATAGTTTTCGGGCCAGCGGTGATTGCTCTAGTACTCCTTGTTTTCGTGGGAATAAATGTCATCACCATATCTTTACTGGCCCTTTTCGTACCCTTCTCGATTTTTCTGCCTGTCCTTCAGATACGGGACAATTTTCACTGGTTTGAGTTCGATGGCAGATTTATCCGCGGGCGTCGGTTCTGGACGCGTAACTAATTGAAGAGACAGTGGAAAACGTGGTCGAAATTAAGCCCCTCGTGGCCAAGGTAAGAAACTTTAAGAAACTTGACGATCCTAATCGTGGATAAACTGTTGGGCTCAGTTCGGGGCTACATCATTCGCTGCCGCGATGGTCGCAAAATTACCCTCGTACGCTACGACATGACCAATGTGGACGAGTTAGTCGAAGCCATCAGAAAAGCTATTCAGTCGGAGCCGCATTCGCCGAGCTAAACCGACCGGAGCATGGACAGCATGTCCAATGCCGAGGCGTTAGTCGGCAGGTAGAATACGGCGCTTTCAAATCGGCACATGGAACGTTATGAGCGGGGATCAACCACCCGGCCCATGAAGAGGATGCTATTGGTGCGTTTGTCGCGGATGAGGAAAAAGAATGGGCGGTCCGCACGGAATGACGGGGGTAAGGAGCGAATACCGATCACCACGCCGGTAGCTGCCGCCGCTTCGGTTCCCTCTTCATTGACCTCGACGAACGCCTTGTGAACTACGGCAGTAATATGCCAGCCTTGTTTCCTGGCCACAGGACTGATGCGGCTGAAATCCGCTTTCCTGTCGTCGAAAGCATCGATCATTCCCAGATTGCTCAGCGCCTGGTTGAGGTTAAACTCCGCGGTGACTTTGAAGCGTGGTACCGCTACTTCGAGCCCGGGCGTAGGGTGCAGCTTTTTCAGTACCTCGTGGAATTTTTCCGTGGTGAGTGATTTCTCCAACTCCGCTAAGCCGTCGGCTTTCGTGGGCACAAGAATGACCATCGAGATTTCTTCGCCCGCATATGGCAGTTCGAGCGCCTGGAAGTCTCCTTGCACCAGATAAGGGAACTCGCCGGTTTGACGCATCATGGGCACTTTGACTTGCGTGGTGGGGTTGAGCCAGAATGGTTCGTCGCGGGTTTGCTTGGGATCGAACTTTCTGGCCCAATCTCCTTTGAAATAGATGGCGTTGGTGAGCACCAGGCGCGTCAAAGCACTTATCACCCCAGGCTTGAGCAAATCCTTGATCTTTTCCTGAGTCTGTTTTTCCACCCAGGCATTGATCGTGAGCCGTGCTTGCTCAGGACTGGCGGCAAAATCCACTCCCGTTGGCTTAGCGTCGTAGTATTTCTCGTTGATGCTGAGAAAGTCTTCGCGAAACGGTACTCCCGTCTGGCACCACAAGGCGTTGGCCACGTGCAGCTGATAGCCTTTGCCTGACCGCGTCTGTTTCAAAAGCAGACCAAAGGCAGGATGCAGGCGCGCTTGCCCCACGGGGAAGCGGAGCGCCTTTTCCATCTGGCTCAGCGTGTTGCCGTCTGCCCCCGACGAGGTCATCGCCAGGGCCGTCGAAATGCTGTAAGGCGACAGAAACAGATTGCCCTTTTCCCCGCGAACCTGGCTGTAGAGAGCGAAAGCAAACTCAGTGTTACCCTGAACGACGGCAGGCAAGTCGGCCTTGGCTTGTGCGTCGTCTGCTCCCTGCTGGGCCCGCGCCTTACCCGCTGACATGGGCGGCATGAGCATAACGCTCAAGGCCAGAAGGCCAGTGATCCCGATTACTGCCGCGGCTGGTGCGTACATGGACTTGGACATGGCGATAGACCTCCTGATTTGCGGACTAATGAATCCGCTGATTCGTGCCAGAATCGTTCTATTCGCGGCGTTTTTCATACAGCGTTCCCCACGTTTAAGACGAACCAACTCCCTGAGTGGAGTTATATAATCCGCTAGGCGATGCCCTTCGCGTCGCCGTTAGCGAAGTTATTCGCCATCGGTTTAGCTCAGCCGAGACGGGGTGCGTATGTCTGGCACGGTTTTCGTCAAAGCACAAGGGCGTACGTACACTTTGCCTCGCGGTCGCCGCGACCCGACCGGCAGCTCTCAGGCGGTGGGACAAACCTTTCGCGAGGACTGAGCGAATGCTTTGTCGATGACGTTGAAACTCATACTGGCGTCTGAAATAAAATTGCGATGGGTCGGCGAAGGTGGACCGTGAGCGTAGAAAAACTACCTCCCGAAGACCTTGACCATTTGCGGACACATTTTCAGCCACGGGGCTCGACGCGTTATGGAGACATTCATGGGATACTTGTCGGGCAGTTTCCAGGCGAAAGCTGGCGGATGTTTCTTGACGGCGCGATGTGGCCTACAGTGGGTTAGACGTGCTTTAGGAGGCGGCGCTGCGAGTGTGGAAAGAATTGATTGAGGGTGCGTCTTATTTTGCCTGGACGGCTCACCGTCTTGCAGTTGCGGGCTATCAGTTGCGTTGGTCGGCTTCAAAATACCGAGGCCAGGAAGTACTTCGACAAGTAAAAAGTAGGCGAGGCCAAGATTCACGTACCGCAGGATTTGACGCCCAGGCAGAGGGACAGGCGTGCTAAACGTTGTCTGGCATAGCATCAGTTGCACGGAGCGATCGATCCCGCTGAGGCGCTTGAACCCGACGATCGCCAGATGATACATATGCGTTGGTTACTCGTTTCCTCGCACGACAAGGTAGCTCAGGTCAAAAGTGTCAGCGAACGCACTGGAGGCCGCTACTGGGAAAGCGCCAGCAATAAAGAGCGCAGTCGCTTGGGTTTCGAATTGCTGAGAGAATTAAGTCCCGCATTTGCTAACTTGCAAGCAGATAGGTGGCTATATTCGGAAATTTGATGGCTGTGAGGTTCGCGGGGTCGTTGCGTTGGTGACGTTTCGGAAAGAGCTTCGTAGTTAACTGCCGCTAGTGGCCACGTAGTGTACGAACCTATGTACTTTGGCATGTGGTAACTTCACCAACCCATCGCTCGGTTTCCTTCCGGTCGTTCTCTGCGAACGGACGTGAGTTGCGCAAGTAGTGGGGCAGCTTTTTGGGTCGCGAAAGGCGCCCATTTGACCTGATTCCGCATAACCATTTCATCCGGAGCGCGTCCCAGCTGTGCGGCTTTGCATCAGTGCATTGCTCCGAATTTCAGCGACTCGGCGAAAGCCCAACAGGCCTGATGGGAGCGATCATTGCTGCATGGGCTGGAATGTCTTTGTCGAACGCCAACGAAGCGACAGGTGGTGCTCATCGGGGAGTTCTACCCAGGTGCCGAGGGAGTTCCCCAATTCATTGAGCTGTCGAGCTAGCCAACGTACGTCTTCGGGAGACGCCCGGGTGAGGCGTAGGCGGCGCGATTGGAACGGGATCAAGCGCAGTTCTAGCAATTCACCCGTATCGGGGTTGACATCGGCCAGATACATCACGACCAAGTCGCCACGATACCAAGAGTAACCGCCGATGCCTTCGTAGTCATTGAGAAAATCACCGCAGCCGTAGAGTATCAGCTTGTCATGATACACTTCGATGCCCTTGACGTGATGGGAAGAGTGGCCGTGAACGATATCCACGCCCGCGTCAACGAGGCAATGCGCGAAGCGAATTTGCTGGTCGGGAATATCATAACCCCAATTCGCACCCCAATGAATCGAAGCTACGATTATATCGCCGGGCCGTTTATAGGCGAACATAACCTGAGCCAACCGTTGGGCGGTTGCTTCGGAAAGGTCTGGCAGCAAATATACGCCGGGTCGGTCATCGGCCGCGGCCCATTCCCTTGGAATACCGCTTGTGGTGGAACCTAAACCGAAAACGAGAACACGTCCTCGGCCAGGAACTGGCAAAATTGCGGGCGCCTGAGCTTGCGTGAGGTTGGCACCTGCACCTGCGTGGGCTAAGCCGACTTCGTCTAAGGTTTGCAAGGTTTCGAGAAGTCCTGAGTAGCCCCAGTCGAGCACGTGATTGTTGGCCAAAACGCAGCAATCAATCCGCGCGACAGTCAGGCATGGGACATTTTTTGGGTGCATGCGGTAGTGGATTTCCTTATCGGGCCAGGGTTGCTCGAACGTCGTGATACTGGTCTCCAAGTTGACGATGCCCAAGTCGGGCTGAGCCTGTTCCAGTACTGCCAAGGCGTCCCCCCAGATGTAAGCGAAATCCACGGGCCTCGGGATCGGCCCATGCATTTGCTCTGCCAAAGCAACGTAAAGCCGAGCATCGCGCACTGCAGGTTCGTAGAGAACGGGGTTGCACGGATGGGGCAGGATTTGATCAATGCCCCGTCCTGTCATCACGTCGCCACACAAAAACAAGCGTATCGGCGTCATGGCCCTGCCTGAGTACGCCTAAGGGGGGCGAGCCAGTTCTCCTGGTGTTTGCATTGGCGAAAAAGCCAACAGAAGTCGGATTATGGTAACTCTCATGGATTACGCCATTAGCGGGTTGAGACCATTAAAGAAAAGCACCTTCCTGGGCTGACGACCACAACCGAAGAAGTGCTTCGGCTACCGTGGTCATTTTATCATTGTAACTTTCCTGGATTACGCCAACATATTTGATGGTCGAACGAACGCAGCGGGCCACTTTTACCACAGGAGGGAATACAAGCGAGCTTCACACAGTGTTGCCAAACATTATCCAGGAAAAGAGCGGTGTAGGCCACGGTCAGCGTCAGCGGACTGTGGATTAACGGGCAGCCCCAACATTAGAGCGAAAGACTCTGCCTTTATACGGAAGTGCAACCCTGCTACGGCCTTAGGAGTCAAAGGTGCGCAACGTTTGGCTCAGGCAGCAGCAAAGCCAGCTCGCCGTTGCCTGCTGTTTTTACGCCAACAAATATGCAATACTTCTGTGGTCGGGAGTCAAGGTTGCACTGCCTTTCCTATGGAAAGCGGATTCTGCAGCGCTGGGGATGAGGATATGAGCGCGAGTCCCTTAGACTAAAATACCTGCAGTCTCCTGACCGAGTTTGTTTTCGTTGCCGATGCAGTTTGTGCTGTGCTGATGAATGCATAGGAAGGGAAGGCCCCTCATGGTCAAGCTGGGGCCGAAAGCTGCATGCCGGTTTTTCGTCGCTCTTGGCTGAAGCCCCGAGCTGTTATCCTACCAATCAGCCATTGTGCACTTCAGCCTGGCCCAGAGGGTGATCAAGGATTTTGTGGTTCTGACGCTGGCATGATTTTGTTTTCCACCTGCTGACCAGTGGGGAGCGCTAAACCTTGTTCTACCACAATCTTTTCTCGCTGGATTACAGGTGGCCGTAACCGGAAAGCAATGACAAACCTTTGGACATCAGCGAACCCGACATAGTGCTAAGAAGCAAATGCTCGAGCGGCGAAACTTTTCCATACCCACAAGAGTAATAAAAATGGTATGGTAGCATCACTAATGGTCAACGAAGTGATTTTGCATGGTTGAATAGCTGGTAAGCAGATAGCGGAGGGAGGAGCACGCGGATGAGTAGAACGGGGTTGAGTCGGTGGCTAGGGTGCGCAGGAGCGCTAGTAGCAATCGTGGCATTATGTGTTCTTCTAGGCCTGCCCGCCAGTCGCGCGGAGCCGAAAGGCGAGTCGCAGGACGAGCCTGGACCTGTGACGGACGTCTCTCTGCGTGATTTGCAGGGCCAAGGTTGGTCGCTGAGCGCGGCATGTGCCACCCATCGAGCTGTGGTCTTAGTATTTGTCTCAACTGAGTGTCCGATGGTGGGCAATTACCTGCCCGTGATTGCCGACTTGGCCAAGCACTATAAGCCTCGAAACGTGGCTTTCCTCCTGGTGTGCAGCAATCCTGAAGAGAGTGAGGAAAGCTTGCGGGAGATGTTGCAGGAGGCGAAAGTAACGCTCCCCTTGCTGCTAGACCGTCGACAGGAGTTGGCGCGCAGTGTGGGCGCTACCCTGACGCCACAGGCGGTGGTCCTGGATAGCGGGCGCCGTGTCCTTTACCGCGGCGCTATTGACGACCAATACTATGGGCGGCTCAAGCCTCGTCCCGTTGTCACGCGGCAACATGTCAAAATAGCCCTAGACGAGTATCTCCAGGGAAAGCCTATCAGCGTCCGCGAAACGCAGGCGTACGGCTGCGAGATTGCCAAACCGGAAAAGGTCACTAACCCCAATCCACAAGCAGCGGCCGAAGTTACCTATTACCGTGATGTCCTACCCATTTTGCAACGGCATTGTCAGGAGTGTCATCGGCCCAATAACGTAGCGCCGTTTCCGCTCATGACGTATCGCCAAGCCGTGAAGTGGGGGCGCGACATTAAGGAGTTCACGGCCAGCAGATGGATGCCTCCTTGGCGTGTGCGTGAGCCACGCGGGTTTTTCCATAATGAACGGCGTCTCAGCGAACAGGAACTTGCCACTTTGGCGCGTTGGGTGGATGCGGGTATGCCCGAAGGGGATCCGAAAGACGCGCCCCCGCCTCGCACTTGGTCGGACGATTGGTACTTAGGCAAACCTGATCTTGTGTTGGAGCTCCCCGAAGACATGATTGTAGGCCCTGAGGGGCGGGATCTGTTCCGTTGCTTCATTTTTCGGCATAACCTGACGGAAGACAAGTTTATCAAGGCGTTCGAGGTTCGACCGAGCAATCGGCGTGTTGTGCATCATACGCTCAACATGATCATCCCCAAGGGTATGGCCGACAAATTGGAACAAGAAGAGCGGGCTAAGCCGAAACATCCCGAAGGTTACGACACGGGCCCAGGTTACACGGTGGCCATGGGATTCGGTCGCGGTGTGCTCCCGAGGGGCGGCTTCGGGGGTTGGGCTCCGGGACTGTTGCCCCATTACTTGCCGCCGGGTGTGGCTTATTATTTGCCCAAGGATAGCGATATTCTGCTGCAGGTGCATTACCACCGCACCGGCAAGGTCGAGCGCGATCGTCTCCAAGTCGCCTTATACTTCGCCAAACCCGAGGAGCAGATTACCCATCGCTTGCAAACGCTCGTGCTACCTGGTCGTTTCCTCTTCATTCCTGCTGGTGCGAAGAATTTCGAGGTCAAGGGCGAAATCTGGCTGGAACAGGAAGCGACTATCCTGAGCGTGCTACCCCACATGCACTTAATTGGAAAAGATATCCGGGTAACTTACACCGTGCCTGGCGACCAACCGAAGACCTTGCTTTACATTGATCCTTGGGATTACAATTGGCAAGAAACTTATTTCTTGAAACAACCGCTTCCTCTGCCCGCTGGGACTCGATTGGAAGTCGTCGCCCACTATGACAATTCAGCAGACAACCCGAATAATCCGAATAATCCACCGCGCCCGGTGATATTTGGCGAACAGACGACGGACGAAATGTGCTTCGTTTTCTTCGGCGCAATCAGTGATAAGCCCGGACGTATCCGCATCCGCACACGTCCCCCCGAGCAAAAGCCTAATGCACCTTAGAAATCCCCTCTTGCCATCGTGCGGCTTTGACCGTATTATTAGATCGCCAACGGGGGCGTAGCTCAATTGGTCAGAGTGCCGGACTGTCGATCCGGAGGTTGCGGGTTCGAGTCCCGTCGCCCTCGCTGGCATTGGTGGGCCGACCCTGAGCGGTCGGCTCATTGATTTTTCACAACGGGCTGGCTCAGGCCCGCTGCAGCCTTCTCTCTAGACAAATTTGTGGCTGTTATACCCCTTAAACTTGCAGAGAGGAAAAGGTGGCGAAGCGACGTATTATCCTCGGTCCGAAACATCGGTGCCGATTTTGCACGCCGCAAGGGTGCCCCAGGCCCGTTTTTGTAGATTACAAGGATACAAGCGGCTTGAAGCGGCTCATGACGAGCCAGGCGAAGATCCTGGGTCGTAAGCGGACCTATCTTTGTGCCGCTTATCAACGCGCTATCAGCCGCGCCATTAAACGCGCTCGTTACATGGCCCTATTACCATACGTAGGCGAGTAACACATGTTGTTTCAGAATTCGAGGGTGCGTCGAATCGCGTCGAGAATTCGGGGAATCGTAGGCAAGTAGGCGTGTTCCCGAGCAAAGAACGGGTAGGGAATGTCGTAACCTGTAACGCGCGCGATAGGGGCATGGAGATATAACAGGCATTGTTCGTTAATACGGGCAATGATCTCAGCAGCTATACCACAGCTGCGCGGTGCTTCATGTACAATGACACAACGTCCCGTTTTTTTCACGGATTCAACAATCGTACGCGTATCCATCGGAACGATCGTTAGCAGGTCAATGACCTCGATCGTCACTCCGAAATCTCGCTCTGCCAGCTCAGCTGCTTGCAAGCACTCCTGGAGGAAAGCACCATAGGTGATAAGGGTAAGATTGCGGCCACTACGGACTATTTCCGCCTTCCCTATGGGGAATACTTCCTCTTCGTCGGGAACCTCTTCGCGTAGAGAACGATAGACGCGTTTAGGTTCGAGGAAGACGACTGGGTCAGGGTCGCGAATGCTGGCCACCAGTAAGGCACGGGCGCGCCGAGGACGAGAAGGGATTACGACTTTCACTCCCGGCATCTGAGCGTATACCGCTTCTTCGCTTTCGTTATGCAACTCCAAAGCCCGAACGCCGCCGCCCCAGGGTGCGCGTACCACCATGGGCACACTATAGAGTCCCCGGGACCGGGAGCGATAACGCGCTGCCATCAGACCCAGTTGATGAAAAGCGTTAAACATGAAGCCACTAAACTGAATTTCACATACGGGTCGCATGCCCGCTAACGCCAAGCCAGTTGAAATGCCGATAATACCCGCTTCGGAAACTGGCGTATCAAAGACGCGTTTACTCCCAAACTGTTCGAGCAAACCCTCAGTTACGCGAAACACGCCGCCCTGCCGCGCCACATCTTCCCCGAAAACCACAACCCGCTCGTCCCGGGCCATCTCTTGGCGTAGTGCCCAATTGAGCGCTTGTACCATGTTGCGTAGGGCCACTGGTTATCTCCTCGCCGAAGCGGACACGGTATCTGTTTGGGCTACATGTTCCGCGGCTTCCCGACGTTGTGCGGCTAAGTCGGGCGGTAACTCGGCGTAAACAAAATCGAACATTTCTAATGGATCCGCATGGGCCAAGTCATACTCTGCCTGACGCACGGCTGCGTCAATCTCTGCTAGTAACTCGCGCTCTAACTCGAGTTGCTGAGACTCCGACCATAGGCCACGTTGCTCTAGATAGATGCGCCACCGTTTCAAGGGGTCCTTGGCTTCCCATTGCAGGCGTTCCTGTTCACTGCGATAACGACGGGGATCGTCGGCTGTGGTATGTGGGCCGAGGCGGTAGGTCAGGCATTCAATTAGTGTCGGTCCCTGACCGCGTCGGGCTCGCTGCACCGCTTCCTGAGCAGCCACGTAGCAAGCCAACACGTCGTTTCCGTCCACGACGATCCCTGGGAAGCCATAGGCGATAGCTTTTTGCGCCAGGGTTTCGGAATGCGATTGTAAACAACGCGGCACAGAAATAGCGTACTGATTGTTGATGCAGACAAAGACCACTGGTGCCTGGTATACGCCGGCCAAGTTGCAGGCCTCGTGGAAATCGCCCTCGGAAGTGGCCCCGTCGCCGAAGAAGACCATCGTAACCTCGTCGCTGCCCCGTATTTGGCAGGCCAGAGCAATACCGACTGCGTGGAGTGTCTGGCTGCCAATCAGTATCGGAATACTGAGCACGCGTAACTGTGGCGACCAATAGTTTCCTTCTTCCAACCCCATCCAAAAAAGCAGGACGTTTTTCATGGGCAAACCGCGGTAGAATAATGCCGAAGTTTCGCGGTACGCGGGCACGAGCCAGTCATCAGGCCGTAGCGCTAACACACAGCCCAGACCAGCCGCTTCTTGACCGTAACAACTCGGAAAGGTCCCCATCCGCCCTTGCTGCTGCAATATGTGCATGCGCCGATCGAGCAAACGTGCTAGAGTCATGCAACGATGGATTTGTAGCAACGTGGCCTGTGGCAAAGATGGCTCTAAGGCAGCATCCACCCGGCCATTTTCATCTAAGATTTGCAAATAGTCCACTTGGAATTGAACGAGTGGCTGGCGGGGCATGCACTCACAGGCCTCCCTCGATTAAGTTGCGACCGGATACCGGAGTCTTCTTCCTTTATGTTTTCATTAACTATTTTTCGCAGACTGAGCCGCACAGATGAGGAGCTTACCGATTGTTGTAGCGTTCCTCGTTGGGCCTGCAAGGCGACTTCCGTTACCGTGCGTATTCCACGGCACGAATTTCCCGAATGACCGTGACTTTGATATCGCCGGGATACTCTAATTCTTGCTCGATGGCGCGGGCGATGTCGCGGCTGAGGCGGATGGCATCCTGGTCTGTGGTCTTGTTCGCTTGAGCGATGACACGTAATTCGCGTCCCGCTTGGATCGCATAAGCCTGTTCGACTCCAGGAAATCTCAAGGCCAGGGCCTCTAATTCTTGCATGCGCCGGATATATTTTTCCAAGGTCTCACGACGTGCGCCCGGCCGACTGGCACTAATGGCATCCGCAGCGGCAACCAGGACGGTGTAAATGTGGCCACTCTTGATGTCGTCATGATGGCACAAGATGGCATGCAGCACTTCCTGACGGGTCTCGCCATAACGACGCGCCAATTCGGCTCCGACTTCGGGATGGCCGCCTTCCATATCATGGTCGGCAGCCTTGCCAATGTCGTGCAAGAGTCCACAACGGCGAGCCAGTTGGCCATCGAGACCTAGTTCCTCCGCCAGTAAGCCACATAGGTGTGCTACTTCCAGACTATGTTGCAGTACATTCTGGCTGTAGGAGGTTCGAAACTTGAGGCGGCCTAAGAGTTGCACGATCTTATCGGAGACATGGCCGATGTTCGCTTCCTGAACCGCGGCGCGTCCGGCCTCCATTATTTGACGTTCGATTTCGATTTGGGTTTCGCGTACAACTTCTTCGATGCGGGCCGGATGGATGCGTCCGTCGGCAATCAGTTTCTTGAGCGCCTGCCGCGCCACTTCCCGTCGCACCGCATCGAAGGAACTGACCACGACCACCCCGGGGGTGTCGTCAATAATGACATCTACGCCCGTGACTCTTTCAAACGTGCGAATATTGCGTCCTTCCCGGCCAATGATGCGACCTTTCATCTCATCATTGGGCAAGTCCACGGTGCTGACTGTAGTTTCTGCAGTATGGCCTGCGGCATATCGTTGAATGGCGGTGACGAGGATTTCGCGCGCGCGTTCCTCAGCTAGATTCTTGAAACGCTCTTCAAACCGTGCAATCCGCTGATTCAGTTCGCTCGCCAGTTCTTGTTCCAGGCGGCTCATCAATAGAGAAGCCGCTTCCTCACGACTTAGACCGGAGATTTCTTGGAGCTTGTGCCGTTGTTCGGTGATGACAGCTTCGAGTTCTTTCTCCCGCGCGGCTAAGGCCTCCTGCTGTTCCGCTAGCTTCTTCTGAGTTAATTCGAGGCTGCGTTCTTTCCGGTGCAAAAGTTGCTGGCGTTTCGCGAGGGCTTCTTCTTGCTGTTGCAATTTTCGTTCGCGTTCGCGTAATTCGGCGCGGCTCTCTTGCACTTCCCGCTCGAGATCGTCCCGGCGGCGCTGCAAGTCTTCGAGCCCGCGCAGTTCGGCGTCGCGAAGAAGTTGGTCAGCCTGTTGGCGTGCTTGCGCCAAAACCGCCTCAGCCTGACACTTGACACGCCGAAGACGCCACCGGTCTAAGACCCAGATCAGCCCAAAGCTTAACCCCAGTCCTAGCGCGATGCCTAAAACCAGTTGTGGAATCCAGTCCAATTTCATACCTCCCGGCAAGGCCACGCCGGGACGCTAACTTGACCGACAACACCCGCTCCAGCAGGAAAAGGACTAGCGGCGGGGGAAAAAGGGCGAAGTGACGCCAGTATAACTTCCCCCAGGACCCTCCATGACTCCTGGACGCGTTAGCGGAAAGGCCGACCACAGCCTACCGCTGGCGGCTGCACCTGCCAGGTATCTGAGCTCTTCGCGGGATACCCCGAAGGCTGGTTGGTAATGGTACTGGTGAGTTGGTAGGAAGACCTGCCACGAGGCGCTATCTCTTGGGGCATCAGCCGATTGTATTCCTGCTGTGTCCAGTGCCACCAAAAGGTCAGGGCGCGGTAGCGGCTTTCCCCCAGGAGACGCCCTCACTTGTTCTGGTCCGACCCCCGTGCCAAGCGCCACCAATACCCACACAATTACGAACCAGCAAACGTCTTCCATTTGCTCTAAATCCCGTCGCTTGTCCATACCACGACGACCATTCCAGTCGTCGAGAGATTCCTACTGGCCAGGCATTGCCGGCAGGGCGCCCTCGGCGCTCCTTGCTCTCGGCTAAGCCTATCCGAGCCTGGTTCTTACCAAGCCCAGGACACCGGCCATGTGTTTCACAAAATGCCCGAAAGTGTTCGATCGTCTCGGAAGCGATTTTGACTGTCCAAAGTAATAATAACGCTTTGTCATCACGGAATCAATAAGATAATGAGTTCCCTTGTCACAGTCTGGGTGCCAACTATGGGAAAGAGGACAAGACACTGGTCCTAACGATTTACGTGATGGTATTAGCGTGGCAGACAGTGCCCACTGTAAATCGGGGCCTCTGGTTGCGGACGGTGAATCAGAGACACATTAGGGCGCTGGAAAGGCAGACCGTATCGCGGTGGAGGTTCGACAGGAAAAGCTAGTTGTACCCCGGGAGGCGGGGGCGCAGCCATCCATTGAGGCGAAGGCGTCGGGAGGTGAAAGGTCGTAACGGGCGCGGGTACGAAGGTTGCCAAGTTAACAGTGGGCGGACAAAACGGTGCCACCTGAACACTCGGCGGCGGTGGTGCTTGAGCGAAATGAACAGGTGCCTGCGTTACCGGATGAAATGAGGGTGCGGTACGTGGAATAACGGGTGCTTGGCTGGCGGGTAATTGCTCTTGGGTCCATGCGTGGATCGGGGCACTGGCAATCTTGGGAACGGTGAGACTCGGATAGAAGCTGGGAACGTGGTTCGGATGCTGCCCAATTGCCTGGCTTGCTGACACGATGAGCAACAAAACCATGAAATGGCGCATAGCAAATTCCTCCCTGGTAGGAGCTGAAGCGAACGATCCGAGGTTAGGCACCCATCTTTGAGCGAGTGGGCCGCAACCGGCTGGCGTAATCAGTTGGCAAGTTCGCTTTGGCGTTCGGCTAACATCTGCTGCAATCGAGCCAAGATGGCAGAATGCATCTGACTGACGCGACTTTCACTTAGGTCGAGCGTCTGCCCGATTTCTTTCATGGTCATTTCCTCGAAATAGTACAGGATCAAAATCAGACGCTCGTTCCGATTCAGGCCCCGGGTGATCAGCTTCAACAAATCTTGGTCCTGAACACGGCGCGTGGGGTCTTCCGCCTTCTTATCCTCGAGGATATCCACTTCACGAACATCTTTATAACTGTCGGTCTCGTACCACTTCTTTTCGAGGCTAATCAGGCTGACAGCTTGGGTTTCCTGCAACAGTTCGTGGGTCTCTTCCTCGCTAAGTCCCAGAAACTCGGCCAATTCTTCCTCGCGGGGCGGTCGCCCCAGCTTGGCTTCGAGCTGCTTGCGCGCTTCTTCGAGTTTACTCGCTCGAGAGCGGACTAATCGGGGCACCCAATCCATGGTGCGAAGTTCGTCGAGAATGGCGCCGCGAATGCGAGGCACGCAATAGGTCTCAAACTTCACTCCCCGTTCCAGGTCGAACGATTCAATGGCGTCCATCAACCCGAAGATGCCCGCGCTAATGAGGTCATCTAAGTCCACACCATCAGGCAACCGCTGCCAAATGCGTTCGGCGTTGATGCGGACCAGAGGCAGGTAGTGTTCAATGAGGCGATTCCTTAGTTCTATGCTGGGATGGGCGCGGTATTCGCGCCACAGTTGCTGGATGTCCTGAAGATCGTCCCGAACCTGGGTGGCCATCCTATCCTCCCTGACCCCGAGCCACCGAGCAATTGCTCTCGCTGGCGTTTTAGTCTCCCCCCAGAGAGGTGCAGCGTTTGGTCGGACTGCGCCATTCGGCGGACCTGCGAGTTGGAAGCAGCGATGCCAACGCTGGGCCGTCCTGCTTACACTGCACCTGAGAAGCCCAGCGAGTCCTTCGCTCGGACCCAGTTCGATACCCCCGTTTTGGAGTCTGAGATTAATCCCCAGCACCTTATCGGCTAAGGAACCATCACCGATAAAGGAAATTTCATCTCGGCTGGTCGGCAGACAAAGTTGGCCAGCGCCCGAATCGTTATTCTCAGCAGCCTTCCTGACCGATAAGGTGGCACGGCATGTAACGAATGTAGCTTGTCCTGTCCAGACCAACACGGCTAACGCGGGGTGTGCCGAGTCGGCCTCGGCGTCAGCGCTGCGACGTGAGATTCTGTCAGCGGGAGCGATGCATTTGCGCTTCGTAGCGGACTAAGGCAGGTTGTGAGGGACGTTGGCCCTGTTCGAGCCAGTCCTGCAAGTCGGGAGCACCGGCCTCGCGTAGGCCGCGTAACAAGCCTGCGCGGAACCAGGCATTTTCGTTGTGCCAGATTTGTCGCGCTAGAGGATGTTGGGTCGTGCCCAGGATTTTGCCGACGGCGCGAGCTGCAGGGTAGCCTAAGGCCATGCCCTCGGGACCGAAGAAGGCCGATGAGGCAGTGGGTGCCTTGAAGAGATAGCGGGTCAATCGTGTCAATACCTCGTCCCGAGTCGGGCCGCGGACCGATTTGTCGTTGGGTAATTGTTGGGCGACTTGGGCCAAGGCCTCACAGCACCACCAGAACCCGACGGCATTGCCTTTCTCGGCAAATTCGTCAAGCTTCTGCAAAAGCGTCGGTGCCCAGGATCGGTCAGGTTGTAGCGCCACCGACTCTAGGGCAAGATACTGCGCATAGGGATAAGGCGACTCCAGCAAGCGTTGCCAAGCTTCGCGATTTTGCTCAGCAGGGAGGCGTCGGAGTTGCTCAGCCACGTGGTAGAGTTCGTCCGCCCGTTCGATCATCATCCGCTCGGCACCGCGAACAAACGGGACCGTCAGATTGCGGAAATGTTGCGGCACGAGCAGCGCCTGCCAATCAGTTGGCGGTTGGGATAACGCCAAGCGTTGGGGGAACGGTGTGGCCGTCCGATCCGACCAGTTTACTGCTCGCGGCGGATAATACTTTTGTGCGAACTGGGGGTCGCCCACGGGCACGGGGATTCTAGTGTCATCCACTTCGGCATTCCCTGCAGCAGGCCGCGTGGGATCTTGCGGCCAGAGCACACGAAATTGCGGCACCTTCTCCCCGCGGAGCCGAGCTAAATCGCGAATTTCCGCTAAGGCATAACGGGCCTGTTGCTGGACAACGGTCAGCGGGTCGCGGCATAACCGCAGTAATAACGGAACGGCATCCGTCTTACCTCGGCGGGCTAACCCCCGGGCCAACGCGTAACGCAGGTCGCGAGAGGCGCGGTGAGGGTCGGCAAAGCGTTCCAAGCTCGATAAGTCGGTCATGTGCACCGCCAAAGCCTGCACCATATAA
This sequence comes from Gemmatales bacterium, assembly GCA_025060195.1. Taxonomy (GTDB): domain Bacteria; phylum Planctomycetota; class Planctomycetia; order Gemmatales; family HRBIN36; genus HRBIN36. The sequence continues at coordinate 31,948 of JANXCQ010000030.1, read as the reverse complement.
GCCTTGTCGCGGAAGTTGTCGTCGGGCATACCCTTGCCGATACTCCAGATCTCCGGGAAATCATAAGGCCGACTTGCCTCACGCAGTAACACTTGCTCTGCACTGTGAGGAGCAGAGTTGGGTGAACGAAAGCCTTGCAGGAGGAGCAACACTGCCGCATCTATCCGTTCGCGGTGATAGGCCGAAGTCAAATAGGGCGTCACCAATTCTTCCGGCACCTCTCCCGGTAATGCCAGACAGGTGAGTAGCCAGAGCGCTTCTTCAGCGCCCAGCGCGGCAACCACGGGGAAGGGCCGACCATGCTCCGAAAAGGGGCGTTCCAAATTGACCCCGCGGAGCACGGCATCGTAAAGTGCCAGCTGCTGGGCTTGGGCTAGCGGGGGACGCTGCGCTTCTTTCGGGCGGGCAACTGTGTTTGCCGGCTGATTGTGCCGCAGCACCTCGCAAAGTAGATGTACGATAGTTGCACGCGACCCGCCTCGTTCCAGTAAAATCCGAGGCCAGATGGCTCGTGCACTTGAACTTCGCAGACGATCCTCAAACCGGGGCTTCTCCATAAATGCGTTAGGTAACATCGCGATCAGCACAGGCACGTCCTGCAATTCCGGGCGCGCCTGCGCCAGAATCAGTCCTTCCACTAAGGCCCATTCCTCCGGTCGTGGACCATGCTGAAAATAGCGCTGGTTGAAAACTTGTTTATTCGGCACCTGTGCCCGTAGAGCCTGCGACAGTGCCGCCACTGCCTCGGGTGTGGCAATCCGGCCTAATGCACGGGCTGCCTCCTTCGCGTAAGGTTCCATGTCAGGGCGACTCAACCATGGGACTAACAACGGCACAGCCTCGCGATCCCGTAAGCGACCTGCAGCGCGAAGGGCTGCCAAGGGGGGAACCTTCTGCGCCAGCGCGGCGCGGACGCGCCTCATCGCTTCTTCGGTTTTCTCGCTCTGCCGACCTAGCGCTTCCATTTCCAACTCCGCGTCCTCGGAACTTTCGAAAATCTGCAGGATGGAACGCGCATGGAAACGCACCAGTTCGTCGGGATCTCGTTCGGCTAATTCCCGAATCTTCGGCACATGTTCAGAACGGGCTAAGGTGCATAATGCCCAGGTAGCAGCCCGCCGAACTTCTACCTGCGGGTCGCTAGTCAATTCGACGATTCTCGACAACGCAGGTCTCGCCTCGTCTTCCAGCAGAGCCAGCATTTCGCAACCGCGGGCCCGTACCCAGGCATCGCGGCTAGCCAACCATCGGCGATACTCGTCGCCAAAACCGGCTCCGACAATGGCCTGTCGGCGATAGAAATCCGGCTCATTTCGGCGGTACTGTAAGTCAGTCACGTGGCGCGAAACGCGCGTCGGCGGATACCGCAGGGCTTCCAGGGGGGAATTGGGCACGGCCAGCTGTTGCGGGGCATGGCAGCCGTAACACGAACGTGTCTCGCCGCTGCGAGCAGTCATGTATCCGATCTGCGTCAGGCTCACAGGACGCCCCCGCTCCGTGGCGGTGTTGACCAACGGCCAGGCATGTAGCACTCGCTGACCGGCTGCGTCGAGCACGTCCAGGAAAAACGGCGTGTCCGCGGGGACCTCGAAGTAAGCTGAACCATCATCGTAGAGCGGCACCACGCCCAAGAGACGTGTCTCCAGGTTGGTATGACTGCTCGAAGTTACCGCAGTGTACTCGGCTTCGACGATGCGCAAGTATCGCCCGCGTGTGAGGCCTGCGGAACGTTCAGGGAAATCAGCATCGCGTCCGGCCACCACGACGAAACGGGCCCAACCCGGCGAAGGACGATTTCCGGGCAGCGGCGACTCTTCCAACAGGGCTAAGCCCGACGCATAAACATCCGGGCGCTCGATCTGCTGCGGTAACCGACGAGGTGGGTTGCGTGGCCAGTACACAGGCACCGGATCAAACTCCGCGTAATTCGGAATGTTATAGACCAATTTCTCCTCGCGTGTCTTCAGGTCAGTGATGTAAATCGCACTATCGCGAGCCCCGGGTTTTGTTGCTGAGTAAAGGATTCGGCCATCGGGCAGCGGATAGGCGGTGCTACGCGTGCCCAAAGGCGAAAGGTGAACCCGATGAGTAGTACCGCCAATCTGCAGCGAGGTGACTCCCGGGAAAATTGGTGTTAAGGCATCGCGGGGATGCTGACCAAAACGGATGTCTATCACGGCTGGCCCCAACTCGCATTGCACGAGAATCCGACCATCGGGCATTTCCCGCGGCGTAGTGAACGATACGCCACTATGACGCTCCCGTTGAAAGTAACGATACTGCCCAGCTCCGAAATAATGCCGCTCCTCCGTCCCATCGGGATTGACCGTGACCAACACCGTTTCATGTTTGTCCAACGGCGGGACATTGATATGAAACGCATCCCAAAAGGCGCAAATGATGCGCCCGTCGCGTAAGACGGCCGGCTCAAAATAAGTCCCCGGGTTGAAGGTAATCTGATGAATCCCCGTGCCATCGGCATTCATCACAAACAAGCACTCCGTCCGTTCCTCATGGTACTCTTCCAAGAAACCTGTGCGGTCGGAAACGAAAACAATGCGTCCATCAGGTAAGTACACGCCCGCAAAGTCGTTGAACGGGCCATCGGTCAATTGCCGCAGCTCGCCGCTATCTAAATCCAGTTCGTATAAATGGAACCAATCTTCTCCGTCCCGCCGCATGCTGAACAAAACCTTTCGGCCATCGTAAGACGGCTCGGGCTTATACACGGCACCATTACCCCGCAAAAAGGTAAGCTGACGCAACTGCCCATCGGGACGCGCTGGACTCAATAAGTAAAGGTTCTTTCCTAACCGCATGGGCCCCGTAGTGCGCTCCTGACGGTGATACGTCGCGGCGCGGGCGTAGAGGTAGCCATCCCGCCAGTGGTAACTGCCGAGATAGCCATCGCTGATATCCGTTTTCTCGTCGAAAATCGGCCCTCCTACGAAAACAATCGCCGACAACGGATCGGACGGCTCCGACGGAACACCGCCACGCGGGCCTACCCCAACGGCCACGTTCAGGATCAAGCCGACCACCACGGCCGCTGCGCACCCCTTCCGCCACCAACGCCACCACTTGTACCCAACGGAACTGTAAGACACTATGCCGGAGGACGCACACGATCTCGGGGGGCAATGCATCGGCGGGCTCCTTCTGATGGCGTAATTACCTTTGTTGGTAGGCGGTGCTGAGACAGGTCATGGCCCAGCTGGGGAATTCGTATGGCGGATATTTTACTGCCCCGCGTGCTGACGTCTGCTTAGACGTTACATTGTTCCCGGCAGTTCTAAACTTTCCCGTTGGCACCTGGCGAGAATCTGTGTAAACTGCCTACGCAACCAACCGTCCATCGCCATCAAGTTCCTCATTTGACAGGAAAAAGGAGACCACTTATGCGCTGTCGCACCTGGTTGACTTGGACAACTTGCTTATGCAGCCTGACCCTGGCCTGGAGCATTGATCCCAATGTCGCCAAACGCTTGAGCCGGCAGGAGATCCACTCGGGCTGGCTGTTACTTTTCGACGGGGAGAGTACTTTCGGCTGGAAAACTGAGGGCGACGTGGCCGTCAATGGCGGGCGGCTCATCATCGGCGGTAATAAGGCTTCCCGCATTACTTCCACGACCTCGTGGGCCGATGCCGAACTTTCGGCTCAGTACCAACTCGTGGGCACGAGCGGACAACTACATGTGGGCCAAGTCGGCATTCCTCTAGCTACCGATGGGGTCCTCGACGGTACTTACACCTTACGAATAACCATCAAAGGCGGGAAACCCATCGCCTGGCAGGTGACCGATCCGAAAATGCAACAACGCACTGGCGCGCTGGCAGCTCCCGACCAACCCGGCACCTCTCTCATCAGCTTATCCGTAGCCGACAATCACCAAATTGTGTTGCACAGTCTCAAGCTTCGACCCACGGGACTCAAGCCGATCTTCAACGGCAAAGACCTCGAAGGCTGGAAGGAAATCCCTGGGAAAAAGTCGAAATTTACCGTTAGCGAAAAGGGCGAACTGATTATCCAGAACGGACCAGGCGATATTCAAACTGAACGACAGTGGGATGACTTCGTCCTGCAGTTGGAGATTTATTCCCACGGCAAGCATCTCAACAGTGGCGTGTTTTTCCGCTGCGTGCCGGGAGAGTTCTGGAGCGGTTATGAATCGCAAATTCGCAATGAGTGGCAGGGGGAAGATCGCAGTAAGCCGGTCGATTTCGGCACTGGGGGACTCTATGGTCGTCAACCCGCACGCCGGGTCGTCGCCGATGATCATGAGTGGTTTACCATGACCGTCGTCGCTCAGGGAGCGCATATTGCCATCTGGGTCAATGGATTTCAAACCGTGGATTACACCGATACGCGTCCGCCTGCTAACTCAGCCCGGCAAGGCGCTAAGCTCACGCCGGGACCGATCAGTCTCCAAGGACACGACCCGATGACCCATCTAAGTTTTCGCAATATCCTCCTCGCCGAACTGCCGAAGTCGAAACCCTAAGAAGAACCTTATATATAATGGATAGGCCGACGAAGGCTCTAATCACCTAAGCATTTCTATCTGACCATGCGACTAATAGCGCCCAAATCATTATGAACATGACCACGCCTCACGTCGAGACAGGTTTTCGCCGACAACTCAGCTGGTTCGACGCGACCTTGTTAGTGGTCGGCACGATGATAGGATCGGGAATCTTTATCGTATCCGCAGACATCGCTCGCGACGTTGGCTCAGCGGGGTGGCTGTTGGTCGTCTGGTTATTGACAGCCATGATGACGCTATTGGGGGCAGCTTGTTATGCAGAACTGTCGGCTCGGCTCCCCTGGGCAGGAGGTCAATATGTTTACCTACGCGAAGCCTGGAATCCACTTAGTGCATTTCTTTACGGATGGACTTGTTTTTTAGTGATCCAGACTGGTTCGATAGCTGCGGTGGCCGTCGCTTTTGCTAAATTCTTAGGAGTCTTAGTGCCCGCGTTAGGAATCGACCCCGATGCCGGCGCTTATACGTTGCTCGACTGGCCCGATTTCAACCGTCGTATAGCTCTTCCCCTTCCCTGGCGGGATGAACCTTGGGTAATCTGGCAAAAACAACGGTACTCGATTACTGCCGGACACCTGGTGGCCGTGTGTGTCATTGCCACGCTTACCGCCATTAATTGCTTAGGAGTCCGCGAAGGGAAATGGGTACAGAATATCTTCACGATCTCTAAGGTAGCGGCATTAGTGCTGCTTATTGTCGCTGGACTTCTGATGGCCGTTCACCCTTATGCGCTGGAGGCGAATCTGCATGATCTCTGGTCGGGCGTATTTGATACGCCCCGCTATCAGGAGGTATCGCAGCTAGTACCTTGGCCCACCTTAGCGGCGCTCATGGTGGTAATCGGCGCCATGGTCGGTGCCTTATTCGCGGCCGATGCTTGGAACAACATCACATTCACCGCTCTTGAAGTTCAAGACCCCCAGCGCAACTTGCCGCGCAGTTTGCTTACTGGTGTCGGTTTCGTCATGGTCATCTATATACTGACTAACATTGTTTATTTAGTCGCGTTGCCCGTGCGTGCTGATCCGAACTTAGAAAACTATATTCGCACCACTCAACAGCGTATCAGTGAACTGACTGCCGAGGGGCGAACTGCCGAGGCCCAAGTGTTACAACGCGAGCTAGAACAACGTTGGCGACAGGCAAATACTCTAGAACGGGGCATCGCGCGGGTGTTAGACGATCGCGTGGGCACGGCCGTGTTAGAGCAAGTCTCCCCACGGTTCGGCGTGTCGTTCATGGCCCTTGCGGTGATGATCTCGACCTTCGGCTGCGTCAACGGCATGACCTTGATGGGGGCACGTCTCTATTATGCCATGGCGCAAGACGGTTTATTCTTTGCCGTCGCGGGCCGACTGAATCAACGTGGCGTGCCTGCCGCGGGGCTTATTTTGCAAGGTATCTGGGCCTCCATATTAGTTTTTTCCGGCACCTATAGTGAATTGCTCGATTTCGTCATTTTTGCCGTGTTACTGTTCTATGCGACGACAGTGGCAGGGCTGTTTATCATTCGCCGGAAGCATTCTGCCGAGCCTCCGTTTCGCGTTTGGGGCTACCCAGGCGTGCCTATCTTTTATATAGCGTGCTGCACCTTGATTATGTTAGACTTACTTATCGTGCGTCCTAACTATACCTGGCCTGGGCTATTCATCGTTTTATCGGGCATCCCGGTGTATTATCTGTGGCGGCTTCTTGGTAGGCATAAATTGGAGGTTTCTCCTGGATAATGAAAAATATAAGTGGGTAGCGTAACTAAGCGGAGAGGAGTCTAATATCTTCTAAGTCGAGCTTACAATTGAGACTTAACGGAATCGTGAACTAAGTATCAAACTCACTAAACTAGGTACTTTGTCTTAGGGGAAATGAGCATGCGTCGCTGGATATCTTGGATAGGATTGTTCGGCCTTGTTGCTGGGGTGCTTGCCACGTGGCTTGTGGTACATGTGGGCGAAGCGTCGTTTAGGTATCCCGAAGGCGCACATAGGTTCGGCCGTCTCCGATATGTTAAGTCGGTGCCGATATTAGAGGTATGGGGCGAACCGGAACAGATCGGACAGGCTGTAGCCCGCTTAGGTGTGCTACCCGCAGAGCGATTGCGTCAATATCCACGAGAATTATTTTTTGGGGTAATGCCGCGTTTTATTCCTCAAGATTGGCAAATGCAGGCGTGGCAGGAAGTGCTCGCTGCGGGCGAACGTCTGATAAATAATTTTCCCGAACGTTATAAGCGCGAGTATGAGGCTCTAAAAAAACATGTGCCTGAGCATTGGCACGAGGGTTTACTAGCAGGCAATACCTTATTCGACATCAAACGCATCGTGCATTGTTCGGCGGTCATAGTGGAATCGCCATCGCATAGCAAAGATGGCCGAAACTCTAGTACCTTACTAATGGGCCGTAATCTGGATTTTCCCACCCTGGGGTACCTGCATCAATATGGCTTAGTCCTTATTTACAGGCCCAATAACAGGTATGCCTTTGCGGCGGTAGGCTTCCCCGGCATGATCGGGGTATTGTCTGGCGTGAACGAGCATGGGTTGTGTATTGCGATGTTAGAGGTCTATGAAACCGGAGACGGGTCGCCTGCCTTCAATCCGCAGGGCGTACCTTATGCAATCTGTGTGCGTCGGCTCCTGGAGGAGTGTCGAGACGTGACGGAGGCGCGGCGACTCTTGAGCCAGATGCCGCGGACGTGTTATTTCAACTTGGCGGTGTGTGATACCAAAACCGGGGGAATATTCGAGGTCTCACCGCAACAAATCTGTTATCGTGGTTTAGAAAGGGGCCTTTGCGCGTGTACGAACATGTTTCTCAGTGAACCGCTCCAGGTGAAGGATGGAAAAAACTGGTATCGCAGCCGTGAGCGTTTGGCGGAACTCCTTCGCTTACGGGAAGAAACTGCTGTAGGCGTCCAAGAAGTACACCGGGCGCTGCATCGAGCGAACCTAGGTGCGGTGACGTTGCAAACGATGATTTTCGAACCTCAGACGTTGCGCTTGCATCTGGCTATGGGAAGCTGCCCCGCGTCGGCTTTGCCGCTGGTCTGTTTAGAGTTGCGTGATTGGCTCAAGCCAGCTTCGGAAGCGAGATGGTAGCGGTAATTATCAAGTTAGCTCGTCCCCGTGTTGCGGGTCTTGTCTCAGTGTGTCAAGGTGGTGTATCATGCTGATGCGAATGAAGCTCGGACGTTACTTTAGTCTAAGAGGAGAAAACGCTTGTCCGCGCATCGAACCTCGAGAAACTGCGACGAGCCGAAGGCGTCTTTTGCCTTTGTTAGTTTAGGTTGCGCTAAGAACACGGTGGATTCCGAGCGAATGCTCGGGCTGTTAGCCCAGGACGGTTTTGCCTTGACGCCTTATCCCGAAGATGCGGACATTGTGATTGTCAACACCTGCGGGTTCATTGAAGCCGCCCGGCAGGAATCGTTAGCGGTGATCCGCGAAATGGTGGAGTTGAAAGAACGCGGTCGAGTGCGCGCCGTGATCGTAGCGGGATGTTTAGCTGAGCGTTGGCGTGAACGGTTACTCGAGGAGGTGCCGGGCATTGACGCATTGCTAGGAGTGTTTGCTCGGGAAGAGATTGCAGCGCTGTGTACCGGGGTGTGGCAACATGCCCGTGCTCGAACGCCAGCGGGGGATCTTCGCAAAAACAAAAAAGCACCACGCTCGGGCCGTCATTCGTTGCCGACGTTGGATGAGAGTCTGTGGCAGAAGCGGGAGCAAGCTGTATGGGAGCAGCGAGCGATTTTTCGTCCAGCACCCGTGCGGCCTTTTTCGGATCAGGCACGGTTACGCATCACGCCGAGACACTACGCTTACCTGAAAATTTCCGAAGGTTGCGATCGACTGTGCACGTTTTGTGCGATTCCTAAGATGCGGGGCAAGCATGTGAGTAAGCCTTTGGAGCAGGTTTTAGCCGAAGCGGAAGAACTGGTTAGCGACGGAGTCGTGGAATTGAATCTGGTGGCCCAGGATTTGACGTATTACGGCCTGGACACGCATGGTCGGCCCATGTTGGCCGAGCTCCTGCGACAACTCGAAGCCATCGAGGGACTACGCTGGATTCGCTTACTGTATCTTTACCCGATGTACATTACCGACGAGTTGCTGGCCACGATTGCCGCCAGCCCGAAGATTTTGCATTATTTGGACATACCTTTACAGCATATCAACGATCGCGTGTTACGTCGGATGCAGCGACGAGTTACCCGCGCGGAGATCGAAGCGCTAGTGGCGCGATTGCGACAAGCCTTGCCCGATTTGGTGTTGCGGACGACGATGATTGTCGGGTTCCCTGGGGAGACCGAGGAAGAGTTCGAGGAACTGTGTGACTTTGTTGCGCAAGGACATTTCCAACGATTAGGCGTTTTTACTTACTCGCTGGAACCCGATACTCCTGCAGCCCGACTCGACGGACATCTGCCGGAGGAGGTCAAAGAATCACGGCGGGATCGACTGATGCGGATCCAGCAAGAAGTGGCGTTTGCTTGGGCGAAACGTCAAATGGGGCAAATCCGGGAAGTTCTCGTGGACGGGCGTGATCCTCAAGATCGTGAAATCTGGCTTGCTCGGAGTTATGCCGACGCTCCAGAGATTGATGCCCTGGTACGGTTCCGCGCGCAGCGGATTCGGGCGGGCGACTTGGTGCGCGTGCGCATCGTGGAAGCGGATGGCTACGATCTGGTTGGGGAATTGCTCAGCCACTCGGCGTAATGGAAACGGTCCGCATCATACAATGATGCTGCTATGGCGATCACTGTAAGCAGCACGTCGTCGCAGAAGGCCGCTGTATCCTGGTGGACGTGGGCTAATGTGTTGACCGGGTTGCGATTCGTGGTGTGTGTGCCGCTGTTTGTGTGTCTCGCGGGCGCGTGGTGGTGGACAGCGTTGGTTCTGCTCCTGATAGCGGCGGTCAGTGACTGGCTCGACGGCTGGCTGGCGCGATATACGAAGACGGTAACAGCGCTGGGGCGAAACCTCGATCCGTTGGCGGACAAGGTGTTAGTCTGTGGCAGTTTAATTTTCCTGTTAGCTCATGTAAATTCGGGAGTCGCGCCTTGGATGGTGGCAGTCATTACCATCCGCGAGTTGCTCATCACCAGTCTGCGCGGCGTGGTTGAGCAAGCTGGTATGCCGTTCGGTGCTGCTCTTTTCGGGAAGTTAAAAATGGTGCTGCAAATGGTGGCCTTGCTGGCGATCGTCGGATACTTGGCTATGGCCTCCAGCGCCCCGCCTTGGTTCACGCCCATACGAGGCGGGTTGGAGTGGACTCGTGACGGGCTGGTGTACGCCACGGTGCTCGTTACTGTGCTCAGTGGTTTGCAGTACTTGGTTCGTGCCCGCGCAGTGTTGCCGCACTAAATCGCGCGGCGAAAGTCCCTGGCTACTTAAACGCAGATTATCTCCTTCCGCGAAAATTCACCTGAGTCTGTTGCCGATGCTGTTGGCTGTTAGTATTACAAAAAATCCTGTCGGTAATACTCTGGCCACAGAGTGACCTGAGCAACCCTGGGAGGTAGAGCCATGCGAAATTGGATGAAACTAGTCTTAGCCATGGTGGCACTGGTAGCGGTTCTAGCAGTGAGCCAGACCACGGTGGGCCACGAGCTGAAGGTGTTTGCCAGTCAAATGATTCTCGACCAGCCGGGGCGCACGGTGGTTTATCTGTCGTGGGGGCACGCGTTGCCGACTGACGAGTTGGTGGCTGGCGAAAGTCTGGCCTCGTATGAGTCCATCGCACCGGATGGAAAGCGCACTGCTTTGCCTGTGCGGGATTTGTCGTTTCAAGAGGCAGAACTGGCTTGCGAACAAAGTGGAATCTACCAGGTTGTGGCAGCGCGGAAATCAGGCGTGTTCACCTATGTTTACGACGCTACTGGACGGCGGGTCATGCGGCGCGGAGGTAAGAAGGAAGTAACCGAAGGAAAGATTGACTATGCCATACGCAGCCATCAATTCGCCAAGGCCGTGGTTGTGGTCGGGCAACCAACCCAGGCGCCTCCCCCTTGTGGCCAGGCATTGGAAATCGTGCCGCTGGATCCCCCGAGCCAATGGAAAGCAGGCCAACCACTGCCTGTGCAGGTCCTGTTACACGGAAAACCCTTGGCGGGTGAAATCTTGACGGCTACTTACGTGGGCTACCGTCCCCAAGGGGCTTGGTGCTTTGCCCGAGAGACCGATCGGGAAGGTACGGTGAAGGTGCCTGTGCATCAGCCCGGGACCTGGGTGATGCGCGTGCGGCATCGCCGACCTACCCCAGAGTCCGAACGCTCCTCAGTGGATTACGAAACTTACACGGCCACGCTAACGTTGGAAGTGCGTCCCTGATTCCCTGTCTAACCCCCCCATTTCAACAAGGAGGCCCTCCATGCTGCGTAAACGCGCCTTCACGCTCATCGAATTGCTGGTGGTCATCGCCATTATCGGGCTATTGATGGCGTTGCTGCTGCCCGCCGTACAACGGGTGCGTGAAGCGGCCAATCGCATGCGGTGTCAGAATCATCTCCGGCAGTTAGGGATTGCTTTGCATAACCACGAGCAGTCCATGGGAGCGTTTCCGTCCGCCTATTGGGTTCGCCCTTGGCCTCCCGATCCTGCGGTGCCAGCCGGGCACTATCGCTGGTCCACGTTAGCCTTACTGACGCCTTATTTGGAACAAACCAATGTCTATAATGCGTTAGACCTCAATGTTCCCTTATTTGGCGGGCCGAATCAAAATCCGCCTTATAGCATTTTCCCTCAAAACCGAGCGACGGTCGCGCTGGTTGTGCCGATCTTTTTATGTCCGAGCGACATGTATAAGCAGGTGCTACCTGATCGCGGCGCGGCCAATTATGTGGCATGTGTTGGTAGTGGAGTCAACGGCGGTCAAGCGATCGACCCAGGAGATCCAGTAGCCGCGCCTACTGGTGGGAACTGGGCGCCGCCTGACGGCGTCTTTTACGCGAATTCCGCGGTGCGCATCAGCGATATCTTCGACGGTACGAGCAACACGGTTTTGATGTCAGAAACGCTGTTAGGTAGTGGAGGCCCTGATATCACCGACCGCAGCCAGGCTGATCCGAGGGTAACCTATATTAGCCTGGGCGTCTCCCAAACTCTGAGCGTGGCCGGATGTCAATCCGCAACGTTGTTCCGCACCAATCGGCAGTCCACCTGGGCCGACGGCGCTTATCCGACGGCTTTGTACAACCACTGGTTCCCACCCAATACTCCCGAGTTCGACTGCTTACGGCACTCGAATCCCGCTTGGAAGGCTGCCCGCAGTCGCCATACTGGGGGCGTCAACGTGCTGATGGGCGATTGCAGCATGCGCTTTATCCGAAACAGCGTAGATCTGACAACTTGGCGTGCTTTGGCCACTCGCGCCGGCGGCGAGGTGGTGTCCTTGCCGTAACCTGCTCCTGGGTTTATTATCGCCTGTGTGTTCATTATGCCTGCCCTGCGAAGTGCGGCGAAGGGCACTATATTATTTGACAACTATTCACGTGATTAGCTGACAAAATAATCGCACTCGCACTTGTTCAAGAAATTAGTCCCATCTCGCGCGTGGTAGCCTCCGTGTGGCAACCATGCTTTTGTTTACAGGTTAGCTAACGCTTGGTATCAGTTGGTTATCTCGCGGCAATGGGGTAAGCGGGTTGGCACTGGCTTCGCTGAGAATAAGTGCACTCTTCCGGGACCTTTTGTGATCAGCTAGGCGCGACTGGACATTTTGCAGATGAAAACGTGGCGGCGACGGGGCAGCTGAAAGTCGTTATCGTTGCGAGATTATTTCGCCTAAGATGGCCCCGTTATTATCAAGAATTTTGCTTAGTCGGCTAAACATCTTGAACGCTGGGGTATTATTTCGTGGCGGACAGTAGCTATGGCCGGCAGATTGTATCTGGGGAAAATAAAAGCATGCAGATTTTGGCATGGGATATTGGCACGTCGGCGGTGAAGGCAGCAGTGTTGGACGTAATACGGGGCCAACCTGTCAGTCCTGTAGTACGCCAGCCGTTGGTGTTGCGGCAAATGGGCGAATCAGCCACTTTGGATCCGGCCGAGGTCTGGTCAGCCCTGCTGCGGGCAACGCACGCCTTGGTGGGCCAAGCGAACGTTGACGGACTGGGCATGTGTTGCTTGACCCCGGGATGGTTGTTACTCGATAAGAGGGATCAACCTTTGACTCCCATCGTGACTCATTTGGATCGGCGGTCGCGACCGCTGGCGAAACGAATTTGGGAAACTTACGGAGAGGCATTTCTCCGTGAGACGGGTAATAAGCCTTTACCCGGGGGTCTGTCGGGAGTGGCCTGTAGTTATTTATTGCAGCAACAGCCTGAGTTGCGTGGGCAAACCAGGCGATTCGTCCACGTGAACGGCTGGTTGGGCTTGCATCTGACGGGCCGAGCCGCCTTCGATTACGGTAACGCTTGTTTCACGGGGCTTTTTGATTATCGGCATCGGCGTTGGTCGGAGCGTTGGTGTGCGGAGTTGGGCATAGAGACTCTGTGGTTGGGCGAAGTGATGGACGGCAGTGCCACGCTGGGCCAACTGACGACCTCGGCAGCGCGAGAGTTAGGTCTGCCGCCTGGGCTACCTGTCAAGGTGGGCGTGGCGGACACGAGCGCAGCAGTGTTGGCAGCGCAAATGCAAGTGGGCGATTTGCTCCATGTGGTGGGCACGACCCAAGTGTTGGCCACGCTGGTCGAACAGCCGCAACCGGGGCCTGACCACTTGACGCGAATGCTCGGCGTGGGACCCCAGTTTCTGCATGTGGCCCATAATCCAGTCGGCGGAGTGGCGCTGGAGTGGATGCACCAGCTATGCTTTCGGGAACAATCTGCCGACGAGTTTTACATTCATACCTTGCCGCAGGCTTGGCAGCGTGAGACAACCGTGGTCTTAGACCCGCCGTACTTAGGCGGCGATCGGTTGGCTATCGAGCCAGCCGATGCAGCCTTTCGACACTTGCATCTCAGCACAGATCGACTGGATTTGCTATCTGCGGTGCTGCACGCCATGCACCAACAGCATCACCGTGCACTGGCCGCTCTGCAAGTAGCTGGGGGATTTCGGCGCGTTTTTCTGACGGGCGGCGGTGCTGAGGTAATTCGGCGATTGTTTCCCGAATACTGCCAGGGCGAAGTAATGTTCCTGGAAGAAGGCTCGTTACGGGGCGTAGCCCGATTATTTGTCCACGAGCTAGCCTAACTGATACACTGAGCCAAGTCGTGAAGCTCAGAAAAGATTGGGGATAAACGGGAGTCGAACATGAGTCCAGAGAAACGTCTGCAAGAACTTCATCTGACGCTGCCCCCGCCGCCGAAACCCGTGGCTGTGTATAAGCCGGCGATTTTGGTGGGTAATCTGCTGTATGTGTCGGGCCATGGCCCACTCACGCCCGAGGGCAAACTCGGCATTTGCGGTAAGGTCGGGGCCGACTTGACGCTGGAGCAAGGCTATCAGGCTGCTCGACAAGTTGGATTGGCGATTTTGTCCACGGTGCGTAATACTCTGGGCTCGCTGGATAAGGTGAAGCGTCTGGTCAAGACCTTGGGCATGGTGAACGCGGCGCCCGATTTTCGCGACCACCCTAAGGTGATCAACGGTTTTTCGGAATTGATGGCGGAAGTGTTTGGCCAGGAGGCAGGCATTGGTGCCCGTAGCGCTGTCGGTATGGCGTCCTTACCGAACAACATTGCCGTGGAAATCGAGTGTATCTTTGAAGTGCAGCCTTAGAAAAAACCTCGACCATGGGAATCGTATGAGCGCTTACTAAGACTGGCATGGTACTATCTGGTCTTAAGAACGAAAAGGCCCACGCGGGGCACGTGAGCCTTTTCTGAGGGGGGTAGGGACACCAAGGCGTCGGGGTTAGGGGTAGGGCAAGCTTCGGGGGACGCGTGTCCAGGAAGCTATAGAGACCACGTTAGCGGCGCGGCCCACCAAACCCTGGGTCGCCAAAGCCCGGGCCGCCGAAACCGCGGCCCCCGATGTTGATGCCACGTTGTTGCATTCGTTCCCGCATGAGGCGGCGGTATTCGGCCCGCATGGCTCGCATTTCGGGAGAGGTATGGTCGAGGTAAAGCCGACGCAAGCGGTCGCGTTCTTCGCTGGATAGCGTCCGACGTTGCTGTCCTGGCTGACCCGGGGGCCCGGCCTGGGGGCCGGCAGGACCGCCGGGTGGGCCACCACCGGGGCCACGACCAAATCCGCCAGGAGGCGGTTTTCCCCCTCCAGGAGGTCCACCGAAACCGCCGCCGGGACCGAATGCCCCGCCTCCCGGCGGACCGCCGCCCCCCGGTCCACCACCCCGTGGCCCACGGAATCCTTGTTGCCGCATTTCCTCGAACTTCTTGCGCCACTCTAGCATCCGGTCAATTTCCTGGTCGATGCGCTTGACGCGCTCTTCGTAGGGCAAACTGAAAAGCTCGCGGAGCCGATCGTTGAAGCGGTTGTTTTCTTCCATTTCGGCCCACAAAATGGTGCGCTGCTCGTCATTGAGCTCGCGCATACCTTGGAAGTATTCGCGCATCAATTCACGGCGTTTTTCGGGGTCCTGCTCGTTGTCAATCTGCTCGCGGAGTTCACGCATGCGTTCTAATTGCGGATCGGGACGATTGCTATACCACCAAGCGAAGGCCATTCCTCCCGCGAATAGGAGTAAAATGACCACCACCGCGATAATGGCCACTTTTTCGCGTTCCTCTCGGACAAACTCTGCAATTTCCGAGGCCTTTTCCTTTGTCCACTCCCAGCTTCGCTCCAGAAATTCACGCATGGCAAGCTCCTGATGAGGCAGACTGGCCGGCCCATCGATGTGTTGTTCAGTTACTTACAATGCCCATCGGCATAAACAATCACTCGGCTCGTGGGTGTACCTTCTGGCCCGTGGAAGTTGTCGAAGTCGTAGGCTAACATAATCTGGTGGCTACCCCGGTTTCTTCGAGCTTCGAGCTCTTCGAGAGTTCGTCCCGCCACTTCTGAAGGATACTCATAGCTCAGTCCGATATCTGGATAATTCTTGGCCCGTTCCCGCTGCCAGTAATGGTAAAATTGGGGCGTGTCCTTGTCGTGAAGACGATCCACGGGGCAGCGGAAAATCATGCCATTGCCCTCGACATAGGGATAGAGTTCATCCGCTAACGTGGGACGCTGCGGCGCGATGGTCGGCATCTGGGCCGCATCTGGATAACGCATCCCGTGATCTTGGCGGTACATTTCTAAAGCTAAGCCTATCTGACGCAAATTATTCATGCATTTGACGCGGTTAAACGCAGCACGAACACGTTGCACCGCTGGCATCATGAGGCTCATCAACAGCCCAATAATCGCAATCACTACCAGAAGTTCGACCAACGTAAAACCATGAGGCACCGCGGCGGCCTTTCTACTTCGGCTACGCATAGTTTCGCCTCCCATACAATGACCTCTACTGGCATTGTAACCGCCCAGCATTAATACGTGATGAGACTCTGTGCCGATTCCGAGGATCCAGAGAACGCGG
This sequence comes from Gemmatales bacterium, assembly GCA_025060195.1. GTDB lineage: Bacteria > Planctomycetota > Planctomycetia > Gemmatales > HRBIN36 > HRBIN36. The sequence goes on along the minus strand of JANXCQ010000030.1, from coordinate 15,911 downwards.
GGCAGCCATGGTGCACTTTCATCGGGGGGCGTCTTGTAGGGTTGAGCCAACCGGCGAACTCGCCGCCGATTGGCCTTTTTTGGAAGAAGTGGAACTGCAGGGCCACATTATTGATTCTTTATTGCTGCCTAAGGTGCTGGATGAGATTCTGACCCGCGGGGGCCAGTACGTTCTGAAGCAAATCCAGATCGGCCAGCGTCAGGAAGATCCCAGCTACGCCCGCATCGAGGTGCGTGCTCCTAGCGCCGAGCGTTTGCGGGAGATTCTCGACGCCATTCATGCTCACGGGGCGACCCCGGTCGTTCAACGCGACTGTCAATACGTGCCCGCGGATATGGACGGTGCATTTCCAGAAAACTTCTACAGTACCACCAATTATCGGACGCAGGTGCGCCTGGGCGGGCAATGGATCGACGTCGAACGGGTGGAGATGGACTGCGGCATTGTGGTCGAACCTGCGGCGCGACGGGCCCGAACCATTCCTATGGCCCGGGTCAGGCGGGGCGATCTGATCGTTGTCGGCCATGAAGGGATTCGCGTCTTCCCCGTGGGCCAGGAACCTCGCCAGCATCTGTTCGAGTTCATGTCCAGCGCGGTAAGCAGTGAGAAGCCCAAGAACGTGGCCGTGCGCGAAGTGGCAGCCCAGATGGTGCGAACGCGTGCTGCGGGCCAAAAGATTCTCGCCGTGCTGGGACCAGCCGTGGTGCATACCGGCGGCGTCGAGCACATTTGCGCGCTGATTCGCTTAGGTTTCCTGAACATCCTCTTTACGGGCAATGCCTTCGCTGCCCACGACATTGAACAGGCGTTATTCGGCACCAGTCTGGGCGTGAGTCTGGAACGGGGTTTACCTGCTGAGGGCGGACACCAGCATCATCTCCGGGCGATAAATACCATTCGCCGACTCGGCGGCATCCGCGCTGCAGTGGAAAAGGGCGTGCTCCGCAGTGGCGTCATGTATGAATGCATCCGCCATGAGATTCCCTTTGTCTTAGCCGGAAGCATTCGCGACGACGGGCCGCTGCCGGAAGTGATCACCGACGTCTTAGCAGCGCAGGATGCGATGCGCAACTACATTCACGAAGCGAACGTGGGCATGTGTCTGATGGTCGCGACATTACTTCATGCCGTGGCCGTGGGTAATCTTCTGCCCGCTTGGGTGCGCGTCGCCTGTGTGGACATTAATCCCGCGGCGGTTACGAAACTCATGGACCGTGGTTCGATGCAAACGGTGGGAATCGTAACGGACGCAGAGCCGTTCCTGCGTTCTTTGGTAGAGGAACTACGGCAACATTCTTCCGTGGCGGTGAGCTAGTCTCGCGGGACGGAAAAGTTATTGCGGCGGCGGAGTGACGCGCAAAATTGCCTGTGCCGCAGCCCCCCGAACTTGTGGGTCAGGGTCGTTCAAAAGCTGCAACAACTTGGGCCGGATTGCATAAGCAGCGGCGCCATAGTAACCAATGATGCGACACACTTCGACCCGCACTGCCGGCTTTTCCGCCTCCAGCGCTAAGATTAGTCCCTGGAGCCATTCCGTCGGCAGGGGTTCTTGGTCGACTCGGCGATGTTGTTCGGCAAATTCGCGTAGCGCCGTCAGGAGAGCCAAGAGCACATCTTGGTCGCGCACCTGCCGGCGACTTTGGCGATGGGCTGGGGGAAACGGTGTGAAGTCAACTCCGGGCCAAGGACTAGCTAAACTTTCCAAGGCCTGCGCAATTTCGTGCCGCGCTGCCAGGAATTCACTGCTCCAACTCTTGAGCGAGTGCGCTAGCCTTAGACGCACACTGACCTCCGGTTCCTCGATCAACCGCAGGGCCAAATCGCGAGCCATGGCACGACGTTGTTCTAAAGTGAGTTGGGTGGGTTTCCTCGCTTGCATGCAACGAGCCGCCGACCAACGTACGGGAGCATAATCGTCGCGTAGTCCTTGTTGTAAGGCCGGCCAGGTACGCCACGAAAGGGCTTCGATGGCCTCGACGGCCTGCCACGCGCTGAGCCGAATCTGCCTGTCGCGGTCGCCCACAGCTATCGCCAACAGATCGGGAATACTTTGGGCCAGTTGCTGCCGAATCTGCTTGGCCCAATCGGAGCCCTCCGGCTGCATCAGCTCCTCCTCGAGCAAATGGGCGAGATCGCCAAGCGTCTCATAGAGTTGGCAAGCTGGTTGTCGCACCTGTACATGAGGTAAACCCAGACACGCTTGCAGCGACGGACGCATGTGCTCGACCAGCTGAACGAGGTCGCGGAATATTTCTTTCCCCAGCGGGCGAAATTCTGGTAACTCCAATTGTGCCTGCCAACCACTGAGCCGTTGGACCAATCCTCTGACCACATCCTGGAGCACGCGCAAAGTCTCCCCGCGTACTGCCACCTCGGAATGACTCAGAGCCAAGCGGAACAAGTCCCGCAGTGTCACCAAGTCATTAGCCAGGCGATGGGCTAACCGCAAGGACTGGGCTGTTTCTACTCGGGGATTCACTAAATCCGCGAGGAGCGATTCAAATCGAATTCCCCAAGCGCGAGCGGCAGCGACACCCCAAGTTTGTTGAGGCGATTCCAGTAGCACACGCCACGCTTCTTGAATCTTTGCTTGCCGAACATCGCAGTCCAGCAACGCGAGAGTCTCAATTGCCCGCAAGCGCACCTGTTCATTAGGATCGGCCAAGACCAAGTCAGCGACGCGCTCCGCTTGTTGAGCCAAAGCCCGCTGCGCTTGCAGCAACAGCTCGACTTGCTCTTTGCGGCCTCCGCGTAGCTCCGCTTGCAGCTCCGTCCGCACACTTTGCCATTGGTGCTGCAACGACGCCAGCGCCGCCATTCGGATCTGCGCATCAGGGTCCTGCAGGCCCCGTTTCACCAATTCCAGACTGTCCAAGTCTTGGCCATACGCTTGGCCTGATTCGACCGCGCAACCAAGCGCTGCCAGCCAAAGCCCGATCTGCACCACCCACGAACCTAAAGTACCCTTGCTCGTGTGCATGGTGTGCTATCCCAGGGTTGAAGTATCGGCAGCCACTGCTGCGGAGGGCTGAGAAAACCCACCAGTAGCTATACCATGCTCGCCCGACGGCTTGGTAGCTTCGTATCAGTTTACGCCGCTTGACATCATCGCGACGCCCGCTAACCGTCGGCGGGGCTGAGCTTGAGCCGGACGATACTGTCTCGTGCTATGTCCAAGTTTTGGCCAAACAGCTTTTTTCCTAACCACTGGCCTTCACTTTCGTCGTCGTCCGTCGCCTCGATGAGGGCCAGTTCCATGGGCACCATGACGGCTCCTTGGTCGCACCCTTCGCTCGCGTCGTCGAGGTCTAAAAGTACCCGTCCTCCTTGGGTTTGCCAAAATAGTCCGGGGCGCTGCCACACGAAACGCAATCCGCAGGGCAATTTCTTCAGGGGCAAATGAATGGCACCAACCGGCTGAGGCGCTAACTGAAGTTCTTCATCTAAGAGAATAATATGGCTACAGGCGCCGTTGGCTACGGGGATACGCTTGGCACTCGCGACGTCCGCCATTAACAGGGCCGTGCCGCTGCCCGCCACCGGTTGTAGGAACTGGAAGGTTAGCGCAGATGCGCTGTCTCGTCCTAAGGCAAGCCGATCGCCCGAACGTAGCTCACACACATCGCGAACTAGGTTTCCATTGACCTGCACCCAGCACAGTTGCTGCTGTTTATTCAGGCAGGGCCGCAGATAATACCGGGTGCGTTCGCGCCACAAGGTTGCATGCCGGCTGCTCAATTGCCCTAACAGAGGAATGTCGATGCCCTCGACTCGCGGTACTCCGAACACGACTTGCTCGCGCGAAACCACTAAGTAGTTGCCGTCCAGGACCCATCGTTGCTCGCGACGCTGCACCGCTTGGAAAGGAACTATGTGACGGAGCTGCTTTTCTGCCTCGACCACTTCGCGGGTCAGTTGTTGGACTTCGGGATGCTCAGGAGCCAAAGCCATGAGGCGCTGCCAGTGCAGCAAGGCTCGAGGCAAATCGCGTTGTGCCAACGCCGCACGCGCCCGCTCCAACAGTCGCTGAAACACCCCCAACGACCACGCTTCCACTACGCGTGCGCACAGCTGCTTGTAGCGGTAATCGTCCTCTGCTACCAAGTTGCGTATCTCCCCATCCAATAACTGGTGCGCCCGCACAAGGTCGCCTTGCTCTAACGCTTGCTCCACCTCGGCGAGATAACGCTCCAGGTTTTGCATATGTATGCGGGCTTGGACTACGAGCGCTAATAATCGGGCCTCGGCTATTCGCAGAGTACTACCACTCAGCCCTCGGAGAAAATCCTCCAGCAGCCGCACCACATCGGCAAATTTCCGCTGTCCCAACCAGGCGTTTGCCTGCTGGTACACATGCTCCACCGCCTCTTCTTTGGAACGGCGTAACTGTGCTTCGCGGATTACCTGTTCGGCGAAAACGGCATCCTCCTGATTGAGGGGCGCAAGTTGGCGCGCCAACTCCACAGCTTCGTAAGCCGACCAGATCGCTCCTTGGGCATATTCCTGCCGCGCTACCAGCACCAGCTGCTGAAGCACCAGGTTCTTACAAGCCACCACGTCTTTATGATCCGGCCGCTTCGAACGCAGTAACGCATTGGCTGCAGCGCGCGGATTACCTTGCTTCAGGTAATGCTCCGCCTCCAGTACTTCGTGCGGCTTGAAGAACATGTACGCACTCTCCGAGAATGCACACTTCCCGCCGTTAATTGTAGCGAAATAAGCGTCGGAATCTGACAATCAGCAATCAGCTCGGCCAATGGATAGATATAAGTTGAAACTCAGATGCCGCGGACTAGCTTGTGCTTCGTTAGCGGACCTTGTTCAGACTGACCTTTGCTCAGCGCGAATGCCAAGTAAGATGCTGTAAGTATCCATGCCTGACTTGGGCTTACTATACGAACAGAAACATGTTGAAGCGCCTGGAACTCATCGGCTTCAAGAGCTTCGCCGACAAGACGGTGCTGGAATTCGGCCCCGGACTGACGGCCATCGTCGGGCCGAACGGCAGCGGAAAGAGCAACATTGTGGACGCGGTCCGCTGGATCCTCGGCGAACAAAGCGCCAAGAGCCTGCGCGGCGGCGAAATGACCGACGTCATCTTCCACGGTTCACCGACACGCCGCAGCCTCGGCATGGCCGAAGTCACTCTGACGCTGGACAACTCGCGACGTCTCCTGCCACTCGATTGTGACGAAGTGGCCATCACCCGGCGCGTTTATCGCGATGGCCACGGCGAATATCTGATCAACCACCAACCAGCACGCCTTCGCGATATCAAGGAACTGTTTCTCGGCAGCGGACTGGGTGGCAACTCGTACTGCATCATCGAACAGGGGAAAGTGGACCTCTTCCTCGCTGCCAGTCCCCAGGAACGAAGGGCTTTCTTCGAGGAAGCAGCCGGCATTAGCCGATTCAAGTCGAAGAAAATCGAAGCCCTGCGGAAGCTCGAACGCGTCCAGGAAAACCTGACCCGTGTCCAAGACATCCAGGCCGAAGTCGAGCGCCAACTCCGCAGTATACGACAACAAGCGAGCAAAGCCCAGCGCTACCGTGAACTGTCCGAGCAACTCCGCAACAAGCGTGTCGATCTCAGCCTGATCGATTGCCACGCTTTTTACAGCCAATGGCAGGAAGCTCAAACCGAAGGGGCTCGGCTGCGTCAACGGTTATCCCAACTGGCCGAGCAGATTACCCAGACGGAATCGGCACTGCAGGGCCTCGAAGAAGAACTGAGCCAACGTCAGCAGACCCTGCACCAGGCCGAGGAACAAGTCGCCGCCGCTCGACAGCGAGTGGCGACGGCCCGCACCACTTTGCAGCATGAACTCCGCACCGCGGAGAGTTTGCTCCAGGAGCGCCTGCAGTTGGCTCACCAGTCCCTCCGAGGCGACTGCCTTCTGGCCGAAGCCGAACGGGTCTGGCAAGAGCATTTGGCCGTCTGCCAGGCGCTACGCCACGAGGTTGCACAATGCCGCGCCCAAGTCCAGCATTGGGAAAACCAAGTACGCCAAGCCCAATGCGAATTGGCCACCCAGAGCCAGCAACTGCAGCAGGATAAAACGCAAGTCATGGAACTGATGCGTGAGGCGGCACGCTGGGCCAACGAGTTAGTCAGTCTGCAGACCCAGCACCGAACTTTGGCCCTTCACCGCGACAAAATCCTCGAGCGGCAAAACCAAGCCACCCAGTCCCTGGAACAATTGGCCCAGGAAAGTCGCGACCTGGAACTAGCCGAACGCGAACTGCAAACGGTAGTGCAATCCGCCCAGGAAACCTGCCAAGAAGTACGGCAACGCCGCGATCAGACTCGGCAACATCTCGACCAACTGTTACAGGACTGGACCCGTCAAAAAGAACACCGCAGCGCCCTGGCCGCGCAGGCCGAAGTGCTCGAAGCTTGGGAACGCTCCTGGGAAGGCGTTGGGGCAGGTGTCCGCCAGGTGCTGCAATGGGCCACCCAATCATCCACCGGCCAAAGCCAGGTCCTGGGACTGATCGCCGATCTCATTACCGTTTCACCCGAATACGCCAGCCTGATTGATTTAGCCCTCGGGCCCCAGGCAGAAGCCATTCTCGTCCACGATACGCAAGTCGGGCATGCGTTTGTCCAAGAGATCGGTGAACCACTGGCCGGTCCCGTCACCTTCGTGCCTCTCCTCGACGCCGAGCAGGTGCGACGACGCCGCGAAGCACTTTTACGCCAAGTCCCTGTCAACATCCCGTGTTCTGCCGACGGCTTGCCCGACGATCCCGATCTCCTCGCCTGCGCCGCGAACTTAGCTCACGCTAGCCGACCCGAATTTGCCTCGCTCCCGGAGCAACTGTTACATGACACCCTTGTCGTCCGCGACATCGCTGCCGCCTATCGCCTCCGAACCTGGTTGCCAGGTTTCCGTTTCGTGACCATGCAAGGCCAACTGCTCGAAGCCGACGGCTCGCTCACGCTGCGAGGTGATACCACCACCACGGGCCTGTTGTCGCGTAAGAGCGCCTTGCGAGAACTGCGTATCCAACTAGCCCAATGCGACGCTCAACTCGCCCAACTCCAGGCCCAAATCGAAGAGCTGCGTCAACAACTCCACGGTCTGGAACAGCTCGACGAGGAAGCCCAACGCGAACTGCGCGTCCTCAACGAACAATGGGCCGACCTCCGCTCCCGCCTGCACCAGCAACGTCAACGCGAACTCACACTCCGCGAAGAATGGCAACTGGGCCAAACAGAATTGGCCCAAATTGAACAGGAACTGAGCCAGCTTCAGAATGACATTGTCCATGCGCAACACCAGCAGCACCAAGCCGAGCTGCGTTTGCAGGACTGGCATCGCCACCTCGACCAATTAGAAACCTCCGTGGCCCAGTTACAACGGCAACTGCATGAATGTGAGCAAGGCTGGAGGCAAGCTCAGGTTACACTGACCTCAGCCGAAGAGCGCCTTCGCGCCGCAGAAACTCAATTAGAGCAGGCACGTAGAGTGTTAGAAGAGCGCCGACTCGCCGCACGCAACGTTGCCCAGCGTTATCAGGAAGTCCAGTCGCGAATCGCTGCCGCGGAGTTGGCCGCACTTCGTGCCGGACAGGATTGGGCCGAAGCCGCTCACCGCCAACAAAGGTACGAACAGGAGGTCCTAAGCTTACGCCAACACTTACACGCCCTCCACCAGCATCGGCACCACCTCCAGGCCCAACTGCAGGCTTACCGCGAACAACATCAGGAGCAGCAGCAACGTGTGCACGCGCACGAACTCCACCAACGCGAGTTGGAACATCGGCTCCAGGAACTGGCTCACCGCCTGCGCGACGAGTACGACCTGGATTTACTGGAACTTTACCGCCAATGGTCTCCGCCCGACCCACCGCCCGACCGCGCCATTCTGGAAGCGGAAATTGCTGAACTGAAACGCAAAATCGCCCGCCTGGGCAACGTCAACCTGGAAGCGCTCGATGAACTAGCTCAACTCGAAGAACGCGCCCGCACCCTACAAACCCAACTCGACGACCTCCGCGAAGCACGCCGCAGCCTCGACGAAATTCTCCAACGCATCAACCAGGAGAGCCGACGCGCCTTCCTAGCCACGTTGGAATCCGTCCGCATGCACTTCCAGGAACTGTTTCGCAAACTGTTCGCCGGCGGCCAAGCGGACGTCGTGCTAGAAAACCCCGATGACCCTCTAGAAAGCGGTATCGAAATCGTGGCCCGTCCGCCAGGCAAAGAATTGCGGAGTATTTCCCTCCTCAGTGGCGGTGAAAAGACTCTGGCCGCCGTCGCGCTGCTTCTAGCGATTTTCCGCAGCAAGCCCAGTCCGTTCTGCATCCTCGACGAAGTGGATGCTGCTCTCGACGAAATGAACATCGGTCGATTCACCGCCGTACTTCGCGAATTTACCGACCAATCGCAATTCATCCTCATCACCCACTCCAAGAAAACCATGACCGCGGTGGACGCACTCTACGGCATCACCATGCAGGAATCAGGCGTGTCCAAACCCGTAGCCGTGCGCTTTGAAGATTGGCCCACTCAGGACTGGCCTACCGATGCGGCTTCGGGAGGTTCTCCCCCACCCCATGGCGAGGCAACGACAAGTAACACCAATACCCAGGTGCCCAGTGCAACTATCGCAGCTTCCCAGGAACCTGTTACCCATCCCGCTACCGACGCCGCCTAACCAAGAATATCCTGACCATAACCTTTCCACTTGCCCTTATCCGCTCGCCCACTGTTTCCTCTTTGCATAATCCACGTACTAACAAGCGGAAGGTCACCGTGCGGACACTGGCTCCCCTCAAGCGAACCGGCGATCCTAGCGAATATGTACTTTCTCCCCCCAGCTAATGCGCCTGTGCCAAACGCCCACCTGACATGTTGGCGACGTACTCTGCGATTCTCTCGCCATGAGGCTCGATTCATCTTGCCTCAATTTACGCCTCCATAGGAGGCGCTCTCTCCCAGCAAAGAAACTGCCGATTCGTCGCACAAACACATGGCTTCGATCACCGCTTCGTTGCGAAACCCTGGGAGCCGCCGCAACTGCTCCAATAACTGCGTGTCCCCCTCTATCCCTTGAAGCACAATGCATTTCGTCGCGGAACCGTACAACACAAAAAGCACATCAGGCAAAAACGGCCCTTGCTCTGTGGCGACGATCTCAACCCGCTGCAGATCGTCCCAGCCACGCTCCGAAACGTCCCGTCGGAAAAAATCACTGACACCCATAACTCAGACAACTCCACGAAGAAGCGATTCGTTGGCCGAACTGTTGCTTGTCTCGGCTCACTGTGATTGGGTTGACGTTGCCCTTCAAGCGCAGCAGAGTCGGGAGCTCCAGCCGACGGTAATTCTGTCGCGGCATGTTCCCGACCGCGCTGCATCTCACGCGGAGTAAAAGCGGAGTCTGGGGCCACATCTGTCGGTGGCTTCGTCGCCCTGTGCTCTTGCTCACGGGCCGCCTGATTGGAGCTTTCTCTGATGTCCCAAATTGTCTTCCAGCGCCGGGTTTGTATGAGTACGGCCCAAGCCAGAATATACCCCACCAACACCAACCATCCCAGCATTTCGTGAGACATAGTCCCCACCGTCTGCACTGATGCCGCGATACTCCGCCGAAGTTACCTTCCTGATACCTGCGGTGGCTGACCGCCGACATGACCTCATGCAATCCGGCACCTCAGAACGTTGCGCGATCGAGGGACTCGCCATGCTTAGAGACTGTTATTTATCGCTGATAACAACCTTACACGTCCGCCCTGCAAATGCTGACCGGTGCTTAGAATGCTCTGACACTGAACGTACATTCTGTTCAGAGAGGGTATAAAACCTAATCAATTTGTGAATCGTGGCATCTGGTTCCGGTGAAGAACACTCTGAGTTGCCCACCAGGGAGCTATAGATACTAAGACTATGAGGATAAACCGGTGAGAAGTTTTATAATAAGCAACTTCATCGTTGGGTTACGGACAGCGGAGTCGGTTAAGGACGAACTTTTCTCAAAACTGGTGCACCACTTTGCGGAGACGCTCGTCCAACCGATTTAATGTCTCTGACGCAATGTGCTCGGGCACTCCGCCATAATAGGCATTCGGCAATGCTACCTGTAATGCAAGCCAGCGTATCCGCGTCGTCACCGAACGAAATAGCATTGCGAATGGCATGCTCGTAATCTTCGGCCTCGAGGAAGGCAATGATAGCGGGCGGCACTGTCCCTTGGCACGTTACGTCAAACTCATACTTTGGGCGAATATCCTCCAACCGCTGCGACAGATTGTACGAAAATTCGCGCTCGAGATATGCCTTAATATACTGATTTCCCCCAGCCGGAACGCGCCAGGAAAATAGCCGCGGCCGTGGCTTGAGCCATCCTTGATACCTTCCCGATAGTTATGAGTCCCCTCCGCACTTTCGCGGGCCCGAACTAAGACCTCTTCTAGTATGTCGCAGACATAGGCCACGGGGCTAACCCGCATGGCAGAGCCGTTGCCGAAACTATTATAAGGTTCCCGCAAGCGCCTCTTGGCCCACTCGCGGAACCAGCCAGCAAAACCAGCACGGGGATAACGATGATAATATTCATGAAACAGCTCCACGTAATCGCGGCCCGATAGAAAACGATCGGCGACTGCCACTGTCAATACAGTGTCATCGGTAAAGCGGCTCTTGGCCTCGAAGAGTGGGAAGTTCTTTATCTTAGTGCAGCTCCACTCGTGAACGGAGCCGATAACATCACCCGCAATAGCACCTAGCATGGCTTTGTCCTCCTTTCTCTCAGGAGGCTAAGGTATTTTGCGTCTGATAGCGTTGTTGTTAGTGAACTAGCTGCAGATTAGTTCGCCGAACAGTTCACCGATCGCCCAAACCGCTCCTGCCACTATAGCACCAGGTAGCCCTCCCACGGCTGCACCGATTCCGACCGAAGTAATCAGCCCTGCTCCGCGGCCCAATAATGCCGCTCGGCTAGGATGGATCCCCGAATTACAGGCGGCTATTTCCACACCTAGTTGAACGACGTCCGCAGCGATCAGACTGGGCGTGGCCACACGCGCAGCTTGTTTTACTATCAGCTTACTGGTATTCTTGGCCAACACTTTTGTTGCTGTCTTTACAGTCAGCTTAGTCTTGACGGCCACCAGACGCCGCATCACTGTCCGCACTTGAGGACTCTCGAAGCGGCCTGTCTTGCACCAGGTAGCGAAATGCTCGCAGTTGCGGTAAAGCAGATGATAACCTTTCCGCCCCACGCATCTCAAAGCTCGCGAAACCACGGTGTTCGGCCGATAGCATTTATCGTATTCGCGAACAAATACAGTTCGACCATCGCTAAACTCACTGAAGGGAATGCGCACAACACCGTTCCGTTCTTTACTCAGAGTCACTACGGTACCGTCCCCGATGTCGATGCCGTGATGCGTGTACAACCCATAGGGCACCACTAGATGGTCACCTTTAGCCATGGTTGAAACCCTCCTTTACTTACCATGAACACGTTTGCCATAATCGTCTTCACCTCATTAACGCCATAGTCCACAACTTTGTGACAGCTTAGCGAACATACCTCACGCTAGCGCCCGTATCTTCCGCTTGATACACATGACGAATTTAGGTGTCCCGCTGCTTTCGCCTGTCTGTCGTTAGAGACCAAATTATAGGGTGCGCTAACAAAATCGATAAGGAACCGCGCTCACTTGCCAGAGTGACAGGAAGCCCACCAACCCGCTCCGCAGCTAAACATTAGCTGTTAGGGGTTGTTGGACTATTGCTCGAGCGTAACACTGGCCGCTGCAACCTGATCCGCAAATAAACGCGGAATAAATCCCCTAGCCGATTGTCGGAGATAAGGTTGCCACATAAACCTAACCTGGGGAAGGATTAAGTTGCCCGGCTCATCGCTATACCTAACCGCAATCCGAACACTAGCACCACGGGAACACTTAAGGGCTGTCGCAAATGGTTAACTCCTAGCAATAGGGCAAACACAAATGGTTGCAAACCCCGCCCCGACTTCGACTTGATATTAGACCTCCCTACATTAGTCTCTCCCTTGACACTATATAACAGTTCACTAAACCCTAACGCAAAATTCGTTATGGGAAATATATCGCGAATTATGTAAACGCGTACTAGCCAGTAAGCGATTAGGAGAGTCAGCACCTAGATTAGCAGTCCGAATTCGTTGGAACCAGCCTTATAAACTCACATATATACGACGCAACCAGTCAATATGTAAAGAGCTGTCGAGCTTATGCATCAGAGCCGTAAGATCCGCCGTTAGTCGAAAACTGATCTTGCATGGCTCGGCCTCACGCAAAGCTGGAGAATCTTGGGTTGCAACTCAACGGTTAGCCGAGATAACCAACAACAACACTGGCAAATTTAGGAGCCTGTTGATGTTACACCCTTCATCTGGACGCGGCGTGAGACGGTACCGTCACATATGAATCCCAGATTACGCCTAGGGATCTAGCTCATGACACAGGACACAGGGGTCAAGTTCGATAATACAGTGCTGACAACAACTCAGCTGCTGCGAATGAGACGGAAATCCCGACGGTCAAGATAACAATAATGAGGTTTTTTGGCGGAGGTTAAGCATAACTTATCGGGCACTTGGTTGCGTAAGAAACAACGTTGCTGTGGAACTAATGCCGGGCTCCGTTACAAAGCGCCGACCGCGGCTGACATGGTCAGCTTTGGCTATGGGCCATGATTTTTCCATCGCAGTGGCCGGCGGTGATTAATTCATTCGCGATCCCTGATCCTGCATTATCGCTTTGCTTGTTAATCAGCATCGGCAGGGCTACAACCCGGCTCACGAAGCTCCCTGGTCAAAACTGGCTGCCTACCTAGGTGGCATCGGTAGGAAATAGTAAAAAGACGGCAGGTAATACTTGAGCAGCTCTACACTGCTAACCCCTCAGCGCAGGAGGAAGCATGTCACTTAGAAAAAACCGCTTAGCCGAGGCGGCCAGTCCATATTTACGTCAACATGCGGAAAATCCCGTGGATTGGTATCCCTGGTGTCCTGAAGCCTTAGAGCGGGCGCGCCGCGAAGATAAACCGATCTTTCTCAGCGTCGGTTATGCGGCCTGCCACTGGTGCCACGTCATGGAACGCGAAAGTTTCGAGGACCCCGACATCGCCCGTATTCTCAACGAGCATTTCATCAACATCAAGGTCGATCGCGAAGAGCGACCCGATATTGACCAACTCTATATGCAAGCAGTGGTGGCCATGACAGGACACGGTGGCTGGCCCATGTCGGTGTTCCTCACCCCCGACTTGCAACCGTTCTATGCTGGTACCTACTTTCCGCCGCAGCGTCGCTGGGGCCGACCGGGATTCCGAGAAATTATCACCGCCCTGGCCCAAGCTTGGCAACAACGCCGCGCTGACATCCTCAACTCCGCGCAGGAAATTACCGAGCACCTGCGCCGCAGTTTGCGTTGGCAACTGCCTCCGGGGGAACCGTCGGAAGCGCTGCTGCGTCGGCTTGTGGAAGTTTGGCAAGATCACCTCGACCGTTCCTACGGCGGCTTAGCGGGTGCGCCGAAGTTTCCCCATGCTATGGAACTGCGGGCATTGCTACGGGCCTATCACCGCTGGCACGAAACATCCATCCTCGACATGGTGCGCCTGACTCTCGACGGCATGATGCGCGGCGGCATCTACGACCATGTTGGCGGCGGTTTCCATCGTTATAGCACCGACGAACGTTGGCTCGTGCCCCATTTCGAAAAAATGCTCTACGACAACGCCCTGCTCGCCCTCACTTATGCCGAAGCCTGGTTGGTGACGGGCGAATCGGCCTATCGGCGCGTAGTCGAGGAAACACTGGCTTGGTTGGCTCGTGAGATGACCGCCCCGGGCGGCGCGTTCTACTGCAGCCTCGACGCCGATAGCGAAGGCGAGGAAGGAAAGTATTACGTCTGGACTGCGGCGGAACTGAGGCACATTCTCGGTTCGGAATTATTCGACCTGGTGGCTTATGTGTACGACGTTAGCGAACACGGCAATTGGGAAGGCAAAACTATCCTCGCTCAAGCGAAACCGCTGCCTGTGTGTGCTCGGCTGCTGCGTATGTCGGAAGATGATTTGCTCGCTCGCTTGGCCCAGGCGCGTCAGTTACTGCTCGAGGCCCGGCAACGACGCGTGCCTCCAGGACGAGATGACAAAATCCTCACCGCGTGGAACGCCCTGACCCTGCAGGCCCTGGCTCTGGCAGGCGTGCTTTGGAACCCGCGCCACCTCGAACAGGCTTGCCAGGCGGCCGACTGGATTCTGACCCATCTGCGCTCGCAAAAGGGGGAATTATATCACGCGTGCCTTCCCGACAGGCCACCCGAAATCCCCGCCTTTCTCGACGATTACGCCCTCTTCGCCGACGCCCTGATCACGCTTCACGAATGTACTGCCGAGCTCCGCTGGCTGGAAACGGCGCTGGCGCTGGCCGAGGATATGCTCCGACGGTTTCACGATGACAACGCTGGGGCCTTTTACTACGCCCAATCCGCCCATGAACCCTTACTCTTCCGTCAGAAAGACGCCCAGGACAACGCCACCCCCTCAGGAAACAGCGCTGCCGCCTGGATGCTGATGCGTCTGTGGCATTACACCGCGCGGCAGGATTTCCTCCGCTATGCCGAGGAGATCTTCCGCTGGCTCACACCCCTGGCCGAACGCATGCCCACGGCCTTCGGACACTTCTTGGGAGCAGTGGATTTCGCACTTGGACCGGTACAAGAGATGGTCTGGGCCGGGCCATTCGACGACACGCAGCGCGCCGAATTACGTCCCAGGATTTGGCAACGCTTTGCGCCGCGACGTGTGCTCGCTTGGATTCAGCCGCAAGTCCCCGCAGCCCGCTATCAGCCCTTTTCCTTACTAGCCGACAAAACTGCCGCACAGCAACCCACGCTTTATGTATGCGAAAATGGCGTTTGTCAACGACCCATCGTCGGCCTGGAAGCGATCCACAATTATTTCGACCAAACCTCAGCGAACGCAGCCGAAGCGTGAACCATGTGGGACTGGCTCGTAGATGAACCGACTAGGGCCTACTGGGTCCCTGCCAGCGTCGCCATTTTGTTGCTGCTACTGACGGCATACACGCAACGAGCAGTGTATTTACTCGGCGTGTTGGCCCTGGCCGCAGTGATGGGCCTGGTGGCGCTGGCGGATTACCTCGTGGTTACCGACCGCGAACATGTCGTGCACCTGGTGCAGGATATCGTCGCCGCCGCCCAACAGCAACACGCCGACGGCATCCTAAACCATGTCGCCGATGATTTCCGCTCCGGGCCTATAGACCGCGCCCTGTTAGCCCGTGAGCTCCACCAACATTTGCCCCGAGTGACCCGCGTCCGACCGGGTAAGCTCGTCGTCGAGAAAGCAAGCGACAGCTCTGGATTCCTCGCTCAACTCAACATTGCGTTCACGGGAACCTACGACGGCCAGGTCGGCGAATCCGCTCCGCTGCTTATCGAGATGCGTTTCCGCCGCTCGCCGAATGGCCGATATCAGATGTACACCGCCGAAGTGTTCGACGCCCTGGGCAAAATCCGCTACTGGCCCCGCTGAATTCATTAAAAAGCCATCTGGCAAGTAGTGCCCTTGTATTGATGGCGACTTATTTCTTTAGCTCAGAAGCAGTAAAAACCATCAGGGAAATGTACAGGCAAGCGCTCATAACTAAGTGAACCTGTGCGCCAGTCTTCAATTCGTAGCACTATGGAAAATCGACAACCTCCGCTGCAGCCAGACCAGGGTTAGCGCCCGTGAGGATAAGGCTATCGTTACCCGGGCCGCCATGGAACAAGTCCAGGTTCCCCGGGCCGGAGTAGAAGGCGTTGCTATTCAATGTGAGTGTATCATCGCCTGCACCCAAAAGGACCGTTACTGCATCGGCGAAACTGGAGCCTTGCAT